>NZ_JASZYL010000009.1:0-281477 GCF_030316985.1 Variovorax sp. J31P179 | reverse complement strand
CCCGAGCCAAGCCCTGTTTGTAGACTCAACACGATGCTGAGGTCAGCATGAAATACCATCCATCGATATGTTGACCGACACCGCTTGACAAACAAGTCCTCATAGAAGCGGCTGTTCAAGACCTCGTATGTCTGCATCGTGAGCAGCGGCCATCCGGGCATTGCGGACAAGATCACGATGAAGCAGTTCCAGCAGGCGCGCCATGCCGTCGTCAGCCCGGACGGGCGGGAGCACTTGCTCGAGCGCTGGCTCAAGGAGAAGAACATCCGGCGCGACGTGTTCATCGACGTCTCGCATTTCATGAGCCTGGTGGCGATCGTGCCGGGCAGCGAACTCGTGGCCACCGTGCCGCGCGAAATCGCCGAGGTGATCGCCCGGCACGCGAGCGTGAGGATCGTGGACGCGCCATGGAAGACGCCTCCGATCGAGGTTCACCAGTTCTGGCACCGTCGCTTTCACAAGGACCAGGCGGTCGTCTGGCTGCGTGGGGTGGTGCACGCGCTGCTTCGCCATTAGGGCGGCCGCGGCATGCCAAGATAGCGCCGTCGAACCATCGAGACAGCCATGCGACGCCTGCGCTTCCTCACCAACCGCCATCGCGCGCCCTCGACCAACAGGGCCCTGGGGCTGCTGCTGGCCTTCAACGCGGGTGCCGTCAACGCGGGCGGCTTCCTGGTGCTGCACATGTACACCTCGCACATGACCGGCTTCGCCTCCCAGCTCGCGGATGGCCTGGTGCTGGGCAACGCGAAGCTGCTGCTCAACGCGCTGGGTGCGGTGCTGGCCTTCCTGAGCGGCGCGGCGGTCTGCGCGATGCTGGTCAACTGGGGCCGCCAGAATCGCCTGCATGGCGTCTACGCGCTGCCCCTGCTGCTGGAGGCGATGTTGATGCTTCCCTTCGGGCTGATGGGCGCGATCACGTTGACCTGGAACACGCCCTTCGCGGTGCCGCTGACGGTGCTGCTCCTGTCGTTCATCATGGGGCTGCAGAACGCGGTGGCATCGAAGACCTCGGGCGGCAGCATCCGCACCACCCACATGACCGGCAACATCACCGACCTGGGCATGGAGCTCGGCAAGCTCTTCTACTGGAACCGCGCCGACCACGCCACGGCGGCACCGGTGCGCCACGATCCGCGGCGCATCCGCATGACCAGCGGCCTGGTGGGCATGTTCGTGCTCGGCGGCGTCGTCGGCGCGCTGGGTTTCAAGTACGTGGGCTTCATCTGCACGCTGCCGCTGGCGGCGCTGCTGCTGGCGCTGTCGCTGCCGCCGCTGGCGCGCGATCTGCCCCGCTCGCGGGTGCTGCGGCGCTTGGCCGGCTTCCTTGGGTGGCGAGCCGGGCGCTAGGCGTTGCCGCCGATGCGGCCGAAGCGCCCGGCTGAACTGGCCGTTCAGCTGGGTACACATCTCGATACATCGCGATTAGCATAGCGGGGCTCGGCATCGCGCCGGCACGGGCAGACAACAAGCACTCGAAGATGTCCTGGATTCAAGAATTTTCCCTGCAGGGTCGACTGAGCCGCACCGGCTTCTGGCTGCGCATGGGCGTGGTGGTTCCGGTGGCGCTCTGGCTGTGCACGGCGGTGCAGCAGCGGCTGGGCGCACCCTTCGACCTGATCCCCGTGCTGGCCCTCGTGGGGCACCTGGTCTCGGTCTGGGGCCGCCGGCTTCACGACCGGGGGCGGTCGGCCGCCTGGCTGCTGCTGGCGGCCGTGCCGGTGGCCGGCGCGATCGCGCTGCTGATCGAATGCGGATTCCGCGGCCCGGCGGCGAACGCCGAACGCTACGGCGCGCCGGCGGGCGTCCGCAGCGACTATCTGCGGGTGACGAACCCCGCCACCGACCCCGCCCTGCCATGACCAACCACCACATCGTCAACGACGTCACGCAACTGAACCCGGTGCGGGTGATGGCCATCGTCGCGCCGGCCTGCACCGGGGACGTCGTCGAAGCATTGCGCCGCACCTCCGGGCCGGTCTCGATCGGGGGCGGGCGCTTCAGCATGGGCGGGCAGACGGCCAGTCCGGGCAGCCTGCATTTCGACATGCGCTCGATGAATCGCATCCTCGCGTTCTCGCCCGACGAGAAGACGATCCGGGTCCAGCCCGGCGTTCGCTGGTGCGACATCCAGCGCTTCGTCGACCCGCACGGCCTGGCGGTGAAGATCATGCAGACCTACGCCAACTTCACGGTCGGCGGGGCCTTGAGCGTGAACTGCCACGGCCGCTACGTGGGGCTCGGCCCCTTGGTGCTGTCGATCCGCAGCATCGAGGTGGCGCTGCACGACGGCCGGCTCGAGCGCGCCAGCCGGACGCACAACCCCGAGCTGTTCTACGGCGTCGTCGGCGGCTACGGCGGACTCGGCGTGGTGGTCGAGATCGAGCTCGACCTGGCCGAGAACAAGCGCGTGCTGCGGGTCGACAAGGTGATGCCGCTGTCGCAGTACTGGACCCACTTCAAGAACGAGGTCCGCAACAACCCGAAGGCGGTCTTCCACAACGCCGACCTCTACGCGCCGCACTACGCGAGCGTGCGCTCGGTCACCTGGGTCGAGACCGATCGCCCGGCCACCACCTCGGCGCGGCTGCAGCCGCTCGCGAGCCGCTACCCGCTGCATCAGTACTTCCTGTGGGCCGTGTCCGAGACGCCCTTCGGCAAGGAGCGGCGCGAGAAGCTCGTCGACCCGCTGCTGTACCTGCGCAAGAAGGTGCACTGGCGAAACTACGAGGCCGGCTACGACGTCGCGGAGCTCGAGCCGCCGTCGCGCAAGGACCGGACCTACGTGCTGCAGGAATACTTCGTCCCGGTGGAGCAGCTGGAGGCCTTCGTGCCCCTGATGGCCGCGGTCCTCCGGCGCCATCGCGTGAACGCGTTGAACGTGTCGATCCGCCACGCCATGCCCGACCCCCACACCTTGCTGAGCTGGGCGCCGCGGGAGACCTTCGCCTTCGTGCTGTACCACAAGCAGCGGACCCGGGAGAACGCCAGGAGCCGGGTCGGCGTCTGGACCCGCGAACTGATCGATGCGGTGCTGTCGGTCGGCGGCACCTATTACCTGCCGTACCAGCCGCACGGCACCGAGGCGCAGTTCCATCGCGCCTATCCGCGCGCCAGGGAGTACCTGGCCCTGAAAGAACGGCTCGACCCCGACTTCCGCTTCACCAACGTGCTCTGGAACAAGTACCACAAGCCGGGGCAGCCGGTGCCCGCCGCCACCGATGCGCCGAGTTCGGAGTTCCACCAGGTCTTCGGCGATGTGCGGCTGTCCGATGCCTTCTATCGCTTTCTCCAGAGCGTGTTCCGCACCTTGCCGGAAGACCGCTTCCACCAGCTGATCCGCGATGCCTGCAAGCTGCACAAGGACGAAGAAAGCGTCTACCGCTATCTGCAGAGCGAGCTGAAGGGCATCAAGCCGATGCTGGCCGACCTGACGCATGCGCTGCCGTCGCTGGTCAAGCAGAAGGCCGAGATGACCCGGCAGACGCTGCAACTGCTGGGCGAGCGCAAACGCTTCTCGGGCTATGCCGAGATCGGCTCCAAGGGACGCTACTTCCGCGGACTCGCGTCGGCGCTCGACATCGGCGGCCCCTGCTACTTCATCGACGAGAAGGCGCCGACCTTCTCGCCGGTCGACATCATGGAGCGCGGGCAGCTTCGCAAGCTCGAGGGCCGGCACCTGCCGCTCGCCGACTACGCGCCGCTGCCGGCCGACCCGATCGCCGACGCATCGCTCGACCTGGTCGCCTGCTACGTCGGGCTCCACCACATGACGGTGGAGCGGCTGCTGGGCTTCCTGGCGTCGGTCAACCGCGTGCTGCGCCCCGGCGGCGTCTTCATCGTCCGCGACCACGATGTGCGCTCGGAGGCGCTGCGGGTGCTGGTGTCGCTGGCGCACACCGTCTTCAATGCGGGACTCGGCGAGACCTGGGAGACCAACCGGGCCGAGCTTCGTTTCTTCGAGCCGGTGGCGACCTGGGTCGAGCGGCTGGCGCAGGCGGGCTTCAAGGACTCCGGCGCCCGCATCCTGCAGGACAACGACCCGACCGACAACGTGCTGCTGTGCTTCACCAAGGAAGGCCGGGCGCTGACCGGCAGCGTGGCGAACGACGCTGCGGCAGCGCCGCTGCCGTCCGTGCGGCCCGAAGCGCTCGCGGCGGCACGATGAAGAGCGTCCGGCCTCTGCTCGCACTGGTGTTCGCGGGCCTCGCGCTCGCGTCGTTCCACGGCGGGGCCGCCGCGGCGGAAGCCGCCACGCCGCCGGTCCACCAGCGGACCCCCGACCAGACCTTCCTGACCTTCCCCGAGTGGTACCTGGTGCACAGCCCGGCCGAGTACGCTGCCTACCTGGCCAGCGGACGGCCGCCCAGTGCTTTTCCGCTGTTCTCGCACATCGGCCAGTTCTGGCAGGGCTACCGGGCGGTCGGCCGCGAGCTCGGCAACTATCCGTTCAATGGCGGCTATCACCTCATGGTGATGGTGATCGGCACCAGCACCACGGTCGAGTACGCGGTCAAGGGCGCCTACGAGCACACGGTCGGCAGGCTCGCGGAGGCCACGCGGTCGGGCCCGGCGCCAGTGCCCGAAGAAGTCTTCGCGGCGCGCTATGCGCAGGCCTATGTGGACTTCATCCGGGTCGACCCCTGGTACCTGTTCGACTTCGGCGCCCAGCTTCGCCGAATGTGGGCGGAGGGCCTGCCGCTGTCGGGGCCGAACCTGCTCCGGCGCTGGGAGCGCCGGTTCGCGCTGACGACCGAGCTGCTGGTGAAGGCCGGCTATGCGCAGGCGATCAAGCTCGGTACCCACGCCATCTATGACGCGCCGCTGCCGGTCACGGCCGTGGTCCTCAGCGGGGCGCCGGCCAGGGATGCCGCGCACCCCGACTACGCGCTGCTCGAAACCGGCGCCGCAGGCGTGTTGGCGACGATCCCGCGCTACGAGGGCTTCACGGCCTACAGCCGCTGGCTCGCGGGCCAGGGGATCGACTTCAGGGAGATCGCCGGCAACCGCGGCGAGGTCGTCGCCAGCCTGCTGGTGCCGGCGCAATGGTCGCCGCCGCCCGGCGCGACGGCGCGGGTGCTGTTCGTGCAGCCGATCCTCACGCGGCCGGGCACCGTGAGAGTGGTGCTGGCCACGCCGATCGACCGGCTCGGCGGCCTGCTGCGGCAGGTCGAGTCGGGGCTGGGCGGCAGTGCCATCGAGCATGTCTACGACTTCTAGAACGGTCGCCTCGACGGTCCTGCGCTGCGCGGCGCTCGCGCTGCTGCTCGTCGGTGCCGTCCTCGTCGCGGCCGCGGGATGGATCGCCTACGCCCACGGCGCACGCGCAGCGCGGGAGACGAAATCGGTCGAGCAGCTGGCCGGCGGGCAGGGCCGCTGGGTGCCTGCCGGCGATGCCGCGCTGTATGTGCAGGAGTGGGGGGAGGCCAAGGCCCCGACGCTCCTGCTGCTGCACGGCACCGGTGCCTGGAGCGGCACCTGGTTCGGGCTGCCCCGGACGTTGAGCGAGGCCGGGTGGCGCGTCGTGGCCGTCGACCTGCCGCCGTTCGGGCTGTCGAAGCCGGCGCTGACGGGTGCCGGCCCGGACTACTCGCGCGCGGCGCAGGCGCGGCGTGTCCTCGGCCTGATCGACAGCCTCGGGGCGCCGGTGGTCCTGGTCGGCCATTCGTTCGGCGCCGGGCCCGCGCTCGAGGCGGCGCTGCAGGCGCAGGGGCGGGTGCGCCAGCTGGTGCTGGTCGATCCGGCGCTGGGGCTGGGCCCGATGGGCGAAGCGCCGGTCTGCGAGGCCGGCGGCCCCGGCTTGCTGGCGCACCGCGATCTTCGAACCGCCCTGGTCGGCGCGACCGCGACCTGGCCCGGACTGACGGGCACGCTGCTGAAGCAGTTCGTTTTTTGGAAGGACGCGGTGACCGACGCGCTCGTCCCCGCCTACCGGGTGCCTTTCGAACGCCAGGGCTTCACGGCGAGCCTCGGCGACTGGGCGCAGGCGTTCGCGGTGTCGGCCTGCGAGAACGCCGCCAGCCTCGACCCCGCGAAGCTGCGCGGCTGGGCCGCCGGCGGCCTGCCGGTGGCGCTGCTGTGGGGCGAGCAGGACAGCATCACGCCGCTGCCGCAGGCGCGTGCGCTGCAAGGCTGGATTCCGCAGGCGACGCTGACGGTCCTGCCTCAGGTGGGGCACATACCGCACATCGAGAGTCCCGAGGCCTTTGCCGATGCGTTGCTGGGCCGGCTGCCGTCGGCCGCGGCGCCTTAGTCAGGCCGCAGCGCCAGCCGGCGTCCAGGCCGCACCCTGCACCGCCAGCAGCCCCGAGCGCCCCGCCACCTCGCCCTGCTGCAGCCGGTGCCGCGGCAGGGTGGAGCGATCGACCGCCGCGGCGAGATCGCCGAGCGTGACCAGCTGGTGCCCTTGGGCCTGCCAGCCCTGCAGCAGGCGCTCGAACACCGGCATGAGCTTCATGCCCTCGAGTTCGGCGTGCAGCGTGTAGACCTGGTCGCGGTCGGAAGCGGCCGTGAGGCCCAGCAGGTGGGCGTGGACGTTCTGCGCATCGAGGCCGTCGATGCCGATCAGCTCGTCGAGGGTGGGCAGCGTGGTCGGAAACTGCGGCGGGCCGATGACGCGCCCGTCGTCGGCCACCGGGATGAACGGCCCCTCGCCGCGCGTGTCCGACGCCAGCGCGATGCCGAGCGCGGTCTCGGCCTGCGCGGCCGCCGCGTTGAACTGCCATCCGGCGGCGCCGTGCAGGCGCGGGGCGCTGCCGAAGATCTGCGTGTGCCGCTCGACCGCGCGCGCCATCTGGCGCAGCGTCCATGCCGCATCGCGCTGCGTCAGGTGGTCCTGCCAGTCGATGTGGTCCCAGCAATGCACGCCGACCTCGAAGCCGGCGTCGCGCACCGCGCGCAGGGTCGAGGCTTCGCGCTTCCCGATATCGGGCCCCGGCAGCAGGCTGCCGTAGAGCAGCGTGCGCACGCCGTAGTGCTCGACCACCGAGGTGCGCGCCACCTTGCTCAGGAAGCCGGGCCGGAACACGCGCAGGATGGCCCGTCCGGTGTGGTCGGGTCCGAGGCTGAACAGGAAGGTGGCGCCGGCGCCGACGCGCTGCAGCAGCGCCTGCAGCCGGGGCACGCCTTCGCGGGTGCCGCGCAGGGTGTCGACGTCGATCTTCAGTGCGATGCGCGCCATCGTCTCAGAGCGCCAGGTCGGCGGCCGCCTCGGCCTCGTCCCGGTAGTACGCGAAGAGGCTGGCGAGCGCCTCCTGCATGCCGACCTGCGGCTTCCAGTCGAGGTCCTTCATGGTCGCGCTGATGTCGGGCACGCGGTGGGCGACGTCCTGGTAGCCGCGGCCGTAGTACTCGGCCGACGACACGTCGGTCAGCCGCACCGCCGCGGCCGCCTCGGCGTATTCGGGCAGCGTGCGTGCCAGGGCCAGCATCATCTCGGCCAGCGCGCGGATCGAGTGGTTGTTGGCCGGGTTGCCGATGTTGTAGATCTTCTGGTCGGCCACGCCGCCTTCGTTGGCGATGATCTTGACCAGTGCCGCGATGCCGTCGTCGACATAGGTGAAGGCGCGCTGCTGGCTGCCGCCGTCCACCAGCCGGATCGGCTCGCCGCGCACGATGTGGCCCAGGAACTGGGTGATCACGCGGCTCGAGCCCTCCTTGGGCGTGTGCAGGCTGTCCAGGCCCGGCCCGATCCAGTTGAACGGGCGGAACAGCGTGTAGCGCAGCCCTTCCTGCATGCCGTAGGCGTGGATGACGCGGTCCATCAGCTGCTTGGCGGCGGCATAGATCCAGCGCGGCTTGTTGATCGGGCCGTAGACCATGTTCGACGATTCGGGGTCGAAGGCTTCGTCTTCGCACATGCCGTAGACCTCGCTGGTCGAGGGGAAAACCACCCGCTTGCCGTACTTGAGGCACTGCCGCACGATCGGCAGGTTGGCCTCGAAGTCGAGCTCGAAGACGCGCAGCGGCTGCTTCACGTAGGTGGCCGGCGTGGCGATCGCCACCAGCGGCAGCACGACGTCGCACTTCTTGACGTGGTATTCGATCCACTCCTTGTTGATCGTGATGTCGCCTTCGAAGAAATGGAAGCGCGGGTCGCCCAGCCACGGCCGGACCCGGTCGGTCTGCATGTCCATGCCGTAGACGTGCCAGTCGGTGGTTTCGAGGATGTGGCGGGTGAGATGGTGGCCAATGAAGCCATTGACGCCGAGGATGAGGACTTTGAGCATGGGGCGATCCGTGGGTTGGGGATGATTCAATGGTCGACCGGCACGCAGGGCGCACCGAAGCGGCGTTCGAAGCCGGCCGCGTCGATCGCGCCGGCAGGGCCTTGCGCGGCCAGCACTTCGAGCGTGCTGCCGTCGGCGGCCAGCAGCCAGAGCACGCCGGCCTCGCTCGCCAGCCGAAGGCCGGCGCCGGGTGCCCGCCGCGGCCGTTCGGCGAAGCGGGTGCTGTCGATGCGGATGCGCTCCCCGCCGATGTGGCAGAAAGCGCCCGGGTAGTGGGGGGGCGCGAGGGCGCGCACCAGGTTGTGGATCTGCAGGGCGTTGGCGCTGCCCGGGATCAGGCCGTCTTCCGGCTTGCGGCCGCCGAAGTAGCGGCCCTGCGAGAGGTCCTGCGGGCGCTCGACGGCGGTCCCGGCGAGCATCAGCGGCAGGCTTCGCGCCAGCACGATCTCGGCCGCGACGACGACTTTGCCGAACACCTCGTGGGCGGTGTCGTCGATCAGGATCGGCACCGCGCACTGGTCGACGATGGCGCCGTTGTCGGGCTTCTCGTTCATGCGGTGCAGGGTGGCGCCGGTCTGCGTCGCGCCCTCGATCACGGCCCAGTTCACCGGCGCCCGGCCGCGGTACTGCGGCAGCAGCGAGCCGTGCATGTTGAAGGCACCGCGGCTCGGCAGCTGCAGCCAGGGCGCCTTGAGCATGTGGCGGTAGTAGAACGAGAACAGGAAGTCGGGCGTCGATGCGGCCGCCTCGGCCAGCAGTTCCGGCAGGTGCGGGTCGGCGGGCGTCACGCAGCGCAGGCCGTGCGCCGCCGCCACGCCAGCCACGCTGGAGAACCAGATGGCCTCGCCGGCGGCGTCGGCATGCGTGACGACCAGCGGCACCTCGACGCCGGCATCGAGCAGCACCCGCAGGCAGCGCACGCCGACGTCGTGGTAGGCGAAGACGATGGCCTTCATGGGCGCTTGCGCTCCAGCACGGCGTTGATGACGTAGCGCGGCCGGGCCCGCACCTCCTGGTAGATGCGCCCGATGTACTCGCCCAGCAGGCCGATGCCGAACAGCGCCAGCCCGACCAGCAGGAACAGCAGGGCGAAGAGCGTGAAGACGCCGCCTTCCTCGGGCCCCAGCACGACCCGGCGCGTCGCCAGGATCAGGAACAGCAGCGCCGACAGCATCGACACCACGATCCCGAGCAGCGAGAACGCCTGCAGCGGCACCAGCGAGAAGCCGGTCACCAGGTCGAAGTTGAGCCGCACCAGGCTGTAGAACGAGTACTTCGATTCACCCGCGTGCCGCTCCTCGTGGCCGACCACCACCTCGGCCGGGTTGCGCGAGAACTGCAGTGCCAGCGCCGGGATGAAGGTGTTCATCTCGTTGCACTGGTTGATCAGCTGCACCACGTTGCGGCTGTAGGCGCGCAGCATCGAGCCGTGGTCGGTCATCACGATGCCGGTGAGCCGATGGCGCATCCGGTTCATGGCCCGGGACGCCCAGCGTCGCCAGGCCTGGTCCTGGCGGTCGCGGCGGATCGAGCCGACGCAGTCGTGGCCGCGGTCCATGGCGTCCAGCAGCAGGCGGATGTCCTCGGGCGGGTTCTGCAGGTCGGCATCGAGGGTGACGATGCGGTCGCCCCGGCAGTGCTCGAAGCCCGCCAGGATCGCCCGGTGCTGGCCGAAGTTGCCGTTGAAGAGAATGACCCGCGTCACGTCGGGCCGACGCTCGAACTGCGCCGCCAGCAGCGCGGCCGAACGGTCGCGGCTGCCGTCGTTGATGAAGATCAGCTCGTAGGAGACCCCGAGCGCATCGAGCGCCGGGTAGAGCCGCTCGAACAGCGCCGCCAGGCCCTGCTCCTCGTTGTAGACCGGAATCACGACGCTGAGCTCGGGCGTGTCGTCGTCGATGTCGTCGTCGTTGTCGTGGTCGGCCTCGTGGCCGGGAACCGACTGCAGCGGCGTCATGGCCGCGCCTCCTGGAGGTCCGCCATCACGGTGGTGACGGCAGCACACACGCGATCGACGTCGGCGTCGGTCATGGCCGGGAACAGCGGCAGCGTGACCGTGCGTTCGCCGATGTCCTCGGCGACCGGGAAATCGCCGCGGGCGTGGCCCATGGCCCTGAACATCGAGAACAGGTGCATCGCGGGGTAGTGCACGCCGACGCCGAAGCCCAGCGCCTTCATGCCGGCGACGAAGTCGGGGCGCGCCGCGGCGAACGCGCGCGGCAGCAGCGGCTGGAACATGTGCCAGTTGCCATGCAGTTCCGTGTCTTCGGGCGGCAGCTCGAAGCCGAGCGAGCGGTCCCAGCGTTCGAAGTAGCGCCGGGCCAGCTGGCGTCGGCGCAGATTGAAGTCGTCGATGCTGCGCAGCTGTCCCAGGCCGATCGCCGCCGCGATGTCGGTCATGTTGGCCTTGGCGCCCCAGGCCTCGACCTCCATGCCGCCGCCGGGCAGCCGCTGGACCCCCTGCAGCCGCAGCAGCTCGAAGCGCCGCGCTTCGGCCTCGTCGTTCATCACCAGGCAGCCGCCTTCGCCGAAGGTCATGTTCTTGTTGGCGTGGAAGCTGAACGACACCAGGTCGCCGAAGCTGCCGATCGGCCGCCCGCCCCATTGGGCACCGAAGGACTGCGCCGCGTCCTCGACCACGCGCAAGCCATGGGCCGCGGCCAGCCGGTTGAGCCGGTCCCGGTCGACCGGCAGGCCGGCCAGGTCGACCGGCAGCAGGGCCCGCGTGCGCGGCGTGATGGCGGCCTCGATGCGGTCGAGGTCGATGTTGCGGGTGGCGGCATCGGCGTCGACGAACACCGGCGTGGCGCCGACCGCCAGCACCACGTTGGCGGTGGCGACCCAGCTCATCGGCGTGGTGATGACCTCGTCGCCCGGGCCGATGTCGCACAGCCGAAGCGCCAGCTCGAGCGAGGCGGTGCCGGAGTTCACCAGCCGCACCGGCCGTCCGTCGAAGCGCTTGGACAAGGCGGCCTCGAGCGCCTGGCACTTCGGGCCGGTGGTGAGCCACCCGGAGCGCAGCACCTCGGACACTTCGGCGATGGTGCGCTCGTCGATCGAAGGGCGCGTGAAAGGCAGGAAGGGGATGTCGTTCAATTCGTGCTCCCGCTGCGCGCCACCAGGATGACGCCGACGACGATGACTGCGATGCCGAGCCAGCGCTGGGCGTTGACCTGTTCGCCGAACAGCCACCAGGCCAGCGCCGCGTTGACGATGTAGCCGATCGAGAGCATCGGGTAGGCGATGCTCACTTCGACCCGCGACAGGGCGACGATCCAGACCACCACGCTGATCGCGTAGCAGGTCAGGCCGCCGAGGATGCCGGGGTGCTGGGCCAGCCCGGTCGCGCTGCGCCAGAGCGCGGCACTGCCGTCGCTCATGGAAATCTCGCCGACGCTGCGCGCCCCGGCCTTGAGCAGCAGCTGGGCTGCGGCGTTGAGCAGGACGCCGGTCAGCACCCACGCAAAATCGATGATCTTCATTGTCTGGCTACCACCACGCGTCGTTGATCCTGAAAGATGACCCGCATCGGAAGGCCGCGCTGGCGCAACGCGCTGAAGCTCGGGAAGTCCATGTAGGCCGCGGCCTGCGGCAGTGCCTCCCAGCGGCTGGCGAAGGCGTCGAGCGAGTCCAGCGAGCGACCGGGCTCCAGCACCTGGCCCATGGCGAATTCGTCCTCGTAGTCGACCAGAACGACGTCCCGCCGCAGGTAGAAGGGCAGCGTCTGGTCGTAGATCCCGACCGCGAACATCGGCGCCCCGGACCGCAGCACCGGCTCCAATGCCGACACGATGGGCGCCGCGCTCTTGAGTTGTCCGTAGGCGTTGTGGGCCGCCATCACCATCGTCATCCCGATCAGATGGCCGAGCGCCAGGCTGACGATGGCCAGCGTGACGCCGCGCCGCCGCAGGGCCCACCAGGCGAACGCCGCGAACGCGAGGAAGACCGCGGCGCCCCAGCGGATGCCAACGCCGAGCTGGGCGAAGATCTCGGCCGGCGTCGAATGGGAGGCCACCCGGGCGCTCTGCGTCGAGGCGACCAGCGCGATCGACCAGACCAGGATCGGGACCAGCAGGTGGGCGCGCAGCGCGCGCGGGCTGGCCTGCTGCAGCCGCAGGCCGATCAGCAGGGCCAGTGCCGGGAACATCGGCAGGATGTAGGAGGGCAGCTTCGAACCGCTGGCACTGAAGAACAGCAGGATGAAGACCGAGTGCACGAACAGGAAGTCGGCCGGCGCGACGCCGCGCGGCGGCGCGTCGCCCGCGCGCCGGGGGCCGAGCCATGGCAGCGCGCTGGTCCAGGGCAGCATCCCGCCGAGCAGCAGCGGCAGGTAGTACCACCAGGCGCCTTCACGCTGGTGGACCTTGGTGAGGTAGCGCGCGAAATGCTCGTGGATGAAGAAGAACTGGGCGAAGGTCGGATTGCGCATCGACACCAGCACGAACCATGGCGCCGCCAGCGCCAGGAAGATCAGCAGTCCGGACCACCAGTGCATCCGGCGCCAGGGACCGAAGTCCCGGCGCCAGAGGCAGGTCAGGACCAGCGTCGCGCCGGGGATCAGGATCCCGACCAGCCCCTTGCTGAGCACCGCGCCGGCCATCGCGGCCCATGCGAGCCAGATCCAGTTGCGGCGCACCGCGGGTGTCGCGGGAACGTTCTCGGCGATCAGGACGGCGCACAGCGCGATCGTGAGGAACAGCGTCAGGCCGGCGTCGAGGGTCAGGAAATGAGCGTTGCCGAAGACCCAGGTCATCGACGCCGCGATCGCCAGGGTGCGGATGCCGGTCTCCCGGCCCCACAGCCGCGAGGCCGTCGCGCCGACAGCGAGCACCGTGAGGAAACCGGCGAGCGCCGGCCACAGGCGGGCGGCGAACTCGTTCAGGCCGAACAGGTGCAGGAACAGCGCGCTGAGCCAGTACTGCATCGGCGGCTTCTCGAAATAGAGCAGCCCGTTCAGGCGCGGCGTGATCCAGTCGCCGCTGCGCATCATCTCCCAGGCGATGCTGGCGTAGCGGCCCTCGTCGGGGCTGATGAGCGAGCGCATGCCGAGCGAGCCGAACCAGATCACCGCCAACGGGGCGAGCAGCAGGGCCAGCATGCCGCGAGAAAGCGGTCGCTGGTCCACGAGGGGCGGTGCGGGGTGGTACGTACCTCGATCGATCGGGTGATTCATGAATACATTGGATGTACATCCGGGCCGGTGCTGCATCGCAACATCGTCGCCTCGGCGGCGCATGTCGATGATATGCGGCGCAGTGGCTCGGCCTCCGCGGCCGACCGCTTGGTCAGAAGGATGACACTGGAAGTGGCGCCTTGGATGCTATGTCCGCCACCTGCACGAAACCTGAACGGCCGGACCCCGTCCGCGGGTCAGGCGGTGTTCAGCCGCCTTTCATCCTCTGGCCCTACATTGCCGCCATGCTCCGCGTCAGGCAACTGGCCAATGACTTCGGCGGCCCGTTCGATCTGGACCTGGCGCGCGGCGAATGCGTGGCCGTGCTGGGCGCGTCCGGCGCCGGCAAGAGCGTGCTGCTGCGGCTGATCGCCGACATGGACGTCGGCACCGGAGCGGTCACGCTCGACGGCCTCGACCGCGACCGCACCAGCGGCCCGCAATGGCGGCGGCGCGTCGTCTACCAGGCGGCCGAACCGGCCTGGTGGGCACCCGATGCCGCCGCGCATTTCCGGCCCGGCGACCTCGCGCAGGTCCATGCCCTGCTGCCGATGCTGGGCCTTTCGCTCGATCTGATGGACGTCGACATCGCTCGCCTGTCGACCGGCGAGCGCCAGCGTCTGGCGCTGGTACGCTCGCTCGCGGTCGGCCCCGACGTGCTGCTGCTGGACGAGCCGACCGCTTCGCTGGATGCGGCGTCGACCGCGGCGGTGGAGGCCCTGCTGCGCCAGCGCATGGACGGCGGCCTGGCGGTGCTGCTGGTCACGCATTCGCGCGAGCAGGCGGCGCGCCTGGGGCAGCGCGCGTTCGACATGATCGACGGCGCGCTGCACCCGGCATGACGATCCACCTCGACACGCTCGACGTCGGCGTGGCCGCCCTGCTGGTGCTGGTCAATGCGGCGGCGTCGCTCGCGCTCGGCCTGCAGGTGCATCGGCAATTGCTGTGGTCGGCGTTCCGGATGGTCGTCCAGCTGCTGCTGGTGGGCCTGGTGCTGCGCGCGGTCTTCGCGGCCTCCTCGGCGCCCGCCACGCTGGGCATCGTCGCGCTGATGATCCTCGCCGCGGCCCGAGAGGTCGCGGTGCGGCCCCGGCAGCGGCTGGCGAACGGCGGCAACTTTCGCATCGGTGCGCTGGTGGTGACCGTGTCGGGCATCGTGACCGTGGCGCTGGCGCTCACGACCGCGATCAGGCCGGTGCCCTGGCACGACCCGCGCTATGCCATTCCGCTGATGGGCATCGTGCTCGGCAGCGTGCTGAATTCGGCCAGCCTCGGGCTCGACAGCTTCTTCGAGGACGTGCGGGCCCGGCGCTCGGCGATCGAGGCCCGGCTGGCGCTCGGCGACAGCGCCCGGCAGGCCCTGGCCGTGACGGTGCAGGCCGCCATACGCCGCGGCATGATCCCCCTCGTCAACCAGATGTCGGCGGCCGGCATCATCACGCTCCCGGGCATCATGACCGGCCAGCTGCTGGCCGGCATGGACCCGCTGGAAGCGGCCAAGTACCAGATCCTGTTGTTGTTCCTGCTGAGCGGTGCCGGCGGGCTGGCCGCCGCCGGGGCGGTGTGGCTGGCCGCGCGCAGCGTCACCGACGAACGGGATCGCCTGCGGGTCGATCGCCTGCAAGCGCCGGCGAAGCGCCGTGTGCGCGCCGAAGGTAGAGGAACACGATCCAGGGCAGGCTGAGTCCGATCGCCGCGTCGCGGTTGGCCGAGTTGACGCTGGTCGCCACCAGCAGCACCAGCATCGCGACGAAGGCCAGCCGCCCGGCGAGGTCGGCGCGCCGCCAGGCCATGCCCAGGCCGGTCGCGAAGACCAGTGCCAGCGCCAGCAGCCCCGGCACGCCGGTCTGCGAGCCCATCCACAGGAAGTCGTTGTGCGGCATGTTGTAGTCGTGCAGCAGGCTCGGCGCGCGGCGGTGCCATTCGCTGGTCCAGCTGCCGACGCCCCAGCCGGCCCAGGGGCGCTCGATCATCATGCGCGAGGTCTCGCGGTACATGTAGAAGCGCACCACCCAGCTGCCCTCCGACACCGCGCCGGCCTGGGCGGCCTCGATTTCCTGTACGCCGAGCTTGAACTTCTCCTGCGCCGATGGCGCCTGCGAGATCAGCCCGCCGGCGGCGATCATGACGACGCAGAGCGACACGGCGAGCGCGCGCAGCCGAAGGCGCCATTGATGCACGCAGGCGCCGAGCACGGCGACGAACAGGGCGATCAGCGAGGTCCGCGATGGCAGCGCCAGCGTCACGATGACCGCGCAGCCCAGGGTCGCGGCGAAAGCGGCCGCCAGCCAGGCGAGCCGTTTCGGCGTGGTGCGCGGCAGCGCCAGCGCCCAGGTCGCCGCCGACGCGCCGAGCAGCGCGAACAGCAGGGCGTCGTTGATCGACTTGTTGCCCTTCATCGTCGTCAGGTTGTGCCACAGCGGCAGGTCGGGCAGGCCGAAGGCGCAGGTCAGCAGCATCACCGTGAGCGCCAGCAGGGCTCCGGCGAAGAAGCCGCGCAGGCCCCAGGCGGCTTCTTCATCGGACAGCAGGATCGGCAGCACCATGGTGGTCGCGATCCGCAAGCCGTGCCCCAGCTCGACCGGCGTCCCGGGATAGCGCGGGCCGAACGCCAGCACGGCCAGGGTCCACAGCAGGAAGGCCGCGATCGGCCAGCGCAGCGGGTGCGTGCGCAGGCGGTCGAGGCGCTCGGGCAGCGGGCCGCCGGCCAGCATCGCGATGATGAGGAAGACAGCGCCGGCGTAGTTGAGCCCGACGGGCATGAAGACGACGGCGCCCCAGAGAAAGGCGCAGGTGCGAACCCAGGTGTGCCTGGACATTGGATGCAGAAAGGGGAAAGCGGCCGCCCGGCGATCGGCGCGGGCGCGGGCGTGGGTGCGGGCAAAAAAAGTTGCGCGATTCTTGGCGATGAGGGTGAACGGATCGTGAATGTGAATGCCCGGGACCCCGCCATGGGCGCCGTGTAGGATGCTGCACCGATTGCGGAGGTTCCGAGCCATGCCCCCTGCGACGCCGAGCATCGACGAGCTGCGCCAGCTCGAATCGGACGACTTTTCCCTGGTCCTGGGGGGGCCCCTGTTCCAACTCTGGCGGCGCGCGCACCTGTCGGACGCGGTCGGCAACATGCCGCACCGCCGCGCGCTGGCCGCGGTGCTCCTCGCCTGGGCCCCGCTGCTGCTGATATCCGTGGTCGAAGGACGGGCCTGGGGCAGCATCGAACTGCCGTTCCTGCGCGATCTCGAACTCCATGCCCGCCTGCTGGTCGCATTGCCCTTGCTGATTCTGGCCGAGCTGGTGGTTCATCGGCGCATGCGCCTGGTCGCGCGGCAGTTCCTGGAAGACGGCCTGGTGCCGGACGATTCGCGCGGGCGCTTCCACCTGGCCGTCGCGTCCGCCCTGCGCCTTCGCAATTCGGTCTGGGCGGAAGCTCTCCTCGTGCTGCTGGTCTACGGCATCGGCGTGTTCGTGGTCTGGCGAACGCGATTGACGCTCGACGTCTCGAGCTGGTATGGCGTCGTCGCCGACGGGCAGCTCAGGCTGACGGCCGCGGGCTGGTGGCTGGCCTGCGTGAGCCTGCCGCTGTTCCAGTTCCTGCTGTTGCGGTGGTACTTCCGCCTGTTCATCTGGGCCCGCTTTCTCTGGCAGGTGTCGCGCATCCGGCTGGACCTGATGCCGACCCATCCCGACCGCTGCGGGGGACTCGGCTTTCTCTCGCTGGTGCGGGTGGCCTTCGCGCCCTTCCTGTTCGCCCAGGGCGTGCTGCTGGCCGGCATGATCGCCGACCGGATCTTCTTCGGTGGCGCCAGCCTGCTCGAGTTCGAGGTCGAGATCGCCGGGGTGGTCGCCCTGATGGTGTGCGTGATCCTCGGGCCGTTGTGCGCCTTCAGTGCCCAGCTCGAGGCGACCGAAAACAGGGGCCGCCGCGAGTACGGCACGCTGGCGCAGCGCTATGCGCGCGAGTTCGACCACAAATGGCTGCGCGGCGGGGCGCGGCCCGACGAGGCGCTGATCGGCAGTCCGGACATCCAGGCGCTGGCCGACATGGGCAACAGCTTCGCGATCGTCGAGGACATGCGCTGGGCGCCGTTCACCCTGAAGACCGTGCTGCACCTGGCAGTCACCACGCTGCTGCCCCTGCTGCCGCTGACGCTCACGATGTTCTCGGCGCAGGAGCTGCTCGCCCGGCTGCTGAAGGTTCTCATGTGACAGGAGGCGATCATGGTCATCACAGGCGGTTGCCACTGCGGCAACACAACTTTCGAACTCGGCTGGGAGCCGCAGCCGACCGAGATCCCGGCGCGGGCGTGCGGCTGCTCGTTCTGCACCAAGCACCGCGGGGTCTGGACCTCCAACCCCGGCGGGGTGCTGCGGGTGACCGTGGACGATCCGTCGCTCGTCTCCAGCTACTTCTTCGGCACGCGCACGGCCCGGTTTCATGTCTGCGCGCGATGCGGCGTCGTTCCCCTGGTGACCAGCCTGCTCGACGAGCACCTCTATGCCGTCGTGAACGTCAACGCGTTCGACAACGTGTCGCCGTCGCTTCTTCGCCCGCAGCCGGTGTCGTTCGAAGGCGAGGACGTCGAGACGCGGCTGGCGCGCAGGCGGCGCAACTGGATCGCCGACGTCCGCTTCGTCGAGGGCTGCGCTGCCGTCTCCGATTGAGCCTGCCGCTGGCCTGCGCCGGTTGCCCCGCGGGCGCCCAGGTGCTCCAATGAGCGTCCTTTCTGCGATGAAGGAGACATCCATGGCCTACGAAGCGCGCTACGTGCTGCGACCCAACCCCGGGGCCGATCTCGCGGCCGTCATCGATGCGATGAAGGTGGGTGCGGCGCTCTGGAAGAAGCACGGTGCACCCCAGCCCCGGCTGTGGACGGTGGCGGCGGGCGAACTGGGCAACTATGTGCTGACCGTGGAGTTCGACAACGCAGCGGCCTACGCCAAGGTCACGGACCCGCTGTCGGCCGATCCCGAGTTCCGCCAGTGGCAGGCGGGCAATCTCCGCGCCGGGGCCTTCACCTGGGTCCGCAGCAACCTCTTGCGAGAACTCCCCCTGGCATGAAGAAACCGGAATCGACCGCGGGCCTGTCGCCCTCCGAGCTGATCGACCAGCGGATCGCCGAGCTCGGCGACTGGCGCGGCCAGACCTTGGGCAGGATGCGCCAGCTGATCAAGGAGGCCGACCCGGAGGTCGTCGAGGAATGGAAGTGGATGGGCACGCCGACCTGGTCGCACGAAGGCATCCTCTGCACCGGCGAGTCCTACCAGGCGAAAGTGAAGTTGACCTTCGCCAAGGGGGCTTCGCTGGAAGACCCCGCCAAGCTCTTCAACGCCAGCCTGGACGGCAACGTGCGGCGCGCGATCGACATCGGCGAGGGCGAGCAGGTCGACGCAGGGGCGTTCAAGACGCTGGTGCGGGCCGCGGTCGCCCTCAATGCGGCGGGCGTCAAGGCAAAGCCGAAGCCGCGGCGGGCGGCTTCCTGATCACACAGCGAAACCCGCTGCCTGAACCCCCGCGATGCAGATCGCCTCGTCTTCGTCGCCGGTGCCTCCGCTCGCACCCACCGCGCCCAGCACCCGGCCCTGGGCGTCCTTGATCAGCACCGCGCCCGTCTGCGGCAGGAACCGGCCGGCCGACGTCGCGGCCAGCGAGACGAAGAAGTTCGGGTTGCCCTTGGCCCGCTCGCCGAGCTGGCGGCTCGATACGCCCATGCCGACGGCGCCCCAGGCCTTCGCCTGGGCGACGTCGAAGCGGAACATGCTGGCGCCGTCCTCGCGCGCGAAGGCCTTGAGGTGGCCGGCGTCGTCGAGGACCGCGATGCCCATCGGCTGGTAGCCGGCCTGCTTCGAATGCGCGAGCGCGGCGGCGATGATCTGGTTGGCTTGGGCGAGGGTCAGTGAGGCCATGGTGAGAAGGTGCAAGGTGGAAGAAGTCAGCCCGGGGCGGGCACCGGCATGAACGCCTCGAAGCCGAAGCGGTTCATGCTGCCGAAGGCCGGCGCGGCGGGATGCGACACGAAACGCGTGCGGCAGTCCAGCACCGACGGCAGGCCCGAGGCCAGCGCCCGGCCCAGGGCCGGCGCGAACTGCTCCGCACGGGTCACGGTTTCGCCGAAGCAGCCGAAGCCGCGCGCGATCGCCGCATGGTCGGTGCCTTCGAGGCTGGTCGCGAATTCGAAATCGAGCTGTGCCCGCTGGCCCGAACGGATGATGCCCCAGGCGGCGTTGTTGTGGATGATGCAGACCACCGGCAGCCCGGCGCGGCGCGCGGTGTCGAGTTCGTTCAGCGTGAAGCCGAAGGAGCCGTCGCCCGTGATGTTGAACACCGGCCGGTCCGGATGCTGCAGCTGCAGCGACAGCGCGTACGGCAGCCCGAAGCCGAGGTGGCTCATGCCGGGCTCGTGGAAGCGCGTGCGCACCGCATCGACCGGCGTGAAATCGTTGCTCCAGAAGGTGGTGTGGCCGCCGTCGAACACCGCCAGCGCATCGCCCGGAAGCGCATCGGCAATGGCCTTGGCGAGGGCCGCGGGATGCATCGTCGGGTCCGGGTCGCGCGCCATCGCGGCCAGGCCTTCGACGTAGCGGGCGCGGACCTCGCGCAGTCCGGCGAGCCAGCCGACGTCCGGCGTTCGCTCCGGGCCCTCGGCCGCGAGGGCGGCCAGCAGGTCTTGCAGCGCCAGCCGCGCATCGGCCTGCATCGCCACTTCGTGGAGCACCGGATGGCCCAGCGCGGACGGGTCGGTGTTGATGCTGATGGTGCGGTGGTGGCGGCGCGCCAGGGGCCCGCGGGCATCCCACATCCAGGACGAGAAGCGGCAGCCGACGGCGAGCACCACGTCGGCCTGCTCGAAGGCCGCGCGCAGCGCGTCGCCCGAGATCAGGCCGCCATGGCCGATGAAGTGCGGGCTGTCGCTGGCGACCACGCCGAGGGCCATCTGGGTCGGCACCACGGGCGCGCCGAGCAGGCCGGCGAGGGTGCGCACGGCGTCGACGGCGCCGCTGGTCACCACGCCGCCGCCGGCGACCACCAGCGGACGCCGCGCAGCGCGCAGCAGGGCCGCCGCGCGGGCGACCGACTCGGCCGCCGGGCGGGGGCCGAGGGTGGCGCGGTAGCGCTCCGGCGGCAGTGCGAACTCGTCGTCGGGGTAGTCGGTCGTGGCCGCCAGCACGTCTTGCGGAATGTCCAGGTGGACCGGGCCGGGCCGGCCCGACAGGGCTTCGCGGAAGGCGCGGCGCACCAGTTCGGGCAGGCGGCGCGGGTCATGAACGACCGCATTCCACTTGGTCAGCGGGGCGAACACCGCCTTCGTGTCCAGGTCCATGAACATGCCGCTGTGCGGATAGGCGGCCGCCCGGTGCTGGTTGGTGGTGACGGCCAGCAGCGGCAGGTTGTTGTTGAGCGCCACGCCCATGCCGGATGCGAGGTTGAGGCCGCCGGGCCCCATCTCGCCGACCGCCACGGCCATGCGGCCCGAGCCCGCGTGGACGGCGGCGGCCATCATCGGCGCGCTCGCCTCGTGGCGCACGCCGACGAAGCGCACCGCCTGTTGTTGCGACAGGGCGTGCATCAGCGGCGCCAGCTTGCCGCCGACGATGCCGAAGGCGAAAGGGACTTGCTCGATCGCCAGCAGGCGCACCAGCGCCTGGGCTGCAGTGAGGCGAGGCACGGTGCTCAGTCCTCCGCGGTGAAGCCGGTGGAGCGCACGATCGGGCCCCATTTCTCGTAGTCGGCCTTGACCATCTGCGCGAACTCCTGGGGCGACTGGTGGATCGGCTGCAGGCCGTAGGTGGCGAGTGCGGCCACGAAATCGGGCACCTGCAGCGCCTCGCCGACCAGGGTGTTCAGGCGCAGCACCACGTCGGCCGGCGTCCTGGCCGGCAGGAACCAGCCGAGCCACTCCTGCACCGCGATGTTCTTGTAGCCCTGCTCGATCAAGGTCGGCACCTCCGGCAGGAAGGGCGAACGCTGTGCGCTGGTGATGGCCAGCGAGCGCAGCTTGCCCGAGCGCACGTGCGGCATCACCTCGCCGACCACGTTGAAGCTCACCGGCACCTGGCCGCCGAGCAGGTCGTTCAGCAGCGGCGCGCCGCCGCGATAAGCGACGCTGGTCATCTCGATGCCGGCCGCCTTCTGCAGCAGCATGCCGGCGAAGTGCAGGGCCGAGCCCGCGGCCGGGATGCCGTAGGTCGCCAGCTTGGGATTGGCGCGGGCCCAGGCGACGTAGTCGGCCACCGTCTTGATCTCGGCCGGCAGGCCCGGCCCGGCGGTGAACGAAAAGGCGTAGGTCACGGTCGAGCAGACCGGCGCGAAGTCGGTCAGGGGGTCGTAGTTGAGCTTCTTGTAGGTGTGCGGATAGAGCGTCATGGGCGAGCTCGGGATCTGCAGGATGGTCAGGCCGTCGGGCGCGGCCCGTTTCACGTATTCGACCGCGATGCGGCCGCCGGCGCCGGTGCGGGCCTCGACCATCAGGCTGGTCGCGTAGCGCCCGCGCAGCCGCTCGGCCACCGGCCGCGCCACGTTGTCGCCCATGCCGCCGGCCGGAAAGCCCGAGACGATGACGGCGTTGCCGTTGAGTTGGGCCCATGCCGGGCGCCCGAGGCCCAGGCTGGCCAGGCCGGACAGGGCCGCGCTGCGTTGCAGCAGCTCACGTCGATTCCACATGCTTGTCTCCGGTGTTTCTTGATGAACGGGGTCCAGCTTAGGGAGACGGCGGACTTTCCACCATGGACGAACAGGAGGGGTTCTTGTAGATTTCCGGCCTCCAAGGGGACACAACCATGCGGCCCAGCAACCTCCTCGTCGTCCCGTTCCGCGAAGTGCGCCACTTCATGCCGGAGGACAGCCTGCACGTCGAGGCGATCGGTGTCCGCGCCCAGCAGCACCATTGGAGAATTCCGGCCCACCGGCACGAGGAACTGCACCAGTTCCAGCTCCTGACCGCCGGGGCGCTGGTCGGCACCTTCGACGGCGAGCGTCATGCGCTGCGGGCGCCCGTGGCGCTGATGGTGGCGCCCGGGGTGGTGCACGGTTTCGACTACGAGCCCGACAGCGTCGGCACGCAGGTGACGGTGCCGAGCAGCGCACTGGCGTCCCTGTGCGCGCACTCGCCGGTGGTGGCGCAGCGGCTGGCGCAGACGCTGGTGCTCGATGCCACGCACCTGGGTGACAACGCGGCGGCCTGCGCCCGGCATTTCTCCGCGCTGGCCGAGGAGTTCCAGTCCCAGCGCATCGGCCGCGCCGAGGCGCTGCAGTCCCAGGTCGTGCTGCTGGCCCTGTGGTTCCTGCGCCAGGAGATCGCGGCCACCGGCATCGGCCGGCGCCAGGCCCTGCGCGACACTCTGGTGCAGCGCTACCGGGCCCTGCTGGAGCGGCACTTCCACGAGCACCGGCCGCTGGCCTTCTATGCGCAGGCCCTGGATGTCACGGCCGACCACCTGAGCCGCGTCTGCAGGGCGGTGGCCAGCACCAGCGCGCTGGCGCTGCTGCACGAGCGCGTGGTGCTGGAAGCCAAGCGCATCCTGGCCCATACGCCCATGACGGTCTCGGAGGCCGCCTTGCAGCTCGGCTTCGAGGATGCCGCCTATTTCAGCCGCTTCTTCAAGGCCGAGGTCGGCTGTGCGCCGTCGGAGTTCCGCCTGCGCATCGCTTCGGGTGCGCAGGCGGTGCCTGCGCCCGGGCGGACGCTCTCTCAGAGCCGCTGAATCATTTCATGCCAGGACACGCCGCCGTGGTTCGAGGCGGATGGCTTGACGTAGTCGTAGCCCATGCGTCTGTAGAGTTCGATGTGGCGTTGCTTGCACATCAGGTGGACCTCGCGCTTGCCTGCAGCCCGCATCCTCCGCAGGAACTCGGCCATCAGAAGCTTCGAGAAGCCCCGTCCCTGCCGGGTCGGCGCCACGGCCACCGACATGATGACGACCTTGGGTGCAGCAGGATCGTGCCCCACGAGTTCCTTGAACGCCGAGTCGGACATCGCGACCTCGTCGGCGCATCCGCTGTTGATGAAGCCGACGATCTCGTCGTCGACCTCCAACACCAGGAACCCCTGCGGATACACGTCGATGCGCTTGGCGATCTTTGCCAGCGTGGCGGCTTCGTCGCCTTCGTAGGCGGTGCTTTCGATCTCGAAGCAGCGCGCGGCGTCGCCGGGGACTGCAGCGCGAAGGGTGGTCTGGGTCATTGCGAAGAGATGCGGGTGCGGGTGATGGGCGAGGGCGACAGTATCGGTTCGCCTGCGGCCCCGGTCCACCGAAGGCCTCGACGCATCCCCCGAATGGCGGATGTTCAAGCGCCGCACCTGCATGCAGACTCCGGCACGTCGCAATGTCAGAGGAGACGAGATGGGAAGCAACAGCCGCGAAACGCGCGCCATGCGAATCGTGCGGATCCCGTCGAACAAGGTCGAAGGCCCGATTTCCGACTACCACGTGCTCACCTACGCCGACTCCGGCTTCGGCCCCTTGCCGCACTACACCCGGCGTCGCGTTCCGCGCGATCAGGTGGAAGCCATCGTCAGCCGCATCAACCAGCGCGACGAGGCCGCGACCTTCTTCCCGCTGCCGCTGAGCGCGGTGCCCCGTAAGGTGATCTGGGACAAGCGCCACTGGGCGGAGCTGCGCGCCCATCTTGCGGATTTCTTCCACGTCAATGCGCGCACCTTCGGCGCGCGCCGCATCCTCGTCGACCTGCAGTCCCCGCATGGCACCGCGCACCTGATGGAGCCGCTGCGCGGCGCGGTGGAGGATGTCCCGCCGGTCTGCGTGGACGAGATCGTCGTCGTCACGGCCGCTGAAGGCGACGACGATCAGCCGGCCCTTTCACGGCGCCAGCGCGACGCCAGCGTCATCGCAGCCATCGTCAAGGACCACGAGGCGGCCGAGGCCGAGCGTCGCAATCGGCGGTCACGGCCGTAGGCAGGGCGCAGGCCGGCCGCCTGTCGACCTGACATCAGCCGGCGACTCTTGCTCTTCCGTGCGAGGCATCTAAAATACAGAAATCTGTATCGGCGGTCAGAGAAAGCCATGAAGACCACGCTCAACCTCAACGACAACCTGCTTGCTGAAGCCAAGGCCTTGGCGGCGCAACAGCGCACCACTCTGACGCGCCTTATCGAAGAAGGTCTGCAACTGCGATTGCGCGGGCGGCCGCCGCAGCTGAAGTCCGCGCGCCTGCCGGTCTATCGGGGCAAGGGTGGACTGGCACCGGGACTCGACGGGCTCAGCAACAAGGCGATGCTGGACGCCGCCGACAGTGACGCCTGACGTCAACGTCCTCGTTGCTGCGTCGCGCAGCGACCATCCGCACCATGCGGTCGCCCGCAACTGGCTGGAACAAGCCCTCGCGGACGCGACCCACGCAAGGCCACTTCAGCTGCAGCCCATGGTGGTGGCGAGCTTCCTGCGGCTGGTGACGAATCCGAAGATATTCCTGAACCCCACGCCAACGCCGGAAGCCCTGCGCTTCGTCGATGCGTTGCTGGCGGCGCCGGGCGTGGAGCGACCGGCGCTAGGGGCCGAGTGGCCGGCGTTCCGCCAGTTGTGTGCCGACAATGCGCTCGCCGCGAACGATGTACCCGATGCGTGGCTGGCTGCCGCAGTCATCCATCAAGGCGAGCATCTGGTCAGTTTCGACAGCGACTTCAGGCGGCTTCTGTCCAGGGCGCAGTTCACCCGCCTGCAAGCCTGACATCACCCGGCGACGCCAGCCTGCGCTTCCCGCGCCTGGTTCAGGTCCGGCGAGTCCAGCAGCAGCTGCGCCGTGTGGTCCAGGTGGCGCGCGATCAGAGCCTGGGCGGTCGGGATGTCGCGGCCGAGCACCGCGTCGACGATCGCCTGGTGCTCGGCCTTGACGTCGCGCTCGGTGGCGGCCAGCGGGGCCGTCAGGAAGCGGTAGCGCTCGCTCTGCTGATAGAGCATCTGGTGCATCTTCAGCAGCCATTCGTTGGGGCAGCCGGACACCAGCGCGTGATGGAACTCGCCGTGGTTCGCAGCCCATTCGCGATTGAGATGGCGCGGCTGCCCGGCTTCGCGCTCGGCGATGCGCGTCAGCCGGTGCAGGGCCGAGACGATGCGCCCCTCCCAGGCCAGGTCGCCGTGCCGGATGGCTTCGGCGAGGCAGAGTTGCTCGACCTGGATGCGGGCCTCGACCAGGTTGCGCAGGTCGAGCGCCGAGACCGGACTGACGCGGTATCCGCGGGCCGGCTCCGACACCACCAGCGCCTCGGCCTCGAGCATCGCCAGGCCTTCGCGCACCGCGCCGGCACTGACCGAGAGCTCTTCCGCCAAGGCAGCGATGTTGAGCTTCGAGCTCGGCAGCAGCCGCCCCTCGACGATCGCCGTGCGCAGCCGCTCGAACACCAGCCGTGTCTGGCTCATTCCCCGGGGGCGCTCGCTCGTCGCTGTCATGTGTGGTCCGAAAGGAATGAACTTCCTTGTTAACCCTAGGTATAGATAAAGCGTCTGTCGATATAGTTTGTCTTGAAGAATATATTATTTCGAGCTTCGCGAGAAGTACCGGAGACAGACCATGGCCATCGAGCTTCGTACCCGGAAGGACCCGTATCGGGCCGCCGTTCATGGCGTGCATTCGCTGGACGGCATCGTCTTCACGGTCCCCGACCTCGACGATGCAGTGCGCTTCTACGAGGCCTTCGGGCTGGAGACGAAGCGCGTCGGCGATCGGCTCGACCTGCACACGCTCGGCCATCCGCATGCCTGGGCGTCCGTCCATGCGGCGCCGGGGCCGAAGAAGCTCCAGTACCTGCGCTTCGGCTGCTTCGCCGAAGACTTCGATGCGATTGCCGCGCGCATCGAGACGCTGGGCGTCGAGCGCTGCGCACCGCATCCCCTGGGCAGCGGCGAAGGCCTGTGGGTCAAGCATCCGGACGGCTTCCCGGTGCAGGTCGTGGTGGCCGCCAAGAGCACGCCGGACCTGCGCAGCGAGAAGCAGCCGGAGCCGCCCGTGCCGCTGGGCACCGGCGCTTCGCTGGCGCGCTCGCGCATTCCGAAGGTCCGGCCGCGCCGCCTGTCGCACGTGCTGCTGCACTGTCCCGACGTCTCGCGCGCCATCCATTTCTACGAGGATGCGCTCGGCCTGCGCCTGACCGACCGCTCGGCCGACCTGGTGGTGTTCATGCACGGCGTGCACGGCAGCGACCACCACCTGATCGCCATGGCGAAGTCCGATGGGCCCGGCCTGCATCACCTGAGCTGGGACGTGGCCAGCATCGACGAGGTCGGGCGCGGCATGGAGCAGATGTACGCGGCCGGCTTCACGCGCGGCTGGGGCGTCGGGCGCCATGTGCTGGGCTCGAACTACTTCTACTACGCGCGGGACCCGTGGGGCAGCTACAGCGAGTTTTCGTTCGACATCGACTACGTGCCGGGCGATTTCGAGTGGCGCTCCGGCGACCACCCGCCCGAGGATTCCTTCTACGCCTGGGGCCCCGCGGTGCCCGAGGACTTCATCACCAACTTTGAAATCCGGAACGGTTGACCGCACCATGCGTCTCATCGCTTTTCAGAACAAGGGCCAGTCCGCCATCGGCCTGCGCCTGGGCCAGGAGGTCGTCGACCTCACGGCCGAAGGCCTGCCCGCCACCCTCGACGCGCTGCTGCGCGCCGGGCCCGAAGGCCTGGCCGCGGCGCAGCGCGCCGGCGCCTCGGCGCGGACGCGGCTTCCGCTGGCGGACATCGCCTGGCTGCCGCCGCTGCAGTCCCCCGCCAAGGCGATCGCGGTCGGCCTCAACTATGTCGACCATGCGGCCGAGGGCAACTTCGAGCCGCCCAAGTACCCGGTGCTGTTCCATCGCTTCCCCTCGTCGTGGGTCGGCCACGGCCAGCCGCTGGTGCGCCCGCACGTGTCGACCCAGTTCGACTACGAAGGCGAGCTGGTGGTCGTGATCGGCAAGGGCGGCCGCTACATCGACAAGGCGAAGGCGCTCGAGCACGTGGCCGGCTATTCGCTCTTCAACGACGGCTCGATCCGCGACTACCAGTTCAAGTCGGCCCAGTGGATGATGGGCAAGAACTTCGACCGCTCCGGCGCCTTCGGCCCGGAACTGGTCACGGCCGACGAACTGCCCCCGGGCGCCACCGGCCTGAGGCTCCAGACCCGCCTCAACGGCCAGGTGCTCCAGGAGGCCGATACGCGCGACATGATCTTCGACGTCGCCACGCTGGTGTCGGTGTGCTCGGAGCCCTTCGCGCTGCAGCCGGGCGACATCATCATCGCCGGCACGCCCGCGGGTGTCGGCTTCGCGCGCAAGCCGCCCATCTTCATGAAGGCCGGCGATGTCTGCGAGGTCGAGATCGAAGGGGTCGGCCTGCTGTCGAACCCGGTCGTCGACGGCGACTGACAAGCACCCGCCGACCGCTTCCCCGAACAACTACAGGAGACAGAGCATGAACATGGACCGTCGTTCCTTCGTGGCAGCGGCCGGCGCCCTCGGCGCCAGCGCACTGTGGAGTTCGCAGGCCGGCGCCCAGCCCAGCGGGGCGCCGATCAAGGTCGGCGGCACGCTGGCGCTGACCGGCCCGCTGTCGTCCACCGGGCTGGTGCACAAGCTCACCGGCGAGATCTATGTCGACTCGCTCAACAAGCGCGGCGGCCTGCTCGGCCGGCCGGTGGAGTGGGTGCTGAAGGACGACCAGTCCAAGCCCGACCTGGCCCGCACGCTGTACGAGCAGCTCGTGACGGCCGACAAGGTCGACCTGCTGATCGGGCCCTACGCCACCGGCAACATCCTGTCGGCGATGGGCGTGGCGCAGCGCTACAACAAGACCCTGGTGCACCACACCTTCGGCATCCCGAACCTGGCCAAGTACGACCAGCAGTTCCCGGCCTGGTCGATCGGCCCCGAACCCGAGAAGACCCTGCCGGCGCTGGTGCTGACCGCGCTGGCCTCGTCGTCGGCGCCGCCCAAGACCATCGCGGTCGTGACCAGCAAGTTCCCGTCGGTGCACTTCGTGGCGCTCGGCGCGCGCGAAGTGGCCAAGCAGCGCGGCATCAAGGAGGTGCTGTTCCTCGAGTGGGACTTCGGCAATCGCGACTTCGGCCCGATCGCCGGCCGCGTGAAGGAAGCCAACCCGGACTTCATCTGGACTGGCGCCATCGGCCTCGAGGGCAACCAGCTGCTCGACGCGATGAAGAAGATCGACTATGCGCCGCTGCACCACTTCTATCACGTGCCCGCGCCGGCGCCGATGCTGAAGGCGCCCGAGGCCAACGGGGCGTTGTCGATGACCATCTTCGAGGACCATCCGCCCTTCACCAACAACCCGGTGGCGGCCGAGTTCGTGAAGGTCTACCGCGAGCGCGCAGCCGGCGCCGGAATGCCCGACACCGCGGTCGAGACCCAGGCCGCGGCCTCGTTCACGGCCTGGCAGATCATCGAGGCCGCGGTGATCGCCACCAAGGGCCTGGACGACAAGGCCATGGCCGCCTGGCTGCGCGCCAACCAGGTCGACACCATCCAGGGCAAGCTGCGCTTCAACGAGCGCGGCAACTTCGGCGCCGACCTGAGCCGGGTCAAGCAGGTGCAGAACGGCAAGTGGGTCACGGTCTGGCCGGCCGAATGGGCGGCCCCCGGCGCCAAGCTTCAGACCCGCGGCGCCTGAGCCGATGGCATTGCCGAGCGCCACCCTTCTCGCCCAGGCCATCCTCGCGGGCCTCTTCACCGGAGCGCTCTACGGCCTGCTGGGCCTGGGCCTGAGCCTCTCGTGGGGCATGCTGCGGCAGATCAACCTGGCGCATTTCGCGCTCGCCTTCCTCGGCGCCTATCTGACCTACGAGCTGTCGAGCCGGCGCGGTGTCGACCCGCTGCTCTCGCTGGTCTTCATCGTGCCGCTGTTCTTCGCGCTCGGCACGGCCTTGCACTGGGTGCTGACGCGCTTTCGCGTCAGCCCGTTCAACTCGCTGCTGGTGACCTTCGGCGTCACCGTGATCATCGAGGCGCTGCTGCAATGGATCTGGACCGCAGACTACCGCAAGCTGGAGTCGAGCTATGCGGAGCACAAGCTGCGGCTCGGGCCGCTGTTCCTGCCGCTGCCGGAGCTGATCACGCTGGGGCTGGGCGTCGGCATCTCGATCGCCGTGTGGGTGGCGCTGCGCCGCACCGACCTCGGCAAGGCGATGCGCGCCGCCGCCGAGGACGCCCCGATCGCCGCCGCCTTCGGCGTCAACCAGAACGCACTGGCGCTGATGCTGTCCGGCCTGAACGCCGCGCTGGCCGGCGTGGCGGGCGTATGCATCGCGCTGGCCTACACGCTGTCGCCGTCGCAGATCTACGCCTGGATCGGCGTGGTCTTCGCCGCCGTGATGCTCGGCGGGCTGGGCCGGCCGCTCGGGCCGCTGATCGCCGGCTGCGTCATCGGCGTCACCGAAGCCGTGACGATGGCGGTCACCGCGCCCTCGTGGGCGCCGCTGGTGTCTTTCTCGCTGCTGATGCTGGTGCTGCTGGCGCGGCCGGGGAGGGTGGCCTGATGAAGCGCTCGCTGCTCGTGATCCTGGCGGCCGGCGCGGGCCTGGCCACGGTGCCGTGGCTCGGGCTGCCGGCCTTCTACGAGTCGATCCTCTACCTGGTGCTGCACTGGATCGCGCTCGCCACCTCGTGGAACCTGTTGTCGGGCTACTCTGGCTATTTCTCGTTCGGCCACGGCGCCTTCTTCGGCATCGGCATGTACACCACGGCGACCTTGGCGACCCGCTTCGACATCCCGTTCCTGTGGACCTTGCCGGCCGCCGGCCTGGTGGCCGCGCTGTTCGGCACCCTGCTGGGCGCGGTGGCCTTCCGGGTCCAGGCGGTGCGGGCCGAGCTGTTCTCGCTGCTGACCCTGGCCGCCACCTTCGTGGTCGCGACGCTCATCCTCAACACGCCGATCGACGGCGGCCCGGGCGTCTACATGAGCGCGGTGCCGGTGCCCGCGATCGGTCCCACCGCCTCGGGCACCTTCTATCTGCTGGCGCTGGCCGTCGCGCTGGCGACGGTGGTGGCCGCGCTGGTGGTCTACCACTCGCGCTTCGGCACCGGCCTGTTCGCGATCCACGACGACGAGGACGTCGCCGAGGTGATGGGCGTGCCGACCTTCCGCTACAAGCTCGGCGCCTTCGCGCTGTCCTGCGGCCTGGCGGGCGTGGTCGGCGGCGTGCAGGCGCTTTTCATATCCTATGTGACCACCGGCGACACCTTCACGATCGCGCTGCCGCTCACGGTGGTGCTGATGGCGGTGCTCGGCGGCACGCGGCACTGGGCCGGCCCGATCGTCGGCGCCACCGCGATCACGCTGCTTCTCTATGCCTTCACGGGCGGCGACACCGCGATCATCGGCAAGGGCCTGACCGGGCTGGTGCTGATCGTGGTGATCCTCTTCATGCCCGAAGGGCTGCTCGGCCAGGCCCTGAAGTGGTGGCACGCGCGGCGCGGCGCCGGGGCGATCGCAGCGCCCGCGCCTGCACGTGCGCCGGCCCTGGCGACGGGCGGGCCGGCCGTGTCGCCACGGCCGGAGGCCGGCGCCGGCGAGGTGCTGCTGCGCGCCCGGGGCGTGCGCAAGTCCTTCAAGGGCGTGCAGGCGCTGCGCGGCGTCGATCTCGAACTGCGGCGCGGCGAGATCCTCGGGCTGCTCGGCCCCAACGGCTCGGGCAAGTCGACCTTCATCAATGTCGCGAGCGGCCACTATGCGGTGACGGCGGGGGTGATCGAGTTCGACGGCCGGCGCATCTCGGGCATTCCGGCCCACCGCATCGCGCACGGCGGCATGGCGCGCACCTACCAGATCCCGAGGCCTTTCGCCCATCTCACGGTGCTCGAGAACGTCGCGCTGCCGGCGATGTTCGGTGCCGCCTCGCTCGACCGCCGCAGTGCCGAGGCCGAGGCCTGGCAGTGGCTGGCCTTTACCGGCCTCACCGAGCGCGCCGGGGCACTGCCCGGAGAGCTCAACCTGCACCAGCGCAAGTTCCTCGAGTTCGCGCGCGCGCTGGCCTCGCGGCCCCAGGTGCTGATGCTCGACGAGGTGCTGTCGGGCCTGACGCCGTCGGAGATCGACGAGGCCGTGGCGCTGATCCGGCGCATCCGCGACCAGGGCGCGACCATCGTCTTCGTCGAACACGTGATGCGGGCCGTGATGGCTCTGTGCGACCGGGTCGTGATCTTCCATCGCGGCGAGGTGCTGGCCGAGGGCGAGCCGCGCGAGGTCATGCAGCGGCCGGCGGTGGTCTCGGCCTACCTGGGGCAGGCCATGGCGCCGGCGTGCGCCGAGGCCGCCTTCGAAGCGCCGATGCCCGTCGGCGTCGCGGAGCTGAGCCATGCTTGAGGTGCAGGAGATCCGCGTCGCCTACGGCCAGGCGACCGCGCTGTGGGACGTGTCGCTCTCGATCGGCAAGGGCGAGCTGCTCTGCGTCGTCGGGCCCAACAGCGCCGGCAAGAGCACGTTGATCAATGCGATCGCCGGGCTCCATCGCGTGAGCGCCGGGCGCCTCGTGTTCGACGGCCAGGACATCTCGCGTCTGGCACCGCATCGCTTCTGCGGCCAGGGCATCGCGCTGGTGCCCGAGGGCCGGCGCCTCTTCACCGAGATGACGGTGCGCGAGAACCTCGAGATCGGCAGCTACCTGGGCGCTGCGCGCCGCGAGCGGGCACTCTCGCTGGAACGCGTGTGCGCGCTGTTCCCGGCGCTGGTCGAGAAGCTGGCGCAACCGGCCGGCTCGCTGTCGGGCGGGCAGCAGCAGATGGTGGCGATCGGCCGCGCGATGATGGCGAAGCCGCGCCTGCTGCTGCTCGACGAACCCTCGCTGGGCCTTGCGCCGAGCATCGTGCTCGACATGTTCGAGGCCATCCGGCGCATCCATGCCGACGGCATCGCGGTGCTGCTGGTGGAGCAGAACGTCAGCATGGCACTGGAGGTCGCGCAGCGCGCCGCGGTGCTGGAGGAGGGCCGCATCGTCGCGATCGGGCGGCCCGATCAACTGATGGCGAGGCCCGAGCTGCGCCGGGCCTACCTGGGGCTCGAGCCTGATACTGCGCCGGCGGCCGCCTCATTTCAGCCGGTAGCTCAGCCTGCGGCCCCCTGAGACGGTCGAGTCGAGACCGATCCACTCGCCGTCCGCCGCATACCAGAGGTCGATCGGCTGCGCGGTCCCGGTGATGCGCCATCGCGAAGCCGCGACAGGCACGCCGCGCACCTCGACGGTGTCGCTGCCTTGCGGCTTGACCTGCACGGTCTCGGCGCGGCCGGTCTGGGCGTTGAACAGGCGGGTCTGCGTGAGGATCGCCGGATTCCAGTAGGCGAAGCTCATCACGCAGCCGACCAGCGACTGTGCGGTGTCGCCCGGCACCGGGGCCGGGCCTTCGGCCTCGGCGCGCACGCGGGTGGTCTTGCCGTTTTCTTCGGTGGTGGAGGCAAGGCCGGTCAGGCAGTTGCCGCGCCACTGCTCGATCGCCTGGTGACGGTAGCGGTAGACCGCGAGCCCGAGCATCTTGACGACGAAGCTGGCGTCGCTGCTGATCTGCCTGTCGTCCCCCGATGCCGTGCTCATGAAGCGGTGCTCGCCGATCGGCTGGCCGTCGAGCGTGACCTGGAAGTCCCATTGGCGACGGGTGTCCGACCACGCTGGCGGCGCGTTCGTGGCCAGCAGGCCGAACAGCAGCGCCGAGGCGAAGGAGATGGAGCGCTCAGCCATGCGCCGGCTCCGGAACCGTGACGCCGTCGAACCGGATCGACAGCCAGACCAGGGTCGGCAAGGCGACGGCCCAGCCGAGGGCCAGCGCGAACAGGGCCGGCGGGGCATCGACGAACTGCGCTGCGCCAAGCCGCACGCCGGAGGCAAAGGCCAGGGGGCCGGCGAACGCGCCCAGCAGTGCGGCCAGCCAGAGCCGATGCCGGAGCCAGCGCAGCGTGACGTTCAAGGCGATCGCGAGCAGGCCCCAGAGGGCGACGATCCAGTAAGGCGCCAGGCGCGGATCGAACTGTCCCGACGGATAGGTCACCTGGCCTGCGGCGGTGTGCAGCGACTCGGTGGCGAAGCCGATCAGCATCGCGAGCCCCACCAGGCAGGCTTCGCGTTTCGGCCGGGCCGACACCGCCAGGTGCCAGCCGATGCCGGCGAGAACGCAGACCGTGCCCCAAAGCGGCGTGTGGCGCGCGGCGCCCAGCACCGCGGCAAACCAGGCCAGCTGGGACACGGCGATGTTCGCGAATCGGATGGCGGGTGTTGGACGCGGCTTCATGGGGCTTTCCTTGGCGGCCGCAGACAAGGGTGCTGGGGAGCATTGCCGCCTCGTCTTTACGCATGGGACCCGCGATTGGATCTCCTTCGCAGGCCGGCGTAGGCGAAGAGTGCGCTGGATCGGCCCAATGTCCTACCCCGCGAGCGGGCGGGCGGGCGTCTATTGGGCGATGACTTCGAAGTTGTCCCCCGTGTTGCGTGTCCTTCAGGAGATCTCGCATCTCCACGTGTTGCGCGACGTCGAGCTCGTCTTTGCGCCGGCGGGCCAGGTGATGGAAACCGGCGGCCCGTTCGAATCGCGCATCGAGGCCTGCAAGCGAGAACTCCGCCGCCTGACCGTCGGGGCCACCGCCGAAGACCTGGCCTGCCTCCGCCGGGAGCGGGCGCTGTTCCTGCGCCTGCTCCTTGCCAGCGCTGGCGTGCGGCTGGCCGCTTGGAAATGTGCGTCCGAATGGCAGCCGCTGCGGCGCTCGCAGCTGCAGGAATCACTCTCGCATGACGCCGAGCAGCGTGAACTGGGCGTGCTCGTGAAGGCGATGGACGGGCCGGAGTTCGCGGACTATGTGTGCCAGGCCGCAAGGCGGGCCTGCGTCGGCTGAAGTCGATCAGGCGGCGAGCGCGCCCAGCCCGCTGGCCGGCCAGGGCCGAACGCCCTCCCAGTGTCCGCTGTCCGCCTGCTGGACCAGCGTGGCCAGCAGCAGGTTCTTGGTCGCCAGCAACTGCGGAGATTGAGGCGCGTCGACGGCGGTGGCCACCGTGATCGGACGGGTCAGCGTCGGGTTGACCAGCCGCCCCACCGGCAGTTCCTGAGGTCGCGAGCCCCCCAGCATGGACAGCGGCAGGATCGTGGCGCCCAGCCCGGCGCGCATCAGATGCACCATGGTGTAGGGCGAGGACACCTCCGTGACCACCTGCGGTACCACGCCGCGGTTGGCACAGGCGCGGTCGAACAAGGTGCGCAGGCTGTTGGGCCGGGCCGGCATGATCAGCCGCGCACCGTCCATCCGTTCGAGGTCGACGTCGCCGGAAGCGCCCGGCAGGCCCACCACGAACAGGTCTTCCTGCAGCACCTGCACCAGCTGCATGCCGGCCGCCGAGTAGTCGCCGAGCAGCACCGCGACGTCGATGCGCCCGCGCAGGAGCATGGCGCCGATGTCGGCCCCCGGCGGCTCCAGCAGTTCGAGGGTGATGGCCGGGTAGCGCTCACGGATCTGGTTCAGGAGCGGCACGGCGATCATGGTCGCGGCACTGGCGGCAGTGCCGATCACTACGCGGCCGGACGGCATCGCGGCCTGCTCCTGGCCGATGCCGCGCAGGCCCTCGAGCATCTTGAGCGTTTCGCGGGCGCGGCGGCCGAACTCCAGGCCGATCGCGGTCGGCACCACGCCGCGCGAACTGCGGGCCAGCAACTGGCAGCCCGCCAGGTCTTCCAGCTGCCGCATCTGCACGCTGAGCGCAGGCTGCGCGACGTGCAGGATCTCGGCTGCACGCGCGATGCTGCCGACCTCGATGACAGAGAGGAAATTCTTCAGGCGGCGCGCATCCATGGGAGCGCTATCGTAATTCGCGATAGCCCTAGCTTGAACCCGTATTTCCCCCTGGCCGGCTCGCTCACTAGCATGCAGTGCGATGAAAGACACGGATGCGGAGACGAGCCCGGGCTGGCAGCCCCTGAAAGGCATGCGGGTACTCGAACTCGCGCAGATCATGGCGGGTCCGGTGGCGGGCCTGATGCTTGCGGACCTGGGCGCCGACGTGATCAAGGTGGAGAAGTTCCCTGGCGGCGACGACGCGCGCAGCTTCAACAGCAAGGGCGCGGCCGACATGCCGGCCTCGTTCGAGGTCCTGAACCGCGGCAAGCGCTCGATCGCGATCAACCTGAAGACGCCCCAGGGGCGCGAATCGCTGCGACGCATGGTCGCGCAGGCCGACGTGCTCACGGAGAACTTCCGCCCCGGCACCATGGAATCGCTGGGGCTGGGCGTCGCCGAACTGCACGCCATCAATCCCCGGCTGATCTACTGCAGCATCACCGGCTACGGCAGCCGGGGACCGCTGGCCGAGCGAGGCGGCTTCGACCTGATCCTGCAGGCCTTCTGCGGCCTCATCAGCGTGACCGGCGAGCCCGGGCGCCCCGGCGTGAAGCCCGGTGTGTCCATCGCCGACGTCAATGCCGGCATCCTGGGCGCGATGGGCGTGCTGGGCGCCTACGTGCACGTGCTGCGCACCGGGATCGGCCAGCACGTGGAAACCTCGCTGCTGCAAGCCTCCATGCAGCAGCTGTACTGGTATGCCGCCCTGTTCTTCTCGGGCGAGCCGCTGCCGCAGCGACTGGGCACGGCCCATCCGGTGGCGGCGCCCTACCAGACCTTCGGCTGCGCCGACGGCGAGATCGCGATCGGCGGCGCCAACGACACCAACTGGGCTCGCATCACCGACGTGGTGGGCCACCCGGAGTGGTGCGACGACCCGCGCTTCAGCACCGCGCGCGCCCGCCTCCAGAACCGCGAGGCGCTTACCGAGTGCCTGAACGCGGCGCTGGCCGGCCACAGCCGGGCGCACTGGGAAGCGCTGCTCAGCGCCGCCGGGGTGCCCGTCGGCCCGGTCCAGACGGTCGGCGAAGCGCTGTCCCACCCGCAGGCGCGCGCCATGGACATGGTGGTGGACGCGCAGACAGCCGACGGCGGACAACGACCGATGATCGGCCTTCCGCTTCACTTCAGCGGCCGCAACGCGCCGGCCACGACTGCCGCGCCGCGGCTCGGTGAGCACTCCGGTCGCGTGCTGGAGGAGTTCGGCTTCTCTGCCGCGGAGATCCGGGCACTGTTGGAACAACGATGCATATTGCAATCCGGCGCGGCCGGCCCATGACACCAGGCAAGACGATGACCCAGCCCGAAGAAAAAACCCTTCCCTTGCTGCACGATGCGGTTGTCCCCATCGAGATGATGCTGGCGACGGTCGCCAAGACCCTCTGTTCGGCGGTGTTCGTGTCCGGGCGCACGCCGGAGGAGGCCATCGGCCACAGCTGCCTGTGGTCGCTGAAGGCGCAGCTGCTGCCCGAAGTGCTGCAGAAGCACGCCCGCTGGCAGGTCGATCGCGAGCGCACCCGGGTCGATGTGTCCATCGAACTCGACCCCGCCACGGTGGACGACCTGATCGCGGGGCACCGCGCGGCGCATCCGGGCTTCGAGGCCGACTGGGCGGCCGAAGGCAGGCGCCTCGCCGCCCTGCGCAGCGTCACGCGCTCGGCCGTCTTCACGGGCGGACAGGGCAGCATCATCCTGCCGCGCGACGGCGAACTGCGGCTTCACTTCGAGCCGCGCGAGGTCCGGCGCGGGCCGGCCTCGAGTGCCGGCTGGCCGGGCGGCGAGGCCGCTGCCACCGACCCGGCCGTGCAAGCCACCCGCAGCGCGATCGCGAAGACGCTCGACGCTGCCTTCGCCGACCCCGATGCGTACCATGCCGCGGTGCTCGTCGTGCATCGCGGCCAGATCGTCGGTGAGCGCTACCGCGCCGGCGTCGGCCCGGACAGTCCGCTTGAAAGCTGGTCGATGGGCAAGAGCACCATGGGCACCCTGATCGGCATGCTGATCGGACAGGGCCACCTGCAGCTCGACGCGCGGGCGCCGATCGCCGCCTGGGACACAGCGGGCGACCCCCGCCGGGAGATCACGCTGCGCCACCTGCTGAACATGGCCAGCGGCCTGCGCTGCACGGGGCAGGACGACACGCGCGACACCTGGCGCTACGGCTTGCCGGAACATTTCCTGCCCTACGCCGAGTCGCTCGATGTCGCCGAATGGGCCACCGAGCGGCCACCGGAGTTCGCGCCCGCCACCGTCGGCCGCTACCGCAACTGCGATCCGCTCAGCCTGGCGAAGATCTTCCGCGACACGGTGCTGCGGCTCGGGGCCGATCCGCTCAGCTGGCCGCAGACCGAACTGTTCGACCGCATCGGCATGCAGGGCTTCGTGCTGGAGACCGACCGCTGGGGCCACTTCATCATCAGCGGCTTCGACTACGGCACGGCCCGCGACTGGGCGCGGCTGGGGCTGCTGTACCTGCGCGATGGCGTGTGGGACGGCCAGCGCGTGCTGCCCGAAGGCTGGGTCGGGTTCGCGACCGCGCCGGCCCCCGGCTGGCAGAACCGCGAGTACGGCGCGCAGATCTGGCTGAACAGCATGAAGGAGATCGCGCTGCCCGCCGACACCTACTATTTCGCCGGCGGCGGCGGCCAGTACGTGTTCGTCGTGCCGTCGCTGGACCTCGTGATCGTCCGCATGGGCCACACGCGCGGCTGGGAGCAGGCCAAAGACAAGGTCAACGAGATGCTGCAGGGGGTGACCGCGGCACTCGCGCACGATGACCGGAGCGCGTCTTGACGAACGCGTATTTCCCGCCGAGCGGCGACTGGGATGCCGTACAGCCCGGGGCGGCCGGCATGTCGGCCGCGGCGCTCGACGCGGCGGTCGACTTCGCGCAGGCGCACGACTCCACCTGGCCCTACAGCCTGTTCCTGGAGGACGGCCGCTACATCGGCACCGCCTACGTCGGCGACAAGCCGCCGCACGACCAGCCGATCGGTATCGTGCGCCCACGTGGAGGCCCGGCCGGGGTGGTGGTCCGCGGCGGCCGCATCGTGGCCAGATGGGGCGATATCGCGCGCGCCGATACCACGTACTCGGCGGCCAAGAGCTACATCGGCCTGATGGCGGGCATCGCCTGCGACGACGGGCTGATCCGCTCGCTCGACGATCGCGTGGCCGACTACGCGCTGGACGACGGCTTCGCGAGCGCGCACAACCGGGCGGTCAGCTGGCGCCACCTGCTGCAGCAGACCAGCGAATGGCAGGGCAGCGTCTGGGGCAAGCCCGACAGCGTGGACCACAACCGCCAGGCGGGCTCGCACGCCGCCGACAACAGCGACAAGGGCACGCTGCGCGAACTGGAGCCGCCCGGCACGCGCTGGGAATACAACGACGTGCGTGTGAACCGGCTTGCACTGTGCCTGACGCAGCTGTTTCGCCGCTCGCTGCACGACGTGCTGCGCGAACGGGTGATGGACCCGATCGGCGCCTCGTCCGGCTGGGAATGGCGAGGCTACGACAATGCGCGGCTGTGCCTCGACGGCCGCTCGGTGGAAACGGTCTCCGGCGGCGGCCACTGGGGCGGCGGCCTGTTCATCTCGGCCCTGGACCATGCGCGCGTCGGCCTGCTGCTGCAGCGCGGCGGCCAATGGGAAGGGCGCCAGCTGATCTCGCGCCGCTATCTGGACGAACTCGCGCGGCCTTCGGCGGCCAACCCGCAGTACGGCTTCATGTGGTGGCTCAACACCGGCGGCCAGCTCTTTCCGTCGGCGCCCGCCGACGGCGTCTTCGCCCTGGGCGGCGGCCAGCACATCGTATGGAGCGCCCCCTCGCTCGACCTCGTCGTCGTGATGCGCTGGGTCGACAAACCCCATTGCGACGCGCTGCTGGGGCGCATCGCCGCGGCCTGCGGCTGAGCGCGCCGGACCCCGCAACACGCAAAACGAACGGAGACCCACGATGACCCGCAGAAGAGACTTCCATCGAATGGCGCTGGCAGGCGCGGCCGCGGCGCTGGGCGGCCCGGTGCTCGCCCAGCCCAAGCCGCGCAGCGGCGGCACGCTCACCTACGCGGCGGGGTCCGCCACCCAGACGCTCGACCCGCAGTTCATCACCGACGTGACCACCTTCCGTGCCGTCGGCACGATGTACGAGGCGCTGTTGAGACAGGACGAGAACGGCAAGGTCGGCCCCGGCCTGGCGCTGTCATGGACGGTGTCGCCGGACAAGCGCAGCTGGACCTTCAAACTCCGGCCCGGCGTGAGCTTCCACGACGGCTCGCCCTGCAATGCCCAGGCCGTGAAGTTCACCTACGACCGCATCCTGAATCCCGCCACCGGCTCGCCGCGCCGCAGCACGCTGGCCATGGTCGAGTCCACCGAAGTGGTCGACGACCTCACATTCCGGCTCACCACCAAGGAGCCGTTCGCGCCGCTGCTGGCGCAGCTGAGCGCCTACAACGTCTACATCCTGAGCCCCACCCACGTGCAGAAGGAGGGCGCGAACTTCAGCAAGACCGCCTCCGGCACCGGCCCCTTCAAGCTGCGGAGCTGGCAGCCCGGCGAGAAGCTGGTGGTGGTGCGCAACGACAAGTACTGGGGCGAGAAGCCCTTGCTCGATTCGGTGGTGTTCACCGTGGTGCCCGAAGACTCGGCGCGCACGCTGATGCTGCTGAGCGGCCAGGCCGACGCCATCTCCGAGCTGCCCTATGTGATGGTCAAGAAGCTGTCCTCGCTGGAAGCGGTGCGCGTGATCCGCAAGCCCGGCTACCGGACGATCTATCTCGGCATGAACCTGGCGGTCGCGCCGTTCAACGACCTGCGCGTGCGGCAGGCGGTTGGCCATGCCATCAACAAGCAGGCGCTGGTGCAGGGCGTGCTGAGCGGCATCGGCACGCTGGGCGGGTCGCTGGAGTCGTCGGTGATCGACGGCACCGCCAAGGAGCTGCAGCCGTATCCGTACGACCCTGCCAAGGCGAAGAAGCTGCTGGCCGACGCCGGCTTCGCGAATGGCTTCAGCACCGACTTCATGGTCACCACGGGCCGCTACAACATGGACCGGCAGGTGGGCGAGGCGATCCAGGGCCAGTTGGCCGCGGTCGGCATCAAGGCCAACATCCAGTCGCCTGAGTTCGGTGCCTACCTGGCGGCGCTGAACAAGGGCAAGGTGCCGATGTTCATGAGCGGCAAGGGCAGCCCGACGGGCGACATGGACTTCACCCAGGAGCTGCTGATGCACAGCACGGGAAAGATGAACTACTTCGGCTTCAAGAATCCGGAAGTGGACAAGCTGATCCAGCAGCAGCGCGTCGCGATCGAGCCGAAGGAGCGCCAGCGCGTGCTCGCCGAGCTGCAGAAGAAGGTGTATGACGAGGAGCCGATCATCGCCCTCTACTACGAGGACCAGGTGTGGGCGACGCGCTCCAACGTCCAGGACGTCAAGGTGTACGTCAACGAGTTCGTCGACTTCAGCAAGGCCTGGAAGGCGTGAGGGCGGGCTGAGGTGCTGCGGTTCCTGTTCCACCGCCTGCTGCAGGCCGTGCCGGTGCTGGTCGGCGTGTCGGTCGCCGTCTTCCTGATGGTCCACCTCATCCCGGGCGACCCGGCCGAACTGGTGGCCGGCCAGATGGCCACCCGCGAGGACGTGGAGAACGTGCGCCACGCGCTCGGCCTCGATCGGCCCCTGCTGGAGCAGTACCTGCACTTCGCGGGCCGGGCGCTCACCGGCGACTTCGGCAACTCCTTCCGGACCGGCCGCCCGGTGAGCGAGGAGATCCTGGCGCGCTACGGCAACACGCTGCTGCTGGGGACGGTGGCGCTGCTCATCGCCGCCGTCGTCGGCGGCCTGGCGGGCATCCTGGCGGCGGTGAAGCGCTTCTCGTGGATCGACAACCTGGCGCTGGTGTTCTCCATCCTGGCGATCTCCACACCGGCCTTCTCGCTCGGCCTGCTGCTGATCCTGGTCTTCGCCGTCTGGAATGGGATGCTGCCGATGAGCGGCTTCGACTCCTGGCAGGCCATCATCCTGCCGGCGATCACGCTGTCGGCCGCCAGCGTCGCCGTCATCTGCCGCATCATGCGCAGCAGCCTGGTCGAAGTGCTGGACAAGCAGTACGTGCGCACCGCGCGGGCCAAGGGCCTGCGCGAGCACCTGGTGATCTGGCGCCACGGCGTGCGCAACGCCCTGATCCCGGTGGTCACCATCGCCGGCCTGCAACTGGGCTACCTGCTCGGCTCGGCGGTGGTCACCGAGACGGTGTTCGCCTGGCCGGGCCTGGGCCGGCTGCTGGTGCAGTCGATCCTGGCGCGCGACTTTCCGGTGGTGCAGGCATCGGTGCTGGTGGTGGCGGTCACCTTCATCGCGGTGAACATCGCCACCGACCTGCTGTACGCCGTGCTCGACCCGAGGATCTCGGCGCAATGAGCAGCCTGCCCGCACCTTCTGCCTCCGTGGCTGCCGAAAGCCCGTCGTCCCGCCGTGACGGCTGGCGCGCGCATTGGCGGCTGTTCCGGCGCTCCCGCATGGCGCTGCCCGGACTGCTGCTGTTCTCGGTGTTCGTGCTGGCCGGGTTGCTGGCGCCGGTGCTCGCGCCCTGGAGCCCGTACGACAACGACCTCGCCAACGTCATGGCGACCCCCTCGGCCGCGCATTGGTTCGGCACCGACGAACTGGGCCGCGACATCTTCACGCGCATCCTCTACGGCGCCCGCATTTCGTTGGTGGAAGGCGTGGTGTCGGTGGTGATCGCCGCGGCCATCGGTGTTCCGGTCGGCCTGCTGTCCGGGTATGCGGGCAAGCGGGTGGACGCCACGATCATGCGGCTGGTCGACGTCTTGATGGCGTTTCCGGGCGTGCTGCTGGCTATCGTGATCATCAGCATCCTCGGCCCCAGCCTGACCAACGCGATCCTGGCGGTTGCGATCTACACGGTGCCGATCTTCGCCCGCTTCGCCCGCGGCCAGACGCTGGCCGTGAAGGAAGAACCCTACATCGAGGCCTGCCGGGCCATGGGCATGAGCAACCTCCGTCTGCTGGCGCGCCATGTGTTCCCCAACATCGCCGCCACCGTGATGGCGCTGGCGACGCTGCGGGTGGGCATCAACATCCTCACCTGCGCGAGCCTCAGCTTCCTCGGCCTCGGCGCCCAGGCGCCGCTGCCCGAATGGGGGGCGATGCTGGCCAGCAGCCGGACCACGCTGCTGATCGCGCCGCACCTGGCGCTGTTCCCGGGGGTGGCGATCCTGTTGCTGGTGTTCGGCCTCAACCTGTTCCAGGATGGCCTGCAGGTCGTGCTGGACCCGAAATCGCGAGGGCGCTCATGAATTCACCACTTGCCGCGCCGCTGCTGGCCATCGAAGGCCTGCGCACGGTGTTTGCGACCGACGACGGCGAAGTGGCCGCGGTCGACGGCGTCGACATCACGGTGCAGCGGGGCCGGACCCTGGGCATCGTGGGCGAGAGCGGCTGCGGCAAGTCGATGCTGTCGCTGTCGGTCATGGGCCTCGTGCCGGCGCCGGGCCGCATCGCCTCGGGCCGCATCGTGTTCGACGGCGAAGACCTGGCGGGGCTTCCGGCCGAGCGCCTGCGGACACTGCGCGGCAAGCGCATCGCCATGGTGTTCCAGGAGCCGATGACCAGCCTGAACCCGGTCTACACGGTCGGCTTCCAGATCGTCGAGGCGATGCGGGTGCACGATCCCCGCACGCCCTACGGGGAACTGCGATCGCGCGCGATCGCCGCGCTCGAGCGCGTACGCATCGCGGCGCCGGCGCAGCGCTTCGATGCCTATCCGCACCAGCTCTCGGGCGGCATGCGCCAGCGCGTGATGATCGCGATGGCGCTCGCCTGCTCGCCCGACCTCCTGATCGCCGACGAGCCGACCACGGCGCTGGACGTGACCGTGCAGGCGCAGGTGCTGGATTTGCTGCGGGATATCCAGCGCGACACCGGCATGGCGATCGTCCTGATCACGCACGACCTCGGGGTCGTGGCGGGGATGGCCGACGAGGTGGCGGTGATGTACGCCGGCCGGGTCGTGGAGCGCGCGCCGGTTGCCGATATCTTCAACGACCCGCAGCATCCCTACACGCTGGGACTGCTGGGCAGCATGCCCCGCATCGAAGATGAGCGCGAGCGGCTGCTGGTCATCGAAGGCAGCCTGCCGCCGCCGGGACGGGTGCCGGCCGGCTGCCGCTTCCACCCGCGCTGCGTTTTCGGTACGCACGCCTGCACCCTTCAGGACCCGCCGCTGTTCTCCCTGGGGCCGCGGCATGGCGCAGCCTGCATCCATGCGCCGGTGGAGCGATTCAGCATGCAGCGCACGACAGAGGAGGCTGCATGAGCGCCGGGTCGGTGCAGGCGCCGGGCGAGAGCGGCACGCCGCTGCTCGCCGTCGAGGGCCTGAGCAAGCAGTTTGCGGCCCGTGGCTCCTTCGGCGCGGCGCGCGCGCCGGTGCGGGCGGTGGACGGCGTCAGCTTCACGGTGATGGCTGGCGAGACGCTGGCGCTGGTGGGCGAGAGCGGATCGGGCAAATCCACGACCGCGCGCCTGGTGCTGCGCCTGATCGAGCCGTCCGCGGGGAGGGTGCTGTTCGAAGGCAAGGACATCACCGCCGCGTCGCAGCGATCGCTGCGGCCCCTGCGCCAGCGCATGCAGATGGTGTTCCAGGATCCGTTCGCGTCGCTCGACCCGCGACTGACCGTGCGGCAGACGCTGGAAGAGCCATTGATCGTGCATGGCATGGGCAACGCCGCCGAACGCCGGGTTCGGGTCGACGAGATGCTGGCGCTGGTGGGCCTGGGCGCCCACTACGCCGAACGCCACACCCACGCATTCTCGGGCGGCCAGCGGCAGCGCATCGGCATCGCCCGCGCGCTGATGGTGCACCCGGACCTGGTGGTCTGCGACGAGCCGGTGTCGGCGCTGGACGTGTCGATCCAGGCGCAGGTCATCAACCTGCTCAAGGACCTGCAGGCGCGGCTGCGCCTGACCTATCTCTTCATTGCGCACGACCTGGCCGTGGTGAAGCACATGGCGGATCGCGTGGCCGTCATGTACCTGGGCCAACTGGTCGAGCTCGCGCCCAAGAACGCGTTGTTCGCCAATCCGCGGCATCCCTACACGCGCATGCTGCTGGACGCCATCCCGCGCCCACAGCCCGGCCAGCCCGTGCGCCACCAGCGCCTGCCGGAGGGCGAGTCGGCCGGCGCTGCCGGCGTGCAGGCGGGATGCCGTTTCCATCCGCGCTGCCCGTTCGCCCTCGAACGCTGTCGCGTGGAGGAGCCCGCCCTGGAGGCGGCCGGGCCCGGACGGGTAGCGGCCTGCCATCGCAAGGACGAGTTGCCCGACTGGGAGCCGCTGGCTGGCGAGGCGCAGGGCAGCCTCGCCGCGATGCGGCTGGCGCTGTATGCGGCGCGCAAGGCGGAGTCGATGGCATGAGCCTCCCTATCCTCGTCGAGCGCGACGGCTACATCGCCACCGTCGTCCTGAACCAGCCCGACAAGCTGAACGCGATGAGCAAGGCCATGTGGGCCGGCCTGGCGGAGGCGATGACTTTGCTGTCGGGCGACGCTGCCGTGCGTTGCATCGTCGTTCGCGGCGCCGGCGGGAAGGCCTTCTGTCCCGGCGCCGACATCGGCGAATTCGAGCATGAGCGCAGCAATGCCGTGCAGGCCGCCGACTACGGCCGCGTGATCCGCTCGGCGATCGATGCGATGTCGAACTGCCCGCAGCCGCTGGTGGCGCAGATCGACGGCGTGTGCGTCGGCGGCGGCTTGCTGATCGCGAGCCTGTGCGACATCCGCATCTGCGGCGAGGCCAGCCGCTTCGGCGTGCCGGTGCGCAATCTCGGGCTGGTGGAGGCCTACGCCGAGATGGCGCCGCTGGTGCGCCTGGCCGGCGCCGACGTCGCGCTCGAGATCCTGCTGGAAGGCCGCATTTTCGGCGCGGCCGAGGCGCGCGAGAAGCGGCTGGTGACCCGGGTGGTACCGGACTCGGACGTGGCCATGGCAGCGCGCGCCTCGGCCAGCCGCATCGCAGAGGGCGCGCCGCTGGTGGCGCGCTGGCACAAGAAGTTCGCGCGCCGCCTGCAGGACCCGCGGCCGATCGACGAAGCCGAGGAAGCCGAGTGCTACGCATGCTTCGACACCGAGGACTTCCGCATCGGCTGGGCCGCGTTCCAAGCCAAACGAAAGCCGCGGTTCATGGGGCGCTAGAGAAGACCCGCCGCAACCGGGCGAAAATCGGCGCCTTTTCCGATTCTCCAAGCTCTCGTGGCATCCAACGAACTCAAGGGCTTCATCCTCACTCGCCGCTGGCGAGACGCCCCGGCCGGCACCGAAATCGAGTATTGGCTGGCGACCGACGCCGGGCCGATGAAAGTGGTCCTGACCGCCCGCACCTCGGTCGCATTCGTCGAAAGCCGGCACCGGCCCGCGCTGGACGCGCAGCTCGCAGCCATGCCGGGCCTGCAGGTGCGCGAACTCGGGTTGAAGACCTTCGGGCAGGGACCCGTCGTCGGTGTCTATGCCAAGCACTTCCGCCAGCTCGGCCAGCTGGCACGGGCGCTCCAGGCGCAGAACATTCCACTGCTCGAAGCCGATGTGCGTCCGCACGACCGCTACCTGATGGAGCGATTCATCACCGCGGGCGTGCGGGTGGAAGGAGGGCGCAGGGACGGAGCCACCATCGTCGACTGCAGACTCGGGCCGGCGCCCGACTTCCGGCCGGTGCTGAAGGTGGTGTCGCTGGACATCGAGACCAGCCGGCACGAGGCGCTCTACTCCATCGCGCTGGACGCAACCGCAGACCGGGTCGTCTTCATGCTGGGCGAGCCGCCGCCCGAGCCGGCGCAGCCCGATGGCTTCTCGCTCGTCTATTGCCCGACCCGCAAGGACATGATCGAGCGCTTGAACGACTGGTTCGAGAGGAACGACCCCGACGTCATCATCGGCTGGAACGTCATCCAGTTCGATCTCCGCGTGCTTCAGAAGACAGCCGACGACTGCGGGGCGCAGCTGCTCCTGGGGCGCGAGCGCCGGCCCTTCGAGTGGCGCACCCATCCGGGCCGACAGGGCTATCTGTTCGCGCCGACACCCGGTCGCATCGTCATCGACGGCATCGACGCGCTCAAGGCCGCGGTGTGGAGCTTTCCGTCCTTCAGCCTCGAGACCGTCTCGCAAGCGATGCTGGGCGAGGGCAAGGCCATCGGGGACGCGTACGACAAGATGGCCGAGATCGAGCGCCGCTACCAGGAGGACAAGCCCGCGCTGGCCACCTACAACATCCGCGACTGCGAACTGGTGCTGCGCATCTTCGAGAAGGCGAAGCTGCTGCAGTTTGTGCTGGAACGGGCCCACACGACCGGCCTGCAGGCCGACAAGTTCGGGGGCTCCATCGCCGCGTTCAGCCATCACTATCTGCCGCGCATGCATCGCCTGGGCTACGTGGCGCCGGGCGTGGGCGAGATTCCGAGCAAGGCCTTCCCCGGCGGCTACGTGATGGACTCGAAGCCGGGGTTCTACGACTCCGTCGTGGTGCTGGACTACAAGAGCCTCTACCCCTCGATCATCCGGACCTTTCTCGTCGACCCGGTGGGCTTCATCGAGGGGTCGAACACCTCGGACCCGACGCGGGTCGTCCAGGGACCGGGAGGGACCGTCTTCTCGCGCGAGAAGCATTGCCTGCCGGAGATCGTGACCACGCTGTGGCGCGCCAGGGACGAGGCCAAGCGGGCCAGGAACGAGCCCTTGTCGCAGGCCCTGAAGCTGCTCATGAATTCCTTCGCCGGGGTGCTGGGTGCGGCCGAGTGCCGCTTCTTCAATCCCAAGCTCGTATCCGCCGTGACCTTGCGCGGGCACGAGATGATGAAGCTCACGCGCCAATTCGTGGAAGGCCGGGGCTACGAGGCCATCTACGGCGACACCGACTCCATCTTCATCTGGCTGCGGCGCACCCGCACCAACGAAGAGGCGCACGCCATCGCGGCCGACCTGGCGAGAGACATCAACGCCTGGTGGACGCGCACCCTCCGCGAGGAGCAGGGTCTGGAGAACTTCCTCGAGATCGAGTTCGACACGCACTACAAGAAGTTCTTCATGCCCACCATTCGCGGCTCGGACGTGGGCAGCAAGAAGCGCTATGCCGGCCTCAGCGCGGACGCCGGGGGCAAGGAGGAGATGGTCTACCGCGGCCTCGAGATGGCCCGCAGCGACTGGACCCCGCTGGCGCGCCAGTTCCAGGAGGGCCTGCTCTCGCGCATCTTCCACGGCGAGCCCCATCAGGCGTTCGTGGCCGGCTATGCACAGTCGATGCTGGCGGGCAGGATGGACGACCTGCTCGTCTACCGCAAGCGCCTGCGGCATCGCCTCGATGCCTACCAGGTCAACGTGCCGCCGCAGGTCCGCGCTGCCCGGATGGCCGACGAGCACAACGATCGGGTCGACCGCCCCAGGCAATACCAGGACGGCGGCTGGATCGAATACGTCATGACCCTGAACGGGCCGGAGCCCATGGAAGCGCGCCGCTCGCGCATCGACTACGAGCACTACCTGAGCAAGCAGCTGCAGCCGATCGGCGATGCCATCCTGCAGCCTATGGGGGAGAGCTTCGTGGGGTTGACGACATTGCAGCGAGGTCTGTTCTAGGCCTCCTCCGGCTCGACGCCGCCCTGCAGGTCATCCACCCGCTGCATGTTCTCGAGGATCCGCAGCAGGTAGTGCAGCGTGTGCGTGATGTCGTTGACCGAGAAATCGCCGATCACCTGCTCGTAGTAGTCGTGGATCTTCGGCAGCGCCTCCTGCTGCCACACCTGCAGGCCTGAAGGCGTCATGGAGACCAGCCGCGACCGGCGGTCTCGGCCGTCGGGCGCCATCCGCAGGCGGCCATCGCGCTCCATGCGGCTGAGCAGTCCCGACAGCGCCTGCCGGCTCACCTTGAGGTAGCGGGCCAGGTCGCCCACGCTCATCCCGTCGCCGGCCTCGGGCCGCGACAGCGCACCCAGTACCGCCCATTGCTGCGTCGTGAGGCCTTCGGCCTCGACGGCCTTGGTGCCTGTTTTATGCAACATGTTTGCACATTGGTACAGCCGGAAGAATACCCGGTTGGCCAGCGCCATGCGCGCCGGGTCCGCTGATTGATTAGGGATAACCATGATTCATCTCTGAAAGTTCGATTTGACAGGCGAGTCGATCTGCCCATAATACGTAAACATGTTGTCGTAATGGCGCGAAACCCCTCGAGACTGGCGCCCACGATAGCAAGCTTCGCAACCCATGGAGACCCAGATGCAGACATTCAATGAAAAGACCGTCGTGATCACCGGCGGCGGCGGCGGCATCGGCGGCGCGACCAGCCGCCGCTTTGGCCGCCAGGGCGCACGCGTCGCGGTGTTCGACCTGAACCCGGAGGCCGCCGAAAAGGTGGCTGCGCAGATCCGCGCCGAGGGCGGCCAGGCCGAGGCCTTTCGCTGCGACATCACCGACCGCGCGAGCGTCGACGCCGCGGTCGCCGCCACGCTCGAGCGCTTCGGCCCGATCGACGTGCTGGTCAACAACGCCGGCTGGGACGTGTTCAAGCCCTTCACCAAGACCGAGCCGGCGCAGTGGGACAAGCTGATCGCCATCAACCTGACCGGTGCCCTGCACATGCACCACGCGGTGCTGCCCGGCATGGCGGCGCGCAAGGCGGGACGGATCGTCAACATCGCCTCCGACGCGGCGCGGGTCGGCTCCTCCGGCGAAGCGGTGTACGCGGCCTGCAAAGGCGGCCTGGTGGCGTTCTCGAAGACCATCGCGCGCGAGCACGCCCGCCACGGCATCACGGTCAACGTGGTGTGCCCGGGCCCGACCGACACCGCGCTGTTCGCCGACTACAAGGAAGGCGCCGGCAATCCCGAGAAGCTGATGGAAGCCTTCACGCGCTCGATCCCGCTCGGCCGCATCGGCCAGCCGGACGACCTGCCGGGCGCCATCCTGTTCTTCGCCAGCGACGACGCGGCCTACGTCACGGGCCAGGTCCTGAGCGTCTCCGGCGGACTGACCATGAACGGCTGAGGCCGCTCCCCGACCCCCTCACTGAAAGAACACCATGGAATTCGAAGACATCCTCTACGAAGTGCGCAACGGCGTCGCCTGGATCACGATCAACCGGCCCGAGAAGATGAACGCCTTTCGCGGCCAGACCTGCGACGAGATCATCCGGGCGCTGAACCGCGCCGGCTACGACCGCGAGGTCGGTGCCATCGTGCTGGCCGGCGCCGGCGAAAAGGCCTTCTGCACCGGCGGCGACCAGTCGGCCCACAACGGCAACTACGACGGCCGCGGCACCATCGGCCTGCCGATGGAAGAGCTGCACACCGCCATCCGCGACGTGCCCAAGCCGGTGATCGCGCGGGTGCAGGGCTTCGCCATCGGCGGCGGCAACGTGCTGTGCACCATCTGCGACCTGACCATCTGCTCCGAGAAGGCGATCTTCGGCCAGGTCGGCCCGAAGATGGGTTCGGTCGATCCGGGCTATGGCACCGCCTTCCTCGCACGCGTGGTCGGCGAGAAGAAGGCGCGCGAGATCTGGTACCTCAACAAGCGCTACTCGGGCCAGGAGGCCGTGACCATGGGCCTGGCCAACATCTGCGTGCCGCCCGAGAAGCTCGACGAGACGGTGCAGGAGTGGGCCGAGACCATCTGCGAGCGCAGTCCGACGGCCATCGCCATCGCCAAGCGCAGCTTCAACGCCGACACCGCGCACCAGAGCGGCATCGCCGGCCTGGGCATGTACGCGCTCAAGCTGTACTACGACACCGAAGAGTCGCGCGAAGGCGTCAAGGCGCTCGGCGAGCGGCGCAAGCCCGAGTTCCGCAAGTACGCCAAGTAGGCCCCGCGCCACCCAAGGAGACACCATGAATCCCTACATCGACGAGGATCTGGCGGCGCTGGGCGAGCATGCGCGCCGCTTCGCCAGCGGACGGGTCGCGCCGGGCTTTCTGGAGCGCGACAAGACACGCGTGCTCGACCGCGCGCTGATGCGGGAGATGGGCGAGATGGGATTCATCGCGCCCGAGCTGCCCGAGGCCCACGGCGGCCAGGGCCTGGGCGCGCTGGCCGCCGGCGTGATCCACGAGGAGATCGCGCGGGCCGACCTGAGCCTGAGCTACGTCAACCTGCTGGCCTCGCTCAACGGGCAGATCCTGGCCCATCACGGCCGGCCGGAAGTCGTCGCGCCCTGGCTGGCGAAGCTGACGCGGGGCGAGGCGCTGTTCGCGATCGCTCTCACCGAGCCGCGCGGTGGTTCCGATGCCGCCAACCTGCGCCTGCGCATCGAACGGGTCGGCGACGACTACGTCGTCAATGGCGAGAAGACTTCGATCTCCGCCGCCGACCAGGCCGATGCGGCGGTGGTGTTCGGCCGCACCGGATCGATCGAATCGGCGGCCCATGGGGTCACGGCGCTGTTGGTGCCGATGGACCTGCCGGGCATCACCCGCAACCGCTTCGACTGCCACGGCCAGCGCGCGATCGGGCGCGGATCGCTCTTCTTCGAGAACGTCCGGGTGCCGGCCAGCCACCGCCTGGGCGACGAGAACAAGGGCTTCGTGCAGGTCATGCAGGGCTTCGACTTCTCGCGTGCGCTGATCGGCCTGCAGGTGCTGGCCGTCGCCCGCGTGGCGCTGGAAGAGACCTGGGAGTACGTCGCGCAGCGCGAAGCCTTCGGCAAGCCGTTGTCGGCCTTCCAGGGCGTATCGCATCCGCTGGCGGATTTCGACACCCAGGTCGAGGCGGCTCGCCTGCTGTGCCTGCAGACGCTGTGGCTGAAAGACAGGGGCGCACCGCACACCGCCGAAGCCGCGATGTGCAAGTGGTGGGCGCCCAAGCTCGCCTACGACGCGATCCACCAATGCCTGCTGATGTTCGGCCATGGCGGCTACGACCGCGGCGCGATGGAACAGCGCCTGCGCGACGTGCTGGGCTTCCAGATCGGCGACGGCACGGCCCAGATCATGAAAACCATCATCGCCCGCACGCGCGCCGGACGGGAAGCGGTGCCTTCCTGAGACCTTGCGGGACAGATCAAGAAACTGCGCAGCAGTTTTTGCTCTGTCCTCAACCGATCAGAAGCCTTGCGGGACAGATCAAGAAACTGCGCAGCAGTTTTTGCTCTGTCCTCAACTGACTAGGCCGAGACACTACAACAAGGAGACACAACATGGAATTCGACGCCGTACTCATCGCGCCGCGCCGCGCCCGGATGGTGGCCCAAGGCCTCTGGCACGACCGCACCATCAACGACGACCTCGACGCCTGCGTCGCGGCCTGCCCGGACAAGACCGCGCTCACCGCCTTGCGGGTGGAAGAGGGCGGCACCACCCGCTTCACCTACCGCGAGATGGCCCGGATGGCCGACCGCATCGCGGTGGGTCTGGCCCGGCTTGGCGTGGGCCGCAACGACGTGGTGGCCTGCCAGCTGCCCAACTGGTGGCAGTTCACGCTGACCTACCTGGCGTGCTCGCGCATCGGCGCCGTGATGAATCCGCTGATGCACATCTTCCGCGAGCGCGAGCTCTCGTTCATGCTCAAGCACGGCGAAGCCAAGGTCCTGATCGTGCCGCAGGTCTTCCGCGGCTTCGATTTCGAAAAGATGGTGGAGGGCTTGCGGGGCGACCTGCCCGACCTCGCGCAGGTCGTGGTGGTCGGCGGCAACGGCGGCAACAGCTTCGATGCCCTGCTCAGCGGCCCGGCCTGGGAGGACAGCGCCGACGCGCAGGCGATCCTCGCGCGCAGCCGCCCCGGCCCCGACGACGTGACCCAGCTGATCTACACCTCGGGCACCACCGGCGAGCCCAAGGGCGTGATGCACACGGCGAACACCACGATGGCCAACATCATTCCGTACGCGCAGCGCCTGCGCCTGGGGGCCGACGACGTGGTGCTGATGGCCTCGCCGATGGCGCACCAGACGGGCTTCATGTATGGGCTGATGATGCCGATCATGCTCAAGGCGAGCGTGGTTCTGCAGGACATCTGGGAGCCGGGCCAGGCGCTCGAGCTGATCCGCAGCGAGCGGGTCAGCTTCACCATGGCCTCGACGCCGTTCCTGACGGACGTGACCCGCGCCGTCGCGGAGCGCCGGCTGGCGGTGCCGACCTTGCGCACCTTCCTGTGCGCGGGCGCGCCGATTCCCGGCCCGCTGGTCGAGCAGGCCCGGGGCGTGCTGGGCACCAAGATCGTGTCGGCCTGGGGCATGAGCGAGAACGGCGCCGTCACCCTGATCGAACTCGACGACGAGGACGAGCGCGCCTTCAACACCGACGGCCACCCGCTGCCGGGCGTGGAGATCAAGGTAGCCGACGACGCCGGCCAGGCGCTGCCCGCGGGCGAGTCCGGCCGGTTGCTGGTGCGCGCATGTTCCAACTTCGGCGGCTACCTCCGGCGGCCGCACCTCAACGGCACCGACGCCGACGACTGGTTCGATACCGGCGACCTCGCCCGCGTCGATGCGCAGGGCTACATCCGCATCACCGGCCGCAGCAAGGACGTGATCATCCGCGGCGGAGTGAACATCCCGGTGGTCGAGATCGAGTCGCTGCTCTACCGGCACCCCGCCATCGCCATGGCCGCGATCGTGGCCTACCCGGACGAACGCCTGGGCGAGCGGGCCTGTGCGGTGGTGGTGGCGCGGCCGGGCCACAGCGTGGACCTGCCTTCGATCGTCGACTTCCTGAAGCGCGAGAAGGTGGCGGTCCAGTACATCCCCGAGCGCCTCATCGTGCGCGACGCCATGCCGTCCACGCCATCCGGAAAGATCCAGAAGTTCAAGCTGCGCGAACTGCTGCTCCGCACCACCACCGCCTAGGAAACAACATGCTCACCTCATCGTCCATTCGCCGCCGCCTGCTGCAGGCCCTGACGGTCGCCGCCCTCACGAGCATCGGCTGCGCCGCGATCGCGCAGACGGCTTCGGCCTGGCCCGCGAAGCCGGTTCGCGTCGTCGTCGGGTTCGCGCCCGGCGGCAGCACCGACGTCATGGCCCGGATCCTCTCGCAGTCGCTGTCCGAATCGCTGGGGCAGCCGGTCATCATCGACAACAAGCCGGGCGCGAGCGGCAACATCTCGGCGGCCGAAGTGATCCGCGCCGCGCCGGACGGCCACACCTTCCTGATCGCGCCGACGTCGGTTGAAACCGCCAATCCCTCGCTGTTCAAGTCGGCCATCGTGCCATCGCGCGACCTGGCGCCGGTGGCCAGCGTCGGACGCACCCAGATGTACCTGGTCGCCAAGCCGCAGATGGCCGCGAAGGACGCGCGCGACCTGGTCGCTCTGGCCAAGGCCAGGCCGGGCACGCTGTCCTACGCCTCGGCGGGTGCGGGCACGCCGCCGCACCTGGCCTGCGAACTGTTCAAGCAGGCCACCGGCACCGACGTCGCCCACGTGCCCTACCGCGGTGCGGCCCCGGCGTTGCAGGACGTGCTGTCGGGCCAGGCCGACTTCGTCTGCGACCCGGGGATCGCGTTCCCGCACATCCGCACCGGCAAGGTCAAGCTGCTGGGCATCGTCAGCGCCAAGCGCTCGCCCTTCTTTCCTGATGTGCCCACGGTGGGCGAGCAGGGATTCAAGGGCGCCGACCTCGACATCTGGTTCGGCATGTGGGCACCGGCCGGCACACCGCTCGAGATCGTGGCCCGCATGAATCGCGAAGTCGCCAAGGCGCTGGCGCAGCCGGCCGTCAAGTCGCGCTATGCCGACCTGGGCGCCGAACCGGTCGCGATGGAGACCGCCGATTTCCGCACCCTGCTGGCCGACGAGGGCGCCTTGTTGTCGGCGCTGATCAAACAGCAGAAGATCGTGGTGGATTGACACGGGACCGGCATGCACGAACAACCCATCCTCACGCAGGCCCACGGACGGGTCGGCCTCATCACGCTGGCCCGGCCGCGGCAGATGAATGCGCTCGACGACGCACTGATGGACGCGCTCGGCGCGGCGCTGCTCGGATTCGACGCCGACGCCGACATCGGCGCCATCGTGATCACCGGCAGCGCGAAGGCTTTCGCGGCCGGCGCGGACATCGCGGCGATGGCGGACTGGGGCTACATGGACGTCCACCAGGGCGAGTTCATCACGCGCAACTGGGAAACCATCCGCCGGGTGCGCAAGCCGGTGATCGCCGCGGTGGCGGGTGTCGCGATGGGCGGCGGTTGCGAGCTCGCACTGGCCTGCGACATCGTCATCGCCGCCGAGTCGGCGCGCTTCGCGCTGCCCGAGATCAAGCTGGCCATGATGCCCGGCGCGGGTGGCACCCAGCGGCTGCCGCGCGCCATCGGCAAGGCCAAGGCCATGGACATGTGCTTGTCGGCCCGCACGCTGGATGCCGCCGAGGCCGACCGCTGCGGGCTGGTTTCGCGGGTCGTGAGCGATGAGCGCCTGCTGCCCGAGGCGATGGAACTCGCGGCGCGCATCGCCGGCTTTTCGCTGCCGGCGCTGATGGCGATCAAGGAGTCGGTGAACCGGGCCTGGGAGGCTTCGTTGACCGAAGGCATCCTGTTCGAGCGCCGGCAGCTCCATGCGCGCTTTGCCAGCGAGGATGCGCACGAAGGCATGAACGCCTTTCTCGAGAAGCGCCAGCCGGTGTTCCGGCACGGCTGATCTATTTCCCACGAGGAGCACCGCATGCAGGCAGTCTTCATCACGGGCCACGGCGGCAACGAGGTCGTCGCCGTCGGCGAGCGGCCGAGGCCGGTGCGCGGCCCGGGCGAGGTGCTGGTGCGCCTCCAGGCGGCCACGCTCAACCAGGTCGATCTCTACATGCGCGACAGCGGCGCGGGCATCACGCATCGGCTGCCCCAGATCATGGGACTCGACGGCGCCGGGACCGTCGAGGAGGTGGACGCCGACGAGCCTCTTCTGGCGCCCGGCCAGCAGGTCGTGCTGCACCCGGGCATCGCCTGTGGCCGTTGCGAGTTCTGCCAGCGCGGCCAAGGTGTGCTTTGCACCGCGATCCAGTACCTGGGAGAGCATCGCGACGGCACCTTGGCCGAATACGTCAGCGTGCCGGCCCGCAACGTGTTCCCGATGCCTGCGCACCTGAGCCATGCCGAGGCCGCGGCGCTGGGGGTCAACCACCTCACGGCCTGGCGGATGCTCTTCACCAAGGCGCAGATCAAGCCCTGGGAGACGGTGCTGATCTTCGGCGTCGGCGGCGGCGTCTCGCTGGCGGCCCTGCAGCTGGCCCGGCTGGCCGGCGCCAGGGTCATCGTCACGTCGCGCACCGACGCCAAGCTGCAGCGCGCCCTGCAGCTGGGCGCCGACCATGCGATCGACAGCTCGACCCGCGAGGTGGCGAAGGAGGTGATGGCGCTCACCGACGGCCGCGGCGTCGATGTCGTGATCGAGAACGTGGGCGCCGCGGTCTGGTCGAGCGCCATGAAGTCGCTGGTGCGCGGTGGCCGGCTCGTGACCTGCGGCGCCACCAGCGGCGACCAGCCGCCGGCGGACCTGCGCCGCATCTTCATCCGCCAACTCCAGATCCTGGGCTCGACGCTGGGCGACCTGGACGAGTTCGCGGCCTTGCTGTCGCTGGTCCGGCGCACCGGCCTGCGTCCCGTGATCGATGCGGCGTTCCCGATGGCCGAGGCCCACGCGGCACTCGACCGCCTCGGCGCCGCCGACCGTTTCGGCAAGGTGGCCATCACGATCGCCGACGGCGCGCGCTGATCGCTCCGCGAAGGGGCCCATCGCCAGATGGCATGCGCGCCATAGGGCATGCGGCGGGACAATGAATGCGACTCCCGCCGCCATCCATGTCCGATATTTCCGCCGCCAGCTCCCCTCGCACCCTTGCCGACCCGGCCGCCCAACACTGGCGGCGCAACCTCGTCGTCTGCATGTTCGGCTCGTTCACCACCATCGTGGCGATGACGCTGCTGCTGCCCTTCCTGCCGCTCTACGTCGAACAGCTCGGCGTGCGCGATTCCGCGGCCATCGTCCGCTGGTCGGGCGTGGCCTACGGCGCGACCTTCTTCAGCGCCGCGCTGGTGGCGCCGTTGTGGGGCCGGCTGGCCGACCGCTACGGCCGCAAGCTGATGCTGATCCGCGCCAGCCTGGGCATGGCCGTCGCGATGGCGCTGATCGGCCTGGCGCAGGACGTCTGGCAGCTGGTCGGCCTCCGCCTCCTCGCCGGCCTGCTGGGCGGCTATGCCTCGGGCTCGACCGTGCTGATCGCGACCCAGACCCCGAAGGAGCGCTCGGGCTGGGCTCTCGGCACCCTGTCGTCCGCGGTCATGGCCGGCAGCCTGGTCGGCCCGCTGATCGGTGGCGTCCTGCCACCGCTGATCGGCATCCGCTGGACCTTTTTCGGCGCTGGCGCAGTGATCTTCGTCGCCTTCCTGGCCACGCTGTTCCTGATTCGGGAGGAGCGCCGTCCGGCGCGCGCCAAGGCCGACGCGAAGCCGGCCGGCGGCTGGTCCGCGGTGCCCGACAAGCGGCCGGTCACGGCGATGCTCTTGACCGGGATGCTGCTGATGCTGGCCAACATGTCGATCGAGCCGATCATCACGGTCTACGTCGCGCAGCTGGTGGCCGAGCCCGCGCGCGTCACGGTGATGGCCGGCTTCGTGATGTCGGCGGCCGCGCTGGGCAGCATCCTGTCGGCCTCCCGGCTCGGCAAGCTGGCCGATCGGGTCGGCCACTGGAACGTGATCATCGGCTGCCTCGCGATCTCGGCCGTGCTGCTGGTGCCGCAGGCCTTCGTCACCTCGGGCTGGCAATTGGTCGGGCTGCGCTTCCTGATGGGGCTGTCGCTCGGCGGGCTGCTGCCGTGCATCGCCAGCGTGATCCGGCACAGCGTGCCCGAAGGCACCGCAGGCAGCATGCTGGGCTATTCGATTTCCGCGCAGTACACCGGTCAGGTCGCGGGGCCGCTGCTGGGCGGCTTCGTCGGCGGCCATTTCGGGATGCCGACCGTGTTCCTCGCCACCTGCGTGCTGATGGCCTTCGGCGCGCTGTGGAATTGGCGCGCAAAGCGGGCCTGCGACTGATGCCGACTGTTCGTTTGTATTTCTGGCCGCCCGCGGCTCAAAATGGGCGTTCTTCCGCAGTCCGAGGATCAGTCCCATGTCCACTCCCAAAGTCCCTTCCGAGGACGACCCCGGGCAGCTGCCCGTTGAGCCTGAATTCCCCACCGACGCCGACCCGACGAACCCCCATTCGGACGAGGGCCAGCCCGGCGCCGACGAGAACGCCGCCGGTTTCGTGAAGGAGAAGCTCTAGGGAGGCCGCCTGATGCCGCCGCCGGTCGACCCCTGGTTGTCGGGCTCGATCGCGCTGGACGTGGCGCTGGCCGCGCGTGCGCCGGCCGCGTCGATCGCCGACCGGCAGGCGGCGCGCCTGGGCCGACTGCTCGCTTCGGCCCGCCTGCACTCGCCGACCTACCGGCGCCTGCTCGACGGCCGCGCACAGGACCCGCTGCAGCTGGAGGACCTGCCGGTCGCGCAAAAGGCCGCGCTCATGGGCGACTTCGACGGCTGGGTCGCCGATCCCTGCCTGCGGCTGGACGCCCTGCGCCGCTTCGTGGCCGACCGCCGGCGCATCGCCGAGCCCTTCCTTGGCCGCTATGCGGTGTGGGAGAGTTCGGGCAGCAGCGGGGAGCCCGCCATCTTCGTGCAGGACGCGGCCGCGATGGCGGTCTACGACGCACTGGAGGCGCTGCGGCGGCCCGTGCTGCGGCCGTTGCAGCGGTGGCTGGACCCGTGGGGGCTCGCCGAGCGCATCGCCTTCGTCGGTGCGACCAGCGGCCACTTCGCCAGCACCGTGTCGATCGAGCGGCTGCGGCGCCTCAATCCGGCACTGGCGCAGCGCCTGCACGGGATCTCGTTCCTGCAGCCGGTCGCGCGCCTGGTCGACGAACTGAACGCGCTGGCGCCGACCGTGATCGCCACCTATCCCAGCGCGGCGGTGCTGCTGGCCGAAGAGCGCATCGCCGGGCGGCTGCGGGCGTCGCCGGCCGAGATCTGGACCGGCGGCGAAGACCTGTCGCCTGCCGAGCGCGACTTCGTGCAGCAGGCCTTCGGCTGCCCGGTGACCAACAGTTACGGCGCGTCGGAATTCCTCTCGCTGGCCTTCGAATGCAGCCAGGGCCGGATGCACCTCAACAGCGACTGGGCGATCCTGGAGCCCGTGGACACGCAGGGCCGCGCCGTGGCGCCCGGCGAACTGCCCGCGACCACGCTGCTCACCAATCTGGCGAACCACGTGCAGCCGCTGATCCGCTACGACCTGGGCGACCGCGTGACCGTGTGCCCGGGCGGGTGTCCTTGCGGCTCCTGCCTGCCCGTGATCCAGGTCCAGGGCCGCTGCGAAGACACGTTGCACCTGGGCGCCGCCCGCTCGGGCCCGGTCAGCGTGCTGCCGCTGGCGCTCAGCACCATGCTGGAGGAGGGCGCCGGCCTGTTCGATTTCCAGCTGGTGCAGTTGGGCCCCTGCGAATTGCTGTTGCGCACCGGGCTGTGCGGCACGGCGGCCGGCCCGGCGCTGCGGCGGGCGCGGCAAGTGCTGGGCGAGTTTCTTGAATCCCAGGGTGCCCCGGGGGTGCGGATCCATTGCCGCAGCGGCGAACCCGGCCGCGCCGGCCGCAGCGGCAAGGTGGCGCGCGTGGTGGCACCGGCGCCCTGATTCCGGACCGCAGGCCGGGGGTTTCCCGGTCCGGAGACAATCGCAACCTGAAGATGCCGCCGCGCGGGTGGCGTCACTTCGGGGGTGATGGTGACCTGGTCGAACTGGCTCGTCTTCTGCGGTGTTTCGTTGTTCATGGCCTTCACGCCGGGTCCGGCCGTGCTGCTGGCCGTCTCCAACTCGGTGTCCGTCGGGCCTCGCCGCGCCATGTGGGGTTCGCTCGGCAATGCGGTCGGCGTGTTCCTGGTGTCCGCCGTCGCGATGGCCGGCCTGGGCGTGCTGCTGAGCAGTTCCGCCACGGCCTTCATGGTGCTCAAGCTGGCCGGTGCGGCCTACCTCGTCTACCTCGGCATCCGGCAGTGGCGCAGCGGCGCCAACGCTTTCGCCGATACCCGCCGGCCGGACGAAGCCGCCTTGCCGCCCGCCACCCTTCGGCTGTTCGGGCATGGCCTCACGGTGGCCGTGACCAATCCCAAGAGCATCCTGTTCTTCTCGGCCCTGTTCCCCCAGTTCCTGACCCCGGGCGCGCCGGTGGCGGAGCAGTTCTTCGTGCTGACTGCGACCTTCGCCGTCTTCACCGTGCTGTCGCATGCCTTCTACGTGCTGCTGGCGCGCGGCATGAAGCACAGCTTCTCCGACCTGCGCCGGGTGCGGCTGTTCAACCGCATCGCGGGGGCGGCCTTCGTGCTGCTCGGGCTCGGGCTGCTGCGGCTGCGCAGCAGGGTTTACTGAGACCTTGCGGGACAGACCAAGAACTGCGCAGCAGTTTTGCTCTGTCCTCAACTGATCAGGTCTTGCGGGACAGACCAAGAACTGCGCAGCAGGTTTTGCTCTGTCCTCAACTGCCTAGAACACTCCGCCGTCACCGCGCCTGCACCCCGTCCGGCTCAGTCCGAGCATCCACCTTCAGCTGCAGGAACACCAGGTCCAGCCAGACGCCGAACTTGGTGCCGACCTCGCTCATCAGTCCGACCTGCTCGAAGCCGAGCTTCTTGTGCAGTTCGATCGAGCCCGTGTTGCCGGCCTCGATGGCGGCCACCAGCACATGCTTGCCGATGCCGCGCGCGCGCTCGATCAGGGCCACCATGAGCGCCTTGCCGATGCCCGCGCCGCGGCAGTCCTGGCGCACGTAGACCGAATGCTCCACCGTGTGGCGGTAGCCGTCGAAGGCGCGCCAGTCGCCGAACGAGGCGTAGCCGGCAACGGCGCCTTCGGCATCGATCGCCACCAGCACCGGGTAGCCGACGCGCTGCCGGTCGGCCAGCCAGGCCGCGCGATTGGCGGCGTCGACGGTCTTCTCGTTCCAGATGGCGGTGGTGTTGCGCACCGCGTCGTTGTAGATGGCGACGATGCCGTCGATATGGGTGGTGTCTGCGTCAAGGACCTGCATGGGGCCTCCGGGGGGAAGATCCGGCGATTTTCAGCCCGAGTCGGGCTTGCTCTGGTCTATTCTTGGTTCTTGGCGTGAAGCAAGCGACATGCCCACCGAAGGAGTCCTCGATGCCCGATGAAGATCCGACCGCCGCGAGCCCCGGGTCCGCCGACACGGCCCCGGCGGCGATCCTGCGCCAGGCCCTCGCATGGAAGGACGCCGCGGCCGATGTGGCCCTGGCGACGATCGTGCGCGCCTGGCCCACTGCGCCGATGCGCGCCGGCAGCCAGATGGCGGTGCGCGGCGACGGTGTCCGCTGCGGGTCGCTGTTCGGACCGCCGGTTGATGCGCGCGTCGCGCAGGCCGCGCTTGATGTCCTGGACCGGGGTGCGGACCCTAAGCTGGGCGTCGCCGTCGACGACGCGACCGCCTCGACCGCGGGGCTTGCCTGCGGCGGTGCCCTGGAGATCCGGCTCGAAGCGATCACGGAAGGCGACGCGGGCCACGCGGGCCCGTTGCGCGCGGCCCTGCGCGCCATCGAAGACCGGCAGGGCGTCGTGCTGTGCACGCGGCTCTCGGACGGCCTGCGCGCCTGCCTCCCCGCCAACGGCGCCGCCGCGCATGCGTGGGCGGCCGAGGCCCGCGACCGGGCCCGCGCCGACGACACCGGTATCGCGAGCGTGGACGGCGACGAGGTGCTGTTCCAGGTCTTCAATGCCCCGCTGCGGCTCTTCGTGGTCGGGGCCGTGCGCGCGGCCCGGGCGCTGCTCGATGCGGCGAAGCTGGTCGGATTCGGCGTGACCCTCATCGACCCGCGGCCCGGCCACATGCAGGCGATGCCGTTTCCCGGCGCGCGGCAGGTCGTCGACGATGCCGCCCGCGCGTTGCGCGACGCGCACCTGGACGAGCGCTGCGCCGTGGTGTTTCTTTCGCACGCGCCCGAGATCGACGACCCCGGGCTGGCCGAGGCGATCGGCAGCCGGGCCTTCTATGTCGGTGCGCTCGGCAGCCGAAGGACACATGCGGCGCGCCTCGCCCGGCTCGCCGAGCGCGGCCACCCGCCCGAACTCACCGCCAGGATCCATGGGCCCGCCGGCCTGCGCATCGGTGCCGTCGGGCCGGCGGAGATCGCTGCCTCGATCGTGGCGGAAATCGTCGCCGTGCTGCGGCGGGGCGATGCCGGGCTGGCATGATCCGACCCGACACCATGAGCAACCCGCGCTTCGCCTCGACTCTCATTCGCCTGCTTTCGACAGCCGCCTGCCTGCTGGCGCTGGGCTGCGCGAGCCCGCCGCCTCCGGTGTCCGGGGTCGGTCCCGCGGCGCTCTCGGCCGAACAGTCGAACGATGTCGCGATCCATGCGCTGGGGCTGGTCGGCACGCCCTACCGCTACGGCGGCAACACGCCGGACGGTGGCTTCGATTGCAGCGGTCTGATCGGCTATGTGTACCGAAAAAGCGTGGGCCAGGCGACGCCGCGCACCGTGGCCCGGATGGCCGCCTTCGGCCGCCCGGTGCCGGTGTCCGAGATCCGCTCGGGCGACCTCGTGCTGTTCGGCGCCGCCACGCCGTCGCACGCGGGCATCTATGTCGGGGAAGGGCGCTTCGTGCATGCGCCGTCGACCGGCGGCGAGGTGCGCCTGGACCGCCTCGACGGCATCTACTGGTCGCGCCAGCCGACGCAGGTGCGGCGGCTTTAGGGAGCCGAGGTCTGTGCAGGCGCCGCCGGCTTGAGCCCGTAGCGCGACATCACTTCCATCAGCTTCGCCCGGTCGGGCGGACCGCCGGCATTGACCACGACGGCCACGTCGCGGAAGTACTGTGCGCCGATGTCCGGTGTCAGGACCACCAGCGCGCGCGCCGTCTGCGTCCCTTCGTTCTTGAAGCCGTGCACCGAGCCTCGCGGGGTCGACATCCATTCGCCCGGCTGGAGCTGGCGCGTGTCGGCGTCGACCGAGTAAGTGATCGAGCCTTCGACCACATAGAAGAACTCTTCGTTGTCACGGTGGCTGTGAGCCGGCGGGACGTTGGAGCCCGGCGGCACGGTGAGTTCGAACACGCCCAGCCCGCCGCTGGCCGAGCCGTCGACCAGGTAGCGGATCTCGAGTTGGCCTGCGCGGATCGGGTCGCTGGTCATGGAAGGTCTCCTGTGGTTTGGCGGAATCCTACCGGGAGGCGCCATCGCGTCAAGGCCGATCGCCACCGATCATCCGACTCGCGTGACCGCATCCCTTTCAGGCAGCAATGCGTCCAGCACGAACCGCGTCGGTCCGCTGGCGCCCCGGTCACTGACCGCGAGACCCAGCTGCCGCCACAGCGCCGGGCTGAGCGGGCGGACGGCGATGCGAGGGTCCCGCGCGGGCTCGTGCGATTCCGCCGGCAGCAGCGCGGCGCCGTAGCCCGCGGCGACCAATGTCCTGATCGCATCGTTGTAGTTGAGCTCGATGCGCGGCCGGCAATGGACGCCGGCCGCAGAAAACCATTCCGCGGTCAACCGGTAGAGGCGCGTGGAGGCGTCGTTCATGATCAATGGCCTCTGGCCCAGCCACTGCGGGGTCAGCCGCCTGGGTGCTTTCCAGGCTGCCGGCAGGCAGGCGACCACGGCCTCGCGCCGAAGGGGCGTGACATGGACACCCCGCACCGGCGCCTGCGGCAGCGCCACGACCGCCAGGTCCAGGCTGCCTGCGGCGAGCCGGGCCATGCTTTCGTTGGACGTCAGCACCTGCACGTTGACGTCGATGCCGGGATGGTGCCGGGCCAGGCGTTCGAGCGCAGGCGGCAGCAGGTGCGCAATGGCGCCCGTCGAGGCGCCCACGCGCACGCGCCCCGTCTGGCCGGCGAGCTGGCGCCGCACGTCCTCCACGGCGTCGTCGGCGTCCGCCAGCAGCCTGCGGGCACGCGCGATGAAGCGCTCTCCCAGGGCGGTCGCTTGCGCGGGCCCGCGCCCGCGAACGAGCAACTGGCCGCCCAGGCGCGACTCCAGTTCCGCGATCTGGACGGTGACGGTCGGTGCCGCCAGATGAAGGGCGCGCGCGGCATTGGCCAGCGACCCGAGGTCGGCAATGGCAACCAGGGTGCGCAGATGGTCGAGGCTCAGTTCCCGCATGCCGCTAATTTAACTTTTCTTAATCCGGGGTTGCATAAATTTAGCTGGAGCCATCGCGCTCTCATCCCTACGATCGAACGCCATGGACCCCCCCTCAACATATTCATCGACGGCGACCAGGGCACCACCGGCCTGGACCTGCAGAACCGGCTCCGCGGCACGGAATTCCGCATCCGCACCTTGCCGACGGGCCTGCGCAAAGACCCGGCTGCCCGCCGCGACGCCCTCAACGCGTGTGACATCGCCATCCTTTGCCTGCCCGATGCCGCGGCGCGCGACGCGGTGGCGATGATCGAGAACCCTTCGGTGCGTGTCATCGACGCCAGCTCGGCCCACCGCACCAGCCCGGGTTGGGTCTACGGCCTGCCGGAGCTCGATGCACGACAAGGCGAACGCATCGCCGCGGCATCGCGGGTCACCAATCCGGGCTGCTATCCGACCGCCGCGGTCGCGCTGCTGCGACCTTTGACGGATGCGGGCTTGCTGCCCGCCGACTGTCCGCTCGTCATCCATGCCATCTCGGGCTATTCGGGGCAGGGCAGGGCGGGGGCGGAAGCGCACGAGGCCGGGGCCGGGGCGCATTCGTTCAAGGTCTACGGCCTTGCACTGGAGCACAAGCACGTGCCGGAAATCGAGGCCTACGCCGGCCTGGCGCAGCGGCCTCTCTTCGTGCCGGCCTATGGCAGCTGGCGGCAGGGCATCGTGCTCACCATCGGATTGCACGCCCGATGGCTCTCGTCGGACGCGTCGGGCGCGCGCATCCACGAATGCCTTGCGGAACGCTACCGCGATGCGGCGCATGTGCGCGTGCTGCCGATGTCGACTGCCGAGCCGATCACCGAACTGGACCCGCAAGTCCACAACGGTTCGAACGACATGAGCCTGGCCGTTTCGTGCAATGAACGCACAGGGCAGATCGTCTTGAGCGCAGTGCTCGACAACCTGGGCAAGGGAGCCGCGGGTGCGGCCGTGCAGAACCTGCGTTTGATGGCCAGCGCCGATATCAGCTGATGAGCCGGTCGGCGCGCACCAGCAGCGACTGCGGCAGCTTGAGTCCGATCGCGTTGGCGGTCTTCTGGTTGAGCACCAGCTCGAAGGTCGTCGGCCGCTCGATCGGCAGGTCCGCGGGCCGGGCGCCCTTGGCGATCCGGTCGACATACGACGCCAGCCGCGCATAAGAGTCCACCAGCCGCGGGCCGTAGGTGCACAGCGCGCCGCTGTCCGCGAAGACCGGCCAGCCGGACATCACGGGCATCTTGCGCGCGATCGCGAAGTCGAGGATCTGCCGCCGGTTGGCCACCGCGAAGCTGTCGCTGAAGATCGACACCGCGTGCGGGCGAAGCGGCCATGGCATCCAGCGAGGACGCGAGCTCGCTGCGCGTCCGCGCCGGAAAGTACTCGGTACGCAGGCCGAGTTGCCTGGCCGCGCCGTCGGTGTAGTCGCGCTCGATGTGCGAGCCCGGATGTTCGGGGTTGGCCACGATGGCCACGTCGCGCAGCGACGGAACCATCTCGCGCAGGATTTCCAGCAACTTGCCGTTCATCTCGGCGGCCATCAGCGTGAGGCCGGTCATGTTCGACTCGGGGTGCGCGAGACTCTTCGCGAAACCGGCCGAGACCGGGTCACCGCTGAAGACGTAGGCCACCGGCACGGCCACCGGCAGGCCGCTCACGACGTTCACTGCCGGCCCGCCCTGCGCCAGCAGGATGTCGATGCCCAGGCCCTGGAGTTCCGCGACCTGTTCGGGGACGCGGTCGACCGAACCGTCGCCGTACCTGAACGCGATGGCAAGGTTCGGGCCTTCGACATGGCCCAGCCGGGCGAGCGAGGCGCGCAGCGCCGCGACCATCGGCGCCAGGCTGGCGGGCTCCTGGGCCGTGACCCATCCGAGGCGCAGCACCTTGTCGGCTGCGTATGCCCGCGAACTGTTCTGCGTCAACGCAAGGGCGAACGCGGTGCCCAGGACCAAGCGTCGTTTCATGGCGGGAGCGTGCACCATTGGTGGCGCCTGCGCAAGGCGCACCATCCACCTTGACGCGCCCCGGGTCGGCGCATACTGTGCCGTCGGTGAAGGACTCCCATGACGACGATCGTTTACCTGGGTGACGACAAGACGGTCTCGGTGGCCGATCCCGGCATGACGGTCCTCGACATCTCGATCGCCCACAAGATCCCGCATCTTCGGGAATGCGGCGGCAACGGGCGCTGCACGACCTGCCGGGTGCGCATTTGCGACGGCATCCAGAACGTCTCGCCGCGCACGCCGCGCGAAGCCGAGGTGGCCGAAGCGCGTCGATGGGACAGGTTCACGCGGCTGGCTTGCCAGGCGCGCGTGGGCGGCGACGTGACGCTCGAGCGGCTGGTCAGGCATTGCGCGGATGTGTCGCGCCTGCAGCTGGAGCAGGCTTCGATCGCGCCGCCCGAGGAGCGATCGCTGGCGATCCTGTTCTGCGATATCCGCGGGTTCACGTCCTTCGTGGACAGCAACCTGGCCTACGACGTGGTGCACATCCTCAATCGCTTCTTCACGGCGATCGGCGATGCGATCCTGGTCAACAACGGCCTCATCCACCAGTATGTCGGCGATCAGGTGGTCGGCCTGTTCGGGGTTGGCGCAGACCCCCTCGAAAAGAGCTGTCTCGACAGCCTGCGGGCCGGCTTGGGCATTCTCCAGACGCTGACTGATCTCAACGCCGCGCTGTCAGCCGAGTTCGGCGTGACCCTCGACATCGGCGTCGGAGCGCATTGCGGGCCGCTCGTCGTCGGGATGATGGGGCATCCGAGCCAGCTGCAGTTCACGGCCGTCGGGGACGCCATGAACGTCGCCAGCCGGATCGAAGACGCGAACAAGACGCTCGGGACCCGATTCCTGGTGTCGGAGATTCTGTTCGACCACGTCGCTCAGGTGCCCGTGCAAGCGCGGCGAACCCAGGCCGTGCTCAAAGGCAAGCGCGACACGTTCAAGCTGGTGGAAGTCATCGGCTTTGCCGCGCCGGACCCCGCGCTGCTGGTCCAGTCGACCATCGGCGTCCTGCTGCAACACCAGAAGCAATTCACGGCGCACCTCTATCGGCGCTTGTTCGAGCTGGACCCCGGGACGCAGCCCCTCTTTCGAGGCAACCTGGAGACCCAGGGCCAGATGCTCTCCCACATGCTCCAGTTCCTCGTCTACGCCATGAGCCGTCCCGAGACCATGAGGCTCGGCTTGCGGGACCTCGGACGGCGGCACGATGCCTACGGCGTCGCCGCCGGGCACTATCCGGCCTTCCGCCGGGCGTTTCTCGATTCGGCGCGGGAGGTGCTGGGCGAGAAGTACACGCCGCAAGTCGAAATGGCCTGGACGGACACGATCGACGTCATCGTCCAGGCGATGCTCGCTCGCCGCTGACTCGCCTGCGGTTCAACAGCAGCGGCACCAGCCCGATCGCGATGCCGCCCATGCCGACCGCGTTGGTCACCGCATCGAAGGTGGGGATGCTGTAGAGCGCAATGAAGAACAGGAACACGCCGCTGGCCGCCGGCCACCACACGTGGGTCACGGCCGCCCAGCCGGCCGAGGCCAGCGCACGGTAGTGCCAGGCGCAGGCCAGGCCCGTGAGGCCCAGGTAGAAGCAGATCTGGAAGCCGATCGCGGTGATCGAGTCCTGCAGGATCACGTTGATGGTGGGCAGGTACGAAGACACGAGCAGCAGCGCCAGCCCGGCGGCCCAGATGAAGAAGATCGCGACATGCGGCGTCTGCCAGCGCGGGTGCAGCCGCGCGTAGCGCTGGTGCAGCGCGCCGTCGCGGGCCTTGGCGAACAGCATGCGCGTGAACTGCAGCATCTGGGTCTCGACCGTGCCCACCGTGCTGAGCAGCACCGCGAGGATCGCCACGTAGCCCCAGGTCTTGCCGAACAGCTTCTCGGCGATCGCGAAGATGACGTTGGTGTTGTAGTGCTGGATCTCCTCGTCGCTCAGGCCCAGCAGGGTGATCGTGATGAACACGAGAAAGAACGCCATCAGGAACACCATGGCCCAGAAGGCCGCGCGGCCCGGCGTGCGGCCCGGGTCCCGGGTCTCCTCGCTGAGGTTCAGCGTCACGTCCCAGCCGTAGTAGAAGAAGATCGCCACCAGCGCGCCGTTGGCGAACAGCTTGGGCGAGAACTCAAGCGGCGAGAACCAGCGCCACGAGAAGGGGTGCGCCGGCGCCTTCGTGAAGACCGCGAACGCCGCCACGATGATCGCCAGCAGGATCACGGCCTCGATCAGCGTCAGCCCCACCTGCACGTAGCTGGTGAGCTTGATGCCCTTGACGACCACGGCGCTCACCGCGGTGAGCCACAGCGCGGCGATCAGCGTGACCCAGTGGACGTCGTTCATCAGCGCCGGCGCGAAGACCAGCAGGGTTGCGTTGGCGGCCGGGATCATCGCCGACACCATGAACACGCAGCACAGGACCAGCAGCGCCCAGCCGGCGAAGAAGCCCAGCGTGCGGCCGAACACCATGGCGACCCACGCATAGGAGGTGCCGGCGCTGGGCAGCGCCCGGTTCATCTGGATGAATGCGAACGCGATGCCGAACATGATGAGGCCGCAGACCAGCACGCTGGCCGGCGACAGCACGCCCGCGGTCGCGATGATCGTGGAAGTGGTGATCTCGATGCTGTAGGCCGGCGCCGTGCCGGCGACGCCCATGACGACCGCCTCGGTCATGCCGAGCGAATTGGCTTGAAGACCGGCGGACTCGCGCATGCCCTGGTTGTACGCCGGCTGCGAGGGCGCCGCAACAGGCTATCTCTCGGCCTCCACGTGATAGGTCTGGATCGGCTCCGCCTTGCCCTTGACCAGCGCCGGCGGCATGGGCCGCAGCCGGAACTGGTCGTCCAGCGCGCGCCGGATGTCCTCCGTGACCAGCAGGTCGACTTCGTACCTGGCGGTCAGTCCTTCGACCCGGGAGGCGACATTGATGGGGTCGCCGGTGACGCTGAACTTGGAGAGGCCGGCGGTGCCGATCACGCCCGCCACCACCTCCCCGCCGTGGATGCCGATGCCGAAGCGCAGTTCGGGCAGGCCCCGCTCCCGCAGGGTGGCGTTGTAGCGCGCCAGGGCCGCGCGCATGTCCAGCGCGGCCAGCACGGCGTCGCGGGCCTGCCAGGGGTTGGCTTCCAGGGCGCCGAACAGCGCCAGCAGCCCGTCGCCCACGAACTCGGTGACATGCCCGTGGTGGTGGCCGATGGCGATCGTCATGTGGCGGAAGTAGTCGTTCAGGATGCCCACCGTCACGGCCGGGTCGAGCCGGTCGCACAAGGCCGTGAAGCCGCGCAGGTCGGCGAACAGCATCGTCACCTGGCGCCGCTCGGGCGCCAGGACGTCGCTGGCCTCGGTGAGCCGCTCCACCACGTCGGCCGGCACGAAGCGCTCGAACTGGCGCTGCAGCTGCTCGAGCCGATCGTCGGCGGCGAGCAGCAGCTTCTCGAGCTGCTCGTTCTGCCGGCGGCCGTGCAGTACGAGCACGGCCAGGCCCGACAGGGCGATGGCGCCGAGCGCGACGAGGATCCAGTCCAGCGCCGTCACTCCAGCAGCATGGCCAGCCGCACGGTCGCGTTGGCCAGCGACGCCACGCCGATGGCTTCCAGCAGCGCGGCAGCGCCCAGTTCGGCGCCGAGGGCGCGCGTCTTTTGCTGGATCGACGAAGGCTCGTAGTAGACGGTGTCGCGCGCCCACGCCAGGAGGCCGGCTTCGCCCTGCGCCAGCCGGGGCGAGCGCAGCGTCGCCATGGCGCTGTCGATGTCCGCCTGGCCGAAGCCGTCTTCGAGCAGCAGGCGCGTCGCCGCGGCTTCGCAATGCGGGCAGCCCAGCGTGCGCGCGACCACGGCGAACATCAGCGCCTTGGCGCTGCGGCTCAGCAAGCCGGACTCGAACGAGCCATCGAGCGCCGCCTTCATGATGGTGCCTGCCTGCAGGCCGGCCAGCGGCGCGACCACCACGCCGAAGGGGCCGGCCGCCAGGGTGGCCCGGTCCAGGGCCGCCGTTTCAGGCCGGCCCGGGCCGAACTTTTTCATCAGCGGCATGGCGAGCGCGAGCAGCCAGCGAAACGGTCCGGCGGCCATGCGCTCGAACTTCTTCTCGGGTGGGCAGGCCAACAGCGTGCTGACCCGGTTGAAGAAGCAGCCGAACGAGATCGCAAAGGCGATCTCGCCGATCTGCGCCGGGGTATAGCCGAGTTCGAGCAGGGCAGCCCGCTCGGCCGCGGCCGGGCGCGGCCTCGACCGCGCCAGGCTGCGGCAGAAGGCGATGTAGGCGCGTTCCTTGGCGTCCAGCTCGGCCATCTGGACGTCGCGTTCGACCTGCTGGATGAACGACTCGGAATAGCCCAGCAGCTTCATGTAGGCACGGTTCGCGCCGTAGCAGTAGCGGCACGAATTCTCCTGGGCCGTCACCATGCTGCCCATCCGGTGCAGCCGCTCGGGCAGCGCGGCGGGCATGTAGTTCGTCGCCTGGTAGGCGGCCTCGCGCAGCCAGCGGCTGGCCGCCACCCGGCGGTCGACTTCGAGCACCGGGGCGCCGCGGCGCTTGAGTTCGGCTTCCCATGCCGCGTCCGGCGCCGCCGGCAGGACGGGGTCGCTCCACTGGATCTCGCTCAGCAACACGGCCATGCACCACTCCACAGGAAACCGGACACCATGGCCGATCGTCGACCGGCCGGCCTGGATGGTAGCCAATACGGGCCGCCTGCGCTCGCCTCGCCGGCACCCGCGGACGGCCGCCGCCTCACTGCGGCCTGCCGCCGCCGGCGCTGAGTTCGGCCCAGTCGAGTTCCTGCACCAGCACCCGGTAGGCATCGTCGCCGATCACGTCGTCGCGGCGCATCTCGAAGGCGCGCTGGCGCGCCACCGCGATGGCGCGGCGCCGCAGCGGCCCGCCGGGTACTTCGTCGATCGGCGCCTCGTCGGCATGGCCCGAGTTCAGCTCGACGATCGCGCCGTACTCCTTGCGCAGCAGCTTGCCGGCCAGGCTGTCGTCGTGCGCGATCGCATCGAGCAGCGCGCGATAGGCATGCGTGCGGCCGAGCCGGATCTCGCGCCCCACCGGGTCGTCGTCGCTGAGCCCCATGCGGCGGATCAGCGGCGCCATCGTGAGGCCCTGCAGCACCAGCGTGCCCAGCACCACCGCGAAGGCGCAGAGCAGGATCAGGTCGCGGTGCGGGAACGGCGTGCCGTCGGGCAGGGTCTCGGGAATCGCGAAGGCGGCGGCCAGCGTCACGATGCCGCGCATGCCCGCCCATGAAAGCACGATGCCGCTGCGGAAGGCGCCCCGCCCATGCCCGGCCTGCGCGGCGCCGGCGGCGCGATGCCGTCGCAAGCTCAGTGCCTTGTAGCTCATCACCCAGACGAAGCGCGCGGCGACCGTCGTGCCAAGCACCACCAGCGCCGTGAGCACGGCGTCGGTGCGCGCGCCGCCAGCCTCGAGCCGCTGCCAGATCGGCCGCAGCTGCATGCCGATCAGCACGAAGGCGAACGCATTCAGCACGAACACCACCGCCTCCCAGACCGCGAACACCGGTACGCGCTGGCGCGCCGGCAGCTGGGCACCGCCGCTGCGCGCGACCGTCATCGCGTAGGCGACCAGCGTGAGGATGCCCGAGAGCCCGATCGCCTCGGCCGCGATCCAGACACCGAAGGTCAAGGCGAACTGCATGATGAGCAGCACCGGCACCTCGCGCACGCCGCTCATCAGCCGGCGCAGCGCCCAGGCGCAGCCCACGCCCGCCGCCAGGCTGCCGAAGAGAGTCAGCAGGAACACCGGCGCGAAGCTCGCGAAACCCAGGTGGCCGGCCATCACGGCCATGATCGCGAGGCGGTAGACCAACAGTGCGCTGGCGTCGTTCAGCAGGCTCTCGCCCTCGATGATCTTGAGCAGCTTGTGCGGCAGCTTGACCTGCCGCATGACGGCGGTCGCTGCCGCCGCATCGGGCGGCGCGACGATCGCGCCCAGCGCGATCGCCACCGGCCAGGACATGCCGGGCACCAGCCAGCGCGCCACCAGCGCGACCGCGATCACCGTGGTGCCGACCGCGGCGATCACCAGCCCGGCGATCGGCCGCCAGTGGGTGCGCAGGTCGCGCAGCGAGGTGTCGTAGGCGGCATCGACCAGCACCGGCGCCACGAACAGCGTCAGCGCCAGGTGCGGGTCCAGGGTCCAGTTGGGACTGTCGGGCACGAAGGCGAGCAAGGTGCCGCCGAGCGCGAGGAAGGTCGGATACGGCGCACCCAGCCGGCGCGCGAGCGCAGCCAGCAGCGCGGCGCCGAGCAGCAGCACGATGATCCATTCGAAGGTGGCCATGGTCGGGGCCGAGTATCCCTCACAGCAGATACGGAACCAGCGCCGCCACCCGCCGGCTGTAGGCCACGTAGGCTTCACCGAACTGCTCGCGCATCCAGCGCTCTTCCATGCGCAGCTTTCGCCACAACGCCCACAGCACCAGCGCGATCGCGGCGACGCCACCGAGGTCCCCGCGTGCGAAGCCGGAGCCCAGGAACGCCAGCAGCAGGCCCGTGTAGATCGGATGCCGGACGAAGCGATAGGGGCCGCGGGTGACGAGTTCGTGGTCCTGCTTGAGCGTCACCGTGCCGCTCCAGTTCCGGCCCAGGTACGCGCGCGCCGCCACGCTGAACAGCAGGCCCGCCAGCGTGACCGCCGCGCCGGTCCAGAAGGACCATGCGGTGCGCGGCAGGATGCGCGCATCGAGCAGCGGGATCGGCGCATTCGGGCGCCACAGCAGGCCGATGGCCAGCGCCAGGGGGACGATGTGCAGCAGCCGGGAGCCCGGCGATTCGCGGCGCACCGTGGGCTTGACGTCGCGCGACATCGCCCACCAATAGAGCGCCCAGCTCAGCCACATCGCCGGAAACAGGTATCGATAGACGAGGAGCATGGGGAACGCCAGCTGGTAACTCTCCTGGCCTGATTCTGCCCCTTCGCGGCCGCTTTCCTTGCTCGCCGAGGCCGCGCGCGGTACGCTGGGACCCGCGGGCGGGTGTCCCTGCCCGGGAGGCAAGGTCATGGTCATGTATGAACGCATCCTCGTTGCCACCGACGGCTCCGAGCTCTCGCAGCTGGCGGTCCACAGCGCCATCGATCTGGCCCTTTTGATGCAGGCCGAGCTGGTCGCCATCAAGGTGGTGCGCCGCGACCCCACCGGCTACTTCGAAGGATCGGTGCTGCTCGACCAGGCGGATGCCGATCGCCTGGGCGAGCAGTTCAACTTCGAGGCGCAGCGCGTGGTCGACGCGGTGAAGGCCACGGCCGATGCCAGGGGCGTGAAGAACACGCGCGCGGTCGTGGTTCAGTCGGAGCTGGTCTCCGAGGCCATCATCGAGACCGCGAGCCTGCACCACTGCGACCTGATCGTGATGGCCTCGCACGGCCGGCGCGGCGTGCAGCGCCTGCTGATGGGCAGTGAAACCCTGCAGGTGCTGACGCACTCGCGCATACCGGTGCTGGTGCTGCGCTGAAGGCTCTCATGTCTTGCTCGCGGCCTTCCTGGCGAGCCACCACTTGGCGATTCGGTCCGCCGGCCCGCGCACCAGCAGGTAGGGCAGGAACGCCAGGAAGAACACGACCACGACCGCCTCGCCGAGGTAGAAGGTGCCGACGGTCTTGAACTGGTAGACGGCGTCCAGCGCGAAGCCCAGGGCGATGATGCGCGAGGTGGCCTTGAAGCCTTCGCGCAGGCGGGCGCCGCGCTGGGCCGGATCGCGCAGCAGCGCCCGGAAGTACGGTGTGCGGCCGGCGCGGGCATCCTTGACGCCGTCGAGGGTCGCGACCACGGCCGCCATGATCGGCTGGAAGATGAAGCGGAACGACTCGGGCCCGCTCGGACGCGAGAGCAGATCCGTCCAGACGCGGTGCAGCACCTCCTGCATTTCATTCATCATTGACTCCGTGGCTTGCCGGCTTCACCCGCGCTCGGGTCAAGGCGGTCGAGCATGCCGGCGCGGCAGGGGTGCGTCAACGCCATTGTTGCGGCGTAGGAATTCGCTGACAGCAGAGGCGTCGACGGTGCGCGCAAAGCGATGGTCAGGGGCCTTGGGCCCGCCTATCATGCGGGCGACCCATCCTCCGACCCAAGACGCATGGACACCTCGAACACGCCTCTCGCCCCGACGCCGGCCACCGGCGTCAAGCCGCCCGCGCCCGGCATGGCCTGGATACCGGGCGGCACCTTCCTCATGGGATCTGACCGTCACTATCCCGAAGAGGCACCCGCGCACAAGGTCGCGGTCCAGGGCTTCTGGATCGACACCCACGCCGTGACCAACGCCGACTTCAAGCGCTTCGTCGACGCCACCGGCCACGTGACGCTGGCCGAGAAGCCGGCGCGGGCGGAAGACTATCCCGGTGCCGACCCGGCGATGCTGGTGCCCTCGTCGGTGGTCTTCCGCAAGACCGCCGGGCCGGTCGACATGGGCAACGTCCACAACTGGTGGACCTACCAGCAAGGCGCCGACTGGCGCCATCCGCGCGGTCCCGGCAGCTCGCTGCAGGGGCTCTGGAAGCACCCGGTGGTGCATGTCGCCTTCGAGGACGCCGAGGCCTATGCGGCCTGGGCCGGCAAAGCCCTGCCGACCGAGGCCGAATGGGAATTCGCGTCCCGCGGCGGCCTCGACGGTGCGGAGTACACCTGGGGCGACGAGTTCACGCCGGGCGGCAAGCACATGGCCAACACCTGGCAGGGCCAGTTCCCCTGGCAGAACCTGCTGGTCGACGGCTACGAGGGCACGGCGCCGGTCGGTTCGTTCCCGCCCAACGGCTACGGCCTGTTCGACATGGCGGGCAACGTCTGGGAATGGACCACCGACTGGTACCAGGAGCACGGCAAGATCGAGCACGCCTGCTGCACGATGGACAACCCGCGCGGCGGCACGGCCGACGCGAGCCACGACCCGCGCTCGCCCGAGCCGCGCATCCCGCGCCGGGTCATGAAGGGCGGCTCGCACCTGTGCGCGCCGAACTACTGCCATCGCTACCGCCCGGCAGCCCGGATGGCGCAGCCGATCGACACCATGACTTCGCACCTCGGTTTCCGCTGCATCGTGCGCGAGGAGCGCGCCCTGTAGGAAGGGGCGTGGCTGCCGCGACAGCGGGGTCGTCGATCGCGTTCAATACAGCCGGCTTCCGGACCAGAGCAGCGACAGCGCCGCCGCCGCGATCGCGACCACCGCCGAGACCAGCGCCACGACGCCCGTGAGCTCGGTGTCGCGGGTTAGCACCTGGACGCGCGAGCCGAGCTTCTCGTAGACGCTGCGCAACGCCTCCGCGGTGCCGGCATGGAAGTACTCGCCGCCGGTCATGCGTGCCACCTCGCGCAGGGTCGGCTCGTCCAGCTTCATGTAGATCGCCAGGCCGTCGGGCGTGGCGGTGTCGCCGTCCACCGTACCGAGCCCGACCACATAGATCCGGACGCCGCGATCGGCGGCCATCTTCGCCGCTTCGAGGGTGTCGATGCCGGTGGTGCGGCGGCCGTCGCTCAGCAGGATGATCGCGGCGGAATCGAAGGAGCCCGGCGCCACCGGCGTGATCTGCCGGGGCGGCGGCTTGGCTTTCTCGTCCAGGCTGCGCCCGCGCGGCCGGCTGCCGAATGTCATCTCGCCGAGGTCGATGCCCTGCTCCGGAAACAGCTCCGCCAGGCACAGGACGATGGCATCGCCCACCGCGGTTCCCATCTGCATCTGGAAGCCGTCGATGCTCGTCACGAGGCTGGCGCGGTCCAGCGTCGCCCGCTGCGCCACCTGGCTGCTGCCGGCGAAGGTGATGAGGCCGACCTCGATGTCCTTGGGCAGTTCGCGCAGGAACAGCTTCGCCGATTCCTGCGCGGCGGCGAGCCGGGTCGGCAGGACGTCGCTCACGCGCATGCTGAGCGACACGTCCATGGCCAGCATGATCGACGACCGTGCCCAGGGCAGCGGCACGCGCGCCACCGGCCGTGCCGCCGCGAGCAGCAAACCCGCGCAGGCCAGCAGGAACATCGCCGGCGGCACGTGCCGCCGCCAGTTGCGGCCTGCCAGCGCGTTGCGGACCAGCGCCAGGCTGCTGTAGTGCAAGGCTCTCTTGCTGCGGCGGCGCAGCAGCCAGACGTAGGCCGCCGGCAGCAGCGCAAGCGCCGGCAGGAACCAGAGGCAATCGGGCCAGAGGAAGGACATCGGCGGCGCCTTGGAGTTGGGCGGTGCGGCACTATCGTGCCCGCGCGGACGCGGTTTCGCAAGAACCGCGCCGCGGCGCCCGTCCGTCGCCTCAGGCCGCCCGCGTCGCCCCGTCGGCCTTGAACATCGCCCGGATCCCGCGCACGGCCTGCCGGATGCGGGCTTCGTTCTCGATCAGCGCGAAGCGCACATGGTCGTCGCCGTGGTCGCCGAAGCCGATGCCGGGGGAGACGCAGACCTTGGCCCTCTCGAGCAGGCGCTTGGCGAATTCCAGCGAACCCAGTTCGCGGTACGCGGGCGGGATGCGGGCCCAGATGTACATCGAGGCCTTGGGGAGCTCGACCTCCCAGCCGGCTTCGGTCAGGCCCTTGTGGAGCACGTCGCGCCGGGCCTGGTACTTGGCGGCGATTTCGCCGACGCAGGTCTGGTCGCCCTCCAGCGCCGCGATCGCGGCCACCTGCAAGGGCGTGAACATGCCGTAGTCGTGATAGCTCTTGATGCGCGCCAGCGCGGCCACCAGATCGGGGTTGCCGACCATGAAGCCGACACGCCAGCCGGCCATGTTGTAGCTCTTGCTGAGGGTGAAGAACTCGACCGCGATGTCCTTGGCGCCGGGCACCTGCATGATCGACGGCGCCTTCCAGCCGTCGAACACGATGTCGGCGTAGGCGAGGTCGTGGACGATGAAGATGTCGTGCTTGCGGGCCAGCGCGATCACGCGCTCGAAGAAGTCGAGCTCCACGCACTGCGCGGTGGGATTCGACGGAAAGCCCAGCACCATCATCTTGGGCTTGGGGTAGCTGCCGCGGATGGTGCGTTCGAGTTCGGCGAAGAAGTCGACACCCGGCACCAGCGGCACCGAGCGGATGTCGGCACCCGCGATGACTGCGCCGTAGATGTGGATCGGATAGCTCGGGTCGGGCACCAGCACCGTGTCGCCGCGATCGAGGGTGGCGAGCATCAGGTGGGCCAGCCCTTCCTTGGAGCCGATCGTGACGATGGCTTCGGTGTCTGGATCGATCTCCACCTGGTAGCGCTGCTGGTACCAGTGCGAGATGGCGCGGCGCAGCCGCGGGATGCCCTTCGAGGCCGAGTAGCCATGCGTATCGGGGCGCTGGGCGACCTCGGTGAGCTTCGCCACGATGTGGGGCGGCGTGGCCCCGTCGGGGTTGCCCATGCTGAGGTCGATGATGTCTTCGCCGCGGCGGCGGGCGGCGAGCTTCAGCTCGGCCGTGATGTTGAAGACGTAGGGGGGCAGGCGGTCGATGCGCGCGAAGCGGCGCTTGCCGACAGAAGAGGACATGGTTGAATCTCACGTAAGCGCCCGGAACCGTCCGAGCGACGCAGGCCGCCATGTGGCGGCCCGATTCGATCATAGCCGCAGGTCAGCGGCGCCCTGAAACCAGCGGACCGCTCAGGCGCGCAGCGCCAGGTTGAGCTGGTCGACCACCTCGGCCCAGTCGGCATCCTCGCGGATCTCCTCGCGCAGGAACTGGGCCTGGGCGGGCGTCCAGAAGCTCGCGTCGGCCAAGGCCACCGCGTCGCTCAGCGGCCGGTGCTCGGCGATGAAGCGCTGGATCTCTGACTCCGTGCTGGGAAGCCCGAGCTGATCGAACAGGCTGTGGAAGGTGTGGTTGCTGAGGTCCATGGCGTGCGAGTCCGTGAGGTCGTTGCCCGAACCATAGCGCAAAGTGCGGCCCGCGTTGCGCGCGTTGTCAGGCGCCGCTGTGCTTGTCGGCACGGGCGAAGCGCTGGGCGACATAGCGCTCGGTCGCCGACTCGACTTCAGGCAGGTTTTCGTGCAGGCGCTTCAGCAGCCGGATCAGCGTCTCGTGCTCGGCCTCGCTCAGCACGGACAGGAAGACGCGCTCGCGTTCGAGCGCCACGCCGACGATCTGGTCGTGCAGGCGGCGTCCCTTCGGGGTCAGGGTCGCCATGCGCAAGCGGCCGTCCTTGGCATCGAGTTCGAGGGTGATCAGTTCGCGCTCTTGCATGCTCTTGAAGCAGCGGCTGACGGACGACTTGTCCATGCCGATGACCCGCGACACCTGCTGGGCCGAGATCGAGCCTTCGGTGGCCAGCAGCACCATGCAGCGCCAGGTCTCGATGCCGACATCGAACACGCGCAGGTAATGCTGGGAGGCACCGCGCGACAGCTTGTTGGCGATCCATGTCAGGAACGCCGGAACGTAGCGCTCGAGGTCCACGACCTCGCCGCCGGCGCCCATGTCCGGCGTGTCGGCTTCGGCCTGCGATGCCCGCGGGGGGCGTCGTGCCGTGGTGTTCGATGCTTTCGCCAAGCGCTTGCTGGCAGACATGGATGGCCCTCTTGGTTGTCTTGGATGTCGTTGCGATTGGAACATGCGGGTCGGCGCCGAGGCAGGGAAAACCCCATTTTAGTTGGCATATCAACTAATTGATACTCCAACTATCCAAGGGGCAGCCGATCCGACGCCCCGCTTGCACGCCCATCCCATCAGGAGACCCCACATGCCCTTGTCCCGCCGCGCGCTCGTCTGCGCCCTCGCTGCTTCGTCCTTTGCTCTCGCCGCGGCGCCAGCGCAGGCCCAGAGCGTCAAGATCGGCATCGTCGGCCCCTTCTCGGGGCCGTTCGCCCACTACGGCGCCTTGTTCAAGGCGGCCGCGGAGGCCTATGTGGCGGGGCAGGGCGGCAAGCTCGGCGGCAGGGAGGTCGAGCTGATCTACCGCGACACCGGCGGACCGAATCCGGCCCAGACCAAGAGCCTGGTCCAGGAGCTGATCGTCAAGGACAAGGTCGACTACCTCGGCGGCTTCGTCTTCACGCCCAACGCGCTGGCCGTGGCTCCCCTGATCCAGCAGTCGCAGACGCCGACGGTGATCTTCAACGCCGCCACGTCGTCCATCACCGAGAAGTCCGACTACTTCGTGCGCACCGGCTACACGCTGTGGCAGGTGACGGTGCCCCTGGCCCGGTGGGCGGCGAAGCAGAACATCGCCAGGGTCGTGACGGCGGTCACCGACTATGGCCCGGGGCTGGACGCCGAGGCCGCGTTCAAGAGCGAGTTCGCCAGGCAGGGCGGCACGGTGGTGGAGTCGATCCGGATGCCGATCGCGACCACCGACTTCAATCCCTTCGTCCAGCGCATCAAGGCCAGCGGGGCGCAGGCGGTCTACACCTTCCTGCCCGGCGGCCCGCCCAACCTGGGCTTCATCAAGGCCTACAACGAGAACGGACTGGCCAAGTCGGGCGTGCGCTTTCTCGGCACCGCGGAGACCGACGAGTTCGACCTGCAGAAATTCGGCGACAGCGCGGTGGGGCTGACCACCGCCTTCCACTACTCGGGCGCGCATGACTCGGCCGCCAACAAGGCTTTCGTGGCCGCCTTGAAGAAGCAGGATCCGGGCGCCGCCGCCAACTACGCCTCGGTCGGCGCCTGGGACGGCATGCACGTCATCCAGAAGATGATCGAGGCCACCGGCGGCCGGAAGGACGGTCCGAAGGCCATCGCCACCGCGCGCACGCTGCAGTGGGAGAGCCCGCGCGGACCCGTGCGCATCGACGGCAAGACCCGCCACATCACGCAGGACGTGTACCTGCGCCAGGTCGAGAAGGTCGGCGGGGTGCTGGTCAACAAGGAAGTCGAGAGCTTCGGTCCGCAGGTCGACCACGGCCTGGCCCAGTGAGCCCGCTGCCCTGACATGACCGTCCTCTTCAACATCGCCGTCGACGGACTGGCCTACGGCATGGTGCTGTTCGTCATCGCCGTCGGGCTGTCGCTCACGCTCGGCCTGATGCGCTTCGTCAACCTGAGCCATTGCGCCTTCGCCATGGTCGGCGGCTACTGCGCCGCATTCCTGGTGCGCCAGGCGCAATGGAACTTCTGGCTCGCGGTGCCGGCGGCCGTCATCGCCACCGCGGCGCTGGGCGCCGTGCTCGAGCTGCTGGTGCTCAGGCACCTGTACCGGCGCAAGGAGCTCGACCAGGTGCTCTTCACCATCGGACTGAGCTTCTTCCTGATCGCGGCCACCAACGCGCTGGCGGGTCCGCAGGTGCAACTGATCCCGCTGCCGCCCGGGCTGGCCGGCTCGGTCGACCTGGGCTTTCGCACCCTGCCGGCGCAGCGCCTGCTGGTGATCGGCGCCGGACTGGCGGTCGCGGGCGCGGCGGCATGGACCGTCGCGCGCACCCGCTTCGGCATCTGGCTGCGGGCCGCGGTCGATCACAGCGGCACGGCCTCCAGCCTCGGCATCCCGATCCGCGTCGTGCAGTGCGCGAGCTTCGCCGCCGGCGCCGCGCTCGCGGGCTTCGGCGGCATCCTCGGTGCCGAGCTGATGCCGCTGGAGCCGTACTACGCGCTCAAGTACCTCGTGCTGGTGCTGGTGGTGGTGGCCGTGGGCGGCATGGGCAGCATCGCAGGGTCGCTCGCGGCGGCGGTCGTGCTCGGCCTGATCGAGACCGCCAGCAAGTACCTCGCCTCCGACTGGGGCAGCCTTTTCTTCTTCCTGGCCATGGCGGCGCTGCTGGCCTGGCGTCCCGACGGATTGCTCAAGCGATGAACACCTCCACCACGCTGCAGGGGCCGGCCGAGGCCCCATCCGAAGCACGGCACGCCGCCGCGCCGCGCTGCCGGCCGGCCTGGCGCGCCCCCCTGATCGTGCTGGCGCTCGGCGCGCTGGCCTGTGCACTGCTGCCGGAGCAACTGGGGCTGATGACCCGCATCTTCGTCGCCGCCCTGTTCGTGCTGTCGCTCGACCTGGTGGTCGGCGTGGCCGGACTCGCGACCCTGGGGCATGCGGCCGTCTTCGGCACCGGCGCCTACGCGGCCGGGATCTTCGCGCTCAAGGTGATGCCCGACCCGTTGGCGGGTCTGGCCATCGGCATCGGCGCCGGCGGCCTGCTGGCGCTCGCCAGCGGCGCCTTCCTGCTGCGCTACCGGGGCTTCACGTTCCTGATGCTGACGGTGGCCGTGGCGCAGATCGTCCTGAGCCTGGCACAGAAGGCGCGCGACTGGACCGGTGGCGACGACGGGCTGTCCGGCTTCACGGTCGGGCCGCTGCTGGGCCGCTTCGCGTTCGACCTGGAGGGCCGCGTCGCCGCCTTCTATGCGCTGGCCGTGCTGGTGCTCCTGTACTACGTGGCGCGCCGCCTGGTGGACTCGCCCTTCGGCCTGGCCGTGCGCGGCATCCACGAGAACCGGGCCCGCATGGCGGCGCTGGGGACGCCGGTCTACCGGCGGCTGCTCGCCATGTACACCGCCGCGGGTGCGATCGCCGGTGCGGCCGGCGCGTTGTCGGCGCAGACCAACGCCATCGTGGGTCTCGACAGCCTGTCCTTCGCGCTGTCGGCCGAAGCCCTGGTGATGCTGATCCTCGGCGGCGCCGGGCGGCTGAGTGGCGCACTCGTCGGTGCGGTCGTGTTCACCCTGCTGCACCACACGGCGGCCTCGATCAATCCGTACCACTGGCTGTTCGTGGTGGGCTTCATGCTGATGGCGGTGGTGCTGGTTTCGCCGGCGAAGGCCTGGGGCTGGCTGCGTCGCCGCGCGGGAGCTGCATCATGAGCCTGCTGCTGGACATCCGCGATCTGGACAAGCGCTTCGGCGGCCTGCACGTCACGCGCGGCGTGTCGTTCCAGCTCCACGCCGGCGACCGGCTGGCCCTGATCGGCCCGAACGGCGCCGGCAAGACGACGCTGGTCAACCAGGTCAGCGGCGTACTGCGGTCCGATGCGGGCGAGATCTGGCTGCGCGGCGAGAACGTCACCCGCCTGGGGCAGGCCCAGCGCGTTCGACTCGGCCTCGCGCGCACCTTCCAGATCACGACGCTGGCGCCGCAGCTCCCGGTGCAGCGGCAGATCGAGATGGCGCTGTTCGAGCGCGAGGGCCTGGGCGGCCGTGCCTGGCGCAGCGTGGACGCCTATCCGGCGCTGAACGCCGAGGCGCAGGCGCTGCTGCAGCGCTTCGGCCTGCGCGCCCATGCCGCCACGCCGACCGAGGACCTGGCCTACGGCGAGCAGCGGCTGGTCGAGATGGCACTGGCGCTCGCGCTGCGTCCGAAGGTGCTGCTGCTCGACGAACCGATGGCCGGGGTGCCCAGGGGCGATGGCGCGCGGCTGCTCGCGGCGCTCGATTCGCTGCCCCGCGACCTGGCCGTGCTGATCATCGAGCACGACATGGACCTGGTGTTCCGCTTCGCCAGCCGCATCGTGGTGCTGGCCGAGGGGGCCGTGCTGGCCGACGGCAGCCCCGACGACATCCGGCGCGACCCGAAGGTGCGGGCCGCCTACTTGGGGACTCCCGCATGACCGATCCGATGCTGAAACTGGAAAGCCTGAAGGCAGGCTACGGCCCGACGACGGTGCTCGACGGCCTGTCGCTGGCCGTGGCGCCGGGCGAGCGGGTGGCGATGGTCGGACGCAACGGGGTGGGCAAGACCACGACCTTGCGCGCCATCATGGGCCTGGTGCCGCTGGCCGGCGGCCGCATCGAGTTCCTGGGCGAAGACATCTCGCGGCTGAGCCCTCACCAGCGCGCCCGGCGCGGCTTGGGCTACGTGCCCCAGACGCGCGACATCTTTCCGTCGCTCACGGTCGAGGAGAACCTGCTGGCCGGGCTCAAGCACCGCCCGCGCAGCGCGGTCGACGAGGCCTATGCGCTGTTCCCCCGGCTGGCCGAGCGGCGGCGCAACGGCGGCACGCAGCTGTCCGGCGGCGAGCAGCAGATGCTGTCGGTGGCTCGCGCGCTGCTGGGCCGACCCCGGCTGATTCTGCTCGACGAGCCGCTCGAAGGGCTGGCGCCGCTCATCCGCCAGGAGTTGCTGAACGCCTTCCAGGCGATGAGCCGCGAGACCGGCATCGCCGTCGTCATCGTCGAGCAGCAGGTCGACGAGGCCCTCAGGTACGCCCGGCGGGCGCTCGTCCTCGACCACGGCACGGTCGTCCACGAGAGCGATGCGCAGGTCCTGCTGCGCGACACCGAGACGCTCGACCGGTGGGTCGGCATGGCCGTGCATTGAGCAGCGTCGACTCCCATCCCAACCCATCCCAGGAGATTTGCATGAACCCCGCCTCCATCCCGATCGGCAGCATCCGCAAGAGCGGCGCTGCCGCCCGTTTTCCGCTCGACCGCTGGTACGTCGCCGGCTTCTCGTCGGAGCTCCAGGACCAGCCGATCGGCCGCACCTTCCTGAACCAGAAGGTGGTGCTGTTTCGCACCGGCAGCGGCGAGATCGCCGCGCTCGAAGACCGCTGCTGCCATCGCTCGCTGCCGCTGTCGTGCGGCACGGTGGAAGCCGACGGCGTGCGCTGCGGCTACCACGGCCTGCTGTATGCGCCCAGCGGACAGTGCCTCGAGATCCCCGGGCAGGAGCGCATTCCGTCCAAGGCCAGGGTGAGGTCCTACCGGGTGGTCGAGAAGGACCGGATCGTCTGGATCTGGATGCCACGGGACGAAGACTCGGCCCCGGCCGTGGAGCCGCCCGACTACCCCCACCATGACGATCCGCGCTACAAGTTCGGCAGCGGCATGTACCACTACAAGGCGCCCTGGCAGCTGATCCACGACAACCTGCTCGACCTGAGCCACCTGGGGTACGTCCACCTCAAGACCATCGGCGGCAATGCGCGGCTGCACATGAACGCGCCGATGAAGGTGACGCAGGACGGCGACACGGTCAAGGTGGTCCGCCTGATGCCCGGCTCGACGCCACCCCCCACCTACCGCGCCGCCTGGCCCTTCGGCGACACCTGCGACCGCTGGCAGGAGATCGAGTTCCACGTGTCGCACCTGGCGATCTGGACCGGGGCCATGGAGCCCGGATCGGGCGCCATCGACGATCCGCGGCGGGGCGGGTTCCACATGCGCGGCTTCCACGGCATCACGCCGGAGACCGAAGACACCTGCCACTACTTCTGGAGCATGGCCAGCAACAAGCACCCCGACATGCCCGAGAACATCGACACGGTGGTCGAGCAGACCGCCTACACCTTCGACGAAGACCGGGTGGTCATCGAAGACCAGTACCGCAACATCGCCGATTTCGGCGATCGCAATTCGTGGATGGACATCCACGTGGATGCCGGCGCCAACCGGGCCCGCCGCATCGTGGAGCGGCTGCTGGCGGACGTCCGGCCCGAGGAGGTGGCCGGATGACGACCGCGACGCTCAGGGTCCGGGTGAGCGCCAGGCGCGAAGAAGCCAGGGACATCGCGAGCTTCGAGCTGGTCGCGGCCGACGGGCGGGCGCTGCCCGCCTTCTCGGCCGGCGCGCACATCGACGTCAAGGTGGGGGACGGACTGGTGCGCCAGTATTCGCTCTGCAACGATTCGTCCGAGACCCACCGCTACCTGATCGCGGTGCTGAAGGACTCGGCGACGCGCGGCGGCTCGAAGGCGATGCACGAGCGTGTGCGGGTCGGCGACGAGCTCGAGATCAGCGCGCCACGGAATCACTTTGCGCTGGCGCACGAGGCTCGCCGCAGCGTCCTGCTCGCGGGAGGCATCGGGGTGACGCCGATCCTCTGCATGGCCGAACGGCTGGCGGCGGCGAGCGCCGATTTCGAGCTGCACCATTGCACCCGCTCGCCGGAGCGCACCGCGTTCCGCGAACGGATCGCCGATGGCCGGTTCGGGTCTCGCGTCCACCATCATTTCGACGACGGCCCGCCAGAGCAGAAGCTCGACCTGGCGGCCTTCGTCGCGCGCCAGGAGGGCGACACCCACCTGTATGTCTGCGGGCCGAAGGGCTTCATGGACGCCGTATTGAACGAGGCGCGCTCGCAGGGCTGGCCCGAGACGCGGCTCCACTACGAGTTCTTCGCTGCCGGCCCGGTCGACCGCGCGAACGACCACGGCTTCGAGGTGCAGGTCGCCAGTTCGGGCCAGGTGGTGGCGGTGGCGAAGGACGAGACCGTGGTGCAGGCGCTGGGCAGGATCGGCATCGAGGTCCCGACCTCGTGCGAGCAGGGGGTCTGCGGCACCTGCATCACGCGCGTGCTCGAAGGCGTTCCGGATCACAAGGACGTCTACTTCACGGCCGACGAGCAGGCCGCCAACGACCAGTTCACGCCGTGCTGCTCGCGCTCGAGGTCGCAGCGGCTGGTGCTGGATCTCTGAGCACGCGCGTCAGGGCTGCGAGCATGGCATCACAATCCGGCATGACGAATCCCGCGCTGCCCAAGGTCGCCGAGCCCGCCTGCCTCACCGAGGCGCTGCGACAGAGCGGCGCGCTCCCTGCGGGCCGCGTGGCCGAGGTGTTGATCGAAGCATCGTTCGCGACCGTGCTGTCCCACATCTTCAGGTTGCGCCTCGCCTATGCCGGGCCGGCTGACGGCGCGCCTGCCACACTGATCCTGAAGGCGGGCCTGGCGGACCGTCCCGGCGGACCTTGGCCGGGCGGTGGCCATGAGGTCGCTTTCTACAGGGACCTGCTGCCGGCGATGCCCGCGGGCATCGTGCCGCGCTGCTTCGACGCCGGATGGGATGCCGACTCAGGCACCTGGCATCTGCTGCTCGAAGATCTGACCGAATCGCACTTCATCGCGACGCGCTGGCCCTTGCCGCCGAGCTTCGCGCAGTGCGAGGCCATCGTGCGCACGCGAGCCCGATGCCAGGCCGCGTGGTGGGACGACCCGCGGCTCGGCGTGTCGATCGGCGCCTGGCAGGATGCGAGCGCCGCCGACGAGGCAACGGCCCATCTCGCGGCGCAGTTCGCGCGTTTCGCCGATGACCTGGGCGACCGGCTTTCCGCTGATCGGCGCGCGCTGTACGAACGCCTGTTCGACGCCGCGCCGCGCCTGGCCGCACGCTACCGGACGCACCGCCACATGACGATCGTCCAGGGCGACGCCCACGTGTGGAACTGCTTCCTGCCGCGCGACGGCGCGCTGGATGGCGGCCGCCTGTTCGACTGGGATTCGTGGCGCGTCGACATGGGGTCGGACGACCTGGCCTGCATGATGGCCTTGCAGTGGTATCCCGATCTGCGGCAACGATTCGAGATGCGCCTGCTTGACAGCTTCCATGACGAACTGAAGGCGCGCGGCGTGCAGGGCTACGACCTTCGCGCCTTGTGCGACGACTATCGGCTGTCCGTGCTCTGGCTGATCGCCACGCCGGTCTGGCAGCATGCGAACGGCATCCCGCCGGTGATCTGGTGGAACAACTTCGAGCGTGCGCACCTGGCCGCCGAGGACCTCGGCTGCCTCGAACTGCTGGGCTAGCCGCGCCGTGCCGCCTCGATCGCCGCGATGTCGATCTTGTCCATCGTCATCATCGCGTCGAACGCGCGCTTGGCTGCCGCGCGGTCCGGGTCGGCCAGCGCCTCGGTGAGCGCGCGCGGCGTGATCTGCCACGACAAGCCCCAGCGGTCCTTGCACCAGCCGCACTCGCTGGCCTGGCCGCCGTTGCCGATGATCGCATTCCACAGCCGGTCGGTCTCGGCCTGGTCGTCGGTCGCGATCTGGAACGAGAAGGCTTCGCTGTGCTTGAACGCCGGGCCGCCGTTCAGGCCGAGGCAGGGGATGCCGACAACGGTGAACTCGACCGTCAGCACATCGCCTTCCTTGCCCGCCGGATAGTCCCCCGGCGCACGAAAGATGGTGCCTACGGCACTGTCCGGGAAGGTGGCGGCATAGAACTTCGCGGCGTCCACGGCGGTGCCGTCGTACCACAGGCAGAGGGTGTTCTTGGGGGTCATGTCGGGTCTCCTGGAGTGTTGAACATCCGGCATCGGCCGAGCTCGCATTGTCGGATCGGTCCGATGCCGCTGTAGGCGCTCGTTGGCGGAAGCCGCTTCAGGTGTCCGCGGCAACAGCCTCCAGGACGCAGAAGCCGCCGGCATCGAGCACTCGCTCGAGCTGCAGCGCGGCATGCTCGAGCAGTGCGACGAAGTCCTCGCGTGTCCGCTCGCGGCCGCCCGGACCCACCAGCATGTTGAGGTCGGAGAACTTGGCGTCGCGTCCTTCATCGGGCGGTGCGATCACCCGTTCGACGATCAGCACCTTCCCGCCTTCGCCCAGTGCGCGCCGGACCTGCGCGAGGATCCGGATCGCATCCTCGTCTTCCCAGTCGTGGATCACAGCGCGCAGTACATAGGCATCGGCGCCTTCGGGCACGGCCTCGAAGAAGCTGCCCCCGACCGTGCGGCAGCGTTCGGCGACGCCGGCGCGGGCCAGCAATGCGGCGGCGGCCGACACGACGTGTGGCTGGTCGAACAGAACGCCCTGCAGGCCCGGATGCGCGGCGAGGACCGCCGCGATCAGGGCGCCGTTGCCGCCGCCGACGTCCACCAGCATGCGGAAGCGGCCGAAGTCGCAAGTCGCGAGCAGGGCGGCGTTGGCGCGGCGCGAGAGCGTGGTCATCGCGCGGTCGAACACGGCGCTTTCTTCGGGATGGGCGGACCGATAGGCCCAGACGTCAGTGCCGTGGACATGCCGGAAGGCGTTCTCGCCGGTACGCACGCTGTGCAGAAGGCCGGACCAGGCCTGCCAGTAGTAGGGCCGGCCGACGAACGCGGCCCAGCCGGCCACCGAATCCGGCACGTCGCTGCGCAATGGCTGGCCGAGCGCCGCGAGCTCGAAGCGGTGGCCTTCGAGTTCATGCAGCAGGCCCAGGCTCGCCAGCGCGCGCAGCAGGCGATAGAGCGTGGGAGGATGGGTGCCGGTCGCCGCGGCCAGCTCGTCGCTCGTGCGGCGGGTGTCGGCCAGCAGATCGGCGATGCCGAGCGTGGCGGCGACGTGAATCGCCTGAGACACCTGGTAGCCCTCGACCATGCGGCGAAGGGTGTTCGCCGAATCCGGATCCGCATGTGCCACGGGAGCCCCCTGTCGGTTGTGTCCAGCGGGTCATTCTGGGCGCGAAAGGCGCCGGCTGCCACGTCTTTCGACGGCTACGTCCTCGGCTGCCCGTCGCGGAACGCCGCCTCCCCGGCCTCCGACACCTCGACCCAGCGCTGGTCGGGCGCCGCGTCCGCGGCGTAGTTGTCGTGCCAGTTCCACCACTTGTAGGGTGCCGTCTGGGGATAGCCTTCGGGCGAGTCCTCCCACGACTCCTGCCGGCCCAGCGGCGTGATGTCGAGGTAGTTCCAGGTGCCTCCCATCTGCTCGTCGCCGCGGCTCTGGATGTAGTAGGTCCGGAAGACGCGGTCGCCGTCGCGCAGGAACACGTTGGTGCCGTGCCATTCGTCGACACCGAAGTCGGCGTCGAAGCGGTCGGTGAGGGTGAACCACGGCATCTTCCAGTCCATCCGCGCCTTGAGTCGCGCGATGTCCGCCTGGGGCGCCCGGGAGACGAACACCAGCGTGGTGTCGCGGGCGTTCAGGTGCGCCAGGTGGGCGACCTGGTCGGCCACCATCGAGCAGCCCCTGCAGGCCTGGTCGGGCCAGCCGAACACGCCCGGCTCGAAGAAGGCGCGGTAGACGATCAACTGGCGCCGGCCGTCGAACAGGTCGAGCAGGCTGAGCCTGCCCGCGGGTCCTTCGAAGGCATAGCCCGTGTCGACCGCCATCCAGGGCATTCGCCGGCGCTCGGCTGCCAGGGCGTCGCGAGCGCGGGTCTGGGCCTTCTCTTTCACGAGCAGCTGCGCCCGGGCCGCCTCCCAGGCCTGCGGCGACACGATCGGTGGCCGCTGCATGGCGGGCCGTGGGCCCTTGCGTTCGTTCTCGGTGGTTGTCGCCATGGGTGTCGTCTCCTGGTGGCCCGCTGCGCACCATGCGCATGCGGTTCGGGGACAGTCTGGCACCGGAGGGCGAACACGGGGAGTAACAAGTGTGGCGGGGTTCCCGCTTGCGGATCCCTACAACCGGGTCCCGAGGTCCTGTCGCCGGCGGTTGGCCCAGAGATTGACCAGCGCGTCGAGCTCCGTCGCGTAGATGCCCCGCTGAGGCAGGCCCGGGGTGCCGTCGTCCTGGGGCTTGCTGCGCAGGGACGCGTGCCAGAAACCATCCGAGAGCTGTCGGTACTGGCCCATGATTTCGCAGCCGAGCGGCGTCGTGAGCGAAAACCCACAGCGGCGGATGAGCATCCCGTCGCTGCGCGATCCTTCCACGCCCTTGGTCGATACGAGCATGTAGACCCCGTCGTCCTGGAGCACGCTTTCTCTCGGGAGCTGGGTCAGGAGCTCTGGCGGCTGGCTTGAATGTGGCTTGTCCATGGCTCCCTGTGTATCGGCCGACCAGAGGCAAGTTGTAGGCGGGATGTCATGAAAAATGTGTAAGTGTTCCGGACCGCTGGCATCAAAATCGCTTGCCTCCCGGCTCGGCAACGAAGCAAGGTGACACGAAATGGCGAAGATCCCTCCCGGCGTCGGTCCGCGTTTCCCTCAGGTGGTGATGCTGGTGGGCGCGACCGGCGACCTGGCCCGGCGCAAGCTGCTGCCGGGCCTGTTTCACCTCTGCAGTTCGGGCTTCATCCCCGGCTGCCGGATCATCGGCGTTTCGCTCGACGAACTCGACACCGAGGGCTTCCGCGCCGCCGCGCGCAGCGCGCTCGACGAATTCGGCAGCCGCAAGGTCCTGCCGGCCGCGTGGGACGCCTTCGCGGGGATCCTCGACTACGTGCCGCTGTCGGGCGGTGCGCAGGCGCTCAAGCAAGCGGTGGAGCGCGCCGAGAGCTCGCTCGGCGCACCTGAATGCCGGCGCCTGCACTACCTGAGCGTGCCGCCGAGCGCAGCCCTGTCGGTGGTGCGCATGCTGGGTGCGGCCGAACTGGTCGAGCGCTCGCACATCGTGATGGAGAAGCCCTTCGGCACCGACCTGGCGAGCGCGGTGATCCTCAACAGGCAATTGCACGAGGTGTTCGACGAGGAGCAGATATTCCGCATCGACCACTTCCTCGGCAAGGAGCCGGCCCAGAACATCCTGGCCTTCCGTTTCGCCAACGGCCTGTTCGAGCCGATCTGGAACCGCAACTTCATCGACCACGTGCAGATCGACGTGCCCGAGACCCTCGGGCTGGGCAAGCGTGCGGGCTTCTACGAGCAGACCGGCGCCTACCGCGACATGGTGGTGACGCACCTGTTCCAGATCCTCGGCTTCATGGCGATGGAGCCGCCCACCGCGCTCGAACCGGCGCCGATCAGCGAGGAGAAGAACAAGGTCTTCCGCAGCATGCTGCCGATCGTGCCGGCGGACGTGGTGCGCGGGCAGTACAGCGGCTACCGCCAGGAGGAGGGCGTCGACCCCGACTCCGACACCGAGACCTTCGTCGCGCTCAAGTGCCACATCGACAACTGGCGTTGGGCCGGCGTGCCCTTCTTCCTGCGCACCGGCAAGCGACTGGCCGAGGGCCAGCGCATCATCTCCATCGCCTTTCGCGAACCGCCCAAGAGCATGTTCCCGCCCGGCTCCGGGGTCGGCGCGCAGGGGCCGGACCACCTGACCTTCGACCTGGCCGATGCCTCGAAGATGTCGCTGTCCTTCTACGGCAAGCGGCCCGGGCCGGGCATGCGTCTGGACAAGCTGAGCCTGCAGTTCGCGATGCGCGACACCGGGCTGGTCGGCGAGGTGCTGGAGGCCTACGAGCGCCTGATCCTGGACGCCATGCGCGGCGACCGCACCTTGTTCACGACCGCCGAGGGCATCGAACGCCTGTGGCAGGTGTCGACGTCGCTGCTCGAAACGCCGCCGCCGGTGCGGCTCTACGAACCGGGCTCCTGGGGACCGAAGGCGATCCACCAGCTGATCGCGCCGCACGCCTGGCGGCTGCCTTTCGAGCGGGTCTGGCGGGATCCGAACAAGGCGGGCAGCTGAGGCCGGACCCAGGGGCGGAGGGCGCCTCGTACCCACGACCTGAGTAGGCACACTGGCGCTGGCGGCCGTGGCAACGATACTGGGCCTCTCGGAGAATGGAGGTCGCGTATGGCTCAGCATGCAATCACGGCGGTCCACTACGCGGGCGACAAGATCGACCTCGTGGCGGTTCATCCGGTCCTGGACAAGGAGTTCGGTTCGACCGGGCTGGCGCTGGGAGCGGCGCAGCGGATCAGCGTCGGCGAATGCGCCGACCTGCTGGCGGCCGGCGAGGAGGTCTGCCTCGCGCGGCGGACCGAAAACCACGCCTGGGAGATCGTTTGCGATGTCGAACTGCTGCCCGGCCGGCGCGAGATCACCGGCGTCGACATCGTGAATCGGCCCAACGACGCCTTGCGGAGCATGCCCAGCTGGGGATAGCGGCAATCGTTGCGCCTGCGCGACAGACTGCGTGTTCGGTTTCGAGGGCCTGGCGACCCCATTCGCCCATCTCACGGCTGGCAGACGCCGTTGACTCACGCTTTTGCCGGTCTTGCCTCGTCGCGCCGAAGGCACGCGCGTGCTTGACCTGAGCCGAGTCTGACCATAAAAATGTGATAAACGTATAAGTATGTAACTTTCCGCGGGCGCTCCAGGACCCGCACCAGGAGGGCCCATGAGGAAAATCGCCGGCATCGCTTGCGCTGCCATGCTCTTGAGCGCCTGTTCGACAGGGCCGCAGCGACCGCCTGCCGGCCCCGGCTCGGGCGTGGGCGCGGCCTACGTGCCGATGGTCGAGCCAGGTCCTGCCAGCGGCCCGCCGACGGGCGAGTCCTACGAGGCGCTGGTCGCAAAATGTCAACGCGAGGCGAGCGGCCTGCCGTTCATCAAGACCGAGGACCATGACGCCGCCCTGATCGTGGTCGGTGTCGGCGTGGGTGCCGCGATCGGATGGAACATCGGGCACACGTACTGGGACGATCGCGCGTTCGCCATCCCCCTCGTCGCCGCCGCGTCGCTGCCCATCGCGGGGCTCATGGGCCTCTTTGCCCAGTGGGTGTATTCGCCACAGACGGCTGTCTGGCGCAAGAAGCAGGAGACGCAGGTCGCCAACTGCATGGCCCGCTCCGGCTACAAGAACGTCGACCCCACGGTCCTCGTGACCTGGCTTGCGGTGCCGGCGAGCAGCATGGCGACCCGACCGACCGGGCGCGACACCTTCACCGCGGAAAAACTGGCGAAATCCCGCAACTGCGCGGCCACGCCGATGGCCACGCTGGTCGCCAAGGGACCGGGCTTCGAAGACTATCGCATCGCCTGCACGAACGCGCCCGAGATCGCCATCCATTGCGAGTTCGGCCAGTGCCGGGCCAGCAGCGAGTTCGCCGCCCGATAGGCCGTCCAGTCCGGGCAGTCGGTGCCGGCCCTGAGTCTCCTGGGGCGCGTGCCGAGGGCACCGGGTGGCCCCCTCCGCGAATGTCCCCTGCCTTCGGCGTGCGCCCGCCCCGACCCACGAATGTGCCTTTGCACCGATGCCGCTGAACGGCCGGTCAGACCAGGCGTGCCTGGATCAGAAGGGCCAGGGCGATCAAGGCGCCGATCGTGCCGATCCCCAGCGCGATGCTGCGGGCCTTCCGCCGGGCCGCCCGGCGCCGCCGGTCGCCGATTTCCTCCAGCCGATCGAGCACCGACGCGATCAATGCGTCGTCTTCGTCGGGGTGGGCCAGGCGCTCTTCGACCGCCAGCGCCTGCAGCTTGTCGATCGCTTCCCGTCGTTGATTCGGCATGGTGGCATTCTGAAGCATGCGCCGCTTGCTATCGCGTGACGTAGTACGCGGAGAACTGATCGGAGCTGTGCGCGCAGCGTTGAAACCCGACGCGCAGAAGCCAGCCTTCGAACCTCGGGCTCGCGATGTTCTCGAGGTAGAGCACCCGGGCCTGCAGGCCGTCGCTGCCTTCGAGGAAGCGATCGACCAGCCGCGCGAAGTAGCCTTGGCTTCGGGCGTCTTCCGAGACCTGGATGTGGGCCAGGCAAAGCGCCGGCTCTCCCGGCGTGGAGGCCTTGAACCAGGAATAGCGCATGTACGCCTGCAGCGCCGCGCTCGTGTACCAGCGCGAGACGATGTCTTGCGCCTGGGGGATGCTGGCCTCGAACCGTGCGAGCCATGCGAAATAGAGGTCCAGCTCGGCCTCCAGTTTGGTCGTGCAGTCCATGAGCCCATCGTAGCGGGCGTTGGCGGGCGGGTATTGCGCTGCAGCAACACCGGCGCCCTTGGAAAGCGGTTTCTGGCCTGGGGACTTTCCCCAGCCGAAAATGCCCGCTGGCGTCTCTTTGGCACCCTCACTTGCGCCAGAACGAGGGGGTCAGCAAGGCGATGAAGCTGAGCAGTTCGAGCCGGCCGAGCACCATCGCGAAGGTGCAGACCCAGACCTGGAAATCGGTCAGGACGCTGAAGTTGCCGGCCGGCCCGACGCTGCCGAGCCCGGGGCCCGTGCAGTTCACGCTGGCCAGCACCGCACTGAAGGCGGTGACCGGGTCGAGGTCGCTCAGCACCAGCAGCATGCTCAGCGAGATCGTCGTCACGCCATAGACCAGCATGAAGGCCAGCACCGAGAAGATCACGCGGTGGTCGACCACCATGGCGCCGAGCGTCACCGGCTGCACCGCGCGCGGATGCACAAGGCGCGTCATCTCGCGCCGCGCCTGCTTCACCAGGATCAGCACCCGCACCATCTTGATGCCGCAGCCGGCCGAGCCGGCACTGGTCGCCACGCTCGACAGCAGCAGCATGAAGAGCGGCGCGAACACCGGCCAGGCCAGGTAGTCGACGGTCGCGAAGCCGGTCGTGCTGCCGACGGAGATGGCGTGGAACATGCCGTAGCGCAAGGCATCCACCGGTCCGTAGACGCCCTTGGCCCACAGCACCAGCGCGACCAGCAGGCCGCCGCCGACCAGCGCGGCGAGCGTGCCGCGCAACTCCGGGTCGCGCCAGAAGCCGCGCCAGTGGCCCTTTCGCAAGGCGATGAAATACAGCGCGAAGTTGCAGCTGGCCGCAAGCATGAAGATCACGGCGATGCCGTCGAGCAGCGGCGACGCGAAGTACGCGAAGCTGGTGTCGTGCGAGGAGAGCCCGCCCAGGCTCACGGTCGTGAACATGTGCATCATCGCGTCGATGGCGCTCATGCCGCCGGCCCAGTAGGCGAGGAAACATGCGGCCGAGAAACTCGCGTAGATGCCCCAGAGCCCCTTGGCGGTCTCCTTCACGCGCGGCGTCAGCTTGCTGTCCTTGATCGGGCCGGCCACCTCGGCCTTGAAGAGCTGGCTGCCGCCCACGCCCAGCAGCGGCAGGATGGCCACCGCCAGCACCAGGATCCCCATGCCGCCGAGCCATTGCAGGAAGGTGCGCCAGACGTTGATCGACACCGGCAGCGCGTCCAGCCTGGCGAGCACGGTCGCGCCCGTGGTCGTGAGGCCGGACACCGACTCGAAGTACGCATGTGTGAAGTTGACCGGCCGCCCGACGTCGTGCAGGGCCCACATCATCGGCAGCGTGGCGAACAGCGGCAGCAGAACCCAGGTGAGCGACACCAGGAAGATGCCGTGGCGAGGCTGCAGTTCGCGCTTGTGGCTGCGCAGGCCGCCCCACAAGGCCGCCCCGCAGGCGAACGAGATCGCCGCCGAAAAGGCCCACACATGGCGCAGGCCGTCGGCGTGGGTCCAGGAAATGATCCACGGCACGAACATGCCGAGCGAGAAGAAGGTCAGCAGCGCGCCGAGCACGCGCAGCACCGGGAAGAAGTCGCTCATCGAAAAGGGCCGGTGCCGTCAGAAGAAGGTGGCGCTGACGCGGAACAGCTTTTCCACGTCGCGCACCTGGCGCTTGCGCGGCACGAAGATCACCACATGGTCGTTGCTCTCGATCAGGGTGTCGCCGCGCGCGATGATCACCTGCGCCGGCGTCGGCGGCGCCCCTCCGGCCGGGGCCGCGCCTTCGCCGATCTCGGGCAGGCCGCGCATCACCAGGCCGAACTGCGCGCCCTTGGGCAGCTGGATCTCCGAGATCCTGCGGCCGACCACGCGCGAGGTCTTGCGGTCGCCGCGCGCCACGATCTCCAGTGCCTCGGCCACGCCGCGGCGCAGGCTGTGCACCGCCTGCACGTCGCCCTGCCGGACATAGGCGAGCAGTTCGCCGAGCATGGTCTGCGCGGGCGACAGCGCGATGTCAATCTGCGTGCCGTGCATCAGGTCGGCATAGCTGCGCCGGTTGATCAGCGCCAGAACGCGGCGCGCGCCCAGGCGCTTGGCCAGCAGGCTGGCCATGATGTTGTCCTCGTCGTCGCTGGTGAGCGAGAGGAACAGGTCGATGCCCTCGATGCCTTCGTCTTCCAGCAGGTCTTCGTCGGTGCCGTCGCCGTGCAGCACCAGCACGCTGCTCGGCAGTTCGGCGGCCAGCTGCACGCAGCGCGCGTGGTCGTGCTCCAGGACCTTGATCTGGTAGGGGCGGCCGGTCTCGACCAGCTGCCTGGCGAGCCGCAGCCCGACCCGGCCGCCGCCCGCGATCATGATGCGTTCGACGCCGCGCTGCTTTGCCCGGTCGTCGCGGTGCAGTGCCGACAGCACCAGGGGCAGGTGCTCGCGTGCCGACAGCACGAAGACCTCGTCGCCCGGCTCGATGAGAGTCTGGCCGTCGCAGACGATGAAGCGGTCGGGCTCGTTGTCGAGCCGGCGGTAGATGCCGACGATGCGCATGTCGGCGCCGGGCACGCGCTCGCGCAGCTCGGCGATGCTGTGGCGCACCAGCGGTGCGCCCGCCACCGCGCGCACCGCCACCAGGCAGGCCAGCCCGTTGGCGAACTCGCGCACCTGCAGCGCCTCGGGGTACTCGACCAGCTTGCCGATGTAGCGCGTGAGCGATTCCTCGGGGCAGATCACGCAGTCGACCGCGAAGCCGTCCTTGCCGAGCAACGGGCTGTCTTCCTTGTAGGCGCTGGAGCGCACGCGCGCGATGCGCGTCGGGATGCCGAACACCTGGTAGGCCACCTTGCAGCAGACCAGGTTGGTCTCGTCCTGCGCGGCGCAGGCGATCAGCATGTCGCAATCGCGGGCACCGGCCTCGGCCAGCACGTCGGGCTCGATGCCGCTGCCCACCACGCCGCGCAGCTCGAACCGTTCTTCGAGCTCGCGCAGACGCGCCGCGTCGGTGTCGATGACGGTGATGTCGTTGCTCTCCGACACGAGCGTGCCGGCCACGCTCTCGCCGATCCGGCCGGCGCCGAGGATGATGATTTTCAAGTGATGGTGTCTCCCGGCAGGCTTTATACGCTGGAAGGCGGCGCGTGAGAGTGGCCGCCACCCCGGGGTGGCGGGGATTTGCGGTGTCCGGGATTCGCCGCTGGACTGGTTTAACGAAAGCCTTAACGGACGTGGCACTGGTCGACGCGCGTCGCCTGGACTACTACCATGCCCTCGAGCAGGAGCACGCGAGCCTGGTGCTGGCCGACGATGCCGTCACGGGATTGCGGCAGGCCTTGGCTGGCCAGTTAGCAACCGACGACGAACTGGACCAGGCACTCGGCGCCTCGCTTTCACCGTGAGCATTTCGGTCAACGCCAGAGTCCGCGCGGTTCCGAATTTCCTGGTGTGCCTGAGCGCGGCGCGCGAATTCATGCACGCGCAAGACGCCGAGACGCCGCCTGCGCGCTTCAAGAAGCTGCAGCATGAACTGGCGCGGGCGCGCGAACTCCTGTCTTTCGCCCCGTCGAGCGGGCGCCCCGCGAGGTTTCTCGCTGCCCGGTCCGGCTGGGGGCGCTTCCAGGCCGAGCAGGCCAGGCAGCTGGCCACGGCGCTGGGCATGGCCGATCTGCGGGAATTCATCCTGGCGCGACACATCCTCCTCTACGCGCATTCCGAACGGGAAGTCGTCCTGCTCTCGCTGCGGCGTGAGCGCGAGCTGGGCTACCGCATGGCCGAATGACCCACGCGCCCCCTGCCTAGAATCCCGCGATGGATACCCGCCAGATGCGCTGCATCGTCGCGATCGCCGAATGCGGCAGTCTCACCCGCGCCGCCGAGCGGCTGGGGCTGGCGCAGCCGGCCTTGACGCAGACCCTCAATCGGCTCGAGGGCGAGATCGGCGCGAAGCTGTTCGAGCGCAGCCGGCGCGGGGCGGCGCTGACCGAGGCGGGCCTGGCCATCGTCGACGACCTGCGGGCCGCGCTGGCCCACGGCGATGCGGCCGCCGAACGGGCGCGCGCCATGGGCGCCGGCCGGGCCGGGCGGCTGACCATCGGCTTCGTCACCCATGCGGTCTACGAGGTGCTGCCGCGGGCGCTGCGCCGGCTGCACGTGGAGCATCCGCAGCTGGACGTGGTGCTGCGCGAGATGAGCAACGCCGAGCAGGTCGACGCACTCGAGGGCGGGCGCATCGACCTTGCGCTGCTGCATCCCCCGGTGCCGGTCACGGCCCGGGTGCACGAGCGGCGGCTGGGTGAGGAAGCGATGGTGGTGGCGCTGCCGGCCGACCATGAACTGGCGGCCGACGGCTGCGTGTCGATGGCCGAGATCGCCGCCCACGGGCTGGTGTGGTTCCCGGCCCAGCAGATGCCGCTGCTGCGCACGCTGATGCTCGGTGCCTTCCGCAGCGCGGGCCTCGACCTGCGCGTGCGGCAGGACGCCAACCGCACCCTCACCGTGCTGGCCTGCGTGGCCGCCGGCCTGGGCTGGTCGCTGCTGCCGAGCTCGGTGCGCTCGCTGCAGCACGCCGGCGTGCGCTATGCGCAGGTGCGCGACGGCGCGGCGCTGCCGTCCTTCGAACTGGCGGCGTTGTGGCTGGCGCGTTCGCGGCCGACCTTCGCCGATACCTTCGCCGCCATGCTGGCGGACTGAGGCTCCGAGCTCAATCCATCTGGATCTTGTGCGCCCGCGCCAGCTGGCCCCACTTGGCGATCTCCGCGCGGCGGAAGGCGTCGAGCTCGGCCGGCCCGGCAGCGACCACTTCGGCGCCGGTGGCCTCGAGGCGCTGGCGGATCTCGGGCTCCTTGAGCAGCGCCGAGAACTCCTTGGCCAGCCGATCGACCACCGCCGCCGGGGTGCCCGCGGGCACGAAGACCGCATTCCACTCGTAGACCTCGTAGCCCGGCAGTCCTGATTCGGCCACCGTCGGCAACTGCGGCAGCACCGGCGAGCGCGCCTTGCCCGTGACCGCCAGCGGCCGCAGCTTGCCGGACTGGATGTACGGCAGGCTCGACGCCAGGCTGGCGAAGAACACCGGCACCTGGCCGGCCATCACGTCGGTCAGCGCCGGGCCGCCGCCCTTGTAGGCCACGTGGGTCATGCGCACGCCGGCCATGGCGCTGAACTGCTCGGCCGCCAGGTGCTGGGCCGAGCCGTTGCCGGACGAGGCGTAGTTGATCTCGCCCGGCCTGGCCCGGGCCTGCGCGACCAAGTCCTGCACGCTGCGGATCGGTGCCGCCGGATTCACCACCAGCACGTTGGGCACTTTCACCAGCAGCGACACCGGCGCCAGGTCGCGCAGCGTGTCGAAGGGCATCTTGCTGCGCAGCGCCGGGTTCTGGGCATGGCTGGAGGCATCGAGCATCAGCGTGTAGCCATCGGGCGCGCTCTTGGCCACCAGGTCGCCGCCGATCGCGCCGCCGGCGCCGCCGCGGTTGTCGACCACCACCGGCTGGCCGAGCCGGCTCGACAGGGAGGGCGCGATGATGCGCGCCACCGCGTCGACCGTGCCGCCGGGCGGGTAGGTCACGACCAGCCTGATCGGGCGGCTGGGCCAGCCTTGGGCTTGGGCTGGGGACTGCACCGCCAGCGCTGCGAGCAGCAGGACGGCGCCGGCCCCGGCCAGGCAGCGCCGGCGCGAGATGTCATCGGGCATGAAGGTCTCCCTCTTGTTCGAATTTGAAGAGCCGGGCCGGCGTGTCGACCAGGATCCGCTGCCGGGCGGCGGCGTCGGGCACCCAGTCGGCGAGCGCCGCCTGGGCGGCCGTGTAGTCGACACATTCGCGATGCTCGGTGTGGGGCCAGTCGCTGCCCCACAGCAGGCGCCCGGCGCCGAAGGCGCGCAGCAGCCGCTCGGCGGCCGCGCGGGCCTGCGGCGCCGAGGGCACTGGCCAGTTGCGGTAGGCGGCCGAAAGCTTGACCCAGGTCCGGCCGCCGGCGGCCGCGGCCAGCAGCCAGGCCTGGCCGGCGTCGGCCAGGGCACCGGGGCGGCCGAAATGGTCCACCACCAGCTTGCAGCCGGCATCGAGCACGGGCTGTCCGGCCTGGGCCAGCGCCGGCGAGTCGCGATGCAGCTCGACATGCCAGTCGAGCGCGCGCACGCGCGCGAACAGGCGCTGCCAGGCCGGGCGTGAAAAGTCGGGGATCGGCAGGCCGACCAGGTTCAGCCGGATCCCGCAGATGCCGCCGTCGGCCAGCGCCTGCAGGGCGAGGTCGTCGGCCTCGGGGTCGACCACGGCGACGCCGCGCAGCCGCCGCGGCCGGGCCCGGATCGCATCGAGCAGGAACCGGTTGTCGGTGCCCAGGAAGCTCGGCTGCACCAGCAGCGCATGCGAGACGCCGTGGGCATCGAGCAGGGCGCTGAAGTCGGCCGGCGTGGCGTCGTAGTCCGGCGCGTGGCGGCGCTGGGGCGCCAGCGGCAGCCCGCGCACGAACACGTGGGCGTGGCTGTCGATGGCGGTGACCGCCGCCGGCGCGGCCTCAGGCATAGCGGCGCTCGAGCGCGTCGAACGCGCTCTTGCGCACCAGCGCCTGGCGCTCGGCGAAGGTCGCGACCAGGCCGCTGGATTCGTCGAGCCGGCCGTCCCGCTGCAGCGCCTGCAGCGCCTGCTGCATGCCGTGCACCGCACCCTGCAGCGCGGCATTGGCGTAGAGCACCATGCCGAAGCCCATGGCGCTGAAGTCGCTCGCGGCCAGGGTCGGTGTCTTGCCGCCGATCACCACGTTGACCAGCTGAGGGCAGGCGATCTCGCGCGGGATCCGGCGCAGCGCGTCGAGCGATTCGGGCGCCTCGACGAAGGTCAGATCGGCGCCGGCCTCCGCATAGGCCACGGCACGCGCGATCGCGGCGTCGATGCCCTCCACGGTGGCGGCATCGGTGCGCGCGATCACCAGGAAGTCGGGATGCAGGCGGGCATCGACCGCGGCCCGGACCTTGCCGGCCATCTCCTGCGTCGGCACCAGGGCCTTGCCCTCGAAGTGGCCGCATTTCTTGGGGCTGGCCTGGTCCTCGAGCTGGATCGCGTTGGCGCCGGCGCGCTCGAGCGTGCGCACGCTGTGGCGCACGTTGAGCGCGTTGCCGAAGCCGGTGTCGGCGTCGACGATGATCGGCAGCGCCACCGCGTCGCGGATCGCCGCCGTGTGCTGCGCGATGTCGGCCAGGCCGACGAAGCCGAGGTCGGGCAGGCCGTAGAAGGTGTTGGTCAGGCCGGCGCCGCTCAGGTAGGCGGCTTCGAACCCGAGCTGCTCGATCACGCGCGCCGCCAGCGCGTTGGCGGCGCCCGGCACCATCAGCCCGCGCCGGGCCTCGACCTTGCGGCGCAGCGCCGTGCCGGGATGCAGCGCGTCCACCTCATTCGTCCTTCATGCCGGTGGCCTTGACCACCGCGCCGAGGCGCGCGCGCTCTTCGTCGACGAAGCGGACGAAGGAGGCCCGGGTGCCGCCGATCGGCTCGATGCCCAGGCCCTTGAGGCGCTCGGCGATGGCCGGCGTCTTCATGGCCGAATCGACTGCCGCGCTCATCTTGTCGAGGATCGCCGGCGGCGTGCCCTTGGGCGCGTGGATGCCGGCCCAGTGCGCGATGCGCAGGTCGCCATAGCCCTGCTCGGTCGCGGTGGAGAGTTCGGGGTAGGCCGAGATCCGGCTGGTCCAGGTGTCGGCCAGGGCCTTGAGCTTGCCGCTCTTGAGATAGGGCAGGGCGACGATGCTGGCCTCGGAGGTGGCTTCGACCTGCTTGCCGAGCACCGCCGTGATCGATTCGGAGCCGCTCTTGTAGGGCACGATGTCGAGCTTGGCGCCGTACTTCGTCTGCAGCACGCCCGAGACGAAGTGCGGCGTGCTGCCGGTGCCGGCGGTGGCCCAGTGGAAGCCTTCGCCGGTCTTCGAGGCGGCGATGAATTCCTTCAGGTTCTTGTATGGCGCATCGGCCGGAACCAGGACCACCGAGGGCGCCAGGCCGATCATCGCAACCGGCTCCAGGTCGGCGTCCTTGTAGGGCATCGACTTCTTGATCATGCTGTTGGAGATCACGCCGGCGGCGCTGATCAGGAAGGTGTAGCCGTCGGGCGCCGACTTGGCGACCACGTCGGCACCCAGCGTGGTGCCGCCGCCGGGCTTGTTCTCGATCACGATCGGCTGGCCCAGCGCCTTGGAGGCGCCCTCGGCGGCGGCGCGCGCCATCAGGTCGTTGGCGCCGCCGGCCGAGAACGGCACGATCAGCCGGATCGGCTTGGTCGGCCAGGCGGCCGGCGCCGCCTGCGCCCAGGCGGCGCTGCCGGCCGAGGCGGCGGCGAGGGCCGTGGCGACGAAGGTGACGGCAAAGGTGCCGCGAAGGGAATGGGTCATGGTGTCTCCGGTTGTTCGGCCGCGCATGGCCGCGCGGCCCGGCCAAGTATCGGCAGGTCGCCAGCCCATGGGAATGCCTTGGCGGGTTGCTTTTTCATAAGCGGCGCTTATGCAACACTCGCTGCTCGGCTTCGCCATCTTCCCGTTCGTCATGACCTCGCAGCTTCTGTCCGCCACGACTTCCTCCCGCACCAATGGGCGCGCCATCGTCACCATGGTCGCTGCGATGGCCTGCTTCGTGCTCAATGACGCGCTGGTCAAGCATGTGAGCCAGTCCATGGCCTCGGTGCAGCTGATCTTCCTGCGCGGGCTGATGGCCTCGGCGCTGGTGCTGCTGGTGGCGCACCGCCTGGGCGCTCTGCGGCAGGCGAGCGCCTTGCTGCACCCGCGGGTCGCGCTGCGCGCCGCGGTCGACGCCTGCGCCACCCTGTTGTACCTGCTGTCGCTGTTCCGCTTGCCGATCGGCAACGCGACCGCCATCAACCTGGCCGCGCCGCTGTTCATGACCGTGTTCGCGGTGCTCTTCATGGGCGAGCGCGCCGGCCGGGCGCGCTGGTCCGCCGTCGTGCTGGGCTTCGCGGGCGTGCTGTGCATCGTGCAGCCCAGCGGCGACGGCTTCAACGCCTGGTCCCTGCTGTGCCTGCTGGGCACGCTGTTCCACGCCACGCGCGACCTGTTGACGCGGCGCATCGACCCTGTCATTCCGTCGATCATCATCACCCTGGCCACGGCATTGGCCGTCACCTTGCTCGCGGGCTGCCTGACGCTGTTCAGCGGCTGGCCGCCGTTCGCGCCGGGCGACCTGGCCCTCTTGGGGGTCGCGGCCGCCTTCCTGGCCACCGGCTATTTCCTGCTGGTGCAATGCATGCGCGCCGGTGAGGTCTCGCTGACGGCACCGTTTCGCTATTCGGCCGTGCTGTTCGCCATGCTGCTGGGCTACGCCGTGTGGGACGAGGTCCCCAGCGGATGGGCCTGGCTGGGCATCGCGCTGCTCGTCGGCTCGGGCCTCTACATGCTGCACAGCGAGCGTGGCCGCCTGCGGGCGGCCGCGCTGGACGCTCAGCCTGAGTGACGACTAAGCGCTATGCCTTGGGCGGTGCCGGCGTCTCGGTGTGCATGGCGCACAGCCACTTGTCGCCGTCGCGCACCCAGGTCGACGAGTCGAGCATCTCCACGGTCGAGGTCTCCGATTGGCCCCTGGGCGCAGTCGTCTGCCGGACCCGGTAGACCAGGATGGCGGTGGTGTCGTTGGGACAGACCACCTCGACATCGCTGAGTCCGAAACCCTTCACCACCATCGATCCCTGCTCCGCCATCTTCCGATAGCCTGCGTGGTCGAATTGCATCGCGCCATGCGAACTCACCATCAGGGCAGGTTCGCACAGCAGCGACAGCGCGCTGTCGGTGTCCTGGTCCACCATGGATTGCCAGAACCGGGTCTCCAGATCGATCAGTGTCTTGCGCATGGCGGCACGCTCCTTCTTGAGGCTTAGGAAGCGAGTTCCATTCTCGAAGCGGTCCGGCGGTCGGGCGTCGGAAGGGTCGTGTTGTGGCGGTCAGTCGATTCCGACACGCCGGTCGAAGTCCGTGCCACGGCTCACCGATTCCCAGTCATCCATCTCCTTCAGCAGCGCCCGCGAATGCGCGCGGACCGCATCGACCGCATCGCCGCCGAGCTGCAGGCGCAGCGGCGTGCGTTCTGCGTTCAGCGCGCGTTCGATCGCGGCCGCCGCCTTGCGCGGATCGCCAGCTTGCGTCTCGTGCATCGCGTGGGCGAATTCACGCGTGCCGCCGACCACCGCCTGGTAGTCCTCGATGACCGGCATGTGCCGCATGCCGCTGCCGGCCAGTTGCGTGCGGAACTGTCCCGGCTCCACGATCAGCACCTTGATGCCGAAGGGCGCGACCTCCTGCGCCAGCGCCTCGGACACGCCTTCGATCGCGAACTTGGATGCCGAGTACGCACTGAAGCCGGCGAACGAGAGCTGCCCGCCGAGGCTGGAGATGTTGACGATCGCGCCCGCGCCTTGCGCTCGCAGAAAGGGCAGCGCGGCGCGCGTCACGGCCATGGCGCCGAAGAAGTTGGTGTCCATCAGCGCGCGCAGCTCGGCGTCCGATGTTTCCTCGAATGCGCCGACCACGCCGTAGCCCGCGTTGTTGATGAGCACGTCGATGCGGCCGAAGCGGGCGATCGCTGCCTTGACCGCCTCTTCGGCGGCGCCATGCGCAGCGACGTCGAGCGTGGCAGCGAGGACGCGGTCCGGTGCGCGCGCGACCAGATCGGCGAGCCGGGCCGTGTCGCGTGCCGTCGCGACCACGTTGTGGCCCTGGGCGAGGGCATGTTCGGCGAACGCGCGTCCGAAACCCGACGATGCACCGGTGATGAACCAGGTGCTGGCTTGGGCGGAAGAGGTCATGGCGAATTCCTTTCTTGGTGGCGGACCCATGCAGGGCATGAACGCGAGTGTTCCGCAATCTGAATTCATCGACTAGACCGATCAAATAGAAAGCACTGTGCGATACGATGCATGAATGGACCGGCAGCTCCTTCCGCATCTCGCCATCGTTCTCGCGGTGCACCGCCGACGCGGGTTCGCAGCGGCAGCGGGCGAGCTCGGCATGAGCTCATCGGCGGTCAGTCACGCGGTGAGGGCGGTCGAAGAGCAACTCGGCCAGCCGCTGTTCGCTCGCACCACGCGCAGCGTGCGGCTCACCGAGGCGGGCGAAGCCTTCCTCCACACACTCGCGCCGGCCATGGCCGAGATCGCGGATGCGGTGGACGGCTTCGGCGCCAGCTTCGGCCGGGTCGGCGGCGTGTTGCGCATCAACGCGCCGCACGTGGCGCTGCCGATGGCCGTCACGCCGCTGGTGGCCGAGATGTCGCGGCGGCATCCGGACGTGGAAGTCGAAGTGACCTCGGAAGACGGGCTGGCAGACATCGTGGCTGGCGGCTACGACGCTGGCGTGCGGCTCGGTCATACGGTCGCGCAGGACATGGTGGCCGTGCGGCTCACGCCACCCTTCAAGGCAATCTTGGTGGCGTCGCCGGCCTACCTGGCGTCAGCGGGCATGCCGCGCAACGTCGGCGCGCTCGCAAGGCACAACTGCATCGGGTTCCGTTTCGTGACATCGGGCGGCAGCTATGCGTGGGACTTGCTCGACCGCAAGGCCCATGTGTGCGTCGAAGTGAAGGGCACGGTGCGCGTCACCAACGCGCTGTACGCCAGGGACCTTGCGCTGGCCGGCATCGGCATCGCCTACATCTTCGAGCCGCTGGTGCGCGCCGAGCTTGCCGATGGGCGGCTGCGGCAGGTCCTGCCTCAATCGGCGTTCGAGGAGCCGGGGCTGTTTCTCTACTTTCCCAGGCGGGCCGCGCAGGCGCCGAAGCTGCGCGCCTTCGTCGATCTCTCCAAGGAGATGCTGGGGCTCGCCACGGCCGGTGCCCGCCCTGGCTCCAGAGAGTGACCGAATCCTTGCAGAATGCATGCACTGCCAGACCGTGGGCCTCCCCGGTGCGCCGCTCTCGCCAACCTGTCGTCAACCTGTAAGGAGCTTGTCATGCCGAGTGCAGAACTTTCGTCCTGGAACAACGGCCCGGCCAAGACGGCCATCCTCGACTTCGTGGCGAGGGTGACCTCGGAAGGCGGCCCGGACCATGTCCCGCCCGCCGATCGAATCGCGACCTTCGACAACGACGGCACCCTGTGGTGCGAGCAGCCGCTCCAGGTCCAGTTTTCTTTCGCCCAGCATCGACTGAACGACATGGTCGCGCGCGACCCGAGCCTCGCAGAGCGGCAGCCGTTCAAGGCCTATGTCGAGAAGGACATGGCCGCGATCAAGGCGGCCGGGATGCGCGGCCTCTTCGAGGTGGGGGCGGCCGTGCACGCGGGCATGACCGAGGAAGCCTTCGACCGGATGGCGCGGGACTGGCTCGCGGAAGCGAAGCATGCCGGCCTGGGCCGCTTGTTCACCGATCTCGTCTACGTCCCGCAGCTGGAACTCGTTGCGTATCTTCAGAAGCATGGCTTCCGGATCTTCATCGTGTCGGGCGGCGGCATCGACCTGATGCGCGCATTCGCGGAAGAGGTCTACAAGATTCCGCGGCACCATGTCATCGGTTCCAGCGTCAAGACGCGCTTCGAGATCCAGGACGGCATCGGGCAGCTCGTCAAGCTGCCGGAGCTGAACTCGTTCGACGACCGCGAGGTCAAGCCCTGCAACATCGGACTTCACATCGGACGCCGGCCGATCCTGGCGTTCGGAAATTCGGACGGCGACCTGGCGATGCTTCGCTACACGAAGACCGGGCCCGGGCCGCGGCTCGCGTTGCTGCTGCATCACGACGACGGCACCCGCGAATTCGCGTACGACCGCGAGTTCCGTTTGAGTCCACTGGCCGAGGCGCTCGACAACGCGCCGCAGTACGGCATCGACATCGTGAGCATGAAGCGAGACTGGGCCGAGGTCTTCGCTCCCTGACGACCGTGGTGGCGCTACGAGGCAAAGCCCGGCGTGCCCGGCTCGGCCGGCAGGCGCAGCACATTCGTCAGGTAGCTGACCGTGCGATAGAAGCCGGCCAGCATCAGCAGTTCGAGAATCGCTTCATCGCTGAATGCCGACTGCAGCGACCGCCACAGCGGGTCGTCGACATCGCACTCGGCATGAAGCATGTCGCACAGCACGAGCAGCAGCCGATCCTCGTCCGCCCAGCAGGCATCTTGCGCCTGCCCGGCGGCCAGCGAAGCGACCTGGGCTTCATCGAACCCGGCGTGCGACGCGAACAGCGCGATGTGGACGCCCCACTCGTATTCCGACTTGCACAGCGCCGTCGTCCGGGCAATGACGAGTTCGCGCTGTCGCAAGCTGAGATGTCCGCGGTCGAGCAGTCCGCCGGCGAAGAATTTCTGGAACAGGCGAGGGTCCCTGGCGAGCGTGGTGAAGAGCCGCAGGGGCGGCTTGCCACGCATGAGGCCGTCGAGCGAAGCCTGGATGCCGGCCGCAAATGGCGGTTCCGCGGGAGCGATGCGAGCAGTCATGATCGACCTCGGGCGTCTGCTACAGTTTCTAAAGCATGCACTGTATCGAGCTTGCTTTGAAAAGTAAAGCATGACCCTTCCGAAGATCGGCGCGCCGGTGCACGGCTCGAAGACCGGCCGCCCCATCATGGTGGCCCTGGACCTGCTGGGTCGACGCTCGACCCTGCGGATTCTCTGGGAGCTGCGTGCGCAGCAGCTGACATTCCGCGCGCTGCAGGAGGCCTGCGAGACCAACTCCAGCCTGTTGAACACCAGGCTGGCGGAACTGCGTTCGCTGGGTCTGGTCGCGCATGACGAGGGCGGCTACGGCCTGACCGACGAGGGACGCAAGTTGAGCGCGGCGCTTGCGCCTCTGAGCGATTGGGCGCGTCAGTGGAAGCCGGCGGCGGGTTGAACCGCAAGCGCTGGACTTCCGTCGTCGCCGAGCCGCCGCCCCAAGAGCGGCACTGCACCAAAGTGCAGCTTTACTTGGACACTGGTCGTGTCTATTCTGGGTCCCGACGTCGCCGCGATCCGTCGCCCCTTTCACAGACCAGGAGAAGCAGACATGGTTCGAACACTACTGGCGACCAGCGTGCTGGCGCTGTCGCTCGGGGCAGCGGGCCTGCATGCCCAGCCCGCGCCCGCGCCCGCGCCCGCACCGGCTGCCGCTCCGGCACCCGCCGCAGCAGCCCAGCCGGCGGCCAATCCGGTCGATCCCGAGGCGATCCAGGCGCTCAAGGACATGGGCGCGCACCTGCAGTCGCTGAAGCGCTTCGAGGTCGAGATCGATCTGACCGCCGAGCGGGTGCTGGCCGACGGCCAGAAGCTGCAGCACTCGGCGACCGCCGAACTCCAGGTCGTGCGGCCGAACAAGATGCGCGTGCGGATGTCGAGTCCGCGCTCGGTGCGCGAGCTCTTCTACGACGGCAAGACCGTGACCCTGTTCACGCCGGCTCTCAAGACCTATTCGCAGGCCGAGTTCAGCGACAACCTGGGCGTGCTGGTCGAAAAGCTCAAGCAGCGCTTCGGCATCGAGGTGCCTGCCGCCGACCTGTTCGTCTGGGGAACGCCGGAGGCGCCGTTCGACGCGATCCAGTCGGCGATGTTCGCCGGGCAGGACTTCGTGGACGAGGTGCTCTGCAACCACTACGCCTTCCGCCAGGGCGAGCTCGATTGGCAGATCTGGCTCAGCGCGGGCGCCAACCCGCTGCCGCTCAGGCTCGTCATCACCAACCGCTCGGATGAAGCCAGGCCGCAATCCGTGACCGTGTTCGACTGGAAGAAGAATCCGGGCTTCAAGGATTCGACCTTCAGGTTCGTGCCGCCCAAGGGGGCGAGCGAGGCCAAGTTCGTTCCCCTGAAGACTTCCTGAAGGAGCCGTGCCATGAAGCAAGCAGCAAGCAAGACCTGTTCGGCCCTTCTGAGCGCGTTGGTGGTCGCCGGCCTGGCCTGGGCGCCAGCGGCCGGCGCCATCGGAGGCGGGGGAGGCGGGCGCGGCGGCGGCGGAGGTGGCATGCACGCGGGCGGTGGCGGTGGCGGTGGCATGCAGGCGCGCGGTGGTGGCGGCGGCGGTGGCGGTGCCAATCGGGCGCAGGTCAACAACAACCGCAGCGCGGACGTCCGCACCAACAATGTCCGCAACACCAGCGTCAACAACGTCAACGTCAACAACGTCAACGTCAACAACGTCAACCGCAACACCAACGTCGTCGTCGCGGGCGGTGGCGGCGGATGCCGCAACTGCGGCTGGGACAACGACTATCACCCGGTCGCCACCGCGGCCGCGGTCACCGCCACTGTCGCGGTGACCTCGGCGGTGGTCGGCTCGATGGTGCGCTCGGTGCCTGCCGGCTGCGTGCCGGTCAACTACGGCGGCATGGTCTACCAGCAATGCGGCACGGTCTGGTACCAGCCGCAGGGCGGGCAGTACGTGGTCATCAACCCGCCTTATTGAGCGCCGTCTCCCGACTACTCCGGGCGCCAATGAGCAATCCGACTTCGTCGACCCCGTCCCTTCTGTCGCGCCTGCTGCCGGTGCTGAACTGGGCGCCGCACTATCGCCGCGACTGGCTCGGCGCCGACCTGCTGGCCGGCGTCACGGTCGCGGCCTTCTGCATCCCCGAGAGCATGGCCTATGCCGGTCTCGCCGGACTGCCGCCGCAGGCCGGCCTCTATGGCAGCCTGCTCGCCGTCTTCGCCTATGCGATCTTCGGCACCTCGCGGCAGGCGGCCATCGGACCGACCTCGGCGCTGTCGATCCTGGTTGCGACCGGCCTGGCGGGGCTGTCCCTCAAGGACCCGGCGCGCTATGCCGAGATGGCGGCGCTGCTCGCGCTCATGGTCGGCGCCATCGCGGTCGTGGCAAGGGTGTTCCGGCTCGGCTTCCTGGTCAATTTCATTTCCGAGTCGGTGCTGACCGGGTTTTCGGCCGGCGCCGCGATCTACATCGCCACCACGCAGCTCGGCAAGCTGTTCGGCATCGAGGGCGCGCACGGCGAGTTCGTCGACCGCATCGCCTATCTCTTCCAGCACCGGGGCGACACCAACCCGTGGTCGCTTGGCCTGGGCGTGGCCGTGATCGCGGTGCTGCTGGTCACCGAGAAGCTCGCACCGCGCATTCCATGGGCGCTGGTGGTGGTGGCGGCGTCGATCCTGCTCATGATGTTTACCGGGCTCGGCGGCCACGGCATCAGGATCACCGGCGAGATACCGAGCGGACTGCCGCCGTTCCGGCTGCCCTCGTTCACGCTGGCCGACGCGCAGGCGCTGCTGCCCACGGCCTTCGCGGTGTTCCTGCTGTCGTACGTCGAAGGCATGGGTGTGGTGCGCACCTTCGCGGCCAAGCACAAGTACCCGGCCGACGCCAACCAGGAACTGCTGGCGGTCGGTGCGGCCAACGTGGTCTGCGGCCTGGGTTCGTCGCTGCCGGTGGGCTGCAGCATGTCTCGTTCTGCGGTCAACGACCAGGCGGGCGCGAAGACGCCGCTGGCGGGCGCCATCTCGGGCCTGCTGCTGGCCGTGATCGTGCTGTTCTTCACCGGCGCCTTCACGCAGCTTCCCGAGCCGGTGCTGGCCGCGGTCGTGATGATCGCGGTCAAGGGGCTGGTCGACATTCCGGCGCTGCGGCGCCTGCTGCGGGTGAGTCCGCGCGAGTTCTGGATCGCCCTGGCCGCGATGGCCGGGGTGCTGCTGTTCGGCATGCTCGAAGGCGTGATGATCGGCACCGTGCTGTCGCTGCTGCTGCTGGTCTGGCGGGCCAGCAATCCGAGCACCGTGCTGCTCGGCCGCATTCCGGGCACCGAGCTCTACAGCGACCTGGCGCGCCATCCCGACAACGAGATCGAACCCGGCTCGCTGGTGTTTCGCGTCAATGCGGGTCTCTTCTATGCCAACGCGCCCAACGTCAAGGCCGACCTGATGGAGGCGATCGGGCAACAGGGCAAGGCGGTGCGGCTGGTGGTGATCGATCTCTCGTCGTCGCCCTACGTGGACGTGGCCGCCGCCGACATGCTGGCCGAATGCCACGAGGAACTGGCGGGCCAGGGCATCACGCTCCGGGTGTCGAACATGAACGGCGAGGTGCGCGACATGATGCGTCGCGACGGACTCGACAAGGTGTTCGGCGACCTGGGCCCGGCACAGAGCGTGGAGTCGATCGTCGGGCAGTGGAAGAAGGCCGGGGCCCGCGCAAGCCAGTGATGCCGGCATGAGACGCGTCCCGGTCCTGGTAATCGCCGCCCTGTGGGCCCTGCTCCTGCTCGCCGCCCCGGCGATCGCCCTGGCGCAGCCCGCAGCCGCCCCGGCCGCCAAGGCGGCGCCCAGGGATGCAGCCGATGTGGTGGTGCTCAGCCGGCGCGTCGTCACCCTGCGCGGCGACTTCCTGGGCGTGTCGGCGTCGGAACGCGCCCGCCGGGCCGAGCGGACCATCGACGACCTGCTGGCCAAGGGGGGCCCGGACCTCGTGACGGTGCAGCAGGTGCCTCAGGGCGCCGTGCTCATGATCGATGGCGGCTTCGCCCTGATCCTCACGCCGGAGGACCTCGACCGCGGCACCGGCGAGTCCTTCGAATCGTTCACGCACTCGGCGCAGCAAGCCCTGACGCGCGCCATTGCAGAAACCCGCGAGGCCCGCGACCGCAGGCAGTTGCTGCGCGCGCTCGCCGAGACGGCGATGGCGACGCTGGTCTTCGCGCTGGGGCTCTGGGCCATATGGCGCCTGCGCAACGCGATGGCCTCGCGTGCGGCCGATCTGCTGGAATCGAAGACCGCCGGTCTGCAGCTGGACGGGACGCCGATCCTGCATTCGTCGCGGCTGGCCGCCATGGCGCAATACCTGGTGCGCGCACTCATCTGGCTGGTGCTGGCCGTGATGGCCTACGAATGGCTGGTGTTTGCCCTGAAGCGCTTCGCCTACACCCGGCCCTGGGGCGAACAGCTGGGCGCGTTCCTGATCGGCATCGCGCGCGACATCGGCCGCAACGTGCTGGGCGCCTTGCCGGACCTGGCCGTCGCGGTCGTCATCTTCCTGCTGGCGCGCGGCGCGGTGGCCGCCTTCAGGCCGCTGTTCGACCGGGTCGAGCGCGGCCGCGCCACCCTGGGCTGGATCGATCGCGACCTGGCCGGGCCGACCCGGCGGATCTTCGCCGTGCTGGTGTGGCTGTTCGCCATCGCCATGGCCTATCCGTACCTGCCGGGCGCCCAGAGCGACGCCTTCAGGGGCATCTCGGTGCTGCTCGGCCTGATGGTGACCCTGGGCGGCTCCAGCCTGGTCGGCCAGGCCGCCAGCGGCCTGATCCTGATGTACTCGCGCACCATCCGCGTCGGCGAATACGTGCGCATCAACGAGCAGGAGGGCACGGTGACGGAGGTGGGCACCTTCACGACCAAGATCCGCACCGGGTTGGGCGAGGAGGTCAGCATGCCGAACTCGGTGATCATGGCCTCGACCACCAAGAATTACTCGCGCACGGTCGAGGGGCGCGGCTATGTGCTGGACACGGTCGTGACGATCGGCTACGACACGCCCTGGCGCCAGGTCGAGGCGATGCTGGTCGAAGCGGCCAGGCGCACCGGCGGCGTGCTGGCGTCGCCGCCGCCGCAGATCTTCAAGACCGCGCTGTCCGACTTCTACGTGGAGTACCGGCTGGTCTGCCAGGCCCGGCCCGAACGCCCGCGGCCGCGCGCCGAGGCGCTGAACGCCTTGCACGCCCATGTGCTCGATGTCTTCAACGAATCCGGCGTGCAGATCATGTCGCCGCACTATGTGCAAGACCCGGCGGCCGACAAGGTGGTGCCGCGCGCCAATTGGTACGCGCCGCCGGCGCGCGAACCCGAAGGCGGCCCGCCGTAGCGCCGGCGTTCGCTGCGCCGGCGCTCAGCGCCCCGAGCAGACGCTGGTCACGACCTTGCAGGGCTCGGTCGGCAGCAGGCCCTCGCATTGCGCGATCGCGGCCTTGCCCGCGGCGCTCGTCGTGGCGGCGCTGGCCGCGCCCCATTCGCCGAAGTTGCCGGTCGCCAGCGCGCCGCAGGAGCGGTCGAACGAGACGCGCACATCGCAGCTGCCCGCGCGGCCCGCCATGCGATCGCACTGGGCGCGCGCCGCGCGTTCGGCGGCGTCGCGGGACGCGTGGTTGAAGGCATAGCCGTACGCCCCCGGCCTGGACGCGATCGCGCCCCAGCTGGCGGGCGGGCCGGCGTCCGCGGGCGTGGCGGCGACGGCCGCCGACAGGCAGCCATGCAGCAGCGCGAGCGCGACGATCAGGCGCACGGTGCGGGCCGGCCGGCGACGGCGTACACCTCGACCGGCTGCGCCTTGCCGCGCAGCGCGACCGCGCCCAGCAGGTCGACCGGAATGCGCCCGCCCAGGGCGGCGCAGGTCGCCGGATCGATGAGGATCGTGCGTTGCGCCAGCTTGGTGTGCTCCTCGAGCCGGGCGGCGAGGTTCACCGTGTCGCCGATGCAGGTGTAGGTGGCGCGCTTCTGCGTGCCGGTGTAGCCCGCCACCAGCTCGCCGGTGGCAATGCCGACGCCGATGCGGATCGCGGGCTTGTCGACCGCGAGGCGCCGGGTGTTGAGGAGTTCGACCCGCTCGACCATCTCGAGGGCCGCGCGCACCGCGGCCACGCCATGGTCGGTCATGGGCAGCGGGGCGCCGAAGATCGCCATCAGGCCGTCGCCGATCATCTGGTTGACGACGCCGCCATGGTCGTTGATGGCGTCGAACATCAGCGCGTAGTAGGCGTTCAGCAGCTCGATCGTCTCCTCGGGGGGCTGCGACTCGACCAGCGCGGTGAAGCCGCGGATGTCGGAGAACATCACCGAGCCCCGCACATGCCGCCCGCCGAGCGCGAAGCCGGATTGTTCGAGATCTTGTGCCACCTCGGAGGTGGCGAAGCGCCGCACCAGTTCCTTCTGCTGGTCGCGCAGCCGCTTCTTCTCGAGGCTGGCGCCGATGCGGGCCTTGAGCAGCACCGCGTTCACCGGCTTGGGCAGGTAGTCCTCGGCGCCGAGCTCGATGCAGCGCACGATGTTGTCGAGCCCCTCCAGCGACGAGGTCACGATCACCGGCAGGTCGCGCAGCTTGGGATCGGCGGTGAGCTGCTCCAGCACCTGGAAGCCGTCCATCTCGGGCATCTCGATATCGAGCAGCAGCAGGTCGAAGGGCTCGCGCCGCAGCATGTCGAGCGCGATCCGGCCGTTCTCGGCGCAGCTGACGCTGTGGCCCTGAAGTTCGAGGCCCCGGGTGAGCAGGAGGCGGTTGACCTTGTTGTCGTCGGCGACCAGCAGGCGGGCCAGGGGAGGGTCGGGTTCAGCCACGGCAGAGCGCCTCCAGCGCCCGGGCCACCCGGGCGTACTCGGCCTCGAGCGGACCGAGCGCATTCGGCTGGAGGGCGGCGGCGTCGAGTCCGCCGAGCTCGAGTTCGCGCGCCAGCGCGGCGAGCGCCAGCGCGCCGAAGGTGAGGCTGTTCGACTTCAGGGAATGTGCCGCCCGGCGGAAGGCGTCGGCCTGGCCCGCCGCGAGCGACTCCCGCAGCTCCGACAGCATCGCCGGCGCCTCCTCGAGAAAGGTCTGCACCAGTTCCTTGACGAAGTCGGCCCCCGCGCTTTCCTGCAGCTCGGCGAAGGTGGCAGCGTCGATCGTCGCATCACTCATGTCGTTCGGTCCTTTCGTGGCGGCACGCTGTTCAGTGCCTCGACCAGCCGATCGACGCGGATCGGCTTGGCCAGGTAGTCGTCCATGCCCGCGGCCATGCACATTTCGCGGTCACCCTGCATGGCGTTGGCCGTCATCGCGACGATCCGGGGTCGTTGCGCGCCCGGCAGCAGTTCGCAGATCTGCCGGGTCGCATCCAGGCCGTCGAGTTCGGGCATCTGTACATCCATCAGCACCACATCGTAAGCCTGGCGCTGCACCGACTCGACGGCCTCGATGCCGTTGGCCGCCAGGTCGGCCCGGTAGCCCATCTGCTGCAGCAGGCGCAGTGCGAGTTTCTGGTTCACCGCGTTGTCCTCGGCCAGCAGGATGCGCAGCGGATGGCGCGCCGCCATCGTCGGGTCGATCTGCGGCTTGAGCGCGCCGCCGCCGGTGGGCCGGGCGGCCGATTCGGGCGCCAGCAGGCCGATCAGGGCGTCGAACAGGTGCGACTGCCGGATCGGCTTGCCGAGGTAGGCGTCGAACAGGGATTCGGCCTCGCCCGCATCGCGCCGGCCGAGGGAGCTGAACAGCACCAGCGGCAGGGTCGGGCGGGTCGCCCGCACGCGTCGCGCCAGCGCGATCCCGTCCATGCCGGGCATGTGCATGTCGAGCACCGCCAGGTCGAAGGGCTCGCCTTGCTCGATCCAGTGCAGGGCCTCGAGCGGCGATTCGGTGGCGCGCGCGGCCATGCCCCATTTGTCGACCTGCGCCGCCAGCACGCGGCGGTTGGTCGCGTTGTCGTCCACCACCAGCACGCGCCGGCCCTGCAGTTCGGGCTGCACGCCGAGGAAGTCGCGGTGCCGGCTGGGCGGCAGCGGCGCCACCGGCACCTCGATGCTGAAATGAAAGGTCGAGCCCGTGCCCAGTCCGCCGCTCTCGGCCCACATGCGGCCGCCCATCATCTCCGCCAGCCGCTTGCTGATCGCCAGGCCGAGGCCGGTGCCGCCGTACTTGCGGGTGGTGCTGGAGTCGGCCTGCGAGAACGACTGGAACAGCCGCCCCATGCCCTGCGCCGACAGGCCGATGCCGGTGTCGCGCACTGCGAAAGTCAGCGCGACCCGCCCGCCCGGCCTCGTGTCGGCGCCGACCGTCAGCACCACCTCGCCGGTCTCGGTGAACTTCACCGCGTTGCTCAGCAGGTTCAGCAGGATCTGCCGCAGCCGCGGCAGGTCGCCGCTCACCGCGGCGGGCACCTCGCCTTCGAAGACATAGGCCGTGTCGAGGTCCTTCTCGGCCGCCCGGGTGCTGACCAGGTCGAGCGCCGACTCCACGCACTCGCGCAGGTCGAAGGGGTGGGCCTCGATGTCCATGCGGCCGGCCTCGATCTTCGAGTAGTCGAGGATGTCGTTGATGATGGTCAGCAGCGCATCGCCCGAGTCGCGGATGGTCGAGACGTAGTCCTGCTGCTCGGCGTCGAGCGCGGTGTCGAGCAGCAGCCCGCTCATGCCGATGACCGCATTCATGGGGGTGCGGATCTCGTGGCTCATGGTCGCCAGGAAGGCGCTCTTGGCCTCGTTGGCGGCCTCGGCGGCGGCCCGCGCTTCCTTGGTCTCGGCGAACATGCGCGCGTTCTGGATCGCGATCACGGCCTGGTCGGCGAAGGTCTTCAGCAGCTTGATCTCCTTCAGGTCGAACGGGCCCGGGGGCTGCCGCGTGACGTGGATCGAGCCGATGTTGTGTCCTTCCCAGATCAGCGGGGCGATCATGATCGCGTAGGTGCCGACTGTTTCGGCCAGCTCGCGCATGAAGCGAGGCAGGTGCGGCTCCGCCAGCACGTCCGGAATATGAAGCACCGCGAGCGCCTCCTGCGACACCGCGACCGGGATCGGGTCGATCGGCCGCGGATAGTACTTCTCGAGGGCTTCGCGGGCCGAGCCGCGGTGGGCCCCCAGGTGCACCAGCCCGTCGCTGCCGATCAGCGAGATGCCCATCTGCGAGCCGGAGAACAGGCGCTGGCAGCTGTCGAGGATCTTGTCGAACACCGGCTGCGCGTTCTCCATCGAACTGCTGATGACCTGCAGCACCTCCGACATGGCGGTCTGCCGCTCCAGGGTCGTCTGCATCTCGTCGAACAGGCGCGCGTTCTCGAGCGCCAGGCCCATGCTTGCCGCCACGGTCTCGAGCAGCCGGATGTCGTGGCTCCCGAAGGCATGTTCGCGCTCGTGGTCCTGCATGCCGAGGATGCCCAGTACCCGGTCGCTGCCGATGATCGGCACCGCCACGATCGAATGCGCCCAGTCGGTCCCCGGGGCCGGCACGAATCCGGCGCGGGTCTGTTCCTGGCGCGTGTTGGCCACGACGGGCTGGCGGGTGCGCAGGATCCGCTCGGCCGGACCGTCCGGCTTCAGCGGCCGCGCCGGCGGCAGGGGCAGCGGCCGGTTGTGCTCGTAGCGATACAGCGCCTGCATCAGTTCGGTCTTGTCGTCCCACCACAGGATGTTGATGTCGCCGGAGTCGAATACCTTGCGCAGCTTGTCGCCCACCATGCTGATGATGGCCTGGAACTCCAGCCTGGCGGCCATGCCCTGCTGGATGCTGTTGATCAGCGCGAGTTCGCCGGCGCGCTGTGCGAGCTCGGCCGTGCGCTCGGCCAACTGGACCCGCAGTGCTTCGTCGCCGGCCGCCGGCGCCGGGCCGAGCCGCTCCCAGAGGAAGCGGTAGGCCAGCGCCTTCAGGGTCGCCGCCTGCGCGTTGGTGGCGGCGCCGCCGTGGCCACCCTCGACGTTCTCGTAGTAGCTCACGTCCTTGCCGGCCTCGATCATCGCCGCCGCCATCTTGCGCGCATGGGCCGGGTGCACGCGGTCGTCGCGGGTCGAGGTGGTGAACAGCACCGGGGGGTAGTCACGCCCCGGATCGAACAGGTGGTAGGGCGAGAAGCTGCGGATGAATTCCCACTGCGCCGGGTCGTCGGGGTCGCCGTACTCCGCCATCCAGGAGGCGCCGGCCAGCAGGTGCGTGTAGCGCCGCATATCGAGCAGCGGGACCTCGATCACCACGGCGCCGAACAGCGCCGGGTAGCGGGTCAGCATCATGCCGGCGAGCAGCCCGCCGTTGGAGCCGCCCTGGGCGCCGAGATGCCGGGGGGAGGTGACCCCGCGCGCCACCAGGTCCTTGGCCACCGAGGAGAAATCCTCGTAGGCGCGATGGCGGTTCTGCCGCAGCGCGGCCTGGTGCCAGCGCGGCCCGTATTCGCCGCCGCCGCGGATGTTCGCCACCACGTAGACGCCGCCCAGGTCCAGCCACGCGCGCCCGAGGGCGCCCGAATAGCCCGGGGTCAGCGAGATCTCGAAGCCGCCGTAGCCGTAGAGCAGCGTCGGCGCCGTGCCGTCGAACATCAGGTCGGCCCGGCGCACCATGAAATAGGGCACGCGGGTGCCGTCGTCGGAATTGGCGAAGCGCTGCTCCACCATCAGGCCCGTGGCGTCGAAGAAAGCCGGCATGGCCTTGAGCAGTTCGGGCGGCTGCCCCACCGTGGCCAGCGAGAGAGTCGAGGGCGTGAGGTAGTCGGTCGCGCTCAGCCAGACCTGGTCGCTGGCGTCGCGGTCGACCGCCCAGGCGTGCACGCTGCCGATGGGCGGGGCGCCGATGAATTCGCTGCGGGTCCATGGCCCGCTGCCGCTGGCCGGCGGCGTCAGCACGTGCAGGCGGTTCTTCACGTCGTCGAGCACGTTGACCACGAGGTGGCTGCGGGTCCAGGTCGCGGCCGCCAGCGAGCGCGTCGGGCCGGGCTCGAAGAGGACCTCGAAATCGCGCTCGCCGCGCATGAAGGGCTCGAGCCGGGTCGCCAGCAGGGCGCCGGCGGGGTGACTGCGGCCGCCGACCTCCCAGGGGTCGCGCAATTCGACCAGCAGCCATTCGCGCTGGATGCTCGGCTGGGCCGACAGCGGCACGTCGACCTTCAGCAACCGGTCGCCCTCGGCCAGCAGGAACAGCTCCGCGCTGTAGAAGGCCAGCGACCGGGACACGAAGTCGCGCTCGAAGCCGGGTGTGTGGGACCGCCAGGCCGAGATGTACATGTCGTCGGCCAGGCCTTCGTACACCGCGGGGGCGGTCTCCAGCGGCGTACCGCGGGCCCAGCGCCGGGCGACCCGGGGATAGCCCGAGGCGGTCGACGCCGACTCGCCGAGGGTGGTGAAGGCATAGACCGTGTCGTCGTCGATCCAGGCCAGGCCGCCCTTGGATTCGGGCCGGAAGAAGCCGCCTTCCGTGGGCGTCACGAAGGCCTTGGCGACCAGGTCGAACTCGCGCGTGACGTCGGCATCGGCGCCGCCGCGCGACAGGCTCAGGAGCGCCTTGCGGTACGCGGGGCGCAGCACGGACGCACCGTGCCAGACCCATTGCACGCCCTCGGCGGCGGCGAGGGCGTCGAGGTCGAGCACGGTTTCCCAGGCCGGGTCGGCGCCCCGGTACTCGGCCATCGTGGTGCGCCGCCACAGGCCGAGCGGGTGGTCGGCGTCCTTCCAGAAGTTGTAGTAGAGCTCGCCGATCTTGGCGACCTCGGCGATCCTGGCGTCGGAGTCGAGCACGGCCTGTATCGAGGACCGGGTGCGGGCGAATGCCGGCGTCGCGGCCAGGGTGCCCAGGGTCCGGGCATTCTGCTCGCGGACCCAGCCCAGGGCGTCGGCGCCCTCGACCTCTTCGAGCCAGAGACGCGGGTCGGCGGGGGTCATGGATTCGGGCATGGCCGAAGTATCTCCGCGCCGACGGCAGGACGTCCACCGGACCGGGCGACCGGCCTCGCGATGGACTGCGCGGCGACGGCTACCAGCGCCAGCGCTCGAACTCCAGGTCGTCGCCGACGTTGTAGTGGTCGACCAGACCCGTGGGATCGACGTAGATGTAGAGGAACCGCCGGTTGTTGATGTGGAGGTAGCGCCACGACCAGACCGTGCCGTCGAAGGAAGTCACGCGCGTCTGCTGGTAGGGCGGCCCATAGGTGAAGAGCACGTCGGGAATGCGCCATTGGCCGGGCCGGATCGTGTTGCCGAACAGGCCCTCGTCGAGTTCCTGGCGCACCGACTGGACGCGGCCCGCCGCGTCCAGGTCGACATTGCTGACCTGGAAGCCGGCCGGGCCGCGCGAATACTGCAGCCGCTCGCCGCCGGTGAAGCGGTAGGTGGCGGTCGGCGGGCCCAGTTGCTGGAGCACCGCGTCCCGGGGCGTGCCCAGCTGGACCCGCGACGGGTCGCTGGCGCAGCCGGCCAGCAGGCCGCCGAGCAGCACGGCCGCGGCGGCGGCGTTCAATGGAAATCGGGCGAGAGATCGCATGGTGTTTCGAGTGTCGGCGCGGCCGGGCGTTCCGGCTGTGGGACGAGCCGCCGCCCGGCTGTCCGCGAGCCGCCCGGCGCCGCTCAATCCGCCTCGATCTTCGCCGCCTTGACGACCTCCGTCCAGCGCGCGGTCTCGGATTTCACCAGCGCGTCCATCTGCTGCGGATTCAGGTAGTCGGCCGTCGCACCCTGTTCCTGGGCCTTCTGCCTGAAGGCGGGCGTGGACACGATCCGGGCGATCTCCGCCGTCAGCTTGTCGATGATCGGCTTGGGTGTCCTGGCCGGGGCGAAGACGGCGAACCACGAGGTGGCGTCGAGATTCGGCAGGCCGGCTTCGGCGGTCGTCGGCACGTCGGGCAGGCTGGGCAGACGGGTCTTGCCGGTGGTCGCCAGCACCCGCAGCTTGCCCGACTGGATGTGCGGCACGAAGGGCGGCGCGGTGCCGAAGGTGATGTCGACCTGGCCGCCCAGCAGGTCCTGCAGCGCCGGGCCGGTGCCCTTGTACGGGATGTGGGTCAGCTGGATGCCGGCCTGCTGCTCGAGCATCGCGCCGGTCGCATGCTGCAGCGAGCCGTTGCCCGACGAGGCGTAGTTGATCTTCCCCGGATGCGCCTTGGCGTAGGCCACCAGCTCGGCCATGGTCTTGAAGGGGAGGTCGGCGCGCACCACCACGATCTGCGGCGCCGACAGCACGTTGGCCACCGGCGTGAAGTCCTTCGCCTCCCATTGCGGCGCCTGCTTGCTGACCAGCGGCGTAATGACGTGGTAGCCCGAGTACTGCATCAGCAGCGTGTAGCCGTCGGGCTCGGCGCGCTTCACCGCGCCCGCGGCGATGACGCCGTTGGCGCCGCCCTTGTTGTCGACCACCACGGTCTGGCCGAGCGCGGCGCCCAGCGGGACGCCGAGCATGCGCGCCGCGATGTCGGTGGTGCCCCCGGCCGCCGTCGGCACGAGCAGCATCACCGGCCGGCTCGGGTAGCCGGCGGGCGCCTGCGCGTGGAGGGCCGGGGCGATGCCCAAGGCGGCGATGCCGAGCGCGGCCAGCCCGAGGGCGCGGCGCGAGAGGGTGTGAGCGGGTTTCATGGAAGTCTCCTGTCGTCGTTCTAAGAAAAAATGGGTGTTCAGGCGTCGCGCGCCAGCGCCCGGTCGCGCCAAAGCGCGAAATCCGGCGGCGGTGCGTGCAGGTCGAGCCGGCGGCCGGCCTTGGCGATCTGGCTCGGGATCTCGTGGCCGATCAGGCCCGGCAGCCTGGCGGCGGCCTGCAGCAACAGCGCCAGGTCGCAGCCGGTGTCGAAGTCCATCAGTTCGAGGGCATGCACGATCTCCTCGGTGCACACGTTGCCGCTCGCGCCCGGCGCGTAGGGGCAGCCGCCGAGGCCGCCGAGCGAGGCGTCGAAGCGGTCGGCGCCGGCGTCCAGCGAGGCCAGCACGTTCGCCAGGCCCATGCCGCGCGTGTTGTGGAAGTGCAGCGTCAGTTCGGCGGCCGGCAGGCGCTGGCGGAACAGCCCGACGATGCGCGACACCTGGCTCGGGAACGCCATGCCGGTGGTGTCGCACAGCGTGATGCCGCGGGCGCCGGCGGCCATGAAGCGCCCGGCCCATTCGAGCACCACGGCCGGGTCGATGTCGCCCTCCATCGGGCAGCCGAACACGCACGAGAGCGAGACGTTGACCGGCACCCCGGCCTGCCGCGCCAGCCCGATCACTCCCGAGAGCGCAGTGAACGACTGGGCCCGCGTCATCCGCAGGTTGGCCAGGTTGTGGGTCTCGCTGCACGACATCACGAGGTTGAGTTCGTCGGCGCGCGCCTCGATCGCCCGCTCGGCGCCGCGCAGGTTCGGCACCAGGCAGGTGTAGACCACGCCGGGTGCGCGGGCGATCTCGCGCAGCACGATCTCGGCGTCGCGCAGCGCCGGGATGGCCTGCGGCGAGACGAAGGCGGTGGCCTCGATCTTGGCGAGGCCGGCGGCCGACAGCGCATCGATCAGGGCGATCTTGTCGGCGGTGGGCACGAAGGCCGATTCCATCTGCAGGCCGTCGCGCGGGCCGACTTCCTGCATGTGGACGCGGCGGCGTGCGCCGGTCCAGGGGCTGGTCGAAGCGCTCATGCGATGGCTCCTTTCGCGCGCAGCAGGGCGATCTGTTCGGCCGTCAGGCCGGCTTCGCGCAGCACGGCGTCGGTGTCGTCGCCGAGCCGCGGCGCCGACGAGCGCACGCTGCCGGGCGTGCCCGACAGCTTGGGCACGATGCCGGGCACGTCGACCTCGTGGCCGTCGCGCGTGACCTGGCGCAGGATCATGTCGCGCGCCCGGTAGTGCGGGTCTTCGTGGATGTCCTTGGCGGTGTAGACCCGGCCCGCCGGGACCCTGGCCGCGCCGAGCAGCCGAAGCACCTCGTCGATAGTGCGCGACAGGGTCCAGGCGCCGATCGCGGCGTCGAGCTCGTCGACCCGCGCCACCCGGCCGGCGTTGCCTTGCAGGTCTGGCGCGGACGCGAGGTCGGGGCGGCCCACGACTTCCATGAGGCGGCGGAAGATGCTGTCGCCGTTGCCGGCGACCAGCACGTAGCCGTCGGCGCAGCGGTAGGCGTTGGACGGCGCGATGCCCGGCAGCGCGCTGCCGGCCGCCTCGCGCACCGCACCGAAGGCGCTGTACTCGGGCAGCAGGCTTTCCATCACGTTGAAGACCGCCTCGTGCAGCGCCACGTCGATGACCTGGCCCGGGCCGCCGTGCACCTTTCGGTGGTAGAGCGCCAACAGCACGCCGATGGTGCCGTGCAGCGCCGCCAGCGTGTCGCCGATCGAGACGCCCACCCGCACCGGCACCCGCCCGGGCTCGCCGGTGAGATGGCGCAGCCCGCCCATCGCCTCGCCGATGGCGCCAAAGCCGGGCAGGTCGCGGTAGGGCCCGGTCTGGCCGTAGCCCGAGATGCGCAGCATCACGAGCCCGGGGTTGATCCGGCGCAGGTCGTCCCAGCCCAGGCCCCAGCCCTCGAGCGTGCCGGGCCGGAAGTTCTCGATCAGCACGTCGGCCTCGGCGATCAGGCGGCGCGCGATCTCCTGGCCTTCGGCGGCGCGCAGGTCGATCGCCACCGAGCGCTTGTTGCGCGACTGCACCTGCCACCAGACCGAGGTGCCGTCCTGCAGCAGGCGCCAGTTGCGCAGCGGGTCGCCGCTGCCCGGCGCCTCGATCTTCACGACCTCGGCACCGAATTCGCCGAGCGTCTTGCCGCAGAAGGGACCGGCGATCAGCTGGCCCATCTCGACCACCTTGAGGCCGGCGAGGGCGGTGTTGGAATCAGGGTTCATGGCGCGGATCATGGCCGGCCGCGGGAGGGCCGCAAAGCGGTCATTGGCGAGGCTGCCATCGCGGATCGCGATGGTGCTCAAATAGCCCTCCATGAAACTGGATCCTGTCTCGTTGCGCCTCTTCGTCGCGGTCATGGAAGAGGGCACCATCGCGGCCGCCGCGCTGCGCGAGCACCTGGCGCCGGCGGCCGTGAGCAAGCGCATCAGCGAGCTCGAGGCAGCGCTCGACACGGTGCTGTTCCAGCGCAGCAACAAGGGGGCGCAAGCCACCGCGGCCGCGCATGCGCTGCTGGGGCTCGCGCGCGGCGTGCTCTACGGCCTGGACGACATCGCCGAGCAGATGGCGGGCTACGCCAGCGGGCTGCGCGGCCACGTGCGGGTGTTCGCCAACATCTCGGCCATCACGCAGTTCCTGCCCGACGACCTGCGCAGCTTCATGGCGGCGGCCCCGCTGGTGCAGGTGCACCTGCAGGAACGCATCAGCTCGGCCATCGCGCGCGCCGTGGCCGACAGCACGGCCGACATCGGCATCCTCAACGCGGGCGCCTACGGCGAGCCGCTGGCCATGCTGCCGTACCGCGAGGACGAACTGGTGCTGATCGTGCCGCGCGGGCATCCGCTGGCGCGGCGCAAGAAGGCGAGCTTCCGCGAGGCACTGGCGCATGAATTCGTCGGCGCCCATCCGGGCAGTGCGGTCAACAATCAGCTGCACAGGGCGGCGGCGGAGATCGGCCTGCCGCTGCGGCTGCGCATCCAGGTCAGCGGCTACGACGCGATGTCGTTGATGGTGGCCGCCGGCATGGGCATCGGCATCCTGCCGCGCCGGAGTGCGCGGCTCTATCTGGCGTCGCTCGACATCCGCGCCGTCGCGCTCGACGAGCCCTGGGTGCGGCGGCAGCTGGTGGTGTGCGTGCGCTCCCTGGAGGCGCTGTCGCCGGCGGCGCGCAGCCTGGTGGAGCATCTCTGCGCGGGGGCTTCGCCGGGCCCTGCGTGAGGGGCGCCAGGCCGGTGCGATCTACCGCAGGATCGCCGCGTCGAAGATCCGTCGCTTGGCGTTGAGGATATGGACCCGTGTGGCCTCGGCGGCGTCGGCCGGGGACCGCTTCTCGATGGCGTCGAGGATCTGCCGATGCTCCGTCTGGACCCGCCGGATGCGCTCGAGAGTCATCTTCGATCGCACGCTCCGGGCCAGTTCCATGAATTGCCGGATGGGCGCGACACTCGTTTCGACGGCGGCCACGAAGAACTGGTTGTGCGAGGCCCTCGCGATCGCCATATGGAAGCGGACGTCGTCTTCGATGCCTCTGTTTCCGCCCTCCATGGCCAGGGTCTGCGCTTCCAGGCAGGCCGTGATCGATGCCAGGTCGTCGGCGGTGCGGAACTCCGCAGCAGCGGCCGCCGCTCCCGATTCGACGACCGTGCGATAGGCGTAATAGCGCTCGATGTCCGAATAGTTCCTGATGGGCGGCATGCTCGATGCCGGTGTGCCGGGGGCGCGCACGACGTGGCTGCCGGAGCCGCGCCGGGATTCGACGATGCCGTCCGATCGCAGCCTCGACAGCGCCTCCCGCACGGTCGGCCGCGAGACCCCGAAGCGGGTGGCCAGTTCGCTTTCCGTCGGCAGCTTCTTCGAGTCGGCGTAGTCCCCGCGCAGGATGGCTTCGACCATCCGGGCGTAGATCTGGTCGGGCAATGTGCCGCCATGGACGTCTAGCAAGTGTTCCGCCATTGAACCGGTCATCGAAAGTCTTTGTCAGACAACTATAGCGGATGTTCGGTTGGACCCCAGGCGAGATGGCCCGTTCTCCTAGCAGTAACCCGCATGACAACTGGAAAGTTGTCTTACAAAATCTCCGCCAGCCAAGCCCATCCATTAGGAGATTCCGAATGCGCCCAGTTTTCCTTTCGCGGCATCGCCATTCCCTCGTTGCGGCCGTTCTTGGGGCGGCGAGCTGTGCCGGCATCGGCCTGGCCCAGGCGCAGGAACTGCCGAAGTCGCCGGTGGTGATCAACGTGATCGACGCCGCAGGCAACCTGGCGCTGACGCAGGGGGCTTTCGAGGCCTACCAGGCGCAGAACCCCAAGCTGGTGTCCAAGTTCACCTTCACCAAGGCCCCCGCGCCCGAGATCCCGGCCAAGATCAAGGCGATGCAGAACGCGGGCCGCAGCGACATCGACATGGTCATCGTCGGCACCGATGCGCTCGCCGCCGGCCTCGAGATGAACCTGTGGGTCAAGCTGTTCCCCGACTACGCGGCCAAGTTCCCCAAGCTGCAGGAGAACTACCTTCCCAACGCCTACAAGATGCACGCGCTGGCGAAGGACCACGGCCTGGCCATCGTCTTCATGCCCGCCGGACCGCTGGTCGAGTTCAACCCCGACAAGGTCAAGACGCCACCGACGACGCCCCAGGAACTGCTGGCCTGGTGCAAGGCCAACCCCAACAAGCTGATCTATGCGCGGCCCGCCAACTCCGGGCCGGGACGCACCTTCATGATGGGGCTGCCCTATCTGCTGGGCGACAAAAATCCTGCCGATCCGATCAACGGCTGGGACAAGACCTGGGCCTACCTGAAGGAGCTCGACGCCTGCATCGAGTACTACCCGACCGGAACCGCCGCCGTGATGAAGGAACTGGGCGAAGGCTCGCGCGACATGACGCTGACCGTGACGGGCTGGGACATCAACCCCCGGGCGCTGGGCATCGTGCCGAAGAACTTCCAGGTGCTGCCGTTCAAGGGCATGACGTGGGTCAACGACGCACACTACATTGTGATTCCCAAGGGCGTCCCGGCGGAGAAGCAGGCGGTGGCGCTCGACCTGATGGCCTTCCTGCTCAAGCCGCAGCAGCAGGCGATGACCTATGACAAGGGCTACTTCTATCCGGGCCCCGCGGTCAAGGACGTGCCGCTGTCGCTGGCACCCAAGGACAGCCAGGACGTGATCAAGGAGTTCGGTCGGCCCGAATACGACCAGTGGCTGGCCCAGTTCCCCCACGCCGTGCCGCTGGAGCCCAAGGCCATGGTCGATGCCTTCCGCCGCTGGGACCAGGACATCGGCAGCCGCAAGACCAAGTGATGCGCGGCGCGCACTGCGCGCCCGACCGACGCCGCCAGCGCCCGCGTGGGCGCTGGCTGGCGGACTCTTTTTCCAGCATGGCGTCTGCATGACTTCAAACTTTTCCGAGTTGCGCCTCGAGGGCGTCACCCGCCGCTTTGCCGCGGGCAAGGGCGTGCAGAGCTTCACCGCGCTCGATGCCTTGAGCATGACGGTCCGGCGCGGCGAGTTCATCGCGCTGCTCGGCCCCTCGGGCTGCGGCAAGTCGACCGCGCTCAATTGCCTGGCCGGCCTGCTGCCATTGACGGATGGAAGCATCTGGCTCGACGACACGCGCATCGACGTGCTGCCGCCCGAAAAACGCGGCTTCGGCATGGTGTTCCAGAACTACGCGCTCTTTCCGCACATGAGCGTGGCGCGCAACGTCGGCTTCGGGCTGGCGATGCGCGGTGTGCCCGCCGCCGAGTCGGCGCAGCGCGTGCAGCGGGCGCTGGATCTGGTGCAGCTCAACGCCCAGGCGCACAAGCTGCCCGGCCAGTTGTCCGGCGGTCAGCAGCAGCGGGTCGCGATCGCCCGGGCGATCGTCATCGAGCCGCCCCTGGTGCTGATGGACGAGCCCTTGTCGAATCTCGACGCCAAGCTGCGGCTGGAGATGCGCGCCGAGATCCGGCGCATCCACCGCGAGCTGGGGCGCTCGACGATCTACGTCACCCACGACCAGGACGAGGCGCTGTCGCTGGCCGATCGCGTGGTCGTCATGAAGGACGGCGTGGCGCAGCAGATCGCCGAACCGCAGCGCATCTACGCGCAGCCGGCCAATCTGGACGTGGCCCGCTTCATGGGCTATCGCAACCTGGTGGCGCTGGACGTGCGCTCGGCCGGCAGCGCGTCGGTGCAGCTCGCCGGCAGCGGCCTGGCGCTCACCGCGCGGGCGATGCAGCCGCTGACCGGCGGCAAGGCGATGCTCGCCATCCGGCCCGAGGAGTTCGACGTCGTCTCCGCACCGGTGGACAACAGCTTCGCCGCCCAGGTGCGCAATGTCGAATACTGCGGCCACGACAACATCGTCGACGTCGAGCTGGCCGGCGGCCTGATGCTGATCGTGCGCACGACGGCGCGGCTGCGGGTCGGCGATCCGGTCACGCTGGCCATTGCGCCGGACAAGGCGCTGGCCTATCCGATCGATGCCGCCGCGGGCCTGGCGCCATGACCAGCGCCGGCCCGTCCTCGTTCGACCGGTCGCTGCTGCTGCTGGTGCCGGCGACGCTGTTCATGGTGGTGCTGTTCGTCTACCCCTTCCTCTACGGCCTGCAGTTGTCGTTCCGTCCGATGGAAGGCCACTGGCTGGCGAACTACACGCAGTTCTTCACCACCGACAACCTGCGCGACACGGTCTGGACCACGCTCAAGCTGGCCATTCCCGCCACCGTGATCAATGTCGGCCTGGCACTGCCGATCGCCTATCAGATGCGCCGCAGCAGCCGCTTCCAGAAACTGATCACCACGCTGCTGGTGATTCCGTTGACGCTGGGCACCGTCCTGATCGCCGAGGGCATGCTCGGCTATTTCGGCCCCAAGGGCTGGCTGGCGCAGTCACTCCAGTGGCTGCACCTCTACGAAGGCCCGATCCGGCTGACCCACAACTACTGGGGCGTGCTGATCTCGCTCATCATTTCGGGCTTCCCGTTCGCGTTCCTGCTCACGCTGTCCTACATCACCGGCATCGACCCCAACCTGCCACGCGCCGCCGCGACCCTGGGCGCATCGCCGTGGAACCAGTTCCGGCACATCTATCTGCCGCTGCTGGTGCCGGGACTGGCGATGGCCTTCGCGCTGTCGTTCGTGCAGGCCTTCTCGGTGTTTCCGTCGGCGGTCCTGCTCGGATCGCCGGCCGGCGCCACGCGCGTGATCTCGATCGCGGCCTACGAGGCCGCCTTCGAGCGCTACGACTATTCCATGGCCTCGGCCGTCGCCATGCTGATGGGCGTGGTGCAGCTGTTGGTCGTGGCCGCGGTCCTGGGCGCGCGCGGGATGTTCTATCGGGGCCCGGTCTCCGGCGGGAAGGGTTGACCATGGATGCGCATCGCCTGCTGATGAAACTCTGGAAGTCGCTGGTCGCCCTGGTGATGGGCTTCTTCATCCTCAATGTCGCCTTCATGGTGGCCGCGGTCGGCACCAGCTCGGTGGCCCGCCGCTGGCTCGGCACCTGGCTGCCCGATGGCTACACCTTCGGCTGGTACCAGACCGCCTGGAAGGAGTTCCAGCTCGACAGCGTGCTGTGGGTGACGATCGAGGTGGTCGCGGCCGTGGTGTTCCTGTCGATCCTGATCGGCGTGCCGGCGGCCTACGCGCTGGCGCGGCGCGACTTCCGCGGCAAGAACCTGCTGATGGGGCTGTTCCTGCTGCCGCTGATGATCCCGCCGATCACCTACGGCATTCCGCTGGCGACCGTGATGTACCAGGCCCACATCGCCGGCACCATCTTCGGCGTGATCCTGGCGAACATGATTCCGGCCGTGCCGTTCATGATCCTGGTGATGACGCCGTTCATCGAGCAGATCGACGCCAACCTCGAAGCCGCCGCCCGCGTGTTCGGCGCCAACACCTTCAAGCTGTTCTGGCACGTGCTGCTGCCGCTGCTGGCCCCGGGCATCCTGGCGGCTTCGCTGCTGGTGCTGGTGCGCACCATCGGCATGTTCGAGCTGACCTTCCTGACGGCCGGCCCGGATTCGCAGACGCTGGTGGTGGCCCTGTACTACGCGGTCTTCGCCGCCGGCGTGCGGGCGCCGCAGTCGGTCGATGCGATGGCGATGGTCTACATGGCGGTCACACTGGCCTGGCTGCTGATCGCGCTGCAGTTCGTCAACCCGACGCAGCTGGTCAGCCGCGTCAAGGAACATCCCAAGACGGCCTGAGGTCGAGCCCCATGAAGATCACGCAAGTCGACACGGTCCACGCGGCCGCCTATCCCAACATCCTGTGGGTGCAGATCCACACCGACACCGGCCTGGTGGGCCTGGGGGAAACCTTTCGTGGCGCCCAGGCCGTGCAGGCGCAGATCCACGAGCTGGCTGCCCCCTACCTGCTGGGCAAGGACCCGCTCGCCATCGAAGCCCACAGCCAGCACCTGCTGTACGGCTATGTCGGCTTTGCCAGCAGCGGCGCCGAGACGCGCGCCGCTTCGGCGGTCGACATCGCGCTGTGGGATCTGTTTGGCCAGGCCACCCGACAGCCGCTCTACCAGCTGCTCGGCGGCGCCGTGCGCGAAAGCGTCCCGGTCTACAACACCTGCGCGGGCTACACCTACAACAAGGCCGCGCAGCGCCGCTCGGTGACGCAGGCCAGCGCCGAGGTCGCGCCGGAAGGCCCCTACGAGGACCAGGTGGCATTCGTCAAGCGCCCGGCGGCGCTGGCCGAAAGCCTGCTGTCCGAGGGCTACAAGGCGATGAAGATCTGGCCCTTCGATCCTTTCGCCCAGGCCAGCGGCGGACAGTCGATCTCGGCCCGCGACCTGGACACGGCGCTCGCGCCGTTTCGCGAGATCCGGCGCGCGGTCGGCGACGAGATGGACATCATGGTGGAACTGCATTCGATGTGGAACCTGCCGATGGCCGTTCGCATCGCGCAGGCGCTCGAGGAGTTCAAGCCCTACTGGATCGAGGACCCGGTCCAGATGTCCAACCTGGACACGATCGCCGAATTCCGTTCGCGCACCCGGACTCCGGTCTGCGGCAGCGAGACGCTGGCCACCATCCAGCCATTCGTCCAGCTGCTGAAGAACAACGCCGTGGACTATGTGATGCTGGACCTGGGCTGGGTCGGGGGGCTCTCCGAAGCCAGGAAGATCGCGGCCCTGGCGAGGGCCTTTCACAAGCCGGTCGCGCCGCATGACTGCACCGGCCCGGTCGTGCTCGCGGCATCTCTCCATCTGGCGATGAGCACCACCAACGTGGTGCTGCAGGAAGTGGTGCGCGCCTACCTGGGCGGCTGGTACCGCGACCTCGTGACGCAGTTGCCCGATGTCCGCGCCGGCCAGGCCACGGTGCCGCCCGGCGCAGGCCTGGGCCTGGCGCTGGCGCCGGCGCTGCTGCAGCGGCCCGATGTCAGCATCCGCAGTTCGAAGCTGTGAACGTCCGCGATGCATCTGAGCGTGACACCCGAGACCACGCTGCGCAGCGGATCGCTGGCGGCGACGCTGGCGCCGGCGGCCGGCGGACGCATCACCCGCCTCAGCTCAGGCACGGCCGGGGGCGAAACGATCGATTGGCTGGTGCCGCTCGCCGACGCCGTGCGCGGCGCCGGTTTCGAATCCACGCAGTGGCCCAAGGCCGGCTGCTACCCCCTGGTGCCGTTCTCGAACCGCATCCGGGACGGCCGCCTGGCCGGCCCGCAGGGCAGGGCGCAGTTGCCGCTCCATCCGGGGGAGCGGCACGCGTTGCACGGCGTCGGCCAGCAGCGGCCCTGGCGCCTCGAGCAGCACGCAGCGGACCGCGCCACCATGAGCTACGTCCATGCGCCGGGGGATCACGGCTGGCCGTGGGCGTTCCGGGCCGAGCAGGCGGTGGCGCTCGACGCCGCGGGCCTCTCGCTGGAACTGCGGATCAGCAACGAGGGGCGGGAGTCGATGCCGAGCGGTTGCGGCTTCCATCCCTATTTTCCGGCCCGCTTCGCGCACGGCCTGCAGTTCGATGCGCGCAGCGTCTGGCCGGCGGACGCCGAATTCCTCGCCAGCGCACCGGTGCCGACCGCGCCGGCGGACGACTACGCGTCGGTGCGCGCCTTGCCCGATGTCGAATGCACGCGCTACTACGGCGAATGGAACGGACAGGCGCGGATGGCGGCGGCCGATGGTCCCGCGATCGAGCTGCTGGCCAGCGCCGCGCTGCAGCACCTGGTGCTGCATCGGCCGGGGCCGGGCGCCTACTTCTGCCTGGAACCGGTCTCGCATGTGGCGGACGCCGCCAACCTGGCCGCGGCGCGCGCCGACACCGGCTGGCGGCTGCTCGCGCCCGGCGAGGCGATGGAATGCCGCCTGCGCCTGACCGTCTCCACTCCACGAGATCCACGACATGACTGAATCGACAGCTTCCCTCCGGACCGCGCTGGACGGCATCTCCGGCATCCTGGTGACGCCCTTCGACGATGCGGACCGCATCGCGCCGGACCGCCTGGCGCCTGTGGTCGACCGCGCCATCGCGGCCGGCGTCCATGTGCTGGTCGCCAACGGCAACACCAGCGAGTTCTTCGGCCTGACCATGGCGGAAGCCGAGCGCATGGTGCATGCCGCGGCAGAACATGTGGCTGGCCGCGTGCCCTTGCTGGGTGGGGTGGGGCGCAGCGTCCATGACGCCTGCGCCCTGGCGCGCGCCTCGCGCCAGGCCGGTGCCGCGGCCCTGATGGTGCATCAGCTGACGGATCCCTTCGTCGCGCCCAGCGGGGTGGTCACCTACGTGCGCCGGATTGCCGATGCGGCGGACGGCCTGCCGGTGGTGCTCTATCTGCGTGACGACGCGATCGGCCTGCCGGTGATCGAAGCCCTGTGCCGCATTCCGCAGGTGATCGGGGTGAAATGGGCGTCGCCCACGCCCCTGCGCCTGGTCCAGGCCATGGCCCAGGTGGCCGATCGCGGCCTGGCCTGGGTGTGCGGCCTGGCCGAGCCCTGGGCGCCGCCGATGTATGCGGTGGGCGCCCGCGGCTTCACCTCCGGGCTGATCAATCTGCGGCCCGAGCTGTCCGTGCGCATCCACGCCGCGCTGGCGAAGGGGGACTACACGCTGGCGACGGAATTGATCGGCGGCATCGCGACCTTCGAGGAACTGCGCACGCACGAGCGCAACGGCGCGAACGTGAGCGTGGTCAAGGCGGCGCTGCGATACGCCGGGCTGGACTGCGGCGCGGCCCGGCCGCCCAGCACCTGGCCGCTGCCGGAAGCCGACCGGGTGCGGCTCGAGCGGCTGGTCGATGGCTGGAAATGACATGAAGCGCCGCTTCTTCGCCGCCGTCCTGTTCGGCCTTGTCGCTGCCGCGGGGCTGCCTGCCGCCGCGCAGCCCTATCCCGCCCATCCGGTCAAACTGGTCATCCCGGTTCCGCCCGGCGGCAGCGCGGACGTGGTCGGGCGCCTGCTGGCCAACGCGGTGGCGGCGGAGCTGGGGCAGCCCGTCATCGTCGACAACCGGGCCGGGGCCGCCGGCAGCGTGGGCACGGCGTCGGCGCTGAAGGCACCGGCCGACGGCTACACGCTGGTCCAGTGCAGCATCGGCAGCTGCGCCATCAATCCGAGCCTGTACAAGAACGTCGGCTACGACCTGCAGAAGGACATGGCGCCGGTGATCCTGCTGGGCTCTTCGATCAATGTGCTCACGGTCAACAACGATGCGGGCATCCTCAGCGTGAAGGACCTGGTCGACCAGGCCAGGCGCAAGCCCGTGGCCTACGCGTCGTCGGGCGTGGGCGCGTCCAACCACCTCGCCGCCGAGCTGCTCAAGAAAATGGCGGGCATCGAGATGACGCATGTGCCGTACAAGGGCTCGGGGCCTGCCATCACCGACCTCATCGGCGGCCAGGTCCCGGTGTTCTTCGACAACGAGCCTTCCATCCTGCCCTTCATCCAGCAGGGCAAGGTGCGGGCGCTGGCGGTGACGGGCAAGACGCGCTCGGCCAACCTGCCAGACGTCCCGACGATGGAAGAGCTGGGCTTTGCCGGCTTCGTCATCGAGCCGTGGTACGCCTTCGCGGCCCCGGCGGGCACGCCCGAGCCGGTGATCCGGCGGCTCAATGCCGCGTTCGACCACGCGCTGCATCAACCGGCGGTGCGCGACAGGATGGTTGCCATGGGCATCACCCCGGCGGGCGGCCCGCCCGAAGTGCTCGGCCGCCTGATCCGCAGCGAATACACGCGCTGGGCGGAGCTGATCCGCGCGCAGGGCATCAAGGGAGACTGAGGGCCGCCGCCGCGCTGCCTTGCTGCTCGACGGCAAACAGCCGCCACTCGCCAGGAATTCCCTTGAGGCGCTGCATCCCCCGATCCTGAAACGACAGTCCGGAGCCCGCCACCAGATCCTTGACGGTGCTCGAGACAAGCACTTCACCGGTCTGCGCATGGGTGGCCACGCGGGCACCGGTATGCACGGCAATGCCCGCGACCTTGCCGCCCATCACCTCGCATTCCCCGGTGTGCAGCCCGGCACGGATCTCGAGGCCGAGCGCACGCACCTCGCGCGAGATGGCACACGCGCAGCGGACCGCGCGAGCCGGCCCGTCGAAGGTGGCGAGGAAGCCGTCGCCCGCGGTGTCGATCTCGCGGCCCCGGAAGTGCTCCAGCTCGCGGCGAACCAGCGCGTGGTGACTCTCGAGCAGATCGTGCCAGCTGCGATCGCCGAGGACGGCGGCGCGTTCGGTCGCTTTCACGATGTCGGTGAACATGACCGTCACCAGAAGCCGGTCGGGTTCGGCGCCGAGTCGAGTCCCGGTGAGGAACTCCTCGATCTCGTCGAGGATGACATCGCTGTCGCAGCCCCACGGGACATGGTCGATGCCGTGCAATTCGACCAGCTTCGCGCCCGCGATGCGCTCGTACATGTATTGGCTGGCGCCGAAATCGATGACCCGATCGTTTCGGCTGTGCAAGAGCAGCGTGGGCACGCGCACGGCGGGCAGCACATGGCGGATGTCGATTTCCATGTTCATTCGCAACAGCGTTGCCGCCGCCGCCGGGCTCGCGCTGGAGCGCAACCAGCGCCCCCACCATTGGCGGCATCGCTCGTCCCGGACCTGGCTCGGCCACCGTGCCTCCATGCCGACGTCGCCGCCCCAGTTGCGTTCCACCTCGTCGGCAAAGGCCAGAGACTGAGCCCTGGTCGGGCCCCAGGGATAGTCGGGCGCCTGCGTGCGGCGCGAGAAGGCGCCGCCCATGATGAGCGCCGAAGCGCGCGCCGGGTAGGTGGCGGCGAACAGCGCGCACATCGCACCGCCCTCCGAATAGCCGAACAGCGCCGCGCGCTCCGAGCCGACGGCGTCCATCACGGCGCGCACGTCGTCCATGCGAACTTCGAGACTGGGCATGTCGCTGACGCGGTCCGACAGACCGGTTCCCCGCTTGTCGAACAGGATGAGCCGGGAGAACGAGGCCAGCCGGGCGAACATCCGCGCCAGCACCGGCTCCTCCCAGAAGACATCGAGGTTCGAGACCCACCCCGGAACCAGCACCAGGTCGCGTGGGCCGTTGCCGACCGTCTGGTAGGCGATGTTGACGCCACCGCTCTTCGCGTATTGGGTCGTGGGCAGCATGGAGATTGCGCTCGAAGCGCCGGTCTTCCGGCGTTCCGAAGATTGCCACAAATCGAAGCGTCGCGCGACCCCGCACGCCGGCCGGTGCGGCGCGACAATGTGGTCGACACATTTCTGCGGGACATCATGAACACCGGGACATTCGATCGCACGCAGGGGGACACCGGCAATATCGTCGCGCTGGAGCACGTCAACGTCGAGATCCCCGACCAGCAGCTGGCGACCATCTTCTACGTGATGGGCCTTGGCCTCACGCGCGATCCCTACCTCTTCACGGGCATCGGCAACATGTGGATCAACATCGGCCGAAACCAGATTCACATGCCGACCGGCGCGCCGATGGTGCTGCGCGGCACCATCTCCGTCGTGATGCCCGGTCGCGAGGCTTTGCTGAAGCGGCTGGCGGAGGTGGCTTCGCTGCTGGCCGCAACCCGATTCGATTTCGATGCGCAGGCCGACCACGTCAGTGCGACCTGTCCCTGGGGCAATCGCTTCCGCATCTTCGAGCCCGGTGAACGATACGGACGCATGCGCCTGGGCCTGCCATCGGTCGAACTCGATGTGGCGCGCGGCACGGCGGCCGGCATCGCGACGTTCTACCGGGAAGTGATGGGCGCTCTCGTGTCCGAGCATTCCGATGCGCAAGGCGCCTGCGCGAGCATCGGGGTCGGGCCTGGCCAGACCCTGGTCTACCGCGAAGGCGATGCGGCACCGGCGCCGTACGACAACCATCACGTGCAGATCTACGTCAACGATTTCTCCGGCCCCTACCGGCGCCTGCGCGCGCTGGGGCTCGTCACCCAGGAAGACGATGCCTACCAGTACCGTTTTCGGCAGCTCGTCGATCCGGCCACGTCGGCCCCGCTGACAGTGCTCGAGCACGAGGTGCGCAGCCTGCTGCATCCGCTGTATGGCCGCCCGCTGGTGAATCGAAATCCCGAGATGACCAATCGCAACTACGCGGCCGGCGAAGAGAGCTTCCGCTGCTAGGTCCTGCCGGCGACGTCCTCGGCCGTGGCCGAATGCGAGAGCGTGTAGAGGCCGCTGAGCGCGCCTTCGGCCGCGCCGGACGCCCGCAAGGCCGCTGCCTCGAGATCGGCGTGGACCAGCGACTCCAGGGCAGGTGCGTCGTAGCCCAGTGCCACGAACACCCAGTCGGCCACGCGATCGGCGGAGTTGCGGATGCGCTGTTCGGTCGTTTCGGCGACGGGTGGCGTCTGATGCCGCAACAGATGAGCGCCGACGATCCCCGGCCTCTGGGCCAGAGCGGCGCAGAGCGGTCGGAAGAATGCGCGCAGGTCGTCATCGCGGCCTTGCAGCGGCGAGACACGCAATGTCAACGCGTGCCGTGCAGCGCTGCTGCCCGATGACTCCAGCACGTGGCACTGGCTGCGCACCATGTTCCTGTGGTGCGGCATCATCCGCGTGGACCACGGCGATGGCGTGTTCAGATGACTGACGTAGGCGGCCGATGAAAGGACCGCGTACGAACTGAGCTCGTACATGACGAAGATGCCTTCGCCCCCTGCGGCACTCGTCCAGCGCGACGCCCGCCGGAATCCGGGCACGCCGAGGCGCTCCGGAAAATGTTCATGGGAGTGCCAGTCTTCGAACTCGGACTTGATCTCGGGCGCCATGTCCCACCACATCGCCAGCGCCGCGTCGCCTAGAAGAGACATGTTCCTTGCCCCCGCTTATCTGGCGACTTCGACCGGAACGCCATCGCGACTGCTCGCCGCAATGGCATCGAGCGTCATCGCGATGTCGATCGATTCGGCGGGCGTGGCGCCCGTCCATTGGTCCCAGCCGAAGCGCACGAGATCGTGAAACGACTCTGCTTCGGCCAGGAAGCCGGCGAGCGCTTCGGTTTCGATGATTTCGTGTGCCGCATCCCAACCATTGCCGCGGCGCACATGCACGAGCGGCGGAAAGGCGGGTCCGGTATCGTTGAAGTAGGTGGTGGCTATCGAACCTGCGTCGCCGGCAATGAACGCATGCCGGTGCCGCACGGTGCTGAAGCTGCAGGAGATCTGCGCCAGAAGACCATCCGGGTACTCGAGCGTCGCCATCGTGGTCACATCGACACCCGTGGCGCCCCAGCGCGACAGGGCCGACACGCGCGACGGCGCGGCACCTGCGATGGTGCGCACGAAGCTCACCGGATAGGACCCGGCGTCCATCAGCGCGCCGCCCGCGAGCGTCGGGTCCATGCGGATGTTGGCGGCGTCGGTCAGAGGAAATCCGAATGACGCCTGGATGAGCTGGGTGCGTCCGATGGCGCCGGCCGCGACGAGCTCGCGAACCTTGAGTGTCTGCGGTTGGGCCCGATACGGATAGGCTTCCACGAGATACACGCCGTTCTGCTCGGCGGCCGCGAACATGGCCCGTGCCTCCGCCGCATTGGCGGCCAGCGGTTTCTCGCACAGGACGTGCTTGCCGGCGGCGGCGGCCCTGATCGACCACTCCGCGTGCAGGTTGTTGGGAAGCGGCACGTAGACCGCGTCGACGTCGGGGTCGGCGAACAGCTCGTCGTAGCTGGCATGGACGCGGCCGATGCCGAACTCTCGCGCGAAGGCCGTGGCGCGCTCGACGTCGCGGCTCGCCACGGCGGTCGCCACGACCTTGGCCGACGGCCGAACGGCTTCGACGAACGAACAGGCGATGCGTGCGGCGCCGAGGATGCCGATGCGCAGCGGGCCACTGGAAGACGATGTCATAGGCTCCTCACAAGAATCCGGTTCAGGCGGCGTCCAGCACCGATGCCATTTGCGTGACGCAATCCTCGACGTGCGTCGTCAGCGTCTGCTGCGCGCGCTGCCAGTCCCGGGCGAGTGCGCTTTCCAGCAAGAGCCGGTGCTCGTCGGCCGCCTCCTCGCCACGGAAGATGGCCGCGATCATCTGGTAGCGCAGATATTTGTCGCAGATCGACGCGTAGGTCTGCAGCAGCAGGGCGGATCCGCAGGCGGAAATCAGCGCGACGTGAAACGCCCAGTCGTACTGGCGCCAGGTTTCCGAAGGAGAAAGATCGCCGGCCGCCATCCTCTTTTCCATCGTGGCGAGCTTGTGGTAGGCCGCCACCACGCGGCCTTCCCACTCCAGGTCGCCGCGCTGAAACGACTCCTTGAGCCCGTGGCTCTCCAGCAGCAGCCGCATCGATGCCACTTCGCGCAGGTTGGCCGACGAGACCGCGCTGACCTGGAAGCCGCGCGCCCCTTCGGCCACGAGCAAGCCTTCGGTGGCCAGGCGGCTGAAGAGTTCGCGCAGCGTGCCGACGCTGGCGCCATAGGTCTCTTTCATCCGCTCCAACGGCAGACGGCACCCCGGCGTCAGCCGGCCCAGCACGATGTCCGAGCGAATGCGGCGATAGGCGACCTCGCCGACGGTGGCGCTGTCTGGGGAATCGAGAGAGTTGTCGGTCACACGGGTCGCTCCTGGGCGGATCGAAGTTAAGCACAGTTCTTTGGCTTGAGCTGTGGCGTTTGATTAGAGAATACCCTAATCATTGGATACATTGCCAATCATTCGATGATTCAATACCATCTCGGCATCGCCGCGACGCGGGGCAACCGCCCGGATCATTCCCACCTCAAACGGAGACCTTCATGGCATCGAAACTCTCGAAATTGGCAGGCGCCCTCGCGCTGCTCGTCGCCTCCACGCTCGTTCAGGCACAGGACATTCAGGAAAGGACAATTCGAATCGGGCACCTGAACAACACCGACCATCCAACCAGTTGGGGCGTCAAGAAGTTCGCCGAGATCGTGGCGGCCAAGAGCGGAGGCAAGATCACGGTCAAGGAATTCGCCAGCAGCCAACTCGGCAACGAACTGCAACAGCAATCTGCGCTGCAGGGCGGGGTGCAGGAGATGCTCGTGGCGTCCACCACCTCGCTGACCGGCGTCATCAAGGAATTCGGGCTCTTCGACTTTCCCTTCCTTTTCAGCAATGGCCAGCAGGCTGATGCCATGGTCGACGGCCCGTTGGGCAAGATGCTCAGCGCCAAGCTGGCCGACAAGGGCATCGTCATCCTGGGCTTCTTCGACCTGGGTTTCCGCAACGTCACCAACAGCAAGCGGCCCATCACGAAGGGCGAAGACCTGGATGGACTGAAGCTGCGCGTCATCCCGAACCCGGTGTTCCTGGAGACCTTCAAGACTTTCAAGGCCAACCCGCTGCCAATGCCCTTCGCCGAGCTGTACAACGCCCTCGAAAGCAAGGCGGTGGATGGCCAGGAGAACCCGTACTCGGTGATCCTGTCGAGCAAGTTCTACGAGGTCCAGAAGTACGTCAGTGGCACCAACCACGTGTATGCGACCAACCCGGTCCAGATCAGCAAGCGCTTCTGGGACAAGCTGTCGCCGGCAGAGCACAAGCTGCTGCAGGATGCCGCCACGGAAGCCCAGAACTACCAGCGCACGGCGAGCCGCGAAGCCGCCGGCAAGGCACTGACCGAACTCCAGGCCAAGGGCATGACCTACAACGCCGTCGCACCCGCCGAGGCGGCCCGCATGCGCACCGAAGTCAAGCCGATCTACGAGAAGTTCTCCGCTTCGTACGATCCGGCCGTGATGACGCTGTTCAAGACCGAAATGGAACGCGTCTCCAAGTTCTGATTCTGGAAAGGCCCCCTGGCGTCGCTGGGGGGCCGTTCGCGCCCAACGAGTCCCGTCCAGGAGCAGGCATGGTGAAGCTGATCGATTCTTTCTGCCGCGCGGTCACGGCCCTGATGGCCGTCGCGCTCATGATCATGGTGGCGCTGGTCTTCGGCAACGTCGTGCTGCGCTACGTCTTCAATTCGTCGATCACGCAGTCCGAGGAAATCTCGCGTTGGCTGTTCGTGTGGATCACGTTCATGGGCTGCGTGGTCGCGCTGCGCGAGCACACCCACCTCGGCACCGACGCCTTGGTGTCGCGCCTTCCACCCATGGGCAAGAAGATCTGCCTTGCGCTGGGCCATGTGACCATGCTGTACGTCTGCTACCTGGTGTTCAGGGGCGCGCTGGAACAGGCCCGCATCAACATGGATGTGCTGGCGCCTTCCACGCAGTTGCCGATGGCCATATTGCATTCAGCCGGCGTGGCCTTCGCGGCCTGCGCATGCATCGTGCTGCTGCTGGACCTCTGGCTGCTCTTCACCGGCCACATGAAAGATTCCGACCTGGTGCTGATCCAGGAATCCGAAGATCTGGCTGCGCTCAACCGGCCGCATGGCGACGACGCCACCAGACAACACTGATCCGAGCGAGCCACCATGACACTCACCATCTTCCTCGGATCCCTGCTGCTCGCGATGGCGATCGGCATTCCGATCTCGTTCGCGCTGCTGGTCAGCGGCGTGGCGCTGATGTGGCACCTGGACATGTTCGAGGCGCAGATCCTGGCCCAGAACCTGCTGGGTGGCGCCGACAACTACCCGCTGCTGGCCGTGCCCTTCTTCTTGCTGGCCGGCGAGATCATGAACGAGGGCGGGCTGTCCAAGCGCATCGTCGAATTTGCGATGGCGCTGGTCGGGCACATCCGCGGCGGCCTGGGCTACGTGACCATCGTCGCGTCGATCATGCTGTCGGCACTGTCGGGCAGCGCAGTGGCCGACGCCGCGGCACTGACCACCATGCTGCTGCCGATGATGGTGGCCGCCGGCCACGCGCCGCATCGCGCTGCCGGGCTGATTGCCGCATCGGGCGTGATTGCGCCGGTTCTGCCGCCGTCGATCGGGCTGGTCATCTTCGGCGTCACGGCCAACGTGTCGATCTCCAAGCTGTTCATGGCCGGCATCACGCCCGGCCTGCTGATGGGACTCGCGCTGTGGATCACCTGGGCCTACGTCGCCCGCCACGAAGGCGTGGTGCCGCCGCCGCGCAGGCCGCTGAAAGAATTGCTGGCCACGATGCGCCGCTGCGGCTGGGCGCTGATGCTGCCGGTGATCATCCTGGTCGGTCTGCGCATGGGGGTTTTCACGCCGACCGAAGCCGGCGTGGTGGCTGCGGTCTACGCGCTGTTCGTCGCGACAGTCATCTATCGCGGCCTGAAACTGTCGCAGTTGTACGGCATCTTCAAGGCCGCGGCCAAGACCACCGCGGTGGTCATGTTCCTGGTGGCCGCGGCCATGGTCTCGGCCTGGCTCATCACCGTGGCGGACCTGCCCGGCAAGGTGGTGGGCATGCTCCAGCCCTTCCTCGACAGCCCCATCTTGCTGATGGTGGCGATCATGGTGCTGGTCATGATCGTCGGCACGGCGATGGACATGACGCCGACCATCCTGATCCTCACCCCGGTGCTGATGCCGGTCGTCATCGCCGCCAAGATCGACCCAGTCTACTTTGGGGTCATGTTCATCATGAACAACGCGATCGGCCTGGTCACGCCGCCGGTGGGCGTGGTCCTCAACGTGGTGGCCGGGGTCGGTCGAATGTCGATGGACACGGTGACCAAGGGCGTGATGCCGTTCATGATCGCCCAGTTCCTGATCATGTTCCTGATGGTCTTCTTCCCCTGGCTCGTCACCGGCCCCGCAAAGTTCTTCTACGGCGGCCACTGACACCCGCCCGCTCGCAAACAAACTCAGCCATGACCAAGCCGCTCTACATCCTGAATGGTCCGAATCTCAACCGTCTCGGCAAGCGCGAGCCGGCGATCTACGGCAAGACCACGCTGGCCGAGATCGAAGCCATGTGCCGCGACGAAGCCGGGGCGGTCCCGGTGGTGTTCCGGCAGTCCAACAGCGAGGCGCAGCTGATCGACTGGATCCACGAGGCCATCGACGAAGCCAGCGGAATCATCATCAACCCGGCGGCCTTTTCGTTCACTTCGATGGCCATCATGGATGCCCTCAAGATGTTTCCGGGTCCGATCATCGAGGCCCACATCTCCAACATCCATCGGCGCGAGGAGATGTACCACCATTCGTACATGTCGGCGGTGGCCACCGCGGTGATCGCCGGCCTCGGACCCGGCGGGTACCGCGCCGCCATCCAGTCGATATTGGAGATGCTCGGCGACGAGCCTGCCGACTGCACCAAAGGACAGTAGCGGGAATTCGGTGCCGTTCGTATGCTGCACCGCCATGACCGCCCAGGAAATGATCATGCTCGCCGTGCAGGCGAGCATCGTGATCACCGTCTTCAGCTACGGCCTGGATGCCACGCTCGACGACGTGCTGTACGTGGTGCGCCGTCCCCGGTGCTTCCTGCGATCCTTCGCGGCGATGTTCCTGGTCATGCCGCTGCTGGCCGTCGGGCTCGACATGGCCTTCGACCTGCACCACGAGATCGAGGTCGCACTGGTGGCGCTGTCGCTGTCGCCGGTGCCGCCCTTGCTGATGAAGAAGCAGGGCAAGGCCGGTGGACGGGAGTCCTATGGCCTGGGCCTGCTGGTGACGATGGGCGTGCTGTCGGTCGTGATCACGCCGATCGGCATGATGCTCATGACCCAGGCCTTCGGCCGCCAGTTCCAGCTGCCCCTCGGCGCCATCGCGCTGGTGATCCTGAAGGCGGTGCTGCTGCCGCTGGCTGCCGGCATGGTGGTACGGGCCCTGCTGCCCCGGGTGGCCGCGCGCATCGCCCGCCCGGCCGCCGTCATCGGCACCGTCCTGCTGGTCGTTGTGGCGCTGCTGATCGTGTTCGCCAGCCGGCATGGGATCCTGCAGCTGATCGGCAACGGCACCCTCCTGGCGCTGATCGGCTTCATCGTCGTCGGGCTGGCCGTCGGCCACTGGCTCGGCGGCCCCGACGCGCGGGATCGCGTGGTGCTCGCGCTGTCGACCGCGTCGCGCCATCCGGGCATCGCGCTGGCGCTGGCGACCTTCAACTTTCCGCACGAGCCCGGCGTGACGGCGGCGATCCTGCTCTACCTGCTGGTCAACCTGCTGGTGTCGATGGTCTATGTGATCTGGCAGCGCAGGCGCCTCGGCCCGGCGGCGGCCGCCTGAGTCATCTGGAGCCCGCCTCGATGATCCACACCGGTGACGCGGTCTCGATGGCGCGCTCGAGAGCAAACCTCGCGCTCTCCAGCAGTTCGCTGAATTCGGTTTCGGTTCGCTCGCGCGCGGCACCGAACATGGCCATCATGTGCGTATCGACCAGGTACCCCGATGGCCGTCCGAGGGCCGGGTCGGGCTCGATGATCTGCTCCACGATCAGCAGGCGGGCGCCAGGGTTCATGGCGCTGCGGCAGTTGCGCAGGATTCGAATGCAGTCGTCGTCGCTCCAGTTGTGCAAGACCCGGATCAGGAGGTAGATGTCCGCGCCTTCGGGAACGCGATCGAAGAAGCTGCCGCCCCGGACTTCGATCCTTCCGTCCAATCGGGCATCGGGCGGTATGGCCGCCACGACATCGTCGCGGTCGAAGACCATCCCGCGCGGCCCGGGGAACCGTTCGAGTATTTGCCGCAACGCCTCCGCATTGCCGCCGCCGATGTCGACGATCAGCTTCGCACCGGAGAAGTCGTAGCTGACGGCCAGCGTCTGGTGCCTGCGGTCCGGAAAGTTGGCCATGAAGGCATCGAAGATGCGAGCCTCGGCGGGGTGCTCACGAAGATATTGGAAACGGTCCATGCCCCAGGCGGCTTGATTCGGATCGCCACCCGCCAGCGCGGAATCCAGGGCTCCCCATGCCTTCCACGACCCGGGTGCCGTCCAGAACCGGGCGCCATGGTGCAGGCTGTTCGGCTCGTCCGTGCGCAGCAGCATGGAGCGCGGAGAGTGCGCGACGCTGCGTCCGCGCCGACGCGAAAGACGCCGAATGCCGCAAGGGCCCGCAGGACCCGGAGCAGTGGCGTCGGAAGAACCGAACAGGCCGTGGCCAAATCGCTCACGTGGCGGCTGCCGTCCCTCGGAATCTTGTCGGCGAGCGCGAGGTCGGCGACCAGCCGGAGCATCCGGGACACCTGGAATCCTCGAATGAGAAGATCCAGCGCTTCTCGATCGCTCTCGGTTCCATCATGGGTCATGGCGGGCCTGCGCAGTGGGTTGGGCACTCTCCGCGAGTCGTCGTGCGACGATCTGCTGCAAGCGCCAGAGATTGGCGTCCCTGATGTCAAGGCGCTCCAGCTGGTCGATGGTCTGCAAGAGGTAGTCGGCACCCGATCCCCAGTGTCCCGCCGCCTTGCACAGGATGTCCGCGACTTGTTCCTGCGTCATGCCGCCCACGAAGTTCGGCCCATTGCGATCGGCGGCGAAAACGATGGCGCGCACGTCGATGCCGTTCGCCTTGGCGCTCACCCATCGCGGTGGAGTGTTCGGTGGCTTGACGGTCATTTCCCGTCGCCAAAGCTTGCGCAGGCTGGACCTGACCGAGGGCGCATCGATGCGCAGCAGTGCACCACGGCAGCTTCCTCCGGGCGTGAGCGACATCATCAAGCCCGGCTGGTCGGGGGTACCTCGAAAGCGAGTGAGCCGGATGCAGAACGATCGATGCCAGCCGGGCAGAACCGCGGCCACCTGCTCTGCGACATCGAAGGCCGGATTCCATAGCAGGGACCCGTACCCGAAGACCCAGACACCTTCGCCACGCCACGGGCCGCTTGCAAGAAAATCCTCCAGCGAGGCCTCGTAGTCGGCATCGCTGTGGACCACCATGCCCGGGGGCGGCCCGCAGTCCGCGACTTCGCGAGCGATTCGAGAGACCAACTCCGGGGTCAGACGGAGAGGCCTGAGCCGCCCGCCATCGGCCCCACGAAGGGAAGTCATTGGATGCTCCTGTTGGGGCAGTTGCCGCGCGATTCGGTGCCGCGCGCGGGAGGGCCGGAAGTCTTCGCTGCGCCACCTGAGCCCTGTGGATGCGATTGGGCTCCTTATCGGCTGTTGGCGCAATCCTCGCCGCAGTACAGCCAGCCCGGTATCGGCGCGTGGCACCGTGTCGCCTGAACCTTGATCGACGTCAAGCCGCCGGCGCTGGGCGCGACTATGCTGGCGGCAGCGCTGGCGCCGTGAGGTCTCCAGCGCGGGCTTCACGAAGGAGTGTGCGCCATGGAACACCCGCTCGGCAGTGAGTCTCTTGCGCCGTCAACGGCGGCACCCACCGTGCGCCGGGTCGGCGCGCTGCGGCCCTTCGCCTGGCTGCGCTCGGGGGCACGCGATCTGGCGTTCCTGCCGGGCTTGAGCCTCGGCATCGGCGTGCTGGTCGCAGTCGCGGGCCTGGCCCTGACCGCCGCGACCTGGGAGGCCACCTACCTGGCGCCGACGCTGCTCGGCGGCTTCTTGCTGGTGGCCCCCCTGGTCGCCATCCCCCTGTACGCACTGTCGCGCCAGCGGGAGCAGTCCGCCGCGCCCGACTCCGCATCGGCGCTTGGCGCCTGGCTCGGCAACGCCGGCTCGATCGCGCTGTTCGGGCTGCTGCTCACGCTGGCCTACTTCGCCTGGGAGCGCCTGGCAGCGATCGTCTTCGCACTGTTCTTCACCGAGCAGCTGCAGCACGCGCCGCAGCTGCCTGCGGCGCTGCTGCTGTCGGGCCAGTCGGTCGAACTCGTGGCGGCCTTCTTCGCGCTCGGCGCCGCTGTGGCCGCGATGGTGTTCGCGCTGGGGGTCGTCAGCGCGCCGCTGCTGGTGGACCGCCCCGTGGACGTGATCACCGCGGTGCTGACCAGCCTGCGCTGCTGCGCCCGCAATCCGCTCGCCATGGTGCTGTGGGCCGCGTTGATCGTCCTGCTGACGGCCCTCGGTTTTGCGACGCTCATGCTCGGGCTCATCGTCATCTTCCCGTGGCTGGCACACGCGAGCTGGCACGCCTACCGCGACATGGTGGACGGCGGCCGCTAGCGACCGGACTCACACCGGATCGAGGTCGGAATCCAAGATGCGCGAGATGTCCTCGCGCGTCTCCTCCAGCTGAACCAGCGTCGCCTGGCGCGCTCCCAACGGGTCCCGGTTGAGCAGGGCCGTGAGGATCGCCTTGTGCCGGGGCAGCGAAAGGGCGTGGGTGTCCGGCAGCTGGCTGCTGAGCTTGATCGACTCGCGCAGTGCCAGGGACAGCATGTTGCCGATGTAGGCCAGCAGGTCGTTGTTCGTGGCCTCGGCGATGTGGCGGTGGAAAGCGAGGTCGGGCTCCAGGAGTTCCTCCGGCGTCGTCGCGCGCTCCATGCCCTGGTACGCCTCCGCGATGGCCTTGAGCGAGTCCGGGCTCGCCACCTTGGCAGCCAGCGCCGCCGCCGCCGGTTCGAAGATGCGCCGCACCGTCAACAGCGTCTCGACGAATTCGGGTTGCGGCTTGGTCTGGATCATCCAGTACAGCACGTCGGGATCGAGCAGGTGCCAATGGCTGCGGGCACAGACGATCGCGCCGGCGCGCTGCTTCGAGACCACCAGGCCCTTGGCGACCAGCACCCGGGTCGCCTCGCGCAGCACGGGCCGGCTCACGTCGTAGGCCGCGCACAGGGAGGCTTCCAGGGGCAGCCTCTCCCCGGGCTTGTATTCGCCGGAAACGATCCGCAGGCCCAGGTCCCGCACGATCTGCGAGTGCATGCTCTTGCGATCGGGCGGCTGGCGATAGCCCGGATCTCGGTGCGAGGCTTTCATCTGCGAGGAAGTCCCATGGGAGGTTGCGGTCTGCACGGGATTGTCACATCCCGTCCGCGACGGCGAAAGCGATCAGGAGGGCTTGGCGTTCGACGTGACGATCAGGTTCCAGGAACCCGGCTTCAGGCGCGCCGTGATCCGGTGTCCATCGATCTCGACCGCCTCCAGGCGGCCCGGCGAGACGTTGTCGGGCGCTTCCTGGGTGTTGGTCGCCTTCATGTCCGCATGATGGAGCTGGAGCGCCTCCACCAGGCGCTGCCGGTCGCCCAGCCCGCGCAGCTCGATGCTGATTTCCTGCTCGTCGCTCAGGTGGCGGTTCAGCGCGAAGATCGCCGTCTGGCCCGTGCTGTCGTCGTGCACCACGCTGGCGCACAGGTACGGCACCTCGGGAAAGGTCTTGGCCTGGTAGGTCGGCGAATGGATCACCGGCCGCAGCACCCGGCCCCGGGCGTAGCGGGCGGCTTGCGCGAACGGATGGAAGATGGTCTGGCGCCAGGCCGGTCCACCCGGCTCGGTCATGATCGGGCCGATCACGTTCACCAGCTGCGCCATGCAGGCGGTCTTGACGCGGTCGGCGTTGTTCATCATCACGATCAGCGCGCCGCCGACGGCCAGCGCGTCCTCGTGGTTGTAGACCTCCTCGATCAGCCGCGGTGCCTGCGGCCAGCCGGGCTTGCGCCGGTCGTCCAGCGTGCGGGCCTTGTACCAGACGTTCCATTCGTCGAAGGACAGCATGATCCGCTTGTGCGAATGCTTGCGCGCCGCCACGCTGTCGGCGACCGCCGCGATCTCCTTGATGAACAGGTCCATCTGGTCGATGTTGCCGAGGAACTCGGCGGTCGATGCGTGCGGGTTCTCGAAGTAGGCATGCAGCGAGATGAAGTCCACGTCGTCGAAGCAGTGGTCCAGCACCGTGTCTTCCCACTGGCCGAAGGTCGCCATGTCGTGCTTGGACGAACCGCAGGCGGCCAGCACCACGCTCGGGTCGACCCAGCGCATGACCTTGGCGGTCTCGTGCGCGAGGCGGCCGTACTCGTCGGCCGTCTTGGCGCAGATCTGCCAGGGGCCGTCCATCTCGTTGCCCAGGCACCAGAACTTGATGTCGTGCGGCTTCTCGTGGCCGTGCTCCTTGCGCAACTCCGAGAGCGTGGTGCCGCCCGGGTGGTTGCAGTACTCCAGGAAATGCCGCGCCTCATCGGGCCCCCGGGTGCCGAGGTTGACGGCGAACATCGGCTCCACGCCGGCGTCGCGGCACCAGTCCATGAACTCGTTGGTGCCGAACTGGTTGGTCTCGGTCGACAGCCAGGCCAGGTCGAGCCGGGTCGGGCGCTGGTCCTTCGGGCCGACGCCGTCTTCCCAGTTGTAGCCCGACAGGAAATTGCCGCCGGGGTAGCGCACGATGGTCGTGCCCAGCTCCCGGGTCAGCGCCATCACGTCCTGGCGGAAGCCGCGCGCGTCGGCGCTCGGATGGCCGGGCTCGTAGATGCCGGTGTAGACGCAGCGGCCCATGTGCTCGACGAAGGTGCCGAACACGCGGCGGTCGAGTTCGGAGATGACGAAGTCGTTGTCGACGACCAGGCGGGTGGAGATCATGTTGGGGTAGGAATGAATGCGTGATGAATGGCGCGCGGCTTCAGCGCACCGCGTCGAGCAGCTTGTTGACGCGCGTCTCCGCGGCGTCCTGGGTTTCGCGGACGGTCTTCTTGCTGAGCTGCATGGTGACCAGTTCTTCGTTGATCGCCTGCTGAACCGCCGCCGCGCGCGGCACGTTGTGCGCCAGCCCGCGGCCGATGGTCGAGATCTCGGTGATCTTCCCGCGCATCGGCAGCGCCTTGAACTCGGCGCTGTCGTAGACCCGCTTGTTGGCTGGCAGGTGGCCGGTGCGCGACCACTCGAACTCGTTGTCCCAGAGGAACTTCATGAAGCTCAGCGCGGCCTTGCGGGTCTTCTCGTCCTTGGCTCCGCCCTTCAGCATGACCCAGGCATGGCCGTCGGCGAAGGTGGCCCGCTTGGCGAACAGCTGCGGGAACGGGATCACCAGATAGCCGTCGTGCGCCGGGGAATCGGCCTTCTCGGAGGCCGCCATGAAGTCGTCGATGCGCCAGGTGCCGGTCAGCGCCACGGCGGCGTCGCCCTTGAACCATGCCTGGTTGACGGCGCCGGAGTCGACGCCCTGCACCACCAGCCCCTCGGTGTACAGGGTGCGCATCAGCTCCAGGATGGCGGTCACGTCGGGCTGGTGCATGTCGATGCGCGGCTTGGCGCCCGGCGTGAACAGGTTGCCGTTCTGCTGGAACATCATCGAGAAGAAAGTCCAGGTGTTGGTCGGCACGCCGCCGGCGGTCGGCCAGGCGAAATAGGCCTTGCCGGTGGCCTGCTTGTACTTGCGCGCCTGGGCCAGCAGCTCGGCCGGCGACTTCGGAATCTGCACCGAGCCGTCGGCATTCACCAGGCCCGCCTGCTTGAGCAGATTGGTGTTGATGTGCCACAGCCACGACCAGGTGTCGAACGGAAGGCCGTAGGTCTTGTCGTTCATGGTCACGCCGGCACGCGCGGTATCGGTGAAATCGGCCGGGCTGATGCCGACCGATTTCAGGTCGGCGTCGATCGGCTCGATCAGCTTGCGGTTGACGTAGTCGCCGATCGACGACTGGTGCATCACCGCGATGGTCGGCACGTCGCGCGCCACGATCCGTGCCGTCAGCTGGTCGTAGTACGGCCCCCATTCGGCGATCTGCGGCTTGACGACGACGTTGTCCTTGTTGGTGGCGTTGAACTTGTTGACCAAGGTCGTGATGACGCCGCATTCGCCGCGCGCGGCCCGAACGTCGGTCGACTTGCCGAAGTCGGCCTCGCAGGCGCCGAAGAAGCGCGCCAGCGTGATCTCGGTCTTGTCCTGTGCCTGCACGGGCTGCAAGGTGGCCGCTGCGAGGGCCAGGACCGACGCGGTCTTGAGAAAGGTTCTGAGCATGGTGCTGTGCCGGTGGGCGCTCAACGCACGGAATCGAGCAGCTTGTTCACGCGCGATTCCGCGGCGTCCTGCGTCTCGGCCAGCGGCTTCTTGCTGACCATCATGTTGCCGATCTCCTGGTCCACCGCGATCTCGATCGCGCGCTGGCGCGGGATGCTGTGCGGCATGCCGCGGCCGGTCGACGACAGCTCGACGATGTTGCTGCGCATCGGCATGGCCTTGAAGGCGGCGCTGTCGAGCGCCGTCTTGTTGGCCGGCAGGTGGCCGGTGCGGGCCCATTCGCCGTCGTTGTCCCAGAGAAACTTCAGGAAGGTGAGCGCCGCCTTGCGCTGGGCTTCGTCCTTGGTGCCGCCCTTGAGCATCACCCAGGTGTGGCCGTCGGCGAACTCCGACTTGCGGTCGAGCAGCTTGGGGAAGGGGTACACCGCGTAGCCGTTGCTGAGCGCCGTGCCGGGCTTCTCGGCCTGGGCGACGAAGTCGTCGATCTTCCAGGTGCCGACCACCACCACGCCGGTCTCGCCGTTGACGAAGGCCTGGTTGGCCGCGCCGTAATCCAGCCCGGTCATGACCAGGCCCTCGCTGTACATCTGGTTCATCAGGGTCAGCGCCTTGGTCGCCTGCGGTGACTTCATGTCGAGCTGCGGCTTGGCGCCGCCCTTGAACAACTCGGCGCCGTTCTGCTGGTAGAACAGCGACAGGAAGGTGCGCATGTTGGGCGAGGTCGAGTTCACGGTGGTCCACGAGAAGTACGGCTTGCCCGTGGCTTCCTTGAACTTGCGCGCCTGCGCCAGCAATTCATCGGGCGTGGTCGGCATCACGGGCGTGCCGTCGGGCTTGGTGAGGCCGGCCTTCTTCATGAGGTTCAGGTTGAAGTGCCAGAGCCAGCCCCAGGTGTCGAAGGGCAGGGCATAGGTCTTGCCGCCGAACTGCGTGCCGGCCTTGGCATGGTCGCTGTACTGGGCGGTGTCGATGCCGGCCGCCTTGAAGCTGTCGTCCACCGGCTCGATCAGCTTGCGGCTGACGAAGTCGCCGAGCGACGATTCGTGCATCACGGCGATCGTCGGCACGTCGCGCGCCACGATCCGGGCCGTCAGCTGGTCGTAGTACGGACCCCATTCGACGATCTGCGGCTTGACGACGATGTTGTCCTTGTTGGTGGCGTTGAACTGGTTCACCAGGGTGGTGATCACGCCGCATTCGCCGCGCGCGGCCTTGACGTCGGTCGACTTGCCGTAGTCGGCCTCGCAGGAGCCGAAGAAGCGCGAGAGCGTGATCTCGGTCTTCGGCTGCGCCTGCACGGCGCCCGAGAAGGCGGCGCAGAGGCCGAGGCCGATGAGTGCGCGGGTGGCTGTCGTAGTCATTCGAGTCTGTCTCCTGGGGGTGGTGGTCTGGGGGGTCACTTCGCGGCCGTGCCGGACACGGCCGCGATGATGTATTTCTGGAAGAACAAGTAGAGGATGAACACCGGGAGCCCGGCGAACACGGCCTGCGACATCAGGTAGCCGATGCCTTCGGACTGCCCGAAATTCGATTGCGTCGAGGCCAGCCCGAGGGTCAGCGTGTACATGTCGGGCTTGGACGCCGAGATCAGCGGCCACAGGTAGTCGTTCCAGGCATGCAGGAAGGTGAAGATGCCGAGCGTGGCCTGGGCCGGGATCGACAGCGGCAGGATCACCTTGAAGAAGATCTTCAGGCGCGAGGCGTTGTCGAGCATCGCCGCCTCCTCGATGTCGCGCGGAATCGCCTTGAAGTACTGCGTCATCAGGTAGACGCCGAAGGGCGTCGCCAGCCGCGGCAGGATCAGCGCCGTGTAGGTGTTGTGCATCTCGAGGTCGGCGAACATCAGGTGCAGCGGCACGATGATGGCCTGCTCCGGCACCGTCAGGCCGGCGAGCACCGCGAAGAACAGCAGGTTCTTGCCGGGGAACTCGGTGCGGGCGAAGCCATAGCCCGCGAGCGAGGCCAGCACCAGCATCGCGAAGGTCTGCACCACCGAGACGATGACGCTGTTCATGGTCCAGCGGAACACCGACGAGGTGCCGATGATGTCGGTGTAGTTCTTCAGCGTGAAGGGCCCCGAGAAGATGACGTCGGTGCGCACGGTGAGGAACTCGTTCGGCTTGAACGAGAGCGCGAAGACCCACACCAGCGGCGCGATCCAGACCACGGCCAGCGCGATGACGGCGCCGAGGATCAGGCGGTTGCCGAGGCTCTTGCCTACGATGTTCTGCATGTCAGTAGCTCTCTTTGCGGCTGGAGATGTAGACCTGCACGGCCATCGCGATCAGCATGATGCCGAACAGCACCTGCGACGCGGCCGCCGCGGCGCCCAGCGTCCAGTGCTGGAAGCCGGCCTCGTAGATGAACTGCACGATCGGCCGCGAGCTGTTGTTCGGGCCGCCCTGGGTCAGCAGCTGGGCCTGGCCGAACAGCTGGAACTGCAGGATGACCTCGATCACCGCGACCAGCGCCACCGTGCGCCGGATCGCCGGCAGCGTGATGTGCCACAGGGTGCGCCAGCGGCTGGCGTTGTCGAGCGCGGCGGCTTCGTAGACCTCGCCCGGCACCTGCTGAAGGGCGGCGAGGAACAGCATCATCGGCAGGCCGATGATCCACCACACGGTGACGGCCGCGACCGTCGGCAGCGCCCAGGCCTCGGAGGTCAGCGGCGACAGGTCGGGCAGGCCGGTGGCATGCGTCAGGTTGGCCAGCAGGCCCTGGTGCGGCATCAGCACCAGCTTCCACACCAGCGTGACGATAGTGACCGACAGCACCGACGAGCCGAAGAAGATCGCCCGCAGCGCCGCGGCCGTGCGGCCGGGCCGGTTCAGGGCCAGCGCCAGGCCGAGGCCGAGGGCGACGAAGACCGGCGTCGACATCGCCACGAAGGCGAAGGTGTTGCGCACCGCGCCGCGGAAGATGTCGTCGTGCCAGAGGTCGCTGTAGTTCTTGAAGCCGACGAAGTCCGCCGTCTGCGACAGCATGTCCACGTCCTGCAGGCTCATGTAGATGCCCTTGAGCAAGGGCAGCACGAGCAGCAGCAGGTAGACCACCAGAAAGGGCACGATGAACAGCGCGTTGCTCCAGCGCGAGCCGTTGCGGGCCCCCGTGGCGCGGCGGCGGGCGGGCGCCGGGGTGGCGGCCGAAAGGGTCGCGCTCATGGGGCCCTCCGTGCCGCGGCGTGGTGGGCGGCACCCGAAGGGTCGAACAGGTGCACCGCCGCCGGGTCGAGGCGCAGGCCGATGACGTCGCCGGCCATGATCTCGCTGTCGCGCGCCGCATGCGCGACCACGGTGCCGCCCGAGCGCAGCGCGATGTGGGCATGGGTCTGGTCGCCGAGCCGCTCGACCACTTCGGCGGTGCCGACCAGCACGCCTGCGGCGTCGGCGCGCTCGATGGCCAGCGCTTCGGGGCGCACGCCCATCTCGAGGGTCGCGCCGGCCGGCAGCGAGCCCGCGTCGACCGAGGTCTGGACCAGCGTGCCGTCGGGCAGGCGCACGGCCGCGCGGCCATCCGCGCCGTCGGCCCGTGTCACGTCGATGAAGTTCATCGCCGGCGAGCCGATGAAGCCGGCCACGAAGCGCGAGGCCGGATGCCGGTAGATCTCCATCGGGCGGCCGATCTGTTCGATGCGGCCCTGGTTCATCACCACGATGCGGGTGGCCAGCGTCATGGCCTCGACCTGGTCGTGGGTCACGAACACCATGGTGGACTTGAGGCGCTGGTGCAGGCGGGCCAGTTCGATGCGGGTGCGGGCGCGCAGCGCGGCGTCGAGGTTCGACAGCGGTTCGTCGAACAGGAAGGCGGCCGGCTCCTTGACCACCGCCCGGCCGATGGCCACGCGCTGCCGCTGGCCGCCCGACATCTGGACCGGCTTGCGCTGCAGCAGCGGCACCAGCTCGAGCATGCGCGCGGCTTCCTGCACCCGGCGATCGATCTCGGACTCGGCCACGCCGACGTTGCGCAGGCCGAAGGCCATGTTGTCGTACACCGTCATGTGCGGGTAGAGCGCGTAGTGCTGGAACACCATCGCCACGTCGCGCGCACCGGGCGGCAGGTGAGTCACGTCCCGGTCGGCGATGCGGATCTCGCCTCCGGAAACCGGCTCCAGGCCGGCGATCATGCGCAGCAGGGTGGATTTCCCGCAGCCCGAAGGGCCGAGGAACACGAGGAACTCGCCCGGCTCCACGGCCAGTGCGAGGTTCCTGATCACATCGACGCTGCCGTAGCGCTTGTCGATGCCCGTGAGTGTGATGCCTGCCATGCTTGTCTCCAGTGTTCGGGTCTTGTGCGCCGGGTCCCGCGGGGCCCCGGCAGGTTCAGTGGGAATGGCGCGGCACGCCGGCGCCACGACGGCCCACGAGAAAATCGAAATCGCAGCCTTCGTCGGCCTGCATGACGTGTTCGACGTAGAGCTTCCGGTAGCCCGAGCCGTCGGCCGGGTCCGTCTGCTGCCCGGCGGCCCAGGTCGCGAGCCGGTCGGCCAGTTCGGCGTCGCTCACCTCGAGGTGCAGCCGGCCGGTGTCGGCATCGAGCTCGATCCAGTCGCCTTCGCGGACCACCGCCAGCGGGCCGCCGGCGCGGGCCTCGGGGGCGACGTGCAGAACCACCGTGCCGTAAGCGGTGCCGCTCATGCGCGCATCGGAGATGCGGACCATGTCGGTCACGCCCTGCGCCAGCAGCTTCGGCGGCAAGCCCATGTTGCCGACCTCGGCCATGCCCGGGTAGCCGCGCGGGCCGCAGTTCTTGAGCACCAGGATCGAGTCGGCGGTCACGTCGAGGTCGGGGTCGGCGATCCGCGCCTTGTAGTCGTCGAGGTTCTCGAAGACGACCGCGCGGCCCCGGTGCCGCAGCAGGCGCGCGGTGGCGGCCGAGGGCTTGAGCACCGCGCCGCGCGGCGCCAGGTTGCCGCGCAGGATGCGGATGCTGCCGTCGGGGACCAGGGGCGTGTCCCAGTCTCGGATGACCTCGGGGTTGTAGGAGGGGGCGTCCTTGACGTTGTCCCAGAGCGACTGTCCGTTGGCGGTGAGCGCATCGGGATGCGGCAGGCGGCCGGCCTCGCCCAGGCGGCGCAGCACGGCCGGCAGGCCGCCCGCGTAGTAGAAGTCCTCCATCAGGAAGCGGCCCGATGGCATCAGGTCCACCAGCGTGGGCGTGCCCTGGCCGACGGCCGTCCAGTCGTCGAGCGCGAGTTCGACGCCGATGCGCCCGGCGATCGCCTTCAGGTGGATCACGGCGTTGGTCGAGCCGCCGATGGCGGCGTTGGTGCGGATCGCGTTCTCGAACGCCTGGCGTGTCAGCAGCTTCGACAGCCGCAGGTCCTCGCGCACCATCTCGACGATCCGGATGCCGCTCATGTGGGCCAGCACGTAGCGCCTGGAATCGACCGCCGGGATGGCCGCGTTGTGCGGCAGCGTGACGCCCAGCGCCTCGGCCATGCAGGCCATGGTCGAGGCCGTGCCCATGGTGTTGCAGGTGCCGGCCGAACGCGACATGCCGGCCTCGGCCGACATGAACTCGTGCAGGGTGATGGTCCCGGCCTTGACCTGCTCGGAGAGCTGCCAGACCACCGTGCCCGAGCCGATGTCCCGGCCCTGGTGCTTGCCGTTGAGCATCGGGCCGCCGCTGACCGCGATGGCCGGCACATCGACGCTGGCTGCACCCATCAGCAGGGCCGGCGTGGTCTTGTCGCAGCCGACCAGCAGCACGACGCCATCGATCGGATTGCCGCGGATGGATTCCTCGACGTCGATGCTCGCGAGGTTGCGGGTGAACATCGCGGTGGGGCGCAGGTTCGATTCGCCGTTCGAGAACACCGGGAACTCGACCGGAAAGCCGCCCGCTTCGATGATCCCGCGCCGCACGTGCTCGGCGAGCTTGCGGAAGTGGGCGTTGCAGGGCGTCAGCTCCGACCAGGTGTTGCAGATCCCGATCACCGGCTTGCCCTGGAATTCATGGTCGGGGATGCCCTGGTTCTTCATCCAGCTGCGGTACATGAATCCGTTCTTGTCGGCGGTCCCGAACCATTCGGCGGACCTGAGCTTGACGGGCGACTTCGACATGAAAGCTTTCGTGGGGATTGAACGAAGTCGCAAATATAGTAAGACTATTTAAGCGATCTTCCTCGGGGAAACCCCTAGATTTAGCCATTTTCTTGTCATTAAGTATGACTACATAATCACCCGACCGAAGCTTTCCCCGCCTTCGCGGGCATCACCATGACCGCCTTTGCCCACTATCCGAGCCTGGCCGACCGCACTGTCCTGATCACGGGCGGTGCGACCGGCATCGGCGCCACCCTCGTCGAACAGTTCGCGGCGCAAGGCGCCAGGGTCGGCTTCATCGACATCGACACCGCGGGCGCCACGCTGGCCGAAGGCCTGGCCGGTGCCCGGCACGCGCCGCTCTTCGTCGCCGCCGACCTGACCGATGTAGCCGCACTGGAAGCCGCCATCGAGGCCGTGCGACGGCGCCACGGCCCGATCGCCGTGCTGCTCAACAACGCCGCCAACGATCGCCGCCACCGCATCGAGGACACCACGCCCGAGTCCTGGGATGCCGGCATCGCGGTCAATCTGCGGCACCAGTTCTTCGCCGCCCGCAGCGCGGCGCAGGACATGCGCCAGCTCGGCGGCGGCTCGATCGTCAACTTCGGCTCGATCAGCTGGAAGCTCAAGCAGGGCGGGATGCCGGTCTACACGACCGCCAAGGCGGCGGTGCAGGGCCTCACGCGCAGCCTGGCGCGCGATCTCGGTGCCTTCAACATCCGGGTCAACACGCTGGTGCCGGGCTGGGTGATGACGGAAAAGCAGCTGAAGCTGTGGGTCGACGATGCGGCACGCGCCGAGATCGCGCGCGGCCAGTGCATCAATCAGCCGCTGCTGGCCGAGCACATCGCGCGGATGGCCTTGTTTCTTGCGGCCGACGACAGCACCATGTGCACGGCCCAGGACTTCGTGGTTGATGGAGGATGGACCTGAATGAAGGCGCAGTTGCTCGTCGATGCCCGGGCCCGGCTGGGCGAATGCCCGCTGTGGTGCGAGCGCACGGGCGCGCTCTACTGGACCGACATCGAGGGCGCCACGCTGCACCGCTGGGAAGCCTCGCAGGGGCGGCAACGGCAATGGACCCTGCCTGAGCGCCTCGGCAGCTTCGCCCTGTGCGAGGGTGGCTCGCAGCTGCTGCTGGGGCTGGCCTCGGGCATCGCGCTGTTCGACCTGGTGCACGAGACGCTGTCGCCGATTGTGCCGGTCGACGCCGCGCAGCCCGAGACCCGCATCAACGATGGCCGCTGCGACCGCCAGGGACGGTTCGTGTTCGGCATGTTCAACCCGGCGGAGGCGCCGGTCGGGCACTTCTATCGGGTTCATCCCGACCTGCGGGTCGAGCGCCTGGCGCTGCCGCCGGCGGGTGTCGGCAACAGCATCGCCTTCAGCCCGGACGGCCGCACGATGTACTACACCGATTCGCCGACGCGGACGATCTTCAGCGTCGACTACGGGGCCGATGGCCGCGTCGGGACGCCCCGGGTCTTCGTCCGGCTGCGCGAGAGCGATGGCTTCGCCGACGGCTCGGCCGTGGACGCCGACGGCGGCCTCTGGAATGCGCAGTGGCGCGGCGCCTGCGTGGTGCGCTGGGACGCCGCGGGCCGCGAGTCGGCCCGGTTCGAAGTCCCCGCGTCGCAGGTGACCTGCCCGGCCTTCGGCGGCGCGGCCCTCGACCAGCTCTACCTGACCACCGCACGGGCCGGCCTCTCGGCCGCAGACTTGCAGGCGCAGCCCGAGGCTGGCGGCGTCTTCGTCCTGCAACCGGGTTGGCGCGGCCTGCCGGAATCGCGCTTCGCGGGGGCGCCGTGAACGGGGCGCCGCGGATCACCCGCCGTGATTTCGGCAGCTTGTCCGATGGCCGCGGGGTCTCCGAGTACACCCTCGACAACGGCGCGGGCCTGTCGCTGAGCGCCATCAACCTGGGCGGCATCGTGACCGCGCTGCGCGTGCCGGACCGCCACGGCACGGCGGAGAGCGTCGTGCTGGGCCTCGCATCGCTCGCGGACTACGAGGCGCGCAACCCGCACTTCGGGACCATCGTCGGCCGCCATGCCAATCGCATCGCCCAGGGCCGGTTCTCGATCGACGGCGAACAGTTCCAGCTGGCGCTCGACGCTGGCAGCCCGCACGCGCTGCATGGCGGGCCCGGTGGCTTCGGCCGCTGCTGGTGGGACATCGAGCCGCTGCCCCTCGCGGGCGACGGCAGCGTGGCGATCGCGCTCACGCGCGTGAGCGCCGACGGGGAGCAGGGCTACCCCGGGCGGGCGGAGATCCGCGTGCGCTACACGCTCACCGCGCGCAACGAATACCGCATCGACTACGAGGCCCGCAGCGACCGCGCGACGATCGTCAACCTCACGCACCACGACTATTTCAACCTGGCGGGCGGCGGCAGCATCCTCGGCCATCGGCTCACGATCGCGGCCAGCCGCTATTGCCCGGTCGACGAGGGGCTGATCCCGGAGGGCATTGCCGGGGTGGCCGGAACCCCCTTCGATTTCCGCTCGGCGACGACCATCGGCGAGCGCATCCGCGACGCACATCCCCAGCTGCTTCGCGCGCGCGGGTACGACCACAACTGGGTGCTGGACCCGGCCGACACGCCCGGCCTGCGCTTCGCCGCCCGCCTGGCCGACCCGGTGTCGGGCCGCGTCATGGACATCGAGACCACCGAGCCCGGCCTGCAGTTCTATTCAGGCAACTTCCTGGACGGCAGCCTGCTGGGCGCGAACGGGCAGGCCATCCGGCAGGGCGACGGCCTGTGCCTGGAGACCCAACACTTCCCGGACGCACCGAACCAACCCGGCTTTCCCTCGACCTTGTTGCGGCCGGGGGAGATCCATTCGAGCACGACGGTGCACCGCTTCGGGCTGTGCGCCCCCCATCCCACCGAGAGAACACCATGACTGCAACCAAACCTCCCCGTTACCAAGGCCTGTTTCCGGTCGTCCCGACCCCCTTCACCGACACCGGCGAGCTGGACCTCGAGAGCCAGAAGCGCTGCGTCGACTTCATGATCGATGCCGGTTCCAACGGCCTGTGCATCCTGGCCAACTTCTCGGAGCAGTTCCTGCTTGCGGACGACGAGCGCGAAGTGTTGACGCGCACGATCCTCGAGCACGTGGCCGGACGCGTGCCCGTGATCGTGACCACCACGCACTTCAGCACCCGGGTCTGCGCCGAGCGCAGCCAGCGCGCGCAGGCCATGGGCGCATCAATGCTGATGGTCATGCCGCCCTACCACGGCGCGACCTTCCGGGTCGGCGAGCCGCAGATCCACGAGTTCTATCAACGGCTCTCCGATGCCGTGACGATTCCGATCATGATCCAGGACGCGCCGGCGGCTGGCACGCCGCTGTCGCCGGCCTTCCTGGCGCGGATGGCCAAGGAGATCGAGAACGTGGCCTATTTCAAGATCGAGACCGCGGGCGCCGCGGCCAAGCTGCGCGAACTGATCCGCCTCGGCGGCGATGCGATCGAAGGGCCCTGGGATGGCGAGGAAGCGATCACGCTGGTGCCCGATCTCGATGCCGGTGCGACCGGCGCCATGACCGGCGGCGGCTTTCCGGACGGCATCCGCCCGATCCTCGACGCCTGGCGCGAAGGCCGGCGCGACGAGGCGATCGCGGGCTACGAGCGCTGGCTGCCGCTCATCAACATCGAGAACCGCCAGTGCGGTCCGCTGGCCGCCAAGTCGCTCATGAAGGAAGGCGGCGTGATTGCCTGCGAGGCGCCGCGGCATCCCTTCCCGGCGATCCAGCCGGCTGCCCGCAAGCTGCTGATCGAGACCGCGCGCCGGCTCGACGCGCAGGTCCTGCGCTGGGCGCGCTGAGCAAAGGAACGGATCATGCAGAACTTCGACAACCTCATCAATGGCGAATGGCGCGCGGCCGCCAGCTACAGCCCGAACGTCAATCCGAGCAATCTCGGCGACGTGCTGGGCCAGTACGCGCAAGGCGACGCGGCCCAGGTCGACGCCGCGGTCGCGGCCGCCACCGCCGCCTTTCCGGCCTGGTCGACCGGCGGCATCCAGGCGCGCTCCGAGGCGCTGGACAAGATCGGCAACGAGATCCTGGCGCGCAAGGAAGAGCTCGGCACGCTGCTGGCGCGCGAAGAGGGCAAGACCAAGGCCGAAGGCATCGGCGAAGCGACCCGCGCCGCGCAGATCTTCAAGTTCTTCGCCGGCGAATGCCTGCGCCTGTCGGGCGAGGTGCTGCCGTCGGTGCGGCCCGGCATCGGCATCGAGATCACGCGCGAGCCGGTGGGCGTGGTCGGCCTGATCACGCCATGGAATTTCCCGATCGCCATCCCGGCCTGGAAGATCGCCCCGGCGCTGGCCTTCGGCAACTGCGTGGTCATGAAGCCGGCCGACCTGGTGCCGGGCTGCGCCTGGGCGCTGGCCGAGATCATCAGCCGCTCGGGCATTGCGCCGGGCGTGTTCAACCTGGTGATGGGCCGCGGCAGCGTGATCGGCGATGCGCTGGTCAACCACCCGGGCATCCACGCGATCAGCTTCACCGGCTCGGTCGGCGTGGGCCGCAACATCGCGGTGCAGTGCGCGACCAACCACAAGAAGGTGCAGCTCGAGATGGGCGGCAAGAACCCGCAGGTGGTGCTGGACGACGCCGACCTGAACCAGGCGGTGGAGCTCAGCGTGCAGAGCGCCTTCTATTCGACCGGCCAGCGCTGCACGGCGTCGAGCCGGCTGATCGTGACCGAAGGCATCTATCCGAAGTTCATCGAGGCGATGAAGGCGCGGATGGCGAAGATCAAGGTCGGCGATGCGCTGGCGCAGGGCACCGACATCGGGCCGGTGTCGTCGAAGTCGCAGCTCGACCAGGACCTGGAGTACATCGCGATCGGCAAGGGCGAGGGCGCCACGCTGGCCGCGGGCGGCGAGCGGTTGAAGCTCGACACCGACGGCTACTACATGTCGCCGGCGCTGTTCAGCGAGTCGGCGGCGTCGATGCGCATCAACAAGGAAGAGATCTTCGGGCCGGTGGCGAGCGTGATCCGGGTGAAGAACTACGAGGAGGCGCTGGCGACGGCCAACGACACCGAGTTCGGCCTGTCGGCGGGCATCGCCACCACATCGCTGAAGCACGCGACGCACTTCAAGCGCCACAGCCAGGCGGGCATGGTGATGGTCAACCTGCCGACGGCGGGGGTGGACTACCACGTGCCCTTCGGCGGGCGCAAGGGGTCGAGCTACGGGCCGCGCGAGCAGGGCAGGTATGCGCAGGAGTTCTTCACTGTGGTGAAGACGGCGTATACGCTCTCCTGAGACCTTGCGGGACAGACCAAGAAACTGCGTAGCAGTTTTTGCTCTGTCCTCAACTGATTAGATTCGGCCCACCCCACAGCGTCGTTCCTTGATCAACATCAACCCGATCCCCCCGCCGAGTGCGAAGCTGCGGCGATGCGCATCCAGTTCTTCGGCGGCACGGGCACAGTCACCGGTTCCAAGTACCTGCTCGAGCACGAGGGACGGCGCCTGCTTGTGGATTGCGGGCTTTTCCAGGGCGTCAAGCAATTGCGCCTGCGCAATTGGCATCCCTTGCCGACCAACGCCGCGGACATCGACGCGGTGCTGCTGACGCATGCGCACATCGACCACAGCGGGTTCGTTCCGCGGCTCGTCAACCTGGGCTTCAAGGGCCCGGTCTACTGCACCGAGGCCACGCTCGAGTTGTGCAAGCTGCTGTTGCCGGATTCGGCCCGGCTGCAGGAGGAGGAGGCCGATTTCGCCAACCGCCACGGCCACTCCAGGCACCAGCCCGCATTGCCGCTCTACACCGAAGGGGATGCCCGCGATGCACTGAAGCGCTTCGAGGTCGTGCCCTTCGGCGAGGAGCAAGTCCCATGGCCGGGTTGGTCGTTGCGGCTGACGCGTGCCGGCCACATCCTCGGCGCGGCCAGCCTGCGTGTCGGCTGGACGGGCGGAAGCATTCTCTTCTCGGGTGACCTGGGCCGCAGCGACGATCTCCTCATGCGGCCGCCGGAGCCGCCCCCGCCGGCCGACTACGTCGTCGTCGAATCCACCTATGGCGATCGGCTGCACCGCGACGTCGACACCTTGTCGGCCCTTGCCGCCGTCGTGAACCGCACCGCGGCGCGCGGCGGCATCGTGGTGATCCCGGCTTTTGCGGTGGGCCGCGCGCAGACGCTCCTGCATGCCGTCCATCTGCTCAAGCAGGCCCGGCGGATTCCCGACATGCCGGTCTACCTCGACAGCCCGATGGCGGCCGATGTCACGCGCATCTATCGTCACCATGGCGACGAGCACCTGCTGGGCACCGAGCAATGCGCGGCGATGAGCGGGGAGGCCACGGTCGTCAACACCATCGAGGAGTCGAAGCGGCTCGATGCGCTGACCTATCCGTCCATCATCGTGTCTGCGAGCGGCATGGCCACCGGCGGGCGCGTGCTTCATCACATCAAGACCTACGCACCCGAGGCGAGGAACACGATCCTGTTCGCCGGCTTCCAGGCGGCCGGAACGCGCGGCGCGACGCTCGTCGGAGGCGCGAAGGAGGTGAAGATCCACGGCGCCTACGTGCCGGTGCGGGCCGAGGTCGCCGTGCTCGACACCTTGTCCGCACACGCCGACCGCGTCCAGCTCCTGGCCTGGCTGGACGCACTGCCGGTGCCGAGACGGGTCTTCGTGACCCACGGTGAACCGGTGGCTGCGGATTCGCTGCGGCTGGCGATCGAAGAGCAGCACGGCTGGCCGGTGACGGTGCCGGACTATCTCGAGAGCTTCGAGCTCTGACACCCTCGCCGCTCACCCTCGGGGAATCGTGTCGAGCAGCACCGTCTGGATCACGCATCGGTGGTTCGCCGATCGGCGAGCCTCCTCGATCGGACGGCCCTCGGCATGCAGCGACCAAGTCGACGGGCGCGTCGCGTCGACCACGTAGGCCGCGTCGTTCGACGCCCCATGCCCCGCTTCGGCGACCTGCAGCGCAAAGCCGAGTTCCCGCGCCGCGGCGAGGAAGATGCTGCCGCGCGGCGTGCGTGGGTCGCCGAGGAAGACGATGCGCGTCTTCACCGCTTGCGGCGATGCGAGGTCGCAGAGTGTCAGAAGGTCGGCGATCACGCGGGCCGGGTGGTCGTCCAGCCCCAGGCCGGCGTAGACGGGAACCCCGGCCTCTCTTTCGATCCGCCGAACCGTCGGCAACGGGAGCGCGTCGCAGTCGATGGCGTCGTACATGCGCCCCAGAAGCCGCGCCAGGGCCCCGATGTCCACCTGGCTGGAGGCGTCGGTCTCGAAGGGGACTTCGGCGACGCGGGCGCCCAGCTCCCGGGCTGCGCGATGGAGTGGCGACACCTCGCGCCCCGAGGGCCTCGCGAGCAGCAAGGCCAGGTTCTTGCCGCGCAAGGCGCTGCCACTGGCCCCCGCATCCGAATCCGCCCGCAGGCGCCGGGCCGCTGCAAAGAGGGCGACGATCTTCGCGGCCGCCAGCGGTTCATCGGGTTGCCAGCTACTGGCATGAGAGGAGGAAGGCTTCACGGTTGCAACGGTATGGCTTTTGCGATTTGCGCACTTGATGGCGGTCAACAAAGCGGGGCCTCGGTCGTCGTTACCGATCTGACACGAAGCATTCACCCGCTGTTACCGAGACCGCCGTGGCGTTGGCGCATCTGTTGCACGCGCTTCCTAAGCTCTGGTCCATCGATCTTCGAGGAGAACCAGTGATGACTGAAGTGACGAACACCCCGAATCGCCCGGTATCTGTCGTCGGTCGCATCGCCGACACCCTGCAGCTGCTGCAGGACAGCATGCCCATCCAGCGGCGTATCGTCCGCGCCGGCGACTCGGTGTACCAGGTGGGCCAAGCGTTCGGCTGCCTCTATATCGTGAACTCCGGCTACTTCAAGATGGTCAACCTCTCGGGCGAGGGTCGCGAGCAGGTGGTCGGCCTCTATTTCAAGGGCGACTGGCTGGGGCTGGACGGCATCGCCACATCGCACTACGCCTGCGACGCGGTGGCCATGGACACCGGGGAGGTCTGGGCCATTCGCTACGATGCGCTGATCCAGGCCGCCGTGCGGACGCCCGCGCTGCTCACCTTGCTGCACGAGGCCATGAGCCGCGAACTGACCCGTGAGCACGACTCGATGCTGTCGCTGTGCACGCTGCCCGCCGATGCGCGCGTGGCGGGTTTCCTTCGCTACTGGACCGACGCGCTGGCCCAGCGCGGCCAGCGCACCGACCAGATCACCCTGCGCATGACCCGGGCCGAGATCGGCAACTACCTCGGCATGACCCTCGAAAGCGTCAGCCGGGCGCTGTCGCGCCTGGCACGCGGGGACGTGATCCGGTTCACGGAGAAGGGCCGGCGCGACATCCATATCCCGCAGGTCGAGGCGCTCACCGCCTTCATCCAAGGAGCGACGGTCGCGCCGATGGCGGGCGCGCTTCACTGAGCCGATTCGAGAGCCCGGGCGATGGCCTGCTCGAGGTCGGCCCGCGTGAAGGGCTTGCGAAGCAGTTCGCGGCCCCGTGGCTCGCCCGGCAGTTCGCTGGAATAGCCGGACATCAGCAGCACCCGAAGCCCGGGCCGCAGCGCGATCGCCGCATCCGCCAGCTCGGTGCCGCGCAGGCCCGGGCCGAGCAGGATGTCCGTCAGCAGCAACCCGACGGGCTGGTCCGTCGCCAGCATTCGAAGGGCCGCCTCGGCATCGGCGCAGGCGGTGACATCGAACGCCATCGCGTCGAGAAACCTCGCGACCACCTTGCGAACTTCGGGGTCGTCTTCCACCAGCAGGACGCGCAGTCCCTCCGGCACATGGCTGGCACCGCGTTCGAGGCCGTCAAGGGCGAGGCCGTCATCGTCCGCTCGCGGCAGGAAGATCGTGACGGTGGCTCCTTGCCCCAGGGTGCTCGCGAGGCTCACGGCGCCGTGCGACTGCCTGGCAAAGCCGTAGACCGTCGACAGGCCGAGTCCGGTGCCGCGGCCGCTCTCCTTGGTCGTGAAGAAGGGCTCGAAGGCGCGGGCCTTGATGGCTTCAGGCATGCCGAGCCCGGTGTCCGTGATGGCGATCGACGCGAATCCATGCGATGGCGAATCGCCCGGCTGGGCGTCCAGGCCGTCCGGCAACGCCGCCACGGCCCGGCAGCTGAATGACAGGGTCCCGCCTTGCGGCATGGCGTCGCGTGCGTTGATGGCCACGTTGAGCAGGGCGGACTCGAGCTGCCCGGGGTCCGCCACGCAAAGCACTTCGTGCGCATCGAGGGTGATGCCGATGCGCTGGTCCAGCGTGCGCCGAAGCATGTTCGTCAGGGACTCCAGCAGCGCGGCGACGTCGACGATCGTCGGCTGGAGCATCTGGCGGCGGGAAAACGCGAGCAGCTTTCCCGTCAGTTCGGCGCCGCGCCGCGTGGCCCGGGCGGCGGCGCCGACGACCTGCTGCACCAGGGGATCGCGAGCGTAGGCCGGTGCATCTTCGAGCACCTGGAGGTTGCCCGAGATCACCGTGAGCAGGTTGTTGAAATCGTGCGCCACGCCGCCGGTCAACTGGCCGACGCTCTCGAGCCGCTGGGCGTGGTTGAGCGCGTCTTCGCTGCTCTCGCGCTGCATCACCGTGGCGAGCATGCTCGACAGCGACTCCAGGAAGCGGACTTCGTCGTCGCCGAAGCGTTTCAGCGCGCGCGAGCGAACGGCGAGCGTTCCGATGGTGCGGCCCCGGTCCGCCAACGGCACCGAGAGTTCGCACACCAGGCCGGCCTCGACGTAGTGCGACGGAACCTGAAAACGCTGCTCCTGCGCGTAGTCGCTCAGGAGCACGGGCTCGCCGTGCGCCACCACGTGGCCGGAGGGAGATCCGGGCTCGTTGGGGACCCTGTCGCCGATGGCTTCCTGGGGCAGCAGTCCCACGCCGGCGACGATCCGGAAGTGCGTGCCGTCCGGCTCGAGCAACAGGATCTTGGCCTGTTCGACCTCCAGGGCTTCCGCCACGATGGTGGGAACGAGGTCGATCAGCTTCTTCGAATCGCGGGCGTCGACGGCATGCCGGCCGAACTGGGCCAGGCATTCGGCATAGCGGGCGCGCTGCAAGGCCTGCTTCACGCGCGGGTAGGCGCCGACGCCGCGGATCGCGGCCACGACGTAGGGCAGGCCGTGGTCCTGCAACGGACTCAGCGCGATCTCGACCATGACCTCGCTGCCGTCGCGCCGCTTGGCGACCAGGTCCATCTGAGTGCCCATCGGTCGGGGACGCGGATGGTCGGCGTAGGCCTTGCGATAGGCCGCGTGGCGCGGACGGATGGCGTCGGGCACCAGCGCATCCACCGGCAGGCCGATCAACTCGGCCTCGGCATAGCCCAGCAGTTCCAGCGCAGCGGGATTGGCAAGGCGGATCACCCCTTGCTCGTCGATCAGGAGGAGCGCGTCGGGGTAGGCGAGAAAGAGCGATCGAAACACCGCCCCGTCGTCGAATCCCGAGGCAGCGAGCGGGGCCGGCATCAGGCCGCCTCGACCTTGGGGACGAGGATATAGCCGGCGCCACGGACCGACTTGATGATCTGCGGCGTCTCGGGGTCGGCCTCGATCTTCCGGCGCAGGCGCCCGATCTGCACGTCGATCGTGCGGTCGAAGGGCCCCCCGTCGCGGCCGCGCGTGTGTTCGAGCAGGAAGTCGCGCGACAGCACCCGCCCGGGATGGGTCGCCAGGGTGTTCAGAAGGTCGAATTCGCCCGTGGTCAGCGCCACTTCCTGGCCCTTGGGGTCCAGCAGCCGTCGCGCGGCGGTGTCGAGCTCCCACTGTGCGAAGCGCAGCATCGTGACGGGCGCAGCCGTGGCACGGGCCGGCGGCGCGTCGGAAGGTGCGATGCGGCGCAGCACCGCCTTGATGCGCGCCACCAGTTCCCGCAGGTCGAAAGGCTTGGTGACGTAGTCGTCGGCGCCCACTTCCAGCCCGACCACCTTGTCGACCGCGTCACCCCGTCCGGTGACGATGACCAGGCCGCATCGCCAGTGTTCGCGCAGCTGGCGAGCGATGGCAAAGCCGTCTTCGCCCGGGAGGCCCAGGTCGAGCAGCACCAGCGCCGGCGCGTCGCTCGCCATCAGTTCGATGAGCGCCGCGCCGGTGTGGACCTGGCTGACTCGAAAGCCTTGGCCCGCCAGGTAGCTGGCAAGGAGCTGCGTGATGTCCGCTTCGTCGTCGAGGACGGCAAGGTGGGTGGGGCTGGTCACCGGGCCATATTAGCCTTGGACCCGGCCGGATCGCAACAGCGCAGCCACCGACCCGCATGCGCGTCAGTGACGACGCTTCGCTTCGGTCCTGGTCTGGCAGGCGGCGCAGCGTATCGCCGTGGGCTGGGCGAGCAGCCTCTCGAGGGGAATCTCCTCGTTGCAGTCGACGCACAGGCCATAGAGCCCGGTCGCCAGGCGCTGCTGCGCCTGCTCGACTTCGAGCAGGGTGTTCCGGTCCACCTCGATCTCGGCGAAACGTACGTCGTCCAGCCGTTCGACCTCGGCGTCGTCGGCATGGCTGTGGACCTCGTGCTCCCCGGCGAGCACGCCGCCCTGGGGCGGCGCGCCGGCCGCCGCGAGCTCGTTCAGCACCTCGCGCTTTCGCGCCTGGAGTCGCCGGGCGAGATCTTCGAGGTCTGAGGGATTGAGGTGTTTCATGGGCTTCGGTCCTTCGGTTGATTCGATCGATGCGCCGGCGCCGGCGGCACGAGCACCGCCGCACCCTGGAGGCGGCCCGCCCGCAGGTCCGCGATCGCCTCGTTCGCCCGGTCCAGCGCATAGGTCGTGATGTGGACCTTCGGCGGATCCGCCCGCACGACCTGGAGGAACTCGCGCGCATCGGCGCGCGTGAGGTTGGCCACCGAGACGAGCTGGCGCTCTTCCCACAGCAGCCGGTACGGGAAGGCGGGGATGTCCGTCATGTGGATGCCGCCACAGACCACCCGGCCCCCTTTTCGTACCGCTTTCAAGGCCAACGGCACCAGCTCGCCCGCGGGCGCGAAGATGATCGCGGCGTCCAGCGCGCGCGGTGGCTGCGCGTCGGCACTGCCGGCCCATGCGGCGCCGAGGCTGAGCGCGAAGGCCTGGCTCGCCGCATCGCCGGCGCGCGTGAAGGCGTGGACCGTCCGGCCCTGGGCCACCGCGACCTGGGTGACCAGGTGCGCGGCGGCGCCGAAACCGTAGATGCCCAACTGGCGGGCGTCGTCGCCGGCGGCCTTCAGGCTGCGCCAGCCGATCAGGCCGGCGCAGAGCAGGGGCGCGATCCGGGCCGGCTCCTGGGCGAGGTCAGCCAGCGGCAGGCAGAAATCGGCCTCGGCCAGCACGTGGGTCGCGAAGCCGCCGTCGCGGTGATAACCCGTGAAGCGCGGCGTGTCGCACAGGTTCTCGCGACCGGCGCCGCAGAAGGCGCAGTGGCCGCAGCTGTGGCCGAGCCAGGGGACGCCGACATGGTCTCCGACGGCCAGCGACCGGACGCCCGCACCCAGCGCCTCGACCTCGCCGACGATTTCATGGCCAGGGACGATGGGCAGCACGGAGAGCGGCAGGTCGCCGTCGATCACGTGCAGGTCGGTGCGGCAGACGGCGCAGGCCAGCACGCGAAGTCGAACCTCGCCGGAGGCGGGCTCGGGCACCGGGCGCTGCGTCATCTGCAGCGGCTGCTTCGGCCCATGAAGAACCATCGCCTGCATCATGGCGTGTGCGATCAGGCCTCGACGAGAAGATTGTTCACGACCTTCGCCACGCCCGGTGCCGACCACGCGGCCCCTTGCGCGGCCCTGCGTTCCGCCCACGACTTGACCGTACCCCGGAGCGTGACCTGGGCGCCTTCGACCAGGATCTGGATGTGCCTGGCCTCGCGATCGGCCTGTCGCTTCAGCGCATCGCTGATCTTCCGCTCGACGTCGACCGCCGTGAACCGGCCCTTGACCTCGACCATGTTGGTGACGCCCCTGACGCCCATCAGATGGCGCACGGCGACCTCGGCCGCCCGGCGCTGGTAAGCCCATTCCACGCCGCCGCTCAGCGTGATCCAGCCGCCCTCCACCATCGGGTGGACCGCATCGTCCGGCACGAGCACGTTCCATTCGAGGGCGTTCTCCGCCGCCTTGGCGATGTCGGCGTCGGTGCGTTCGCTGGCGGCCGGAAGCCGGACCGACATCTCGACGGCCAGCGCCTTGACACCCTTGACCCGCTGCACGGCCCGCTCGATGGCATGCTTCTGCGAATGGCTGGACGCATGCCCGCTCAGCGTGACGACGCCATCCTTGACGACCACGCCGATGTCGGTGGCATTCATCGTGATCGCAGGATCGAAGTTCAGCTCGGCGACGATATCGCTTCGCAGCATGGCATCGGACTTCATGAAGACTCCTTCGTCGATGGACGCTTCACTGTAGGGAATGCGGGCCCCTGGGGACTTGCGCTGGATCAAGTGCCAGTCCGGCGCGGCGCCCTTGATGGAAATCAAGGTGTCCGGTCGCGGCACGCCCGAAGATCGCCATTCGTCTCCATTCGCCTGGAACCGTCATGAAACTCGGAACGATCCTGGTCCATCTTGACTATTCGGAGCACTGTGCCGCTCGTGTGGGCATCGCTGCGACCCTGGCCAGGCAGCACGGCAGCCATCTGATCGGCCTGGTGCCCACCGGTCTCTACGACGGCGTCATTCCCGCCGAGGCCATTGCGGGAAAGGACACCGATTTCATCGCCGCGTCGGCCGACTTCCTGCGGGTGCGCGCCGAAGGCATCGCCCACACCTTCAGGAAGCTGATCGAGGGTGCGCCGTCGATATCGTCCGAGGTTCGCCTGGTGGATCAACCCTCGGTCGATGCGGTCGTCCTGCACGGACGCACCAGCGACCTGGTCGTCGTCGGCCAGTCCCAGCCTGGCGACACGGACACGACGACGGCCCGCGACCTGCCGGAGCAGGTCGTCCTGCATGCGGGCCGCCCGGTGCTGGTGCTGCCTCGCGCGAAGTGCGCTCGCGAACTCGGCAAGAACGTGCTGGTCGCGTGGGACGGCAGCCGCGAGGCCGCCATCGCATTGCGCGATGCGCTGCCGCTGCTCTCGAAGGCCGCCAGCGTTGCGCTGGTGTCGTGGCGCGCAGGCGCCGCGCCGGTCGACGACAGCGACCTGCGGATCCCTCAGATCCTTGCCTGGCTCCGGCGACACGGCATCGAGGCGAAGGCCGTCCAGCATGTGGCTTCCGAGGGACTCGCCGATGCGCTGCTGTCTCATGCCGCGCAGAAGCAAGCGGGATTGGTCGTGATGGGCGGCTACGGCCACACCCGCATCCGCGAGCTGGTGCTGGGCAGTGTGACGCGAGGGGTCTTCGAGCGCATGGATGTGCCGATCCTGATGGCGCATTGAATGCCGCGCTATGGCATGGCCGGTGCCGAAGGCAGTTGAACCGCCACATAGGCCAGCCGCCGATCGCGCATGACGAGCAGGGCGAGGGTCTGGCCGGGCGGTGTGTTCGACAGGGTGCGGCTGAAGTCCGCGACGCGGTTCATCGGCGCGTCGTTGACCGCCACGATGAGGTCGCCCGCACGAATGCCCTCGCTGCGTGCCAGCCCGGCGGCGTCGCGCACCATCAGGCCGCCCTCGACGCCCAGCTGGCGGTATTGCGCGGGGCTCAGTTCGCCCAAGGTCAGCCCGACGCCGTCACCCCAATCCGGCGCGAGCCCGGACGGCAGCGCGGTTCTCTGCGCTCGATGCTGGGCGAGCGTCACCGAAATCGTCTGCCTGGCGCCATGCCGCCAGACGTCGAGGTCGACCCGGCTGCCGGGGCGGTCCTTGGCGACCCGCTGCAACAGATCGGTGAAGTGCCCGATGGCCACGCCGTCGTACGCCGTGACGACATCGCCTCGGCGCAGGCCGGCGCGGGCGGCGGGACCGGTGCCGTCGATCCGCACCACCAGCGCTCCGAACGGTTTCCCGGCAAGGCCGAAGGAACGCGCCAGCGCCGGCGTGACTTCCTGGAATTCGGCGCCCATCTCCGCCCGCCGGACTTCCCCGTTTGCCCGCAGCTGCTTGGCGACCTCGGCCGCCAGGTTGATCGGCACCGCGAAGGACAAGCCCATGTAGCCGCCGCTGCCGCTGTAGATCAACGAGTTGATGGCGACCACTTCGCCGCGGCTGTTGAAGAGCGGACTGCCCGAACTGCCGGGATTGATGGCCACGTCCGTCTGGATGAAAGGGATTTCCCCGGCGCCGCCGATGAGGCGGTTCACGGCGCTCACCACGCCGGCTGTCACGCTGCCCTGGAAACCGAAGGGCGCTCCGATCGCCGCGACCCAGTCGCCGGGCGCGAGTCGCGAGGAGTCCCCGAGGGCTGCCGGCGTCAGGCCGGTCGCTTCGATGACCAGCAAGCCGACGTCCGAACGCGGGTCGGTGCCGAGCACCCGGGCCTGGAAGCGCCTTCCGTCGTCGAGCCGCACCTGGGCTTCGTCGACGCCGGCGATCACGTGGGCGCTGGTCAGGATCACGCCGTCGCTGCTGAGGATGACGCCGGACGCGAGATCGCGAATCTGGCTGATGCGCGCGCTCGTGGGAAGCGGCCAGGCGAGCCTGTCGGCGAAGTCGCTCTCCGGAGCGAACTCGAGCTCGCCGTCTCCGGGGCTTTCATCGCGCCCGATCCGGAGCGTGCTGATCTCGACGACGCTGGCGCTGCGGCTCGCCACGAGGGACGAGAACGAAGGGGTCGAGCGCCAACGCAGCGCGATCGGTCCGGTCGTCATCGCCGGATCGGAGCTGCAGGCACCCAGCAGGCAGGTGAGACCCACCGCGGCCGCGCCCCATCCGATGGGAGCGGGCTTCACGCTTCAGACCGCCTGCGGCGACAAGGTCGCAGGACGCACCACCCCCTTCGAGTCCTTCGCCGCCCTGACTGCCGTACCGAAGGCCTCCAGCCGGGCGGCGTAGCTGCCGTCATCGACCTCGCGCTGGGTGAAGCTGGCGCTCAGCAGAGGCGCCTTGCCGACCCGCTGGGCGATCTCGGCGGCGGCGTTGGGCGCGCCCTGGCCTCCCATGACCGATATCACGGCCATATCGGGCATATGATCCCGCCGCTTGGCCACGAAGCTGCGCATCGGGCCGGCCAGTTGCAGCGCCCAGATGGGCGACACCAGCACTACCGCGTCGAAGTCGCGCGGCAGCGGGCCGTCGTAGCCGATGTCCGGCCGGAGCTTGAACAGTGATTCGACCACGCAGCGCAGGCTGCCGAGCACGCCTCGGCGAGGCCGTGCGTCCACGATCTCCGCCTTGGGCCAGTCTTGCTGGCTGCACAAGAGTTCGGCCACCCGGCGCGATGTGCCGGTGTAGGAATAGAAAACCACGAGGACTTTGCTCATCGACCTCTCCGCTTGGTACATCGAGCCACCAATATAGAAACAGCGAGTCGCCGTGGACTTGCGCTGAATCAAGGCGGATGGAAGACGGACGCAAGGAAAAGTCGCTTCGCGCCGTCGGCGCCTGGTTTGACGCCGCGCAAGGGCGCCCGGCCTCGCGCGCGATAACTTGGGTCATTCGTTCACCGCCGTCCACGGAGCGCCTCATGCAGACACCCAAGTCCATCCTTCTTCATCTCGACAGTTCGCCGCGCGCCGCGGAGCGCGTCGAGCTCGCGCGTCAGGTCGCCGAGGCCTTCGAGGCCGAAGTGACCGCCCAGCCGTGCACCCTGTCGGCACTGCTGCGCTATCCCTATGCACTGGAAGCCGCGGCCGAGGCGGTGGCGATCATGCAGTCCCTCGATCGGGATTCGCGCGACAAGGCGCATGCGACCTTCATGAGCGCCGCGGCAGGGTCGAGGCGCCTGCACTGGACCGAGCCGATGGCCGACGCGCCGTGGGCCTTCGCCCGTCGGGCCCTCTATGCCGACCTGCTGATCCTCGGGCAGCCCGACCCGGATGATCCCAATGCGGGAGAGCTGCCATCAAATTTCGTCTCCAGCGTGCTGGTCGAGAGCGGCCGCCCTGCGCTGCTGGTGCCGTATGCGGGGCCGGTCGGCACCATCGGCCGGCGGGTGCTGATCGGCTGGAAGGAGACGGCCGAGGCCGCGCGCGCAGTGTCCGCCGCCTTGCCCTGGCTCGCTCGTGCGCAGGCCGTGCAGGCGATCAGCTATGGCGAGGATGCCGATGCCTCCTTGCGGAGCCTGCATGCCTATCTCAAGGCGCAGGGGGTGGAAACAGAGGTGCACTCGGGCGGCCCGGAGGAGGGCGAGGCCGGGGAAAAACTTCTCTCGGCAGCCGCCGACATGAGCGCGGACCTGCTCGTGATGGGCTGCTACGGCCACAGCCGGGCGCGCGAGTGGGTGCTCGGCGGCGCCACCCGGTCGCTGCTGCGATCGATGACCCTGCCCGTGCTGATGTCGCATTGAAGCGAGCGCGACCATGACGCTTCCCGCCCATCCGCGTTCGCAGCCCGAGGACTTCGCCCTGCTCGACGCCTGGTGGCGCGCCGCGAACTACCTCTCGGCCGGGCAGATCTACTTGACCGGCAACCCGTTGCTGAGCGAGCCGCTGTCGTTGGCGCACATCAAGCCGCGCCTGCTCGGCCACTGGGGCACGACGCCAGGGCTGAACTTCATCTACGCCCACATGAACCGCGCGATCAAGGCGAGGGATCTCGACGCGATCTTCATTGCCGGCCCCGGGCACGGCGGGCCCGGCGTGGTGGCCAACAGCTGGCTCGAAGGGACCTACAGCGAGGTGTATCCGGCCATCGGTCGCGACGCCGACGGCTTGCGCCGGCTGTTCACGCAGTTCTCGTTTCCGGGCGGCATATCGAGCCATGCAGGTCCGGAAACCCCGGGCTCCCTCCACGAAGGCGGCGAACTGGGGTACTCGCTGCTGCACGCCTACGGCGCCGTCTTCGACAACCCCGACCTGCTGGCCTGCTGCGTGGTCGGCGACGGCGAGGCCGAGACCGGCCCGCTGGCGGCGAGCTGGCATTCCAACAAGTTCCTGAATCCGGCGAGCGACGGCGCGGTGCTGCCCATCCTGCACCTCAATGGCTACAAGATCGCCGGCCCGACGGTGCTCGCCAGAATCGGCGATGAAGAACTGACTCTGCTGTTGCGCGGCTACGGCTACGAGCCGCGGATCGTCGCGGGCCACGAGCCCGGACTGATGCATCGGTTGATGGCCGGCGCGCTCGACGCGTCGCTCGACGCGATCCGTGCGATCCAGGACGAAGCCCGCTGCGATGGCTTCGGCCGCCGTCATCGCTGGCCGATGATCGTGCTGCGATCGCCCAAGGGCTGGACCGGCCCGCGCGAGGTCGATGGCGTGCCGGTCGAGGGAACGCAGCGCGCGCACCAGGTGCCCTTGAGCGGCTTTGCGGACCACCCTGCGCACGTGGGGCTGCTGGAAGACTGGCTGCGCAGCTACCGTCCCGAGGAGCTGTTCGACGCCGACGGCAGGCTGCACCCCGAACTCGCCGAACTCGCGCCCGTCGGCCCGCGCCGGATGAGTGCCAATCCGCACGCCAACGGCGGCTTGTTGCTCAAGGACCTGCGCATGCCCGACTTCCGGCGCTACGCCGTGGCGGTGCCCGCCCCCGGCGCGGCCACCGCGGAGGCCACGCGCGTCGCCGGTGCGATGCTGCGCGACGTCATGGCGCTCAATGCGCGGGACCGCAACTTCCGAGTCATGGGCCCCGACGAGACCTCGTCCAACCGGCTGGACGCTCTCTTCGAGGTCACCGGCCGCACCTCGACCGCGGAGATCCTGCCCGGGGACGATCATGTGTCGCCCGACGGCCGCGTCATGGAGGTGCTGAGCGAGCACCTGTGCCAGGGCTGGCTCGAAGGCTACCTGCTCAGCGGCCGCCACGGGCTGTTCTCGTGCTACGAGGCCTTCATCCACATCGTCGACTCGATGTTCAACCAGCACGCGAAGTGGCTCAAGGTGTCGGGCCAGATCCCGTGGCGGCGACCCATCGCGTCGCTCAACTACCTGCTGACCAGCCATGTCTGGCGCCAGGACCACAACGGCTTCAGCCACCAGGACCCGGGTTTCATCGACCATGTGGTGAACAAGAAGGCCGGGGTGGTGCGCGTCTATCTGCCGCCCGATGCCAATTCGCTGTTGTCCGTGCTCGATCACTGCCTGCGCAGCCGCCACTATGTCAACGTGATCGTGGCCGGGAAGCAGCCTCAATCGCAGTGGCTGGACATGGAAGCGGCCGTGCGGCATTGCAGCGTCGGCCTCGGCATCTGGCCCTGGGCCAGCAATGACCAGGGCGTGGAGCCCGACGTTGTCATGGCCTGCGCGGGCGACGTCCCGACGCTCGAGACGCTGGCCGCGGTCGACCTGCTGCGCCGGGAGCTGCCGGAGCTGAAGGTCCGGGTCGTCAACGTGGTCGACCTCATGACGCTGCAGTCGCCCTCGGCCCACCCGCACGGGCTCCCCGATGCGGAGTTCGATTCGATCTTCACGGCCGACAAGCCGGTGATCTTCGCCTACCACGGCTACCCATGGCTGATCCACCGGCTGACCTACAAGCGCACGAACCACGGCAGCTTCCATGTCCACGGCTACCAGGAAGAGGGCACGACCACCACGCCCTTCGACATGACCGTGCTGAACCGGCTGGACCGCTTCCACCTCGCGGCCGATGCCATCGACCGCGTGGCGCGTCTCCGCGACAGGGCGGGCCACCTGCAACAGGCGCTGCGTGATCGCCTGCAGGCGCACCGGGCGTGGATCACGACGCATGGCGAGGACATGCCGGAGATCCGCGACTGGCGCTGGACCGCTTGAGCGCGGTCGCGCATCAGCGCACGCGCTACGGTCGCCAGTCCATGTCGATGCGGCCGTCGACGATGCCGATGCGCCGGTCCGACGCCGCGGCGAAGGAGGCGTCGTGGGTGACGGCCACCACGCTCTTGTCCGACTCGCGGGTCAGGTCGCGGAGCATGTCGCGCACGTTGGCGCTGGCGGCCGAGTCCAGATTGCGTCGGTTCGTCGGCGAGGATGACGAGCGGATCGTTGGCCAGCGCGCGGGCGATCGCCACCCGTTGGCGCTGGCCGCCGGACAACTGGCTGGGACGCTTGTGATGGTGGCCCTGCAGGCCGAAGCGGTCCAGCAGCTCCGCGGCGCGGGCATCGATCGCGTCGGCGCGGAGCCGTCCCAGCTTGCGGATCGGGAGGGAGACGTTGTCGAGCGCGCTGAATTCCGGCAGCAGGAAGTGGAACTGGAAGACATAGCCAAGCCGCGACAAGCGGAAGTCCGCCAGCCGGTCGTCGTCGAAGCCGCTGGTGTCCTGGCCGTCGACCCAGACACGTCCGGTGGTGGGCAGGTCCAGCAGGCCGAGCAGGTAGAGCAGCGATGACTTGCCCGAGCCTGAGGGGCCCATCACGCAGACGAACTCGCCACGCTCGATCTGCAGGCTGACGTCGTCGACCAGCGTCACGGGGATTTCGCCATGAAGCGTGCGGGTCACGTGCTCGACCTGGATCACCGGGCCGGCAGGAGGGGCGGTACTCATGTGGCGCCCCGCAGGATGTCGACCGGCCGCAAGCGTCCCGCGCGCCGGGCCGGGAGATACGAGGCCGTCAGGCACGACAGCATCGCGAAAGCGACCGCCATCGCGAACTGCGTGCCGCCCCAGAAGATCGGCAGATGCACGACCTCGGTCACGCCGGGCGGGCGGATCTCGACCTGGGCCAGCGTCTGCATCAGCGCGAGGCCCAGCACGCTCCCGCTGAAGCCGACGATCGCACCCTCGAGAAGGAAGATGCGCCGCAGGTCGCGAGGGTGGAAGCCCATCGACTTCATGATCGCGATGTCGCGGGTCTTCTCCATCACGATGGTCGAGATCGTGTTGTACATACCGAACGCCGCCACCACCAGGATCGCCGCGACGACGCTGTACATGATGATGTTGCGTACCAGCAGCAGGCTCAGCAGGTCTTCGGAGGCCTCGATCCACGACACCGACTTGTAGCCCGTGGCGGCCTCGATCGTTTGCGCCAGGGTTTGCGCCGCGTAAGGGTCCGACAGCTGGATGATCACCCGATTGACCCGGTTCACGCGGCCCAGCAGCGCCTGCGCACGCTTGAGCAGCACGAAGGCCTGGTTCTCGTCGTAGGCGGCGTTGCCGGTGCGGAAGATGCCGACCACGCGCAGCGAACGGCTGCTGCCGTCGGCCGCGAGCACCACCAGCGTACTGCCCGTATGCAGGCTGAACTTGTCGGCAAGCCCGCGGCCGATCACCACGCCGTTGGGGTCCGCTGCGAGCGCGTCGAGCGAGCCCTCCTGCATCTTTTCCTCGATCGTGGTGACATGCTTCATCTTTTCGGGCACCACGCCCGAGAGCGTCACGCCTTGCTGGCGGCCGGCGAAGGTGATCACGGCGGCATCGGCCAGCACGGGCGCCGCGCGCACGCCCGGCAGCGCTTCGACGAAGGCCAGCCGCTGGCGCCAGCCGCGGATGCCCCGGGTCTCGCGAAGGGGGCGCACATTGCGCACGGCGACGGCACCCTCCGGCCATTGCAGGGCAGCCGGCTGCACGCGGCCCTGGCGCACCTCGTCGTAGACGGTGATGTGCGGGCTGCTGTCGACGAGGCGCTTCAAGAAGTCCGCCTCCGAGCCCCGCATCAGCCCGGAGACCGCCAGAAAGAAGGCCACCCCCAGCACCACGCCTGTGACCGAGACCAGCGTTTGGCGCTTGCGGCTCGTCAGGTGCGCCAGCGCGATGTCGAGGGTGATCGCCATGACGATCACCGGCGGGCGACAGGCGTGTCCGGGGCCAGCCCGGGGGAAGGGGCGTCGGTGCGGGCGCGCTGGCCGTCGCGCAGCTTGTCGGTCGGGGAGAGCACCACCGCGTCGCCGTCGCTCAAGCCCGACAGGATCTCCGTGCGATCGGCGCCGACCGTGCCCCGCACGACCTGCCGCCGGTGCAGCCGCCCGTTCACCACCAGCCACACGCTGTCGCCCTTGATCGAACCGTTCGGAACCAGCAGGGCACCGTCGCGCCTCGACACGATCAGGTTGGCGTCCATGGTCATGCCGCTGCGCATGGGGCCGGCATCGACCGGGGGCGCTCCCGCGAGCCGGATGCGCACCCGGTAGCTGCGCGACACCGGGTCGCCCTTGGGCGTGATCTCGGCCACGGTGCCCTCGAACAGCTGGCGCGGCAAGGCGTCGCTGCGCATCGTGACCGCCTGGCCGACGGAGACGCGGGCGATGTCTTCCTCGTCCACTTCGGCCGATACGCGCAGCGGGGCGCAGCAGGCCAGCGTGAACACCGCCTGCCCGGAGGGCACGAACTGGCCCGCCTCGCCGTCGCGGCGGATCACGACCCCGTCCGCCGGCGCGACGAGCTGGTTGTAGTCGCGCTGGGCTTGCGCGCGGCGGGTGGCGGCCTGGGCCGCCTGCCATTCGCTGCGCACGCGGTCGAATTCCGCCGGCGCGACGAAGCGCTGCTCGATCAGCGACCGTGTGCGCTCGAACTGAGCCCGTGCGAGCTGCTCACGCGCCCGCATCTCCTCGATGGTCTGGTCGAGATCGGTCGACTCGACGCGGGCCAGGACTTGCGCGCGCCTGACCTGCTGGCCCTCCTCGGCCTCGATGCTCACCAGCCGCCCGCCGGTGCGCGGCGACACCGGCATCAGCACCGTGGGCTCGACCGTGCCGGTGGCATAGACCGCCTCGATCGCGGGTCCGCGCGTGGGCAGCGCGGTGTCCACATGGACGGGCCACTGCCACCAGGCCGTGCCGGCTGCCGCGAGCAAAAGGGCACCCAGGCCAGAGAAGATGACGTTTCCGTGCTTCAAGACGCACCTTCCCTGCTGCCTGCCTTGCGTTTCGGCCGACCCGTCATCGGAGCGCCGCTCAGTCCAGCGTCACCATCGCGACGACGGCTTTGACCACGAGCCACAGCACCGCGGCACCCACGAGCCCGAGCGCGGCGACGATTCCGACTTTGCGCATCATGGAAAGGCTCCATCGGTGCGGGCGTGGCTCGTCGTGCAGGCGCGGCACTCAGTGGGCCATCAGAACGGGCAGCGTCATCGAATCCAGCACGGTCCGGCTCACGCCGCCCAGCAGCAGCTCGCGCGCCCGGCTGTGGCCGTAGCAGCCCATGACGAGCAGGTCCGCGCCGCATTCCGCGGCGGTCGACAGCAGCGCCTCGCCGGCATGGTCCTGCGGAAGCCTTGCGTGCTCGTGCACCCGCTCGATGCCATGCAGGTACAGGTAGTCGCGGACCTTCAAGGACAGGGGCTGCGATTCGTCGCCTTCTTCTTCGATCAGATGCACGTGCCGTGCGCTCTGCAGGAAGGGGATCGCCGCGGCGAGCGCGCGCGCACATTCGCGGGTGGGCTTCCACGCCAGCAGGACGATGTCCGGCGAACTCGCAAGCTCGCCGGAAAAAGGGACGACCAGTGCCGGACGGCCGCTGCCGATCACGATCGATTCGACGAAGCCGGCGGGCACGTCGAAGCCGTTCGCGTCATCGGCATCGCGCTGGCCGAGGAACACGAGGTCCGCCAGGAGCGCCTGCCGGGTGAAGGTCTCGACCACCGGTTCGCCGGTCAGCTCGAGCCATTCGCAGGGCGCGTCCGACACGGCGCACGCCTCCTGGCAGGTTTCCATGGCGCGGCGGCGGTGCTCGGCATCGATCGGATCACCCGGCGGCAACGGCGGAAGGCCGGGCCCGACGGGCAGCAGCGCAAGGTGGTTCGGCGCCACGGCGAACAGGGCGCTGACACGGGCGCGCCACGCAAGCGCGAGCCGCAGTGCGAGATGGAGGCGGGCGGCGGCGCGGGTGGTGCCGTCCAGGTGCACCAGGAGGGATCGATACGCGGTCATGGCGTTCCCCGTGTGCGAAGAAGTTGGAGCCTTTGTGTGCAATTTTTGAAGCGACGCTGGCGCGACGTGCCGGCGTGGGCTTCAGTGTCACTCTAGGGCGCCTGGCCGGAACTGCCTTGCGCTGGATCAAGCGCGCGCAATGCCGGATGTCAGCGGCCCCGCGCGCCGGCGTCATCCGCCGTGCGCGGGCAGTGCGTTCAAGGGAATGCGCAGGTAGGCGATGCCGTTGTCGTCAGGCGGCGGCAGTTGCCCGCCCCGCACGTTGACCTGGATCGACGGGAGGATGAGGGTCGGCATGTCGAGCGTCGCGTCGCGCGCGGTGCGCATCGCGACGAACGCGTCCTCGCCGATGCCGTCGCGGGCGTGGATGTTGCCGGCGCGCTGCTCGGCCACGGTGGTTTCCCACCGGGGCTGGCGGGAGGCCGGCGGGTAGTCGTGACAGACATACATCGTCGTCTCGGGCGGCAGGTCGAGCAGCCTTCGCATCGAGCGGTAGAGCTGACGCGCGTCGCCGCCGGGGAAGTCGGCGCGCGCGCTGCCCAGGTCGGGCATGAAGAGCGTGTCGCCGACGAAGACCGCGCCGTCGATCAGGTAGGCCATGTCGGCGGGGGTGTGGCCGGGCACCAGCAGCGCGGTGGCCTCGATGTCGCCGATCCTGAAGGTCTCGCCGTCCTTGAACAAGTGGTCGAACTGGCTGCCATCGGGCAGGAAGCCGGGCTCGAGGTTGAACAGCTTCTTGAAGGTCGATTGAACGAGGCGGATGTTCTCGCCGATGGCAATCCGCCCGCCCGCCTGGGCCTGCACATGCCGGGCCCCGGACAGATGGTCGGCGTGCGCGTGGGTTTCGAGGATCCAGTCGACCTGCAGGCCGTTGTCGCGGACATGGGCGAGCAGCCGGTCGGCCGATCGGGTGCTGGTGCGGCCCGACCTGAAATCGTAGTCCAGCACCGGATCGATGACCGCGGCGCGGCGGGTGGCCGGGTCCCACACGACATAGGAAATGGTCCATGTCTGGGGGTCGAAAAAGCCTTGGGTGGTGGCTCGGTTTGCCATGACGGTCGCTCCGGGTTGCGTATCAATATGTTGACAAATATTATATAAAAACAAATAATATTTCAACCGAAAGGAAAAGCTGTTCATGAAACGTGCACTGCCTGTCATCGACCCTGAAGCCCTGCGCGGTGCCGCAAGCCAGGCTGTCGGCGCGCTCAAGTTGCTCGCCAACGAAGACCGGCTGCTGCTGCTCTGCCAGCTGTCACAAGGCGAGATGTGCGTGAGCGACCTGGAAGAGGCACTGGGGATTCATCAGCCGACGCTGTCGCAACAGTTGGGCGTGCTGCGCGGGGAGGGCGTGGTTCAGACCCGCCGCGAGGGTCGGACCATCTTCTACCGCGTGTCCGACCCGGCGATGCTTGAGATCCTTTCGCTTCTCTATCGCCTGTACTGCCCGAAGGAAGCCTGATGACCATCGACTGGAACCACTTCACGCCGCTTGCCGCATTGGGCGGCGGTGTTCTGATCGGCATCGCCGCGGCGATGTTCGTGCTGCTCAACGGGCGCATCGCCGGCATCAGCGGGGTGCTCGGCGGACTGCTCCGGCTTGTCGCCGGCGACGTGGCATGGCGTGTGGCCTTTGTCCTGGGCTTGATCGGCGCGCCGCTGGCGTATGCCGTGTTCGCTGCCGTGCCCGAGCCCCGGATCGACGCCGGCTACGGCGCGTTGGTGCTCGCAGGTCTGCTCGTGGGCGCAGGCACCCGCTACGGTGCCGGCTGCACCAGCGGTCATGGCGTGTGCGGCCTGTCCCGCCTGTCACCGCGCTCGCTCGTCGCGACGGCGGCCTTCATGGGCGCCGGATTCGTGACGGTGTTCGTGATTCGCCACCTGCTCGGAATCTGAGGTTTTCGCCATGCTCATCGCTCTCGCTTCGCTGCTCTCCGGGCTGGTCTTCGGCCTGGGCCTGATCGTTTCCGGGATGGCCAATCCGGCCAAGGTGCTCGGCTTCCTCGATCTGGCTGGCCACTGGGATCCGTCGCTGGCGTTCGTGATGGCAGGAGCCATCGCCGTGGGCACGGTGGCTTTCATGGTTGCGAACCGGCGTGCCGCCTCGCTGCTCGGCGCCCCGATGCGGCTGCCTTCGTCGCGCCTCATCGACCGCCGCCTGGTCGGCGGCAGCCTGCTGTTCGGCGTTGGCTGGGGCATCGCCGGCTTCTGCCCAGGGCCGGCGCTGGTGTCGCTCGGCATGGGCGAGGTCAAGGCGGTGGTCTTCATCGCCGCGATGCTGGCGGGCATGGCGCTGTTCGAGTTGCTCGAACTGCGCCGGCGCGCGCCAGCATCCCGAACCGCCTGAGCCTGAGCGGGCCTGGCGCCTATTGGATCTTCAGGGTCCGGCTTGCGGAGCCTTCGCGCTTGTCATGTCGATCACGACTTGCGCTGCATCAACTCGCGGGTGCGCAGCGCGCCAATACTCCGAGGCCTCGATCCACTTTCGAAGGAGGTCCCCATGTACCAGCGAATCCTCGTTCCCATCGATGGCAGTTCGACCTCGAACCACGGCCTCGGCGAAGCGATCCGCATCGCGAAACTGACGCAGGGGCGGATTCGCCTGTTCCACGTGATCGACGATCTTTCGTTCGCGTTGGCGCTCGGCAGCGAACCGCGCCATGCGGACGACCTTCTGAAGCAGCTGCGCAGCGAGGGCTCGCGGATCCTGGGCGAGGCGCAGGCCACCGTCCAGGCCGCCGGGGTCGATGTGGATACTCGCCTCGGCGACAACTTTCCCGGCTCGGTGCAGGACAAGGTCGCGGCCGAGGCCTTGGACTGGGGAGCCGAACTGATCGTGCTCGGCACCCACGGGCGGCGCGGAGCGGCGCGGCTGGTTCTGGGAAGCGGCGCGGAGCGCATCCTTCGGCAGGCGCCCGTGCCCGTCCTGCTGGTCCGCGCACCCGCCGGCAAGGATGCCGCTGCCGAATTGCTGCAAGCGAGCGCGTCCGCGGCCGCGATGGCGGCCGCCTGAAGTGGAATCCTCTCACACCGCCTTCCAGCCCGCGGACCGTACGCTGGTGACCGCGCTGCAGCAACACCTGCAGGCAGAAGCTGGCTTGGCGGTGTCGCTGATTGAAACCCACATCTCCTGGGTGCTGCTGACCGACCGCCTGGCCTACAAGCTGAAGAAGCCGGTGGGCCTGCCGTTTGTCGACTTCCGCACGCTGGCGGCACGCAAGCATTTCTGCGAAGAAGAATTGCGGCTCAACCGCCGGCTTGCGCCCGAGATCTACATCGACGTGACGGCGGTGTGCGGGACGCCCGATGCCCCGCACCTGGGCGCCGGCGAGCCGATCGACTATGTGGTCCGCATGAGGCGCTTTCCGGAGGCTTCCCTGCTGCGCAATCTGCTCCTGGACGGCCGGCTCCGGATCGACCAACTGGCGCGCTTCGCGCAGCGCCTGGCCCAGTTCCACGACCGGGCGGCCGCAGCCGCGCTCTCCTCGGCATTCGGTACACCCGAGCAAGTCCTTCGGACGATGAAGACCGCGCTTGCGGGCCTGTCCGGCGAGCCTGTTGCCGGACCGCTGGCGGCCTTGCGGGCCTGGGTGGAGGCACAGGGAAGCGCGCTATGGACCGCCTGGGCCGAACGGCACTGCAAGCGCTTCGTGCGTGAATGCCACGGCGATCTTCACTTGTCCAACGTGGTGCTCATCGACGACGAGCTGACGGCCTTCGATTGCATCGAGTTCGATCCGGCGCTGCGCTGGATCGACGTCATCAGCGACGTCGCCTTTCTCTCGATGGACTTCAAGGCCCACGGCCGCGAGGACCTCGCGTTCCGCTTGCTCGATGTCTATCTGCAGCACAGCGGAGACTATGCCGCCATCCCGGTGCTGCGGGCCTACGAGGTCTATCGCGCGCTGGTGCGCGCCATGGTGGCGAGGCTTAGGGATCGGGAGTGCGGGGAGCGCGCGACGGCGGCCGGCCCCGACTATCTTGCCTGCGCGGCGGGCCTCGCCGCTCAGGCCGGCCGACCTGCAGCGCGACTGATGATCACGCATGGCCTGTCGGGGTCCGGAAAAACGACGATCGCGACCGAAGTGCTCGCGTCGGCCGGGGCGATACGCATCCGGTCCGACGTCGAGCGCAAGCGGCTCTTCGGCATGCAACCCCTGAGCCGATCCACGGATCAGGGCCATGACATCTATACGCCCGAGGCGACCCGGCGCACCTTCGATCGGCTGTGGGCCTGCGCCAGGACGGCACTGCAGGCCGGCTATCCGGTGATTGTGGATGCCGCGTTCCTGCGCCGGGACGAGAGGCTGGCGTTCCGCGCCCTGGCCGGCGAACTGGGCGTGCCTTTCGCGATCCTCCATTGCGAAGCGACCGCGGCGCAGTTGCGCGAGCGGGTCGCGGCCCGCCAATCCAGCGGGACCGACGCGTCCGAGGCGACCCTGCCGGTGCTGGAGCGGCAACTGGCGACGCACGAGCCGCTCGACGAGGCGGAGCGTGCGACGGCGTTCCACGTGGTGAGCGACGCGTCGCTGAAGATCGCGCCGCTGGTGGACCGCTGGCTCGCGCTGAAGCGTTGACGGGGCGCCTATTCGAACGACAGCGCCGCGGAGGGCAGATCCACCTTCGTTGACTCGCCCGGGGATTCGGTCTTCGCCTTGGATTCGGCCGGCGCGCGCACCAGCAGCACCGGCACGGTGGCGTAGCGCAGGATGTTCTCGGCGCTGCTTCCCATCACCACCCTGCCGACCCCGCGCCGGCCGTGGGTGCCGAGGACGATCAGGTCGGCGGGCCAGCTGGCGGCCTCGGTCGTGACCTGTTCGTGCACCGACCCCGAGAAGGTGTCGCGCAACGCGATGTCGGCGTCGACGCCCGCGGCCTGCGCCGTGGCCTTGCATTTCTCGAGGAGGGTCCGGCCCTGCTCGCGCAAGGTGTCGAGCCAGTCGCCCGCATAGCCCGCATAGGCATCCATGGCAAGGGCGAAGGACAGTTCATCGATCACGTGCAGCAGCCGCAATTGGCCGTGGGTGAGCTGGGCGATGCGGATCGCTTCGTCGAGCCCGCGCTCCGATGTCGGACTGCCATCGACGGGTACAAGAATTCGTTGATACATGTCAGGCCCTTCTGAAATCCAGTGATGAGGGCCTCAGTATCCGGACATTGCACGTCGGAGATTTGATCTGGCGCAACTCCGCCCGCTCGCTGGCATCGAACATCGGGGACCCCAGAACTTTCTCCGGAGTGCACCATGAAGATTCTTCTTGCCGTCGACGGCAGCGACTACACGAAGCGAATGATTTCCTACCTCGGAGCGCACAGGGACCTGTGGGTGACGGGGCATGCGTTCACGGTGCTGCACATCGTCCTGCCCGTCCCGCACCGGGCCGCGGCTTTCGCCGGGCCGGACATCGTGCACGCCTACTACGAGGACGATGCCCGCGTCGTTCTCGAGCCCGTACGGGCGCAGCTGGCCGAGCAGGGGATCGCCGCGGAGGTGGTCCACAAGGTGGGCCACCCGGCGGACGAGATAGCGTCCTATGCGGAAAAGGGCAAGTTCGACCTCCTGGTGATGGGATCGCACGGGGTGGGCGCGTTGAAGAACCTGGTGTTGGGCTCGGTCGCCACCAAGGTGCTGGCGAAATGCACGGTACCGGTACTGCTGGTGCGTTGACATGAAGACGTTCATGTTCATCGCCGCGACTCTGCTGGCGACCTTGATCCTGGTCGCTGCCGGACTGGGGGAGGCGAACCAGGGGCCATCGATCGGATGGGTCGGGGTATCGCAACGATGAGGATTCAGCCGGGCATGTCCGGGGCATCAGGGCAATGACGGCCGGCGGCTATTCGAAGGGCGTTGCCTTCCTCACGACCGACTCGGCCGCTTCCACGCCGCCCGCCTCGTCATCGCGTGACGCGCTCTCGATCGAAGGCTCCGGCAGCTCGTTCGGCCGCTCGATGTCGGTTCGGTCCGGGTCCCAAACAGGCCGGGGGGAGTCGCCTGAAGGTTCTTCGTCAGGGGTCGGGGCGGCGGATCGGCGTGTGCGTCTTGGTCCGGGGGCGGGGCGGGGCTTCGAGTGCTTTTTCATGATCTGCTGCCTTTGGCTCGAGGACGTGGTGGGCTGCTTGACGGGCAGGGCGCTCATTTGCCGGCCGTCCTGGCCACCGCATCCTTCGCCGCCTGCGCCGCCTGCCGCGTGGCCTCTTCGGCCTTCTGCAGCGCCTCACGCGCTGCGCCGGCGGCCGCCTCGGCTTCTTCCTTGCTGGCGGCCATGGCGCTCTGGACTGCCGCCTCGGCCTTCGCAAGCGCTTCCCTGGTGGCCGCGGACGCCTTCTTGCTTTCTTCTTCGGCCTTGAGCGCGGCTTCCTTGCTGGCATCGAGCGCCCGGCTGGCGGATTCCGATGCCTTCTCCTCGAAGCGGTTCGCCGACTCCGCCGCCTTTTGCGCCGCCCGGCGGATGGCCTCGGCGATCGCCTGGGAGACCTAGCCGGCATTCACCTTGCTCTGTTCAGCCGCAGCCTTGGCTGCGTCGGCGGCCTTCTGTGCGGCGATTTGCGCCTCGCGGGCGGCCTTGCTCGCGGCATCGCGAATCTTCTGTGTCGGCGTCGATGCGGGACTCAGCTGGCCGGGTGCCGTGTAGTCGGCGGCGGTCGCTCCAGCGCTTGCCACGGCAACCAGCATCGCCAAAAGCATTTTCGATGACATGGCATGGTCTCTCGGGTTTCAAAAGCCGCCACTCAGTTGGACGTCGGATTTCATATATTTCCTTTCATCACGGAGTAGCCCTCGTTGCGATGCTGCTGTGGCAACTGTAGGCAGCGGGCCGCGGCGCGGCTTGCGCTGGATCAATTCGGTGTCAACACGCGCCATTTCGAGATTCTTGATCTGACGCAAGGCGCGAGCGTCGTTTCGGGTCCACGCTTCCAGTCTGGCCGCACAGGCGTGAAACGACACAGGAGCCATCCCATGACCAGCGATGCGATCTACTGCTTCGATCGAGCGAGCGTGCTGTTCGCAATCTATCCGGAGGGCAGCGGAGGCCCTCGGGTCGTTGCGGAGATAACCGAAGACGCGCTGCGCGATATCTTCGGCGCCCAGGGAGGGGGCGACAGCCTCGTCGAGGCGTGTCGGGAGCACGCCGACCGGATCGAGGAGTCGGCGATGCAGCACTACCGGCGCGATCCGGAGAAGCCGGTGATGCTCCAGACCGCCGATTTCGAGCTTCCTTGGTCCCTGGCGACCGATGCGGTGCATTGAGCGGGGTCCGCGAGGAACCGCATGGTGCACGTTTCGATCGATGATCTTCCGCAATGAGAGGGACCCCATGGCTGTTCGATCCTTGGCAGTGTGCCTCCTGGCGGTCTCGGCGCTCTCCGGCGTGCCGGCCTCTGCCCAGTCACGCGGAGAACTGCTGTACTCGACGCACTGCGTCGCCTGCCACACCACGCAGGTGCACTGGCGAGATCGGCGGCTGGCGAAGGACTGGAACAGCCTCCAGGCGCAAGTGGCGAACTGGCAAGCCGCAGCCTCGTTGAACTGGAGCGAGGACGACATCGCCGCTGTCACGCAACATCTCAACGAGCGCTTCTATGGATTCAAGGCGCCCTCGGGCTCGCCCGTGGTCCTGGGGCCGGCGGGGCGCGAGCGGCCCTGATCGCACCATCAGGAAGCGGGTGCGAGATAGTCGTGTTCGACGGTGCCGAGCGCGAGCGTCATGTCGGCGATGTAGTGCACCGCCGATTCGACCTTCAGCACCGGCAGCTCGGCCACCGGCGCCAGTGCATGCGGATGCAGTTCGAGCGAGGCCGGGCCGCTCCAGGCGCCGTGCAGCGTGACGTCGACCATGTGGTAGCGCACCAGCTCGCAGATGCGCGGGGTGCCGTCGACATGCGGGATGATCTTGAGCAGGAAGTTCGGCTGCGCGATCGCTGCCAGTATCGGCGCGTGTTCGAGCGTGCGGTGCTTGAACCCCATCGTCGCCTTGGCGACCCGCACCTTCCCATAGTCGAGGGTGCCGACCACCACGTCGGTCTCGTGGTCGAGCACCGGCGAGGCCAGCTTCTTCGGAAAGCCCCACAGCTCGCGGCCGCCGGCGATCGGCGGATGGTCGTCGAGGTACATCGCGTGCACGTAGGCGCCTTGCTCCATCCCCTTGTCGGTGCGGCGAATGCGGTCCGGCGGACGTCGACGATGTTCATGTGGGCTCCGGGTCGGTTGCGTGAGAATTCATCGGCCGCTTGATGCGAACCTCGGGAGGCAGGCGCATTTGGATGCTACAACGCACAGGATGCGCGCATTCACAACCGAAAGGAAAAAGCGATGTCAGGAAAAGTTGCAGTGGTCGTGGGCGGCGGAAGCGGAATGGGTGCCGCCGCCGCACGCAAGCTGGCGGGGAATGGGTTCGAGGTGGCGGTCCTGTCTTCGTCCGGCAAGGGCGAGGCGCTCGGCAAGTCGCTGGGCGGCATCGGCGTCACCGGGTCCAACCAGTCGAACGAGGACCTTGCGCGCCTGATCGATCTGACGATGGCGCGCTGGGGCCGCATCGACGTGCTGGTCAATGGTGCCGGCCACGGGCCCAAGTCGCCTTTGCTCGAACTGACCGATGCACAGTGGGTTTCGGGCATGGACATCTACCTGATGAACGTGGTCCGCGCGGTGCGGCTGGTCACGCCGGTGATGGAGAAGCAGAAGGGCGGCGCGATCATCAACATCTCGTCGGCCTGGGCCGTGGAGCCCAGCGCGATGTTCCCGGTCTCGGGTGTGTTCCGTGCCGGGCTCGCCGCCTTCACCAAGCTCTACGCCGATCAGTACGGGGCCAGCAACGTGCGCATGAACAACGTGCTGCCCGGCTGGATCGACAGCCTGCCGGCCAAGGAGGAGCGCCGCCAGAGCGTGCCGCTGCAGCGCTACGGCACCAGCGAGGAAGTCGCGGCGACCATCGCCTTCCTTGCCTCGGACGATGGCGCCTACATCACGGGTCAGAACATTCGGATCGATGGTGGCCTGATGCGCTCGTTGTAGATGCGTGACGCTCGGTCCGTCTCTCAGAGCGGCGTCAAGTTGCCCAACAGCGTCGGAATCAGCTCGCTGACGGTCGGATGGATGTGCACGCAGCGACGGATCACCTGGTAGGACGCATCGGCGGCCATCACGTCGAGCAGCGAGTGCACGATTTCGTCGCCCTCGATGCACAGCAGCGCCGCTCCGAGGATGCGCTCGGTTTGCGCGTCCACCAGTACCTTCATGAAGCCTTGCGTCTCGCCGCGTTCCTTCGCGCGTCCCACGCGGCTCATCGGCATCAAGCCGACCAGGGCAGGCCGTCCCGATGCCCGTACCTGTGCCTCGGTCATGCCGATCCGCCCGAGCGGCGGGTCGATAAAGAGCGCATAGGCGGGGATGCGATCGGTGGTGCGGCGCGCTTCGCCGTCGAGCAGGTTGGCCGCGACGATCTCGTGGTCGTTGTAGGAGGTGTGGGTGAAGGCACCCAGTCCATTGACGTCGCCGAGCGCCCATATGCCGGGGAGATTGGTGCGCAATTGATCGTCGACGGTGATGAAGCCGCGCGCGTCGGTCGCGATGCCTGCCCGGTCGAGGTCGAGCCAGTCGCTGTTGGGACGCCGGCCCACCGCGGCGAGCAGATGGCTGCCATGCACCTCCTGCGCGACGCCGGCGGACTTCAACGCGATGCGAATCGGCGCGTCGCCGGTCGCTCGTGACACTTCGGCCTCGCGCACGCCGAGCAGGAAGCGGACGCCTTCGCGCTCGAGGATGGCCTGCACTTCGTGCGAGACCTCGGGGTCCTCCCGCGCGATGACGCGATCCGCGTATTCCAGCACCGAGACCTGCGAGCCGAAGCGACGGAACATCTGCGCAAATTCGAGGCCGATGTAGCTGGCGCCGATCACGACCAGGTGCTCGGGCAGGACATCGAGGTCCATCATGGATGTGTTGGTGAGCACCGGCATGTCGGCGATTCCCGGCCAGTCGGGAAGCATGGGCCGGGCGCCGACGTTGATGAAGATCCTTGGCGCCTCCAGGGTCTCGCCATTGACCTCGATGGCATGCGGCGCGACGAAGCGGGCGTGGCCGAGGATCACGCGCAGGCCCGGGGTTCCGTCCAGCCACCGCGCGAGGCCGTCCACAGCGTTGCGGACGACGAGATCCTTGCGCGCCTTGACCGCACGCATGTCGACACTGACCGAAGGGCCGACATTCACGCCGTAGTCGCTCGCCCGGCGTGCCAAGTGGGCGACGCGCGCGCTGGCCACCAGCGTCTTGGTCGGCATGCAGCCGTCGTTGACACAGGTGCCCCCGAGGTGCTCGCGCTCGACCAGTGCGACTTTCAGACCGGCGCCGGCCAGTCGCACGGCAAGGAAAGGCCCGGCCTGGCCGCTGCCGATGATCAATGCGTCGAAGCGTGTCTGCATGGTGGCTGCCTTTCCTCGGTGCGTGCGAGCCGTTCTACATCGCGTGCGGATCCATTTTCATCCCGGCGGGGAACAGTTGTCCGCTCGGCTCATGCACGATCTCCTCCATGCCGAGGATCAGCGGTGCTCGATCACGCCTTCGATGGGATCGATTGCGGCCTCTTTCCAGGGCGCGCGCCTGATCATGCGCCAGGTGTCGGCGTGACCCGCCTGGCGGCGCGCGCGGATGCCCGCGGGCGTGAAATCGATGTCCTTGGTGTGGTCCTCTCCGTCGATGCGCGGCGCGACCAGATGCGCCACGTGCATCGTCGTGCCGCAGCCCCAGGAAGCCAGCTCCATCACCTTCGGATCGGCTTGCTTGGATGCCGGTATCTGCTTGTGCAGTTCGCGAATCACATGGCGCAGCCGGTGGATCTGCTTCTGCCGCGCGATGTGGCTGTCGGCGCGGCTGGCGAACTGGATGTCCTTCTGGCGCGCCATCACCTGCCAGATCGAGTCGGGTTCGGGCGCGGTCTGGTGCCAGACGTTGACAGCGAAGATCACCGAGTCGCGCCGCGGCTTGTCGTCGAGCACGGCCTCGATGGGCGTGTTGGAGTAGATGCCGCCGTCCCAGTAGGGCTGGCCGTCGATGCGCACGGCAGGGAAGGCCGGGGGCAGGGCGCCCGAGGCCATCACATGGTCGACGCCGAGCACTTCCTTGCGGGTGTCGAAATAGCGCATTTCGCCGCTGCAGGTGTTCACCGCACCGACGGTCAGGCGGGTGCGGCACTGGCGCAGGTACTCGAAATCGACCAGCGACTGCAGCGTCCCGCGCAGCGGCGCCGTGCTGTAGTAGGAAGCCGCCTCCGCCCCGAGCTGCGCGGCGGATCCGCGCAGAGCATGCAGGTTGGGCGTGAAGAAGTCCGGGATGCCGCGCAGGACGGTCGCCGTGTTCGACATCATGTTGCCCAGCCCCATCCAGTCCGGGACACCGAATGCGAACGTCGACGCCTGCATCAGATTCCAGAACGCGTTCACGCGCTCGAGCAGGTGTTCGGGGCGGTTGCCGGCGATCAACGAGGCATTGATCGCCCCGATCGAGGTGCCGATGACCCAGTCGGGCTCGATGCCGGCTTCGTGCAGCGCCTCGTAGACGCCGACCTGGTAGGCGCCGAGCGCGCCGCCACCCTGCAGCACCAGAACGACCTGGCCCGGGAGATCGCCCTTGCTGTGCCCGTTGCCGGACGGGCCTCGCGGCTTGCCTGAATTCGCCATGGTCGACTCCTCTTGCCTTCATTTGAAACTCAGTTTGGCCGCATGGTCTCACGAGGTCATCAATGAAAGTTCACGATTTCGTCACATGCGAGGCGCGTAACCGAGGGACACCACGGCCCGAACTATCGATCGAGTGCAACCCGCCACCCGCGTGACCGGTCATGCGGCACGGCGCAACCCCGAGGAGTGAAGTCATGCAGATCGACGAAGACAAACTGGATGCCTTGATGGGCAGGATGGTCACGGAGTTCGGCGCGCTCGCCAGCGCGCCGCTGGTCATCCTCGGAGACCGCCTGGGTTTGTACAAGGCGATGGCCGGCGCCGGGCCGATGACGGTGGACGAGTTCAGCGAACGCACGCACCTGCGCTTGCGCTACGCGCAGGAGTGGCTCAGCGCGCAGGCGGCAAGCAGCTTCGTCGACTATGACCCGGAGGCGCAGACCTACGCGCTTTCGCCCGAGGCCGCACTGGTGCTGGCGGACGACAGCAGTCCTGCCTTCATGGGCGGTGGGTTCGAATGCCTGATGTCGATGTTCCTCGACATCGACAAGGTACAGAGAGCCTTTCGCGATGGCACCGGCCTTGCCTGGCACGAACATCACCCGAGCCTGTTCTCAGGCACGGAGCGCTTCTTCAGGGCCGGCTACAACGCCAACCTGGCGCCGAGCTGGATTCCGGCCCTGGACGGCATGAGCGAGCGGCTGCACGCAGGTGCCCGCGTGGCCGACGTCGGCTGCGGATTCGGCGCGTCGACGATCGTTCTGGCCGAGGCCTACCCGGCTTCGACCTTCGTCGGCTACGACTATCACGAGCCTTCGATCAACGCCGCGCGCGAGCGTGCTGCCGCCGCGGGCGTCGCCGATCGTGTGAGCTTCGAAGTGGCTGGCGCGAAGACGTATCCAGGCCGCGACTTCGACCTGGTCGCCTTCTTCGATTGCCTGCACGACATGGGCGACCCGGTGGGAGCGGCCAGACACGTGCGCGAGACGCTGTCGCCGGACGGCATGTGGATGATCGTCGAACCGTTTGCCAACGATCGCCTGGAGGACAACCTCAACCCGGTCGGGCGCATCTTCTACTTCGCCTCGACGATGGTCTGCACGCCCTGCTCGCTGTCGCAGGAAGTGGGGCTCGGGCTGGGGGCGCAGGCCGGCGAGCAGCGGCTGGGCTGGGTCGCTCGCGAAGGCGGGTTTGGCCGCTTCCGGCGTGCTGCGCAAACGCCGTTCAACCTTGTCTTCGAAGCCCGCCCTTAGGTGCGTTCTGTCGAGCAGCGGCTGCTGCGACGGCGGCGGAGCAGGCGGCCACGGCGACGATGCAGGACGGAGGATCTGCCCGTCCGGCCGCGGCTATTTGTCCGCTGGAACTTCGCCGACGGGTCCGGGTGCGGAAACACCTTGGACACGTCGCGGACATGCTGCCTAGCGGAACTGCCGCAGAAAGTCGTCGACGCTCGACGTAAGCTGGCTCTGCTCGGGCACTTGACCGCCGGGCGTGAAATGGTCTACCACGTCGGGCAGCAATTCCGACAGCCCTGAGCGCGCCTCGTCGTCGCCGAGGCCTGCCTGCTGCGCGATCTGGTGCAACTGATCTCGGCCGAAGATGTCGTCGATTGCAGTCGGGGGCAAGGCCTCGTTCGCGCCGGTGCCGACCCATGAATCGGCTTGGCTCCCGTAGCCCTTCCGGGTGAACTGTTCGAGCAGGCCGCCGAGGCCGCCCATGCCGGCGAGACCTCCGAGACCACCCGCTCCGCCGGCAGGACCCGGACCGAGGCCGCCTGCGTGGCCACGCTGGCTCAGCATGCTGAGGACCACCGGCAGCAAGGCCATCAGGATCGGGCTGATGCCGCCGCCGCCGCCGCGCGAGCCGTCGCTGCGGCGTCCGCCGAGTGCATTGCCGGCGAGTCCGCCGAGAATCTGCGTCAAGAGGCCCATGATGATCTCCTTGGTTGTGCGACGGGCCGCGCCGCCGACTCCGGTCTGGAGTTCGGCCTACAACGCTTGGGCTCAATCGCTGATCCATGCGCATGCCGGGTGGGCGGATACCTGCATGAATCAGGAAGTCGCTCTGTCGCTGCGGCTTGCTTCATTCTCTTCTCCGGAGGCACTATGGACAACCCTTCAACCGGCGCGCGGCCGGACAGCGACCCGAGTCGCACCACCACGTCGAGCGGCACGCGGCCGGAGACCACCTGGACCGCAGGCGCGTTCGTTCCGTTCGAGCAAGACCGGCAGGCTGGGCAGCAGTCCGGACAGTCGCAGCAGTCCGCGCAGGGCACGCCGTCGCCGCAGGGAGGCTCCTCGGACACCCAGCCCTATGCCGATGAGGGTGCGTCGATGCGCCGCAGCATGGACGCCGCTGACGCCGTCGGGCGCAATGCGGCGAATGCCGCCCAGGGCTGCCTGCAAGATGCCGAGGACAAGGCTGGCAGCGTCGCAGACTCCGCCAAGACCTACGCCCGCAATGCGGTCGATGCGGCGGGCCAGAAGATCCAGGGCATGAAGGAACAGGCGGTCGACCTGCGCGCGAAAGGGCAGCAATACGTGATGGACGAGCCGATCAAGGCAGTCCTCTGCGCCGCTGCGGGCGGCGCGCTGGTGACGGCGCTGTTGATCGCTCTGTCCGCGCCGCGGCGCCGTTGACCCGCGGCGCAAGCCGGTCGAACCGAGCCACCGCGTCCCAGATCGCCTGCGCTGGGCATCGATTTCCTGGGTAGCCGAGGTGACCGGATCTGTGGGAACATTCGGACGGGTCGCTCGCAGGGAGACGTGCAGCCCAGCCGGACTCCCTCGTGCCCATGAGGTGGATTTGCATGACCGTGAAAGGAGAACGCAATGAAACGTCGCAAGCTACTCGTCGTCGGTGCATCGCTGGCATCGTTGCTGGCCCGCGGTGCCTACGCGCAGGACAACGCTGCCAAGCAGGCCGAGGTCAGGGCAAAGGCCAAGCAGGCGCTCGAGGACTTCTACAAGGCCGATCCCGAGATCAAGAACGCGGTAGGCAAGGCGCCCGGTTACGCCGTATTCACGACCTACGGTTTGAGCTTCGGCCTTGGCGGAGCGGGCGGGAAGGGCATAGCGCACGACAGCAAGTCCAAAAAGGACACGTACATGAACATCGCCCAGGCGAGCGCAGGCCTGCAGATCGGGGCCTCCGACACGCGCTATCTCTTCGTGTTCAAGGATGCCAAGTCGCTGGCCGACTTCATCGACAACGGCTGGGATGCCTCGGCCGGCGCTGCCGCGGGCGCAGGCACCGGCAAGGACGAGGCCAATGTCAAGGCGGGTGCTGTCGCGTTCTCGGGCGGCACCGCGTATGTGCTGACCAAGACCGGCCTGCAGGCGGGGGTGTCCCTCGGAGGCTCGAAGGTCTGGAAGGACAAGGACCTGAACTAGGGTTCGGACGTGAATCGCGCCGTGCGCTCGACCGCGCCAACATGGCGTTCGATGGATTTCATGATGCAATTTCCGGCCGAGCGCCTTGCCATGGTGGCTGAGCTACGTTCCCGGCCTGAACCCGATCATCTTCATCGCGGCAGTCAGCGGCTGGCGCGTCGTCCAGTAGTCTGCCCATGCATCTGTCGTCTGAAACGACAGGTGCTCCCGCGCAGTCGCGACGGTCCATTGCGCACCGCTCTTCAGCTTGGGCAGGTCATCCCAGTCCACCGGCATCGACACGCCGAGGCCGGCGCGCGCCCGAGCAGAAAACGCCGCCGCGGTCGTGGCGCCGTGCCCGTTGCGCAGGAAGTCGACAAACAGCTTGCCGACCCGGTTCGAGGGCCCGCTCCTGGCCACAAAGCGTGCCGGGATGGCGCGCGCGAGGTGCTGCACCACCGCCTGCGAAAAGCCCTTGACCGCCTCGTAGTCGAAGCGCGGCGCGATCGGCACCACGACGTGCAGGCCCTTGCCGCCACTGGTCTTCAGCCAGGCCTGGAGCCCCAATTCCGACAATAGTGTGCGCACCAGGATCGCCGCCTCCTGGACGTGCTGCCAGGACGTGCCTTCACCGGGATCGAGGTCGAAGATCATCCGATCTGGTTTGTCGATGTTCTTCGCCGTGGAGTTCCAGGTGTGAAACTCGATGACGTTCATCTGTGCCGCAGCCGCAAGTGCTTGCGCGGTGCCGATCTCGAGCAACGCAGCGTGACCCGGCCACAGCTTGGGGTCCAGTTCCTTGATCCCGGGAATGCTGATCTTCTCGTCATGTTTCTGGAAGAAGAGCTCGCCCGTCACGCCGGTCGGCCCGCGCACCAGCGAGCACGGCCGCGTCTTCAAATGCGGCAGGATCCAGTCCGCCACCGACTCGTAGTAGCGCACCAGGTCGAGCTTCGTCAGGCCCGAATCGGGGTCGATGACGCGTCCGGCGTTGCTCACCTTGATCCCCCCGGTGGCGGTCTTGCCTGCCGTCTTCACGGGGCCAGCATCCGCGAGCGTCATGGCCGTCTCGCGCACGATCGCGCTGGCCGGCTTGTCGGTGCGCAGCGCAACATAGGACGCGTGCCGGATCTGTCCGTCGGGCGTCCATTCGGCAAAGGCCACTTCGGCGACCATGCGCGGCGCCACCCAGCGCTCGCTGCCTGGGGCTCGCTTGGACCACCGGGCGGGCTTGGCCGCGCCGGCAGGGAAGGGGGGCTTGGCAACCTCGATCTTGACCAGCTTGCGCTTCAACGCCGCAGCCTCGTCCGAGTCCCACCCGGTACCGACGCTGCCGACCGACACCAGCGTGCCGTCTGGCGCATGGACGCCGAGCAGCAGGCTGCCGATCTGCGGGGAGCCGTCCGAGCGGTCGGTGTAGCCGGCGACCACGAACTCCTGGCGCTGCTGGCACTTGAGTTTGAGCCAGGTTTCCGTGCGGCGCGAGGCGTAAGGCGCGTCGGCCCGCTTGGCGATCACGCCCTCGAGGTTCATGCGGCAGGCCGAACTCAACACCGACGCGGCGTCGGCTTCGAAGGCGGCGCTGAAGCGGACATGGTCCGTCGCCTTCTCGTCGAGCAGTGCCTTGAGCAACTGCCGGCGCGACACCAACGGCGCTTCGCGCAGGTCGTAGCCTTCGAAGTAGGGCACATCGAACACGAAGTAGACGATCTGCGCGTTGCCCGCGCCGAGGTCGAAGGCCTTCTGCAATGCATTGAAGCTGGGCAGGCCTTTGTCGTCGAGCACCACGATCTCGCCATCCAGCCAGGTTGACTTGAGCCCGAGGCCCTCCAGCTCGCGCACCAGGCCGGGCATCTTGGCCGACCAATCGTGGCCGCCGCGCGTCACGAGCGCGGCCTTGCCGTTGTCGATGCGGGTCATGATCCGGTAGCCATCGAACTTGATCTCGTAGAGCCATTGGCCCGCCGGAACGCCGGTGGCCAGGGTTGCGAGCTGGGGACTCATTTTGGCGGGGAGCGGTGCCTTCACGGCCCCCGGCACCCTGTCATCCGCGCCGCTGGCGCGCTTGGCCGTGGCACCGCGCGTCGCCGCGACCTTGGGCTCGGAAGGCGCCACGCGCAGCGGCTTGGCGATCACACTATCGGGGAGGGCCGAGACGACGTCGTAGTCCGCCTTCGGTCGCGCATACGCGTCCTTCTTCTTGAACAGGATCCAGGGCTCCTGCTTCTCGCCGCCCTTGGCGATCTTGACCAGCTCCCACAAGCCGGCCAGCTTCTGACCGTGGAGGTGGAAGAGCAGCTTGCCTTTCTTCAGGCCTTCCCGCGGGTCGCCCTCGGGCTCCCAGGTGCCGTTGTCCCAGACGAGGACCGTGCCGGCGCCGTATTGCTTGGGCGGAATGGTGCCTTCGAACGATCCATAGGACAGGGGGTGGTCCTCGACATGGATCGCCATGCGCTTGTCGGCGGGGTCGAAGCTCGGCCCCTTCGGCACCGCCCAGGAGAGCAGGACCCCATCCAGCTCGAGGCGGAAGTCGTAGTGCGCCGGCTCGCCGCATGCTTCTGGATGACGAAAGAAAGAGCCTTGCCGTTGCGGGGCGCGTGTTCGCCCCGAGGCTCGGAGGTGACCGCGAAGTCGCGCTTCGACCAGTATTTCTGGAGCGGTTCCAGGCGGGTTTCGCGGGCCATGCCGAAATCTACAGGGCGCGCTTGGCAGCGTCGAGTCTCGCGCTTGCCGGTCGCGCTCGCCTTGCCGGCTTGCGTGGCCCGAACGGCGAAAACAGAGGCGAAGCCCCCGGTCCTCAAATTCCGCCACCGCCACCAAGTAGTCGCGTCGGGCGGACTTCGGACTCACGAGTCCAGCCACGTGGTCCGCCGGTACGTCTCCAGACGGTTCCACGCCCTCAGAAGCGCAAGCAGAATCATGAAGCCCCTCTCCGCGCTACTTCTTTTTGAGGTACGCGCGCACGGCCTCGGCACTGTCGCCCACGGCGCCCACGGCCTCCTTGAGCTGCTCCGCGGTGCAGCCGAGCGACTGGGTCCAACTCTGGACTTCATGCGGCTCGGACAGGGAAATCAACTTCCGGTCGAGACCGGTTTTCTTTGGATCGTCTGCCATCTTCAACTCCTGTAGGCGAAAAATTGACGTGATCGCGGCGGAGGATGAGTGGACCGCGCGCACGCGCACCGGTCGACCTCCTCGATGAATGGCCCGCCGCCGACCGGAGGGCGCCCGGCTATGGGCCCTCGCTTTCCCAAAGCGGCACGAAGGGATAGCGGGCCGCCCAATGGTCCAGCAACCGGGGCTCGGCGTCGACGCGTCGGACCACTTCCGCCATGCGTGGCGCCTCCCGGTAGAAGCGCAGCCGACGGGGCTGCCACCGGGACACCACCGCGACGTAGAGGTCCAGCACGCTCACCCGGTCGCCCAGCAAGTAGCGAGGGCCACGCGGCATCTGTGCATCCATTTCCCGCCAGCATTGCGCGATTCGCTCGGCTGTCCGGTCAAGGATCGTCGCTTCCGCGTCCGGGTTCGAGGCGAGTCGAGAGGGCTCGTCACGTACCCAATAGAGAGCGTAGATCGCAGCCGAGACGTAGGTCATCCATCGGAGAAACTGGCCACGTGTCGGATCATCCGTCCTCGGCGCCAAACCCGCCGCGGGGTAGCGGTCGGCGAGCCAGATCAGCATGGCGGCGCTCTCGGTCATGATCTCGCCGGACGGCAGCACGAGCACAGGGACCTGACGCATCGGGTTCACGGCGCTCAAGCGCCCGCGTTCATGGTCTCCTTGCCAGGGCGCAACGTCCACGACCTGCACCGGGAGCTCCATCAGCGTGATCGCGGCATGCACCGCAGTGGCCCCGGAGCCCGGGGCGCCGTACAGGATGAAGGGGGCAGAGGTCATGGCGTACCTCACGAGGGTTCGTCGCTGAGAGAAAGTAGCACTCGGACTCGCGCGAAGTCTGTAGGCCCGCGCCTCATCTCTGCTCGATCAGCCCGCGCCTGCTGCCCAACTGGATGGGGCTGGCAAGAAATCGAAGGTCGCGCCGGATGGTTGGTCGCAGCGCAGCTGCGGTAGGTGAGCGAGCAGCTACGTCGGGACCAACTCGAGCGGCGCACGTGTGCTGCGCAAACCCTTGAGATGCGTTTCGACGTCGCTTGGGCATTCTCCTACTCGCGCTGACTGATCTTGCCACCAGCGCCAACGCCTCCGTCGCAAGGACCGTCGACTTCCGCCGCTTGCGCCAAGGAACACTGTCGACTGATCTTCTGGACCGGTTTGCGCCTATCTTCCCGCCGCCACGTAGGCAGCCGTGTCGAGCGTGCCGATCCAGCGGCTTATCTTGTCGTTCTTGAGCGTGAAGACATGAACCCACTCGCTCTCGAAAACCTTGCCGTTGGGTCGCGGCTTGGTCTGTTCCCAGCCAAGAACGGTGACGTGATCGGGTCCTTCGAGGAATTCGCGCGGCTCGAACTTCTGGATGTCGTCCGATTCGGCCAGCGTGCCGAACCATCCTCGAACCTGTAGCTTGCCGGTGTACTCGCCCGCATAGGGGATGCCCGCACTGGCCACGAAACGCCACCGCACATCATCGGTCAGCAACGCCAGGATGCCCTCGACGTCCCCGCGCCCGAAGGCGGCATAAGCCTGTTGTACGACTTGGGTCGGTGTGCTCATGACGGACCTCCGTAAAAGTGCAGACTGCAAGTCTAGGCCGGCCGTCAGCGTTTTCAACTTGACCGGGAGGTTCACGACCGACAACTCGATGTCGTCGAGGTGCAGTTCGCCGGACCATTCGTGGGAGGAGCCCGCACACAAAAGCCAGCTGCTCTTCAAACAATTGCGATGTCGTGACCTTCGTCTTGTCGGCCTTGGCGCCCGTGTCGTGAGTCACCATCAGCAAGCGTGCGCCTTCGAACTTCATGTAGCCACTGTCCTCGTTCTGGGAACCTCCAAGAATCACCGTGCCATGCCTGCCCGGCCGATCGTGTAGCGCGCGAAGCCGGCGCCCTTCGCGGACAAGAAGAGAACCCGTCCTACGCCCACGCCAAGTGCGAGATCGCATGTTCCAAACGGGAGCAATCCAATGCCAGAACAAATGCCCGCCACTGCCCCGCAGACACGAACCCCGCCGCTGTCCCCGCCGCCGTCCCCGCCGTTTCACCGTGTGGAAGCGGCGATCAGCCTTGCAAAGGCCGCAGCAGGGGTGACGCCATGAATGCCGGCTGGCCAGCCCAGTTGTGGATCGTCCGGCATGGTGAAAGCGCCGGCAACGTCGCGCGTGATGCGGCCGAGTCCGGAGGCTTGGCGGTCATCGATCTGGCCTGGCGCGACATCGACGTTCCGTTGTCGGACCTCGGGGTTCAGCAGTCCAGGGCTTTGGGCGCCTGGTTCGCCAAGCTGCCTCGAAACGATCAACCGGAGGTGATTCTGTGTTCGCCCTACCAGCGGGCGCGCCAAACCGCTGCGCTGGTGGCCGAGTGCGCCCGGATGTCGAGCGCAGTCGCGACGCTGCGTCTGGACGAGCGCCTGCGTGAGAAGGAATTCGGCATCCTCGACCGCCTGACCAAGTTCGGCATTCAACAGAAGCATCCCGAGCTCAACGAGCAACGGCTGCATGTCGGCAAGTTCTACTTTCGGCCGCCCGGCGGAGAAAGTTGGTGCGATGTGATCCTTCGACTGCGCAGCCTGATCGAGATGATCACGCGGGAATATGCGCAGCGCCGCGTGCTGGTGGTGGCGCACCAGGTCATCGTCAACTGTATGCGCTACCTGCTCGAACGCCTCGACGAGCACCAGATCCTCGACATCGACCGCAAGGGCGACGTTCCCAACTGCGCCATCACCTCCTATCGTGCCGCGCGCGGTCATGGGGACGAGGAGGAATTGCAACTGGACCTCGTCAACTTCCTCGCGCCGTTGCGCGAAGCAGCCACGCCCGTCACCAGCGCGCCCGATGTGCCGTCTGCGGCGAAGCCCTGAGCGTCCAATGGCTGCGACCGGATCTCGTCCGAAGCGACTGACACCCGCCGTCCTGGCGCGCTGGCCGCTGCCGAAGCCGGGTGAAGATGCGGACAAGGAGGATCGCGGCCATGTGCTGATCGTCGCCGGCAGTGTGGAAATGCCGGGCGCGGCGCTGCTGGCTGCTGTGGCCGCGTTGCGGGCGGGCGCAGGGAAGCTCACGATCGCGGCGCCGGCGGGGATTGCGTACGGGCTCGCGTTCTCGGTCCCCGAGGCGCGCGTCGTCGGCCTGCCACAGGCCCGCAGTGGCGCGCTGCTCGCACGCGGCGGCGATTCGCTCGCCGCGCTGGCGGCGCACGTCCGTGCGCTGGTCGTGGGGCCCGGCATGCAGCACGAACGCTCGATCGTCGGCTTGGTCCGCGCGCAGATGCCGCTGTTCAGCCACGCGACGGTGGTGCTGGACGCATTGGCCATGTCAGTCGTGCGCGACGGCGCGCTCGACCAACCGGTGGTGATGACGCCACACGCCGGCGAAATGGCCTACCTCAGTGGACAGAGCAAGGAGGCTGTCTGCGAAGACCCGGTCGCGGCGGCGCGCGACGCTGCAAGCCGCTGGAACGCGTGCGTGGCGTTGAAGGGCGGCAGCACGGTCATTGCCTCGCCGGACGGTGCGTTGTGGCAGTTCGATGATGGGGCGGCGGGATTGGCTACGTCGGGCTCCGGGGACACGCTGGCAGGTCTGATTGGCGGCCTGGCGGCGCGGGGCCTGCAGCCGCTCCCCGCCTGCGCCTGGGGCGTGGCGGCGCACGCAAGCGCTGGGGCTGCACTGTCGCGGCGGCACGGTCCGTTGGGCTATCTGGCGCGCGAACTGGCTGCAGAACTGCCCGCCAGCTTGCACGCGCTCGGCCGTTCCGCGTCGCACCGAGGCTGAGCGCGCCTCGCAGCGGTTCCCTGCGCCTGCGGGTCGCTGAGAGCGACATCTTCGCGTTGCGATCGCTTCCGCGGAGGCGCTGCAGCGTGCGGCGAGCAAGCCCATCGCCTACGCGACCTGCGCTGCTGGACGACCCATGCCTGCAGGCGCGGAAACCCAGACTGACCCATTCTCGGTGCTCTCGTGGATCACCCAATGGAAGTGGCCGGGGTCCGGTTCGTCGACCCAAACTGCGATGTGCCTGAGGTGTGTCATTGGGCCGTTCCCAACGTTGATCAAGATTTTTCAATCCCGCCACTGCGGCCCGCCGTCCCAGGGGTCTTGTATTCGAAGCGCTTCTCCAGGACACGCAACCGGTCAGTCACTCGGGAGCGACACGAAAAAGCCCGCCGAAGCGGGCAAAGACCAGTCGATGGTCGGAGGAGACATCAATGATGTGCCGATTCTCTGAACGATCGCTGAACGCCATGCGATGCGAAACGTTGTCAAAGAGGAAGCGCACAGGGTCACCTATTCGGCGGCACTGGAGGTTCACGCGGGTGGGATGGAAGATAGTCACGGCGGTCTCCGGAAAGCCAGCGGTGCACGGAGCACAACAAGATAGCCTGGCTGCCGGTCCAGCGGAGGCCAAGGCAAGAACGGTGCCTCTCCAGCGCCTACCTGACGAGGCATCAACGTGGCATGTCTCTACATGCGCAAGTCGCGCCCCCCCTGGCGAGGCGCGCTCCTTCTTGCTCCTCCTCGAGTCACTTCTTCTGGTCGGGCTGCTGCTGCCTGCCCTGACCAGGCTGCTGACCGGTCTGCTGCTTGCCGGGATCCTGCTGCTGCTGCCCCGGATTGCCTTGACCTTGCCCTGGCTGTTGCTGCTTCCCCGGGTCCTGCTGCTGCTGGCGGGGATTGGACGTCTGATTGCCGGGCTGGTTGGGGTTGTTACCTTGATTCATGAGAAGCCTTTCTCGATGGCCGGAGCGACGATGCTCCGCCGCTAAAGTAGGCACGCGTCAACATGCAGACGGTAGTCGCACCCAGAGCAGGTGTAGGACGCTTTTTGCACGATCAGCTTCAATGGCCTTGCCGCTCCCCGTTCGATTCTCGTGAGGCGAAGAGAAGGTACCTTGGTCTACATCAAGGCAGCGTGCATGGTCTTGCGTAGCATCGCTGCTCACAACAGGAGACTTTCTATGCACACAACTTCCGAGACCTTGAAGTGCGACATGGACTCGCCCGACTCCTTGGCGCGCGAAGTGCCTCTCGTCCATTCTTGCTTGAACCAGTTGCTGGCACTCGCGCCGTGGCCCGCCGCCATGTGGGAGTTCTGGCGAAGCCAGTCCTCGCGCTATTCAACCTTCCTCGCTGGCGGCGCCCCATTTGATGCCTGATAGGCAGGCAGCGCCCGGTACCGGGGATTCTTGAGCGTAGGCGGCCAACGCGTCGTCCTTCAGTGTTGTGTCTGGCAATGGAACTATTCACGGGAAAGCATGCATGTACGTAAGACTCGCTGCCGTGGGTAGGCAATCGCCCGACTCGGGCGACTCTCGCGCCCGGCAGGTTCCTACGCCGCCGACGCGCCCTTCGCAGGAAGCTTGATTCCCGTAAGGAGACCATGCCATGCACCGTCGATCGACTCCACGAAGGAGACGACGAAGATCGAACCGTGGGGCGGTGACGGTCCCAACGGCCCCAATGAGGGGCCGAACATCACGACGGGCAAAGAGCGCGGCGCGCCGGGCGCACCCAGCAAGCCCACGGGCTCCTGTCCGAGGAGACGCACATGCCAGACGACACCTCCGGGAGTCTTTCATGACAGCTGGACGCACGCTCTCAGGCAAGGAACCGAGCGGCTGAGGTCGCTCGCCGAGGCATCGCCTATCGCTGGCCCACGCGCGGGAGGGGAGAACGAGGGCGCGGACCCCGTCGGGTGTTCAGTGCGCAGCCTGATCAGGATGAGCAGCTGGCCCGGCTGAGCCGAACGCCAGTTTGAGTTCCTTCAGAGCGTCTTGGACTCGTTCAATCGCCGTGAGCACGCCGTTCGCAGACTCAGGGTCCGCGCCGGCAGGCGGACTGAGGGCGAACGTGAGGCGCTCGCACGCAAGCGCCCATTTGAGTTGGGCCTTTAGCTGCTCTGGGGTGCGCTGGGATTCGGTCATTGGCGATTCGATCCTACCCTCACACATCCTGAGCGCTCACTCACATTGCAAGGATTCCAACTACCGTTGCGAGATGGCAGGGCTATCGGTATTCCTCGTTGAGGACAACAAACAGATTCGGGATCATTTGATTCCCGCGCTGGCCGATTTAGGGTCCGCAAGCGTGATGGCCGTTGCCGAGACTGAAGGCGAAGCCATCGCCTGGCTTGCGCATCACAAGGGGCAGTGGGATCTCGCTGTTGTCGATCTCTTCTTGGCACAAGGATCGGGGCTCGGTGTCGTCCGTTGGTGCCAAGGCCGCGACCGCCATCAAAGAGTCGCCGTGCTCACCAACTATCCGACCGAGGCGATGCGCAAGGCTTCTCTCGACGCAGGTGCGGACGAGTTCTTCGACAAATCTACGGAACTCGACGAGTTCTTCGAGTTTTGCCTGGACCGCGGTTAGCGCGAGGGCCATTCGGCCCCACGAAAGTGTCTCAACACGGAGGCTGCCCTGGCAAGAGTTGCCGCAATTTAGGCGTCGGGTAGCGTAGGGAGCGCTGCTGCGCCTCCGACGTCGTCGGCAATGGGTCGCGCGAGGAGTGCTGTCATCGCGGCCATCGCCTCGTGCATGTCTCCGAACACAAACGGCAGCTTCTCGCCGTCGAGTCCGACGAGTTCAAAAACCACCCTGCCGTCGGCCTTCGCGACCCTATAGACGCGGTAACCACCTGCCGAGGCAATCTCGACGCCATCGTTGGCATTTTGGTGTTTTCTCATCGTTAGCCTCCTCGAAAGCCCTAGGCATGGGCGCGCCTACGCCTTTAGGCCCTTCATGCTGTGCAAGGCACGTGCCTATTTTCTCGGCGCTGAGGTCTAACTGCCCATGGCCACTTTCATGGTCCAAGCCAAGGCCACGGCGAGGCCAACGACAAGCGCGCAGCTACGCCAAGCTCCCAGGCCGAGACCCTTTGCGGGCTCCTTCCCGCGCCGGGAGATTCGCCGTGGTGACGACGCCCGCGCTGCGTACTCCGACTCTTGCGCCAGCCACTCTGCGTCGTATCGTGTTTCGTCCATGTAACTATTGTAGACAAATGTAGTACTTTGGTTTCTTTACTTTTTCACTAAAACCATGATCTCACCGAAGCTGCCGATCTCGGAACCCACGGTTTCCAGGACTGGCAATCGAAGACGGCGTTCCCTAGGAGACTCCTGGAAGAAGTCACGCTTGGCGGATGGACCGCAGGCCTCTCGGCGAACGCTCACACGAACGAGGAAAGCGCGCGCAAAGCTCGAGGCGGCGAATCAAAGGTTGTTGCCGTTTGTCGCAAGAATTTGGCGAAGGGCGTTCGAGGTCCGCGACGCTGCGCGTTCCTAGAGGAGTTTTGCCGTGAAGACTGTGTTGCGAGCACTCACCGAGATCAGGCTTCGCCGATCCGAAGAAGTGTCACATGGGTGCCAGCCTGAGGGCGGATGCGATCACCTGTGGATCCCCGACAACGACATCAACCGCCAAAGGCTGCTTCGGGCCTTGGAAGTTGGCAATCGACTTCATGGTCCGGCCACCCATTGGATCGAAAAACGGCAAGCCTGAACCCGAGGCGGCTGCCCGAGCTGTCGGGTTGCCGGCATGCGTCAATCCAGTACGGGTGACCGGCCCCAAGACCTTCAACCTGTTGGCCTTGTGGACTTGACCCGAGCTATCTCGCAGCCCTGCCCAGCGGAATAGGACAAGACGACCGTGGCCGCCTTGTCGATCATCGAGCGCTAGCGACCGTCACGATCCGAATCGCCAGGAATGGCTCTTTCGACGTTGTCGCTGAGACGCTGCCAGGCATCACGTGTCGCATGCTTGGCTCGATCCCATTCCAACGACGACCGTCCCCGAGCGGTCCCCCAGTCTCGACCGAGATCCGCTTCGACATCGTCGAACTTCCGATCCGGAAAACGCGAATAGGCATCGACGCCGTAGCGATAGGCGGGCGAGTAGGCGTCGTAGCTTGTACCGGCGGCCACATAGTCTCGCCCGGCATAGTTCTCACGCCAGTAGGCGTCTTCGGCGACCGGGTCGGCTTTGATGGCACGGCCTGCCAGAGCGCCGGCCACGGCACCAACCGCAGCGCCCACTACCGCGCCGACCGGGCCGGTCATTCCGCCAACGGCCGCACCGGCGGCAGCGCCGCCAGCTACGCCACCAGCAACGCCGCCCAGCACCGCACCCACGCCAGTGGCGGTACCGGTTCCATCCTTGTCGCCCGGCACGCGGGGGTCATTCAGATCAGCCATCGCAGGTCTCCTGTTGAGTGATTGGAGAGGAGACGATGCACCTCTAAAGCGGCCGCACCATTCGGATCGCGCCTATGCGACTGCGGGCGGGGACCGCTGGTGGATGCCCGTCTGGACCTACAGACGAGGCCAGGGAGGACTGAAGCATGTCCCGGGAGGTAGGTCAGCCATTCCGAAGGCTATTTGGAGTTCGTCGAGTGCCGCTCCAACGTTCTCCAACGCAGCGGCCAAGTCGGCTGTCGCGCCCTCCGGCGAAGCGCCCGGTGGGGGATCGAGCACGAAGCCGAGCCGCTCGCACGCAAGCGCCCAACAGCATGAGCGCGTGAGAATGACCAAGTGGCGGGCAAAAATCGGCCCACACCAGGATCTTCGACCGTCGCTCTCAACTATTGGAACTCGATGCTGTCGGCAGTCAGCACGCCGTTCAGGACTTCCGTGCCATGGACATGGACCTTGACGCCGTTGCCGAGATTGGCCGCTGTGCCATTGCTGAAGTGCACGTTCGGGCTGCTGGCATTCACGGGCTGTCCCCTGACACGGAAATCGGCGGACGAACGGAAGGCGCCGACGGTCCCGGTCAGGTCGAACGAAGCTGGCCCGCCGGTCCCGGGCACATTCCGGATCTTCAGCTTCGTCGCCTTCAGAATACCGTTGGCGATGCGTCCGCCGACCTCAACCTTCACGCCATTGCCGAGCGCCGCTTGCGGACCGCCGGTGATTTGTGCGGCTGAAGCGTCGACCTGCAGGCCCAACACGCGCAAGGAAGCGGGACCTGCGAAGTTCGTCACGAGGCCCGCAATTTGAGCGGTACTGCCCTCGACTCGCGGGACTGGGTACCACCACTGAACCGACTTCGCGGCCAGCCGGCCTTGAAGCAATGTGTCAGCCCGCACGCGAACGACAGTCCCGTTGGCGAGCGGCTGGCCGTCGAGACTGCCCGATTGCACGGCAACCCCGTACTCGACAACCAGCCCTCCCAGCGTGAAGGCGTGGGCAGTCGTGTCGAGACCCTCAACGGTGCCCGTGAGAATGAATTCCCCTGGGTCGCGCTGTTCGACGCGCGTGGCGCGCAGAACCCCGCTCGGCCCTGGCAGACCCCAGACCTGCAGCGTCTTTCCGGCTGGAATGGCCGCGAGGCCGGAAGCGTCGGCCCACACAGTACCCGAGTCCGTGCTGACCGTAGTGCCGAGTATCACGAAACTGCCCTGCGGCAGATTGACCGACAGCAGCGGGCCCTTGAGATCTGCTGCCGAGTCCACGTGACGCGCGATGCCGTTCGTGAAGTCCGTGTTGACCGGGCCGGTGACCTTCACGGTCATGCCCAACTGCAGCCCGGCTGGGGCGTCGAGGATATTGCCTACAGCCCGGGCCGTGTCATAGCGAAGGCCGTTGACGATGATGCTGCCCGCCCCGTCGACTGCCCCGACGCCGGTGGCGTCAGCCGTACTCACGCCAGTCCCCCCCGAGCCGACGCCCGACGCATCGTCGCCACTCGACGCCGTCGGGGTCGCGCTGCTCGCGGCATCCACTGCGATGCCACCCAGACCGCCGCCTGCGGGACTGGAAACGCCCGGTGCGCCAGCGCCAGCATCGGCGGAGGAGCCGTTGGTCGCGTCCATCGCGCTGCCATCGGTATTCGGGAGCGGTGGGTTGCTCCCGGGGCTAGCAACCAGCGCACTGGCACCGCCACTCCCGCCACCCCCGCCACCGCCCCCACCCCCGCAGGAGAGCAGCAAGGCTGTGGACAGCGCCACGATCCCGGCGCGGAGTAGACGGCTGGTCATCCTGCTTTCCCTGGTGCTTCTAAAGTTGGAACGGACATCGTAGTGTCGTCCGCCCCAGCGTCTTCATAGTAGGTGTAGATCCCGACACGTATGCGGCCTGTCGCGCGTTCGTCGGCGGCGTTGTAGGCGCGCGTCATTTCCTGGGTCAGGTCATGGTGCAGTCCCGCCCACCGTTCCCGCACGAAATGGTGAATTCGCTCGCAGTCGGCCAGCGAGATGCCACCGGCGAACACCGATCGCTCGAGCAGGGGCGCCTTCGTGCCCAGCGTGTTCGACACGCTGGCCAGCAAGTGGTCGCGTGCGCTATCGCCCAGGAAGGCGAGCATCTGCTTCAGGTCGTTCGCGGGAACGAAGGCTCCCGTGGCGAGTTCAGCGCGACCATCGAATTCAATCACCATGCCAAGGCGAATCAAGTCGTCCAGGATGGCTCGATGGTGCAGGTCACCACGGCTCGCGTTCCGAGCCAGCGCTTCGAAGGAGAGCTGCCCATCCTCGGCCGCGATCGGCAAGGAGCGCAGTGCGGGGTCATAGGCGTACGCCTGCAGCCACTGCGTGAGGGTCTTCGCTTCGGCCGACATCTCAGAGCGCGGCAGACTTTCTTCAGGCTCCCGCACCTTGGCCGTGACTGCCTTGCGGTTCAATCCCGTGGTGACCGACAGCTGACTGATGTTCGGCTCGGTGCCTTTATTTACCCACACGCGACGCGCTTCGTCGAGCAAGAGGTCGCGCAACAGAACTTCCAGATCGCGGTGCTTGATGCCGTAGGCGACAGCGAGGCGGATCATGGGCCGAAAGACGCGTGCGCAGGCAGCCAGCACCCAGCGCACCTGACCTTCCGTGGATTGAGCCAGGGCATCGCTGGCGGATGGCGCCGCCGCCTGAGGCTTCCCAGTCTTCGATCCAGTGCGTTTGTGCGCCATAGAAATGCTTCGCCACGCTACGGCCTCGGCGAGCGTGTCTCCGCGAAAGGACCTGTCCGGGAACCGGAGCTGGCACGTTGTGGGCGACGTTCATCGGGATGTCGCGTTCCGATGAGGTCTTGCAGTCTTTCTTGCAATCCGATTCTCCGCGTTTCAAGAGAGACATTAACCGATCGTTACCAATGGGACATCTTTGTGAGCGACTGTCTTACAAATCCGGCGCGACGGCTGTAGGACAACGATAGGAAATGTGAAACCTTCCCATCCGAAGGGATCGTCCAGCCGACTGGCTACCCGCGTGCACCAAGGAGAAATTCAATGAATGCCGTCGAATCGTTGGCCGAGACGCCGCCTGCGCAGTTCACCGCCTTCGGAAGCTTGATCGATCTGGTCCGGCTGCGGGTGGGCGCCAGTTCGGCAGAGGTGTGCGATGCCTGCAACACGATCAACCTCGGGTCGGCACGCTATTGCAAATGCTGCTCGCACAAGCTCGCGGGCTTTTATGTCGCCAAGGAACTGGGCACCGTGGCGGCGTCGCATTGGGACGAGCTCGCCGTGCCGCGCCGAGCATCCGCTCTGGATCTCGTGGCCTTCTTCGTCGTGATCAATTCGCTCGTCATCCTCACCTCGTGGATTCCCGTGGGATAGGGCGCGAGCGTTCCTCGACGGAAGCGGGGGAACAAGCATGACCAAATACTGCGACGCCTGCCACACACCCAATCGGGACCGGGCCAAGTTCTGCCGCGGGTGTGCGGGCAAGTTTTCGGGCGTCCGGTTCGATGCGGCTGCTTTCGTTGCGACGATGCCGGACACACGCAACGGGTTCGCGCCGCCAGAAAATGCGCTGCGTGAATTGCGGCCGGCGCCCGCTGTCGACCCCGACCCAAGGCGCTCCGTTCGATCTCGGCGGCCACCGGGCTTCGACACCTCACTGGCGTTGCTCCTGCTGTTTCTTCTTCTGACCGCAGCGGCATTCGTCTATTGGCATCCGCGACTCGGGACTGCTTGGGAGAAGACGCTGGCAAAGTCGCCGCCGATACTCGCCCCCTCATTCCTGGTCGCGAAGGTTGCGCCCCTGATCCCGCCGCCGGTTGCAGCAACGGCTGCGGAGCACGATGCCCCGCCCGTGGCCGAGTCGTCGCTTGCGGAACAACAGGGAGCTGAGGTGCCCACGCAGGTGGCAATGCCGCAAGAGAGCGCCGAGCCACGGCCCGTCCTGGCAGTGCGGGCCCCGGAACTGGATGCTCCGGAAGTGGGTGTGTCGAATGCCCCAGCCCATGAGCGGCGAACGGTCCTGCGTCACCGGGATCGGGCCATGCCACGCACGCCGGAAAAGCAGGAAGCCTTTTCGCTCCCGGTGATCGCTGAGCGAATTCAACCCCAGCCTGTGCGTCCGCCCGTCCTTGTCTCCCCCACCACGCCCTTGAAGCCACGGGATGGGGAGACCTTGCAGACGGCTCGCGCCAGGGCGGAACTGGGCAAGGCCGGCATTCGCACCGCAGCGCCAAGCAACCCCGCATGCGATCGCTACAACCCGTTCGGAGAAAGGATATGCGTGGGCAACACCCCAGGAGGGCAAGTCGGCCAGCAGGCTTCGATTGGCAGCGCAGCTTCCGGTGTCGGGGCGGTCGGCGCGGCAACCGCGTTCAAGGGCGGTAGCAGCGTCGCGGCGGTCGTTTCGGGCGCCGATCCTGGTGGGGGCGCCGGGTCGGGGGCGGGGGGCTCCGGCGCAGGCGCGGCAGGTGCCGGAGGCGCAGCTGCTCCCAGTGGCAGCGGCGCGGGCGCTGCGGGGTCCGCAGGCGGCGGATCCGCGGGTAGTGGGCCCGGCGCTGGTGGTAGCGGTGGGGCGGGTGGTACCGGTGCCGGTGGTGGCGGACCCGGCGGCGGTGGTGGTGGCCCTGGCGGCGGAGGTGGCCCCGGCGGAGGCGGTGGCGGCCCTGGCGGTGGGGGTGGTCCCGGCGGAGGCGGTGGCGGCCCTGGCGGCGGGGGTGGCCCCGGCGGAGGCGGTGGCGGCCCTGGCGGTGGGGGTGGTCCCGGCGGGGGTGGTGGCGGCCCTGGCGGTGGGGGTGGTCCCGGCGGGGGTGGTGGCGGCCCTGGCGGTGGGGGTGGTCCCGGCGGGGGTGGTGGCGGCCCTGGCGGCGGCGGGCCAGGACGATAGTGATCGTTGTGGGCACTCACGCCAAAAGCAACAGCGCGCCAATGAAATCCACGACGCGGCATAAGCAGGTCGAGATCGCCGTCGACGGGCAGCATATCGACGGAACGCTGGAACGCTGGAACGCCGCGCCGGGTGTCTTGCTCGTGCCGCAGGGCTACGATACAACCACGACGCAGCCCGCTGGATGCTGTGGGCGGGGCTTACGCGCCCGACCGCTCCAGTAGTTCCGACCAACCGTCGTCTTCTTTGCTTCGCACCTGTTCAGGTCCGAAGTACCTGAGCGCCTTGCGGCCCAGCGGCGTCACCATGTGGACGCGAATAGGCTCCAAATGAGCCGATTCCGCGGCCGGGAAGCTACAGATGATGTGGCCGGCATCATGGAGGATGCGAAGTTTGTCCTGAACCTCGCGTGTCAAGAAAAGTTCAACTGGCAACTCATCATCCGCGAGCGCCTGAAGTAGTTCCATTGGCATGGCGGCTCCTCAAGGTCGAGACCTGTAGGAGGAACGGTCGCCAGCATAGGGGAATCCGCCAGGGCAAACGCTGAGTCGTGGCTCCCGTACCGGCGCCGGTGACTGTCCCATCGGGCAAGGTTTAAATCGTGCGAAATCGAGGCACCATCAGAGAGATGAGGAACCTCATGACAGTTTTGACCGACTCGCGCATTCGCCGGCTCGCGGCGCTGGCTCAAATGAAGGCCAAAAGCTGATCGGACCTGGCGGATGAACCAAGGCCAGCGATCAGCGCCGCCCACGCTGGTCCGGTGAGGCACGTCAGCACCACGATGACTCTTCCCAGCAGCTTCGCCATTCGAAAACAATAACCACACCGGTCTGGAATCGGACCAATGCGACAGGTCTACGATACTGGCCATGATCCACCTGCGGCACATCTCCGTGTTCGTCGAAGAGCCGGACCCGGGCCACTTCCACTAGGCATCGCGATCAGGGCGACGTCGTCGGGCTTCGCCGCGGCGCGCTTTACCGGGCCGGCCTTGTCCTGCGGGATCGCCTCGACGTCGGGCGGCACCGTCTTTTGTTCCGCGGCTCCGGGTGTCCTGTACTCGCCTTCGGATGTCTTCGTCAGGAACTTGGCTCCGGCTGGTAACTCGTCGAAGGTCGTTCAGCTAGCTAGCTGCCTGGAGTCGCCCGATGTCAGCGGGCGACAGGACTTGCACGTTTACAAGCTGAACAGCGATATGAATGCACCTAGACCGCCAACCCTGCACGAGTTCGCAGTGCTGCGCGTGCTTCGTGCCGATGCCGAACACCTGCCGCGCACGGCCGCGAGGATAGCCGCGACCTATCTGCCCACCATTGAGTTGCCCGCCTCGTGGCGGCTGGTGTTGGAACAAGCGCTCGACAAGCGAGCCGGCGACGCGACGTGTCCTCCACTGGACGAGTTGCAAGCCGAATACGGCAGACTTGGTGCATGGCTCCCCGCCTCGTATCACGGTGACGCCACGGACGCGCGTTTCTGGCTTGTGGGGCTGGACGAGCGCGCGGCCGAGTACCGACCAACACTCAAACCCTGATCGACGCGCCTGCGGGGCCGCCAGGCGCTCGCCGAGCCCAACCCCGCGCTCGCCACATAGGGCTACACGACGAAGAGCAGGGCCGGGCATTCGAGCGAAGCCCGCACGGCCTGCACGAATTCGGCCGCAAGCTGGCCGTCGACCACGCGGTGATCGAAGGAGGAGGACAGGTTCATCATGCGGCGCGCGACCACCGCGCCGCCCTGCATCACCGGGCGCTGCACGATGCGGTTGACGCCGACGATCGCCACCTCGGGCGCGTTGATGATCGGCGTGGAGGCGATACCGCCCAGCGGGCCGAGGCTGGTGACGGTGATGGTCGAGCCGCTCAGTTCGTCGCGCGTGGCCCGGCCGGCGCGCGCGGCATCGGCCAGACGGGCGATCTCGGTCGCGCTGGACCAAAGGTCGCGTGCCTCCGCGTGGCGCAGCACCGGCACCATGAGGCCGGCCACGGTCTGGGTCGCGATGCCGACGTGCACCGCGCCGTGACGCGTGAGCACGCCCGCCTCGTCGTCGAAGCGGGCATTGACCTGCGGGAAACGCGGTACCGCCAGCACGACCGCACGCACCAGCAGCGGAAGCAGCGTCAGGTGCGCCCGCTCGCTGTCCCAGCGTTCGTTGAGCCGCGAGCGCAGCAGCTCCAGTTCGGTCACGTCGATCTCCTCGACGTAGGTGAAGTGCGGGATGCGGCGCATCGCGTCCTGCATGCGCTGCGCGATGCGCCGGCGCACGCCGGTCACGGGCACGGCCTCCTCGTCATCGCGTTCTGCGTAGCGCGCCGCACCCGGCGCCTGCGGACCGGCCCGCCGGACCAGCCAGGCGTCAAGGTCCTCGTGCAGGACGCGGCCGTCCGCGCCGCTGCCCGGCACCTGCCGTAGATCGATGCCAAGGGCCGCGGCCCGATGGCGCACCGCGGGCGAGGCGAGCGGTTTGCCGCCCGATGGGCGCGCGCGCTCGACCGGTGCGCTTGCCGATGCCGTTACCGCTGCCGCTGCAGGCGCCGGCGCCGGCGCCGGCGCTTTTGCGGGCGCGGCCGACACCGCCTCCGCCTCGCCATCGGGCCTCACATCGATGCGGATCAGCTCCGAACCCACGGCGATCTGCTGCCCCACGTCGCCGCCGAGCGCGAGCACCTTGCCCGCGACCGGAGAGGGAATCTCGACCGTGGCCTTGTCGGTCATCACGTCGGCCAGCACCTGGTCTTCGGCCACCATGTCGCCGGGCTGCACGCGCCACGCCACCAACTCCACCTCGGCGATGCCTTCGCCGAGGTCCGGCACCTTGATCGCGTGGGTGCCCATTCAGTTCTCCATGACCCGCCGGAATGCAGCGCCCACGCGCGCCGGCCCCGGGAAGTAGGCCCACTCCTGCGCATGCGGATAGGGCGTGTCCCAGCCGGTCACGCGCTCGATGGGCGCCTCGAGGTGATGGAAGCAGTGCTCCTGCACCAGCGCCGTCAGTTCGGCGCCGAACCCGCTGGTTCGCGTGGCCTCGTGCACGATCACGCAGCGGCCGGTCTTCCTCACCGAATCGACCAAGGTCTGCAGGTCCAGCGGCCAGAGGCTGCGCAGGTCGATGATCTCGGCGTCGATCCCGGTCTCGCGCGCCGCCGCTTCCGAGACGAAGACCATCGTGCCGTAGGTGATCACCGTCAGGTCGGTGCCGGGGCGGAACACGGTGGCCGATTCCAGAGGCACGACGTAGTGCCCCTCGGGCACCTCGCCCAGCGGATGGGCCGACCAGGACACCAGCGGGCGGTCGTGATGGCCGTCGAACGGGCCGTTGTAGAGGCGCTTGGGCTCCAGGAAGATCACCGGGTCGTCGTTCTCGATCGAGGCGATCAGCAGGCCCTTGGCATCGCGCGGGTTCGATGGCATCACCGTGCGCACGCCGCAGACGTGGGTAAACAGCGACTCCGGACTCTGGCTGTGCGTCTGGCCGCCGTAGATGCCGCCGCCGCAGGGCATGCGGATGGTGATCGGCGCGCTGAAGTCGCCGGCCGAGCGGAAGCGCAGCCGCGCCGCTTCGGAAACGATCTGGTCGTAGGCCGGATAGAAGTAGTCGGCGAACTGCACCTCGACCACCGGGCGCAAGCCGTAGGCGCCCATGCCGACGGCCGAGCCGACGATGCCGCCTTCGGAGATCGGCGCGTCGAAAACGCGCGAACGGCCGTACTTGGCCTGCAGGCCTTCGGTGCAGCGGAACACGCCGCCGAAATAGCCGACGTCCTGGCCGTAGATGACGACGTTGTCGTCGCGCTCGAGCATCACGTCCATGGCGGAGCGCAAGGCCTGGATCATGGTCATGGCGCTCATGACGCGGCTCCGGACTGCATCTGTTCGCGCTGCCGCTTCAGGTGCCCCGGCATGTCCTTGTAGACGTCCTCGAACATTGTCGCGGCGCCGGCAAGATGCCCATCGGCCAGCGAGCCGTAGCGCTCGGCCTCCTTCAGCGCGGCGTTGACCTGGGTCTCCAGTTTCGCCTGCGTCTCCTCGTGCTCCTGCTGCGACCAGGCGCCGATGCCGATGAGATGCTGCGACAGCCGCGGGATCGGATCGCCGAGCGGAAAGCGCGACCAGTCGTCGGCCGGCCGGTAGCGCGAGGGATCGTCCGAGGTCGAATGCGCGCCGGCGCGATAGGTCACCCATTCGATCAGCGTTGGCCCGAGATTGCCGCGGGCGCGCTGCGCGGCCCAGCGCGACGCGGCCAGCACGGCGAGGAAGTCATTGCCGTCGACGCGCAGCGAGGCGATGCCGCACCCCACGCCGCGAGCCGCGAAGGTGGTGGCCTCGCCGCCGGCGATGGCCTGGAAGGTCGAGATCGCCCACTGGTTGTTGACCACATTGAGGATCACCGGCGCGCGGTACACGTGGGCGAAGGTCAGCGCCGTGTGGAAGTCGGACTCGGCCGTGGCGCCGTCGCCGATCCATCCCGACGCGATGCGCGTGTCGCCCTTGATCGCCGAGGCCATTCCCCAGCCCACCGCCTGGATGAACTGCGTGGCCAGGTTGCCCGAGATCGAGAAGAAGCCGGCCCGCTTCATCGAATAGCACACCGGCAGCTGCCGCCCCTTGAGCGGGTCGCGCTCGTTGGACATCAACTCGCAGATCATGTCCACCATCGACACGTCGTCGCGCGCCAGCAGCAGGCCCTGCTGGCGGTAGGTGGGAAAGCACATGTCGCCCTGCTGCAGCGCCAGCGCGTGGCCGGTGGCGATGGCCTCCTCGCCGAGGCACTGCATGTAGAACGAGATCTTCTTCTGCCGCTGCGCGATCAGCATGCGGGCGTCGAATGCGCGCGTCTTCATCATCGCGCGCAGGCCGCGGCGCAGCAGTTCGGGGTCGGACTCCGGCGCCCACGGACCGATGGCGCGGCCCTCGTCGTCGAGCACGCGCACCAGTGTGTAGGCCAGATCGATGGTGTCGTTTGGCGATGCGTCGATAGGCGGCTTTCGGACCTCGCCGGCGCGCGACAGGTGGAGGTACGAAAAATCCGTCTCATGCCCCGGCCGCCCAGTGGGCTCTGGCACATGCAGATGAAGAGGTGCGCCCTGGCTCATGGCGTGGTCTCCGCGCTCGATGGGATCGCTCGCCAGCCAAGCCTAGCGAATTTCAAGCTCCGACGCAGTCGGTCAACTACCCATATGTTCTCTTGACTCGCAGGGCCGTCGGGACTCGGCGAGCTGGTGCCGCTCGCCTCAGTCTGTTCGCGCCGCAGGTCAGTCGTTGAAACGCGCTGCGGGTTCGGAGCAAGCTGCAAACGGGATTGAAGCAACACGCTCTTGAACGTCCGCGCGAAGGCTCGGCGCCATCGGACAACGGTTCCGAACGCGGGTGGACCAGGCTGGCCACGATGGGCTCCGCGCCTTCGAGCGGGTGTGCGAATTCACCATGTTGTCGACGCTGCGTCCTCTGTTCGTCGCTGTCCGCCGATACCCGTACGTTCTCCAGCGCACCGCCGCTTGCGAGCTATCTTGTAGAGCAAGGTTTAGCTGAACGTCGCGAAGAGATTCAAGCAGTCCTAAGCGCGGCGACAAAGGACACTGACGACTTCGCTTGGAAGCAAGAAGGTGGCGTCAGGTGGAACCGCCGCTTCTAGGATGGGATGTTTGTTCACCCTGAAGGCCGACATCCATGGCTACGACGAAAGGCGTTCACAGGCCTTGTCGCCTTACGGACGTTGGCTATGCTGGCACGATGGACTGAACGCATAGATGGCGCGTTCCGCCCTAAACCAGTCGCTCGTTGGCTTGGCGGACGTCGCCCGGAAGCGACTCTTCAATAACGGCGATTTCTCTGGAATGTTCATTCCAGATAGTCAATGAACTGGGGGATCACCTCGCGCAGGAAGTCGATTTCCCCTGTGGGAATGCTGCGCGGCTCCAAGTCGAAATGGATGAAGGTGCCATAGGGCATGCCGCACTCTCGCGTCAACAGCCGGCCGTAGTACGACTCGACCATGCCGGCATAGGGTCGGTTCGTCAGGCGCCGATCCTCAGAGGCATGGCTGGTCACGAATTCGCCATGCTCGAGCGCGTGCTGGCAGAAGCTCTTGCACAGAGGCACCACCTTCAGCCAGGTGCGGTATTCGGAATCGCGGTCGAAGGCATGCGCCGCGTGCATCACATCGCCGTTCAATTTGTAGATCGCCGTGAACCGATAAGGCGTCCTGTCGTTGAGCAGGGCCAGCGCCGGAACGATCCCGCGGCTGGCAAGAAGGTCGCGAACGGCCGCAGCGGGCGCTGGCAAGTCGACGTCGAGCATGGGTGGCTTGGTTGGGGCGTGAGCGCGAATCTTACGTAATTCTTACCGCCCTCGGGAACAGGGTTTGACCCTCAACTCGTCAGCGAAAACCCTTGGTGTCTTAACGCTTCGGGAGGGCGCGCAGGGCCGGCGCGCGCTTGACGCATCGACGCGTCGCAGCACCTCCAGCGTCTTCGCCCACGCTTCGGTTCCGCGCCAGCGTTGTCCTGCCAAGGCCCGGCGCGAAACCAGTTGGAAGCCAGGCTCCTTGCTGCCGAAGGTGCCCTCCAGCAACGGCAGGCGTACCTTGAACACGGCGCCCTTGCCGGGGCCTTCCGAATCCGCTTCGACGCTGCCGCCATGGAGTTCCGCCAGCTTTTGACCAGAGCCAGACCGATCCTCATGCCGCCCTCGCGCCGGGTGGTGGGCTTGTGATCTCCCTGACGAAACATGTCGAACACCTGCCCGAGAAAGCTCGGTTCGATCCCGCGTCCGCTGTCCTGCACCTCCAGCAGCGCCCAAGGGCCATCGCGGGTCAGTCGCACATGGACCGTGCCTCCGGGTGGCGTGAACTTCAGCGCGTTGCTCACGAGGTTCCAGAAGATCTGCTCGACCCGCACCACGTCCGCGAAGATGGACAGGTCCTCGGCTTCGACGGCGAGGGCGATTTGCTTCGTCTGCGCATCCTTGCGCAGCGCATCTGTGATCCACTCGATGATGGGCCGCCACTTCACCGGCGAACGGCTCAGCGTCAGTTTTCCGGTCTGCAGCCGCGAAAGGTCCAGCAGGTCATCGATGATCTGCGCCTGCGCGTGGACGGTCCGACGGATGGTGTCGGCGGCCCGTGACAGCCGTGGCGAAACCTGCACCTCCGGCGAGCGGCCGATCAGCTCGGCGCTCACCATGATGCGGCGTGGAGAAGCGCATGAACAGCTCGCGGGTTGAATCGAGCCGGCGACGCTTTGCGTGGCCGTTGCTTGTGGCGCTGTCCGTCGCATCTTGCGGCGGTGGAAGTGGCGATTCGTCCGGGTTGGCGTCGTCTATGAAACCCTCTTCTACGCCGGTGGAAGCTGCAAGCAATGCACAAGCACTGACGCGAGAACCGGGGACGTTCGCGACGAAACGCTGCTGCCGGTGTTTATCCGGCTCCTGTCGACGGGGAGAACAAGCTCGAGGATCGTCTCGCGCACGGTCTCATCGTCGCGGATTCGCTATGGCGTCGGTGTCGACGGCTACGCGCGCCATACGTGGGACAACGTCGGCGTCCAGTACGGACTGAAGTCGGATACCGGCGCCGCGTACCGAGGGCAACCTCGATGCCATGCGTGCGGCCTACACCTTCGGCCTTGTGTTCAGCGGCCTCATGCCCGTGCCGACCATCGACAGCCGACCATACCTCGAGCGCGAGGTCAACATGCACAACGCCCACCAGGCCTTCGCGATACGCCAGCGCGTGCTGAAGCGGATGGGGACGAGCGACCACCTTGTAATCTGGTTCGCCGATACGAAGCCTGGAGCACTGCCGGTGGACAAAAGCTACGTCGCGGTCGACGTCATGGCGCAGTGGATGGCCAACATTCGCGCCCATCCGTTCCTGGGCATTGCCAGGAACCGACCGGCCGCCGCGGTGGACAGTTGCTTCGACGTGGACGGTAATCTGATCGCTTCAGGGCCAGACGTCTGGAACGGGATCCTCGACGACAAGCCTGAGGGCATCTGCACGCTGGCGTTCCCGCTGTTCAGCACCTCGCGCATCGTCGCCGGCGCGCCGCTGGAAGGCGGGATCTTCAAATGCCCGTTGAAAAGCGTGGACGCGGCGTTGACCGACGGCACCTATGAACCGTGGGCCCCCGATCCCGCGTCTGTCGACAAGCTCAGGCAGACTTTTCCGCAAGGCGTATGCGACTACAGCAGGCCAGACCAAGGACGTCCGTAGTCGGCTCACCGGAACAAATCACTCGGGGACCGCTCCCGAACCGTGATGCATCGCTCGGCTCGGGCACGTGGAGATACTCGATGCTTGCCACTCCCGTCGCCGCCCGGGAGGCTTGGCATTGCATCTTCGCGGTGCTTCGGGCCGATGAGACCTAAGAGCGCCGTTGCTGCTTGGCGTAGTCCTTTGGGCAAGCTCCACATGCGGTGGGATGCGCGCCTTGGCTGATGGTGAAGCGGCACTTCAGGGCCATTCTGAAGAGGCCAGAGTTACCGCTCGTTGGCTTTATCGCGATTGAAATTGAGGTCGGCCGACGCAAGTCCCTCGAAGCGGCGCAGGGCAGCGATGGTTCTCGCCTTTCCCGGCAAGCCGTCCTTCTCCTTCGTTGTGAGTGAGGTTCCGTTGCGCGAGAGCCGGTCACTGATCACGAGCGCGTACAGGTAGTCCAGCGCGCTTGCATAGCCGGCGCAACAGCCTGCTCTTCGACAAGTTCGCAGCCGCGCTTGGTCGCTGACCCTTGGCGTGGCCACGCTCTTGACGGAGTGCAGCTATCGGCGAGTTTGGCGAACATGCAGTCCCAGCCGTGAGCCGTCTGGGTTGCGCCGATCCCGACGGCAGCTATCGCATCACGGACCAATGTAAGTTGCCCGACGAGGGGGCCTCAGTATGGATTGCTGCCTGGCCCGTACAGCACGCCACGCTGGACATACAGTGAGTAACTGGTGCCGCCTGTCATCACCCAAGGGTCCATCTGAAACCGGTCCCTTGGCGCGTTCGTGAGCTTGTCCACATGGATCGACGAAACTTCGAGTGGTGTCCTGGGTTCGACAACGAGGGAAGTACCGGGGTCTTGGGGAAACTTCAGGAAATATGCCGCGCCCGTTCCGCCGGCATTTGAGCGCACGTTGGCTATGGCACCATCGATGACGACAGCGGTGCCCTCATCCACACCAATGGCTCGCGCATCGCGCCATGAGATCCCGTCTTTCACCATCCTTGCCAGGAATGTCACGAGCCGGCCCATGCGGTCACGACTTACCAGATGGGCGTCGGCAATGGTGTTCTGGAGTTTGGGAACCGTTTCGAGGAAAGTGTTGTCAAGCATCAGCCTCAGGTCGTACGGGTTGTTGAGTGCATCGGGCGAGGTGATCGTGTCGTGTTGTGCGGAGAAATCAACGGCGCCCAGGACCGCCAGGCCTGCGCTGGTTCCCCCGATCGGCACATTCTTCGCAAGGAGCACGGATTTGATCGTGCGCTCGACGGCAGTGTCGCTCCACTGGTTGATGTAGGTCCACTGGTCACCTCCGGCAATGAACAGCACGTCCGCTCGTTCGATGATGCTGATCACTTTCGGATTGTCGGCACCGCTGTGCTTCTTGATCACAACGGTCTCAACCGAATCGACACCGTCCATTGCGAAAAGGTAGTCGTTGTAGCCATCTTCCCCAGAAGCACGAATGACGACCACATCGATCTTGTCACTCCCGTGACCCCCGGCCTTGCGAATCATGTCGACGAAGGCCTGATCGACGTCAAGCCCGCCACCCATCAACACCGTCATTTGACTGTCGGGCGCGCGGGGCTTCTGATCGGCCGCATTGCCCGTCAGGTAGTAGTCGAAGTCGCTGGTGCTGAGCGTGGGTGGGTTGCCGCTCTTCTTGTCATTGCCCGCAGCGTGCGCAGCGGAGACAAGAACAAACACTGCGGCAACCATGAGCAACAGATGTCCAGGCCAGCCAAGCCAAGCGTGTCGGGATTGATTTTTCATCGCGCACCCTACCGCACCCTCGCGCGCTCGGCAACCCAATACTGATCGGTGGTGCACCAAACAGGGCTCTGATGCAAATATTGGCTTCCGGCGGGCGGATGAGTCTTCGACTCAGGCTTTCGAGCTAGTCCTGATTCGCATGCCCCATGCAGTGGACTTGAAGTTGACCCTGTTGCGCGGACGGGTTGGGACTTGATTCTCAAGTCGGATGGATAGGCTGCCACGCGATGCAGACTTGTCCACCGCCGGCGTGGCGCATGCCACGCAGACGCCGACGGTGGTCAAGTCGTGTTCGAGGCGAGGCGGCTGCTTGGACTTGCGTTGTAGTTCCTTTCAAACGTCGCCGGCGAGATCTGTCCGAGTGCGCTGTGACGCCGGCGCGGCTTGTACCAGCCGCGTACGGGCTTGCCACTGTCAGCGGCGGCTCGCGCCACCCAAGTAGAGATGCTCTGGGCGGTGCAGCCGAACCCACGCGCGAACTGTGACGGCGTGCGGCCCGCCTGGACCAGTTCGACATCTGTCGGCGGAACTCCGCCGGGTACGGAGGCTTCGGTGTAGGCATATCGGACTCCTTCATCCATAAGGATCAGGTGTCCGCGAAATCGGGTCAACTTCAACTTCAGCTGCAAAAGTTTCACTGAAGTTTCGGATGATGGACTGAAAGGTTCAACGAGTCCCTACAAACGACCCGTAGAGCAAGCGCGCCTCGCCCTCGTAATCGGGATACGAAGCCTTCATCACCGCCCCATTCAGGATCATCTCCGCTGCCAGCGCGCGCGTGGCCGCGTCGTACACGCGGGTGCGCACCCAGACCGATTCGGTGCGCGCGCTTTCGCTGAGCGCGATGATCTCGCGCTCCAGTTCGTAGTCCTGGTCGACGAAGAGCGGTCCGTTCAGAAGGCGGATCTCCTGGCCGGCGAACAGGCCGACCGCCGGCTTGCGCCCGCTCAGACCCGACTGCGCTGATGTCGAGCCAAGCAGCACGCTGATCATTTCCGTCGGAATGACCGGCCGGCCCCAGGGCGACTCGCCGCCCGACTCCCGCGTGTACCACCGGCTCGGTTCGGTGATGGCCTTCAGCTTGTCGGCCAGCGTGAAAGGGTAGTGGTCGCCCATGTGGGTGTCGAAGCCCATGCGGATCTTCTCGACCACCGCGCCGCGCTGCCCCACCCGGAGATCACGGTTGATGACCAGGCCCGTGGGCGGCCGGAGCTTGGCGATGCGCAGCTGCAGTTCGTGAGGCAGCCCCGCGGCGTCGCCGATGGAAGCGGTGCCGATCAGCACCGGTGTGCCGTCGCGCTTCTCAGCGTGCAAACGCACGAAGCGAGGCTGCAACGGATCGCGCTCGACGAAGGCCCGTACTTCCTCGCCTTCGACCACCATGTTCTGGTAGTGCGCGCTGATGCATCCGGTCTCGAACCAGGCGTTGCCGAACACGTGGTAGAGCAGGGGGTCGAACTGGCTGAAGTGGGTTGGCCCCTCGATCGGACCGGCTCGAAGCCCCAGCCCTTCGGCCATGGCATCGTCGTGGATCGATTTGTGGCCGTCGTAGCGCTGCTCGGCCAGCATCTGGCGCGGCTGGCGCAGCGGCCCGCAAAGGGTGGGTGCTTGGGTGAAGGCTTCGGTCATCGGGCGGGCCCTGGCTGGAGGTCGGCGATTCTAGGACGCTGAATCCCCCAGCTGAAGTCGCCCGCGTGACCGGGCCGGTCAGTCCTTGGCGGCGCGCGCTGCGTTGCGCAGGTCCCGGATCTGGTCGTGGTTGCGCTGCGCGCCCGCCGCCTGCCTTTCGACCAGAGCGCGCACGTCGGGCGGCAGGTTCTGCTTCAGCGCCTTGCGGTAGCGTGCGATGGCCGTGTCTTCGCCGCGCTCGCAGGACTCGAGGATCGACAACTCGCTGTTGGCGCCGAGCGATCCCTTGACGTGGACCCAGCCGCGGTGCAACGCACCCGCGGCGGTGCCGCCATCGGCCGGCTTGCCGCCGTAGGCCGCGATCATTTGCAGCAGTTCCGCCTCGGCTTGGCGGCAACCCTCGGCGCGGCTTGCGAACAGTTGTTTCGCGGCCGGGGATTCGACCTCCTCGGCGCAGGCCAGGAATCCGTAGCCGCCATCCCGCGTGTTCTCCAGCAGATCGTTGAGGACATCGACGACCTCGTCGTTGGCCAGGGGTTCGCCGCGGGAGTCGCGGGGGTCGAGCATGTCTTTGTCGAGTGCCATGGTGTCAGTCCTTTCAAGAGCCTTCAGGCGAAGAAGACCGGTTGAGAAACTCGAGGAGATGTCCTCGAGACTTGGACTCACCATCGCCGCGACGCCGGGCCCGGGCCGTCAGCCACGGAGCACGCCGCGTGTAGAGCCTTCCCCTACAGCGTCTTGGTCAGGATCAGGATGAAGCGGGTCGCGTTGGGCGAGTAGGTGGTCTGGCCGATCGGGCCGATCGGCGACGGGATGCCCGGACTGACGACCGCATTGAAGGCGCTCTGCTCGTTGCCGCCCTGTACGTAGCCGCCGAGCGACAGGCCGCTGCCGAAGTCGTAGGCGGCGCCGACGTTGAAATCGACGTAGTCCTTGTAGCCAAGGCTCCGGATGTCGCTGCTGAAGAAGGTGTAGCCGACGGCCGCCTTCAGCGTCACCCTGGGAATGATCTCCTTGGTGTAGGCGAGGTTCAGGTAGCCGGTGTTGGTGCCGTCCAGGCCCGAGTCGCCCTGGTTGCCGGCGTAGTTGAAGTAGTCCTTGGACACGGTCCAGGAGTACTTGGCCGTGAAGGCGCCGAAGGACTCGTTGGCCCAGGTGCCGGCGCCGTAGATCTCGGTCGTGTTGCCGGCGGTGTTGCCGGGGTAGACATAGGTCAGCACACCGACGTCCCAGTCGATCGGGCCGCCCTTGAATTTGTAGCCGCCGTAGAAGTCCATCTCGATGGCGTTGCCCTTGAGCCAGTTGACGCTGGAGTTCCAGTTGCCGACATAGAAGCCGCTGTCACCGAAGGCGTAGTCGAGGCCGCCCTGGATCGCCGGCTTGAAGTAGCTGTTGTTCGCGAAGTCGTCCTTGCCGAGCATGTCCTGGTCCTGGCCACGGAACTTGTAGTTGGTCGTCAGCGCGACGTTGCCCGCGAGCTGGGCGCTGGCGAGCATCGGCAGGGTCGTCAGAGCGGCGATCGAGAGGGTTCTGGCTATCACGTGGTGCATGGGTCGAAGAGCGAAATGAAGAAGCGTCGAGCCTACGGTCGCGTGCATAAACACCGCGTGAAGAACGAGGCGCTTCGCGTAAGGAATTCATCGGGAAAATCCGGGTGTCTCAAACACGACGAACCGGCGGCGCCGCCTCGAAAGAAGGAGTACAAATACGTCGAGGGAAGAGGAAATTGCAGACGCCTCTTCAGCGCAGGGACCCGTGAAAGGAGGGCAGTCATGGCCAGACATCTAGCGGTCGGGGACTCATCCGGACCTCTCGCCATCGCGAGCGCCAGCTACTACAACCCGACCGGCGTGCTGCTGGCGCCCGGCGAGACCTACGAGATCGCCGCCGACGACAGCCGATGGGTCGACTGGCACCTGGCGTCCAGCGCCGACGGCCGTATCGAGCCCAGCCTGATCCAGTCGATGGCGCATTGGGCGCTGCGCTGCAAGGAGGGGCGCTGGTTCCAGCTGATCGGGGCCGTCGGGCGCTCCGACGCCTGCATGTTCCCGATCGGCATGCATGCCGCCTGGACCTACACCGGGCAGAGCGGCGACGCCGATCCCGAGCTGTGCCTGTTCGCGAACGACGCCTGGTTCGCCTACCTCAACAACCACGGCTCGGTGAAGGTGACGATCAAGCGCGTCGGCTGAATCGCCCAGGTCCGGCCCGGCGAGGGCTGATCGATAGAATCCAGCCGGTTTCTTTCCATTCACCGGTCCGGAGGATTCGAACATGACCGTGCGCCAGGGAGGCAGATTGCTTGCGGTAACCGTCGCGGTGCTGGCCGCGGCTTCGGCGCAGGCGAGGCCGTTGAACCTGTTCAACGCGATGCGCGACACGCCGATCACCCGATTCAGCAGCGCCGATGTCGACCTCATGACGCAGACGGTCCAGCGGGCGCTCGACAGCGGCGCGGACGGGGTGGCGGTCACGTGGGAGAACCCCCGCGGCACCAGCGGCGGCAGCGTCACACCGGGCAAGGACCCGCAGGACAGGGCGAATTGCCGGACGGCGCGCATCGAGAACCGCCACCGCAGCCTGCAAAACGCCGGCAGCTACCTGTTCTGCAGAAGCAAGGGCCAGCCCAAGGGGGCCTGGCAGGTGATCGAACTCCTGCCTCGTTGAGCCATGGGGCGGCTGGCGGGGCATTCGACCTAGGCGCATACTGATGCGGCTTGGCGCCATGGCCGCCATGGCGCGCTTCGACCCGTCCGAGGATTCACATGCCGCTCTTCATCATCGAACGCAATTTCGCCGAGCAACTCGAAATCGACAGTGATGGCGTGATCGCCATCACGAGGATCAATGGCGACGTCGGCGTCAACTGGCTGTTCTCGTTCCTGAGCGCCGACAAGCGCAAGACCTACTGCCTCTACGAAGCCAAGGATCCCGAGGCGATCCGCGAGGCCGCGCGGCGGGCCAACGTGCCGGCCGACGTGATCGTCGAGGTCTCGCAGGCCTACGGCGCGGCCATCGGCGGGCTGCGGGCGCAGGCATCGGAAGGCGCCACCGGCTGATAGTCAATCCCGGCCGCTGGCCGATGGTCAGGTCTGACTATTTGCGTCCGGCCCGGCGGAGCCTACAACCGGGGCCGTGGTTCACGTTCTTCCGGACGTGCCACCCACCGGAGATCCGACATGCTGAACCAAGAGCAACTGACCCAGTTTTCCGCCTCGCTGCGCGGGCGCATCGTGCAGCCCGGGGACGCCGACTACGATGCCTCGCGCCGCGTCTACAACGCGATGATCGATCGCCGTCCGCGCCTGATCGTCCATTGCCGCGACGTCGCCGACGTGATGCACAGCGTCGACTTCGCCCGCGAGCAGTCGCTGCTGCTGGCCGTGCGCGGGGGTGGCCACAACGGGGGCGGCCTGGGCACCTGCGACGACGGGCTGGTGATCGACCTGTCGGGGCTGAACGGCATCCGCGTCGATGCCGCGGCCCGCACCGTGCGGGTCGAGGGTGGGTGCACCTGGGCCGACGTGGATCACGCCACCCACGCCTTCGGCATGGCCACGCCCTGCGGCATCATCGGCACCACCGGCGTGGGCGGGCTGACGCTCGGCGGCGGCCTCGGCCACCTGACGCGCCGCTGCGGCCTGTCGGTCGACAACCTGCTCGAAGCCGACGTGGTGCTGGCCGACGGCACGCTGGTCACCGCCAGTGCCGAGCAGCATCCCGAGCTCTATTGGGCGCTGCGCGGCGGCGGCGGCAACTTCGGCGTCGTGACCTCCTTCCTGTTCCGGCTGCACCCGATCGACACGGTGGTCGCCGGGCCGACCTTCTGGGCGCTGGAGCAGGCCGGCGACGTGATGCGCTGGTACCGCGATTTCATCCTCGCGGCGCCGGAGACCCTGAACGGCTTCTTCGCCTACCTGACCGTGCCGCCGGTCGATCCCTTCCCCGCCGCGCTGCAAGGCCGGAAGGTGTGCGGCGTCGTCTGGTGCTACACGGGCGAGCTGGCGGAGGCCGATGCCATCTTCAAGCCGGTCGCCGAATTCGGGCCGCCGCTGATGCACGGCGTCCAGCCGATGCCGTTCCCGGCGCTGCAGGGGGCCTTCGACGCCTTGTTCCCGCCCGGCGACCAATGGTATTGGCGGGCCGACTTCGTCAATCAGCTGAGCGACGCGGCGATCGCCGAGCACCTGCGCTTCGGCCCCGACATGCCGACCCCGCAGTCGACCATGCACCTCTATCCGATCGACGGTGCGGCGCATCGGCCGAAGGCCTCCGACACGCCGTTCGCCTACCGCGATGCGAACTGGGCCGAGGTCATCGTCGGGGTGAGCCCGGACCCGAAGGATGCCGCCCGCATCACGGCCTGGACCAAGGACTACTGGAACGCCCTGCATCCGCATTCGGCAGGCGGCGCCTACGTCAACATGATGATGGACGAAGGCGACGAGCGGATCCGCGCCTCGTACCGCGACAACTACCCGCGGCTGGTGGCCGCCAAGCGCCGCTACGACCCGAAGAACCTGTTCCGGGTCAACCAGAACATCCGTCCCGAGTAGCTACGGCTTCAGCAGGCCCTCGCGGTTGGCGAAGGCCGCCGCCTCGGTCCGGTTGGCGGTGTAGGTCTTCTCGAGGATGCTGCGCACGTGGTTGGCCACGGTGTTCGGGCTGATCCCGAGCACCTGGCCGATCTCGCGATTGTTGCGGCCCATCGCGATCAGGCGCAGCACGCCCACCTCGCGCTCGGTCAGCCCGCAGGGATGGCCGGCGGCCGGCGCGGCGACCGGTTCGTCCAGCGATTGCGCCAGAGCCCCGATGCGCGGCGTCAGCGCGTTCATGCCCAGGGCCACGCTGTCGGCGAGCGCATCCGCGAGCAGGGCGCGGGCCCGGGCCAGGTCGCCTGGCTCGGCCCGCCGATGCAGCATCAGCGCGTAGTCATGGCGGCTGTGGGCGAGCCAGACCCGCGAGCCGGTCTGGCGGTCCATCGACAGGGCCGCCTCGAAATGGAGCTGCGCGAGGTCCCACTGCCCCATCACCGAGGCCAGGGCGCCAAGCAGCCGGTCGGTCGACCCCATGCAGGGACCACTGGAGTCGCCGAGCAGGTTGGCGCCCGCGTGGCCGCGCAGCTGGCCGTACATCAGCGCCGCATGCTCGGCATGGCCCAGGTAGACGCAGAGCTCGGCCGCGAAGATGACCAGGGTCAGCGTGCCGCCATCGGTGGGCGGCCGCGACAGGCGGGTCCAGGGAAGGGTGTCGAACACGGCCTGGCACTCGTCGCGCATGCCGAGCTCGGCATACAGCAGCGCCAGGCCGGGCAGCCAGGTCTGCGCGGTCGGCGTTTCGCGCACGAACTGCTGCAGCATCGGCAGCGCTTCGCGCAGGCGCCCCTGTTCGCGCCGCAGGCAGAACATCTGCATGCCGAAGGCACCGACCGCCTTGTCCTCGGCGACCCGCCGGCCGACGTCCAGCGCCCGGGTCGCCCAGCGCTCGGCGTCCTCGAAGCGCCCTTCGTTGAGGGCGACCAGCACCTCGATGTGCCGGCAGAGCGACAGCCAGTAGTGGGCACGCCACTGCGCCGACAACCGCAGGCCCTGGTCGCGCACGCGGCCCATCGTGGCGACATCGCCGACCCGGACGAGGTCGCAGAGGTAGAAGGCCAGCAGGTTCGGGATGCGTTCCGGCATGGCGAGCTCTTCGGCGATCGCCCAGGCCTCGGCCGCCGCCGCGATGCGTTCGCCCAGCAGCTCGGGCCAGTAGCCGGCCGCGGCGATCGCAGAGAGCGCCAGGTAGAGGCTGCGCATGTCGTCGATCTGCCGTGCCAGCTCGACCGCACGCCGGTGCGCCTCCTTGGCCTCGGCGGAGCGATCGCAATAGATGTAGGCCACGCACAGCCGGCTCAGCAGTTCGACCCGCATCGGGTCATTGCCCTGGTGCAGGGCAATCGCCTCCAGCAGGAGGGCCACGGCGGCTTCCCCCGATTGGCCGGCCTGCGTGCTGCTGCTGGAGAAGCCGATCGCGGCCCGTGCGAACTGGGCGCTCAAGCCGCATTGGCGCGCCAGTTCGGCGGCTTGCCGATAGGAGGCGACCGCCGTTTCCGGCACGTCGCACCAGAGCTCGGCATCGCCCAGCGCCGCCATCACGTCGCAGCGCTGCACCAGGTCGTTGGGAAAATGGCGGTCCAGCAGTTGCAGCGCCAGCCGGAGCAGCCGCGCCGCTTCCTCGAAGGCCAGCAGCCGCGCCGCATGGCCGGCCGCGCGCCGAGCGTAGGCGAGGGCCTTGGTCGCCGCGCTGCCCGGGCCGGCCTCGCTGAAGTGATAGGCCAGCTGCGACCACACCATGCCGTCGTCGCTGCCGTGCTGCTGCTCCAGCGTCTCGCCGATGCGCAGGTGCAGGCGCGCGCGGCGCATCCCCAGCATCTCGTCGTAGAGCGCGTCGCGAATCAGGGCATGGCCGAAGCGGAACTGCTGCGTGTCCGGCACCGCTTCGATGATCTGTTCGCCCATGGCCTCTTCCAGCGCCTGCAACAGCTCGTCCTCGGACTTGTCGGCTTCGAGCCGCGCCAGCAGGGGCAGGTCGAAGCTGCGCCCGATGCAGGCCGCGGTCGACAGCAGCCTGGCCGCCGGCGCCGACAGCCGGTTCAGCCGTCGGCCGATCACTTCGCGCACGCCGGTCGGGACCTTGGTCAGCAGCCGCGCATCGTCGATAGCCGCATGGCCTTCGTGCGGCGCCCGCGCCGAGATCATGTAGCGCAGCATTTCCTCGAGGAACAGCGGGTGCCCTTCGGTGCGGATGTGCAGTGCGTCCACCAGGTTGGCGCTGGCCGTGCCGCCGCTGGCGGCGACCGCGAACTCCGCGGTTTCGCGTGCGCTCAGGCCCTGCAGTTCGATGCGCTGGCACACCGGCGAGCGGGCGAGCTCGGCCAGGGTCTCGAACAGCGGATGCTGGCGCGACAGCTCGGTGTCCCGGTAGGTGCCGACCACCAGCATGGCGCAATCGTCCAGTTCGCCCGCCAGGAAGGAGAACAGCCGAAGCGAGGTGGCGTCGGCCCAGTGCAGGTCCTCGAAGATCAGCAGGACAGGCGCGCGCTGCGCCGCGCGGCGCCAGAACCCGGCGATCGCATCGAACAGCCGAAAGCGCGATTGCGCCGAATCGACGACCGAGGCGTCGCCCGGCGGGGTGGCGAATTGCTCGGCCACCTCGGGCGCGATGCTGCCGATGTCGGCCAGCCCGGCGCCGAAGGTCTGGGCCATGGCGGGGTCGCCGCTGCCGCGCAGGTAGCTGCGGATCAGTTGCCGCCATGGCCAGTAGGGGGGCGCCCCGGCCTCTTCGAGACAGCGGCCCCAGAGCACCAGCGTGCCGCTGTCCTGGGCGTGCAGGGCCAGTTGCTGGGTCAGGCTGGTCTTGCCCATGCCGCTGGAGCCGGCCAGCAGGACGATCCGGCCGAAACCCTTGCGAGCGCCCTGGAGCGCGCTCTTGAGCTGCGCCAGCTCGGCTCTTCGGCCCACGAACACCCCGGACGGCCGCGGGCTGGCGCGGGGCGGGGGAGCGGCCGCCGGCGCCTCCGTGTCGCGGCCCGGACGGACCACGAAGGCATGGATCGGGCGCGCGATGTTCTTGAGCGGCTGCTCGCCCTTGTCGGCGAAGCTCGCATCGACCCGGCTGCCGACGGCACCGCGCACCGCATCCGAGACGACGATGCCGCCGGGTTCGGCCAGCGCCTGGAGCCGGGCGGCGACGTTGACGCCGTCACCGTAGACCGTGCCGTCCTGCTTCTCGATGACGTCGCCCAGGTGGACGCCGATGCGAAACGGCATCCGTGGCTGGGAAGCGGTGTCGGTGGCGGCCTGCGCGAGGTCCTGCTGGATCGCGATCGCCGCGCCGACCGCGCCGGTGGCGGTTTCGAAGACGGCCAGGATGGAGTCGCCCGCCATGTCGATGACGCGGCCGTGGTTCGATTCGATCCGGGCCCTGAACAACTCGCGCGCGGCGTCGAGCGCCGCCAGCGTGGCGTGCTCGTCGCCGGCCATCAGTCGCGAAAACCCGGCGGCATCGGCGCAGAGGATGGCGATGAGTCGCTGCCTGACCGAGGAATCGTCCATGGCTGTGCGGCCTTCGTCGTTGCAAACGGAACTGCGGTATTGAAGCACGTCGACCGGCCTTGCGGCGGGGATTCCCCGGCCCGGTCCTTGTGAGAAGATTTCCTGCCTCGCCATTGCCCTACACGGCCCGCATCCCCAGGCTCACAGTCCGGGCCGCCGCGGGCATCGACAGTACAGGGAACGCAACAAAGGAGCGACGCCATGGAAACAGACAACGTCAAGACACCCGCCCAACTCGCGGACGAAGCGCGCCAGGTCGGCCGCGATGCGGTCGAGGCGGCGCAGGGCTACGCCGCCGAGGCCCGGCGGGTCGGTGCCGACGCGATGCAGTCGATCCGGCCGAGCATCGAGGACGCGAAGGCCACAGGCCGCGAGGGCCTCGACACCATGCGGGGCATCGCGGGCGATGCGCGGGACATCGCGGGCGATGCGGCCGCCACCGGCCGTGCCTATGCCAAGGATGCGGTCAACGCCGCCGGCAAGAAGCTCCACGACGCCCAAGGGCGCATGCAGCGCGCCCGGGATGCGTGCACGCAGTTCATTGCCGACGAGCCCGTGAAGGCGTCGCTGATCGCGGCCGCGTCCGGGGCGGTGCTGACCACGTTGCTGATGTCGGCGCTGCGCGGCCGGCGCCGCTACTAGGCTATTGCGCCGCCACCGGCACCAGGATCGCGTCGCCGGTCGCCACCAGCTTGCGCGCGGCACCGGGTGCCTCTTCGGCGAACAGCTCGGCAGAGGTGAACATCTGCGTGCGCCCGGCCTTGACGACCCGCGCCCGGGCCACGAATCGCTGGCCGACCGCGGGCCGCAGGCAGTTCACCGAGAAGTGTGAGGCCAGCACGCGGCCGGCCAGGGTGCTGGCGGCGAAGCCGCAGGCGGTGTCGATCAACGCGCCGATCAGCCCCGCATGCAGAAAGCCGCTGTATTGGCCGGCCTCCTCGCGCCAGGGCATCTGCAATTCGACGTCGCCGGGGCTGGCGCTGAGCACCTCGAAGCCGGCCCAGCGGTTGAATTTCGCGCTGGCGTTCACGGCCTGGATGGCGGCGAGCAGCGCCGGCCCGGCGGCCGGTGGGGGGATCGTGGCATCGGTCATCTGCGTACCTCTTCAATGCAGTGATTTGATGTAGACCAGTCTATATAATTCTGCATTCGAATCCAGACACCTCAGGGACACACGCGCATGGCTCAGGCGCCCAGACACCGGCAAGCGATCGTCGAGACGGCGGCCCGCCTGTTTCGCCAGCAGGGCTTCGCGGCGACCGGCTTGAACCAGATCGTCGAGGAGAGCGCGGCACCCAAGGGGTCGATCTACCACTACTTTCCCGAAGGCAAGGAGGCCATCGGCGCTGCCGCGGTGGCCTGGGCCGGTGAACGCGTGGTGCACACGCTGGCCGGCCTGGCCAGCGAGAGCGACGGGCCCGGCGAACTGCTGCGCCGCTATGCGGCCCTGCTCGGTGGCTGGATGGCCGAATCGAACTTCAGCGACGGTTGCCCGATCGCGACGACCCTGCTGGAGACCGCGCCGCGCTCGGCTGCGATCCGCGACGCGGGTGCGGTGGCGCTGGCGGCCTGGGCGCGGGTGTTCAGCGATGCGCTGCAAGCCCGGGGCGCCGAGCCGCTGCGCGCGGCCCGACTGGCGGCGCTGGCGGTCGCCTCGATCGAGGGGGCGCTGCTGCAGGCCCGCGTGGCCGAGAGCCGGCAACCGCTGGTCGACGCGGCCGAGGAACTGGCGCTGGCCTTCGAGGCCGCGATCAGGGCTTCACGAACTTGAGCACGAAGTCGTCCTTCGGCTGCGGCGGCTCCGGCGTGTTGCGATCGCGCGGGTCGTTCGGATTGCGCAGGAAGAAGCCTTCATCGGCGAACCTGAAGCCGGCCTGTTCGACCTCGGCACGCAGGAACGATTCCTCGATCCGGTGCAGCGTGCCGGATTCGGAAATGCCGGTGCCGGGTCGGCCGGCATGGTCGGCCAGCACGTAGAGACCGCCGGGCTTCAGCGCCGCGAAGACGGCGCGATTCAGCTGAGCGCGGTCGGCACCCAGGTGGCCGAGGTCGTGGTAGTTGAACATCAGCGTGACGAGGTCGAGGCTGCCCGGCGCGACCTCGGGCGGCACCGGCTGCTCGAACGGCTGGACCACCGCCACGATGTGTCCGCTGCGCAGCCGTTCGGCGCGGCCCGCCAGGCCCGTCGATGGCGGTCGCGGCGCGGCGGCGGCAGCCATCGGCGGCGCGCCGCCTTCGGGCTGGGCCGGCGCCGGGCCGGTCCGGCGCGGCGGGGTCTGCCCATAGACACGCCCCGACGGGCCGGCCGCGCGGGCCAGCAGTTCGGTCGTGTAGCCGCCGGCGGCGCTGATGTCCAGCGCTTGCATGCCCGGCTTGACGCCGATGAACATCAGCATCTCCTGGGGCTTGCGGCGCTGGTCGTTGGTGCGATCGGCTTCGCTGCGCTCCGGGTCGGCCACCAGGGCGGCGACCTGGTCGCGGGTCAAGGTCGGGGCGCGGGTTGCGCAGCCAGCCAGGGTCACGGCGAGCGCGATGGCAGCCGCGGCAGCCAGTGGCCGAACAATGCCCGGAGGGCGGGGCAGGGGCAGGTGGAACGCCATGTCAATGACTCCTCGCAACGCGCGAAACATGCAGTCTGCCACTGCTTCGCCGCGCTAGAATCCCGGTGAAATTCATTGAACTATTCATTGAACAATTCATCGGCATCCAAAGTGCAGGGCGAAGCCGAGCGGGTTGCCCTGCTGCGCAGCGCACTTTCCCAGGGACCGCGGTCATCGGTGGAGCTGCTGGCGATGCTTCAGGCCAGTCAACCGACCTTCTCTCGAACTATTCAGAAGCTGGGGCCCGAGGTCATCCGTTTCCGCGAGCCGGGGGTGCGGACGCCGCGCTACGGCCTGCTTCGCGCGGAGCCGGTCGCCTCGCCGCAACCGATGTTCCGGGTCGATGCGGAGGGCCGGGTCGCCGAGATCGGCTCGGTCAGCTTCTTGCGCGGGGGCGGCACGTGGGTGGACGCGCCTGGCGGGACGAGTTCATTCCATGAGGGTCTTGCCCCGGCGATGGCGTTCGCCGCGCCGTCGGGCTATCCGGGTGCCCGCCTGGCAAAAGCCGTGGCGGCTGCGTTGGGGGTGCCACCCTCGCTGCGGGACTGGTCGGACGATCATCGCGCCAGCTTCCTGTGCCGGCTCGGTGCGGACGTCGGCGGGGCGCTGATCTGGGGCGCCGATTCCTTTGCCTTGCACATGGCGTCGCGCCGGGCCGCGGCCGTGCCGGCGCCGGACATTCAGCGTGTGTATCGCGACCTGGCGACCGGGACCGCACAGACCGGTGCAGGCAGCAGTGCCGGAGGGGAGCAGCCGAAGTTCACCTGCGAGACGGAGGCGCGCGGCCACCTGATCGTGAAGTTCGCGCGCCGTGCGAGCCGCTCGGCCGAGCTGCTCGTTCTGGAGGAACTGGCGCTGCGGTCCTTGTCGAAGGCGGGGATCGCGGCGGCCCGCGCCCACTACCTGGAACTGGATGACTACGGCTACCTGGAAGTCGAGCGTTTCGACCGAGTGGGCCGTTTCGGCCGGCGCGGGTTGATCTCCGCAGGGGCGGTCGACGACGAACTGTTCGGGATGAGGGACAACTGGCCGGCCTTCGCACAGCGATGCGAAGAGGCCCGGATCCTCGATGCCGACGCCGTGCGTTGCGTCCTCGTCCTCGCCGCCTTCTCGGAACTCATCGGCAACGGCGACCGTCACTTCGAAAACTTGTCGCTGCTGACCGATGACCACGATCGGCCGAACGCGCTCGCGCCGGCCTACGACATGCTGCCGATGGTCTATGCGCCGGTGGGCGGCGGCATCGAGCCGGAGCTCCGCCGCGTCGCCCCTTCGTTCCTCGGCTTGGGCGCGAGGACCGACGTCTGGCAGCCGGCGTTCGAGGCCGCCCGCAGCTTCTGGGCCGCGGCGGCCGCCGATCCCAGGCTGTCCGCGCCGATGCGCGCCATCAGCGGCGCCAACGGCATGCATGTGGCCGAGGTGGTCGCCCCGTTGCTGCCCGCCGCGCCGACGCGCTGAACGTCTTTGCGCAGGGTCTTGCGCAATGCCGCCTGGCCTCTATGATCTAGTGGCGCGAAATAGATACTTTTAGATACATCTAAAGTTCGCTTTCCGACCGACTCCCTCCGACAGGCTTCCAGAGGAATGCAAGTCCGATGAGATCCCGCCTGCGATCCTGCACAGCGTCGGCCCTGCTCGGGGCCTGCGCCGCCCAAGCGCTGCCGGGCTGCGCGCTGGTCGTGCGCGGCACGCAGCAGGACATCCAGGTCGACGCGGTGTCCGCCGATGGCAAGGCGCTCGACGGCGTCGAGTGCCGCGCCGGCGACGCCGTGGCGGCGGCACCGGCGGGCATCTCCGCGCCGCGGCTCACGGTCAGGCGCTCGGGTGACGACCTCTCGGTTCGCTGCCTGTCGCAAGGCCGCGTGGTGGCGTCCGCCAAGGTGATCTCGCGTTCCGACATGGGGCTCATCAGCCTGGCCGTGGGTGGCGTGCTCAGCGCGACCATCGACCATCTGTCCGGCGCGGCCTTCGCGTACCCGGGCTGGATCACGCTGGTGGCCGGCGAGGAGCGCAGCTACGACCGCCGGGACAGTGCCGATGGGCCTTCGGGCGGCATCTTCGTCAGCCGGCTCGGTGCTGGTGCGCCTGGTGCGTCCGGTGCCGTGGCCCTGACGGTCGCTCCCGTCATGCAGGGCCCCAACTACTACCGCGCCAACTACAGCGTCACGGCCAGCCAGTTGCTGCGCCCCGGTGCCCGCCGCACCGGCCGCGATACCTACAACGCCGAGAAGCTCGCGCTGGCGATGCAATGCAGCGCGACGCCGCGCGCGGTGCTGATCGAGCGTGGGGCGGGCTTCGAGGTCCATCGGGTGCCGTGCACGGCCAGGGTCGAACTGTCGGTGCGCTGCGAGTTCGGCAACTGCCGGGTGCAGCCCGCCGACTTGCCGCCGGCCGGCGCGATCGCCGGCCTGTCGCCGGATCAACACCTGCCAGGTCCCTGACGCCAGGCGGTCGAAGACCTGCCGGGTGGCGTCCGTCGGATGTCAGCCCGGCTTGCGGTCCCTGGCCGCCTCGTCGAGCAGTTGCCTGATCACCTGTTCCGACTTCGCGTACTCGCCTTCGCCGAAGTGGTGGAAGCGCACGCGCCCCTGCGCGTCGACGAAGTACAGCGCCGGCCAGTAGGTGTTGCCGAACGCCCGCCAGATCGCGAAGTCGTTGTCGATCGCCACCGGGAACTCGATGTCCAGGTCGGCGACGGCCTTCTTCACGTTCGCGATGTTCTTCTCGTAGGCGAACTCGGGCGCATGCACGCTGAGCACCACCAGGCCCTGGTCCTTGTATTTGCGATGCCATTCGCGCACGTGCGGCAATGCGTTGCGGCAGTTGATGCAGCCGAAGGTCCAGAAGTCGACCAGCACCACCTTGCCGCGCAGCCCTTCGGCGCTCAGCGGCGGCGAGTTGAGCCAGTCGACGGCGCCGGCGAGCCGCGGCAGCGTCCCCTCGACCGGCAGTTCGAGCCGCGCCGCGCTGCCGCGCTCCTGCGTCGGCGCGTCGGCAGCGGCGAGCGTCGGTGCGACGCCGGCGAGCAGCGACAAGCCGCCGATGGCGAGAACGCGGCCGACGCGCGAAAAGAGAAAGAGCAGCATGGCAAGGCCTCTGCGACGGCGCGGTGGCGGCTACTTCTTCATCTCGTCCTTGCCCATCGCGTCCTTGGCCATCGAATCCTTGGCCATCGTGTCCTTCTTCATGCCGCCCTTGGCCATGGCGTCCTTGGACATGCTGTCCTTGGCCATCGAATCCTTGGCCATGTCGTCCTTCTTCATCTCGTCGGCGGCGAAGGCCGAGACCGAGCCGATGGCCAGGCAGGTGGCGAGCAGTGTGGCGGAAAGCGTGTTCATGTCAGTGGTCCTTCAAGAGAGTCGTTTGCGAAAAAAAGGCCAGGTTCGGAATGAACACGGCCGCGCGTTCCAGCAGCGCCGGGTCGCCTGAGGCGACTCAGCTGCCGCCGAACCAGTTGTAGCCCTGGTCTTCCCAGTAGCCGCCAGGGTAGGTGTTGGTGACGAAGATGGCCTGGATGTGCTTCGGGTTCTTGTAGCCCAGCTTGGTCGGCATCCGCAGCTTCATCGGGAAGCCGTACTTCGGCGGCAGCGGCTGGCCGTCGTAGCTCAGCGTCAGCAGCGTCTGCGGATGCAGGGCGGTCGGCATGTCGATGCTGGTGTAGTAGTCGTCGGCGCACTTGAAGCCGACGTACCTGGCGCCGGTGTCGGCGCCGACCCGGTGCAGGAAGTCCGCGAAGCGCACGCCGCCCCACTTGCCGATCGCGCTCCAGCCCTCGACGCAGATGTGGCGCGTGACCTGGTCCTCCTGCGGCATCGCGCGCAGCTCGGCCAGCGTCCAGCGCCGCCGATCGGCCACCAGGCCCGTCACCTCGAGCGTGAAGCCTTCTTCCGCGACCGTGCGGACTTCGTCCTCGCCGTAGTAGGCGTTGAAGGGGAAGGGCCGCGTGATCATCGACTCGGGGTAGGTCGGTGCCAGCCGCGACGGATCGAAGATCAGCCCCTGCACCCTGTCGTTGAAGCGCGAGACCGCGCCGAGCGCGGCTTCGACGCTGTCGTTGTCGCTGATGCTGCAGCCGGTCAGAAGCGACAGGCCGCCGAGCGTGAGCGAGCGCTGCAGGAAGGCGCGGCGCGCCGGCTGCGCGACGCGGCGGCCGATCAGCACGCGCGCCTCGGCCAGGGCCGCCTCGGCGTCGATGGTGTCCAGGGCAGGGCGCTTGAAGAGCTTCATGATTCGACTCCGGAACGGCTGCCGAGCATGGCGAGCAGAGAGCGGGGCACCAGCGCGACCATCACCAGGTGCACGGCGACGAAGGCCACCAGCGCCGCCATCGCGAAGAAGTGGATGCGGCGGGCAAATTCGTAGCCGCCGAGCAGATCGCGCAGCAGGCCGAACTGCACCGACTTCCACAGCACCAGCCCGGACAGCACCAGCAGCACGATGTCGAAGATCACGAACAGGTAGGCGAAGCGCTGCACGCTGTTGTAGTGGCGCGGGTCGGCGTGCGAGAGCCGGCCGCGCAGCGCCGCCAGCGCGTCGTGCCAGATGCCGGAGATCGACAGCGGGAAGAACTTGCGCCACAGGCGGCCGCTCGCCAGGTTCAGCGCCAGGTAGACCAGGCCGTTGGCGGCCAGCAGCCACATGGCGGCGAAGTGCCATTGCAGCGCACCGCCGAGCCAGCCGCCGAGCGTCAGCGCGGCGGGGAACTCGAACGGGAACAACGGCGAGGCATCGTAGATCCGCCAGCCGCTGGCCACCATCACCAGCACCGCCAGGGCGTTGAGCCAGTGCGTGATGCGCAGCCACAGCGGATGGATCGGGGTGTCGCGGTTCATGAGGCCGGATTGTTGGGCGCACCCGGTGGCCGTTTCATCACGAAAAGTTCAATTAATCGTGATAACTCGGGCCCCGCGGAAGCGGGAGAATGAGCCATGGATACCGCCAAGCGCGTTCTGATCGTCGAGGACGATGCCCACATCGCAGAGTTGCTGCGCATGCACCTCCACGACGAGGGCTACGCGGTCACGCACGCCGCCGACGGTCACGCCGGCCTGCGCGAACTGGAGCGCGGCAGCTGGGATGCGCTGGTGCTCGACCTGATGCTGCCGGGCATCGACGGCCTGGAAATCTGCCGCCGCGCCCGCGCCATGACGCGCTATACCCCGATCATCATCACCAGCGCGCGCTCGAGCGAGGTCCACCGCATCCTGGGCCTGGAGCTGGGCGCCGACGACTACCTGGCCAAGCCCTTCTCGGTGCTCGAGCTGGTGGCCCGCGTGCGGGCCCTGCTGCGGCGCACCGAGGCCATGGCGCGCAACGCCCGCATCGAATCCGGCCGGCTGGCGCTGGCCGGGATGGGCATCGACCCGATCGCGCGCGAGGTCGAGGTCGACGGCAAACCGATCGAGCTCACGCCGCGCGAATTCGACCTGCTCTATTTCCTTGCCCGCCATCCCGGGCGCGTGTTCTCGCGGCTCGACCTGCTGAACCAGGTGTGGGGCTACCAGCACGACGGCTACGAGCACACGGTCAACACCCACATCAACCGCCTGCGCATGAAGGTCGAGCCCGACCCGGCCGCGCCGCGCCGCATCCTGACCGTCTGGGGGCGCGGCTACAAGCTGGCGGCGGGCGACCTCGAGGAGGCCACAGGATGAGGCTGCGCGGCACGCTCTCGCAGCGCCTGTCGCTGGTGTTCGCCGTGCTGCTGCTGGCCTGCTGCGGGGCTTCGGCCTGGCTTCAGCTGCAGGCCAGCGGACGCCACGAGCAGGAGGTGACGCAGCGCCTGTCGGCTGGCCTGGCGGCCCACATCGCCGCCAGCAACCCGATCCTCGGTGAAAGCGGCGCGCTCGATCGTGCCGAGGTGCACGCGCTGTTCGACAAGCTCATGGCGGTCAACCCCAGTGTCGAGGTCTACCTGCTGGCGCCCGACGGGCGCATCGAGGCCCAGGCGGCGCCGCCGGGCCACCTCAAGCTGGACCGGGTCGACCTGGCGCCGATCCACCGGCTGCTGGGCGGCGCCGACCTGCCGGTGCTGGGCGACGATCCGCGCGCCCAGGGCGTGCGCAAGGTCTTCAGCGCGGCGCCGCTCAAGATCGACGGCCGTGATGCCGGCTACGTGTACGTGGTGCTGTCGGGCGAGGAGCGCGAGGCGCTGGTGGCCAACGTGGCGGCGGGCAGCGTGCTGCGCACCATGCTGTGGTCGATCGCGCTGGTGGCCCTGCTGGGCCTGCTGGCGGGGCTGGCGGCGTTCCACCTCATCACGCGGCCGCTGCGACGGCTGACTTCGGCGGTGCGGCAGTTCGACAGCGAAGGGTCGGCCGCGCTGGAGAGCGGCGTGCCCACGCTGGGCGATGCGGGGCAGGGCGGGGGCGACGAGATCGCGACGCTGCGCGACGCCTTCGCCCAGATGACCCGCCGCATCGCCGGCCAGTGGCGCGAGCTGCGCACGCAGGACCAGCAGCGGCGCGAGCTGTTCGCCAACATCTCGCACGATCTGCGCACGCCGCTGACCTCGCTGCACGGCTACCTCGAGACGCTGCTCATGAAGTCCGACACGCTGGCGCCGGCCGAGCGCCGGCACTACCTCGAGATCGCGCTCGGGCAGAGCCGCAAGGTGGGGCGGCTGGCGCAGGAGCTGTTCGAGCTGGCGCGGCTCGAATACGGCGTCGTCAAGCCCGAGAAGGAGCGCTTCGCGCTGGCCGACCTGGTGCAGGACGTGTTCCAGAAGTTCGAGCTGGCGGCCGAGGCGCGGCGGCAGCGGCTGGTGGCCGACATTCCGCCGGGCCTGCCGGTGGTGACGGCCGACCTGGGGCTGATCGAGCGGGTGCTGACCAACCTGCTCGACAACGCGATCCGCCACACGCCGGAAGGCGGCGAGATCGCCGTGGTCCTGCGCGCCGACGGCGAGGGGGTCGCGGTCGAGGTCAGCGACACCGGCCCGGGCATCCCGGGCGAGCTGCGCCAGAGCCTGTTCACGCGGCCGCTGTTCTCGTCGTCGACCGGTCGCAGCGGCGGGCTCGGGCTGGTCATCGTGCAGCGCATCCTGCAGCTGCACGGCAGCGACATCCGGCTGCAGCAGCGGGCCGAGAAGGGCGCCGTGTTCTGCTTCGCGCTGCGCTGAGGCGGGCCGGTTTCAGGAACGACCCATGCGACCGCCGCTTGACCCCGAAGGCCTGCAGCGCTTCGTCGAAGCCCAGGCGACGGTCTACGACGCCGTGTGCCGCGAGCTGAGGGCAGGGCGCAAGACCAGCCACTGGATGTGGTTCGTCTTTCCCCAGTTGCGCGTGCTGGGGCGCAGCGCCACCGCCCGCTTCTTCGGCCTGGCGGACCTGGCCGAGGCACAGGCCTACGCCGCGCATCCCGTGCTCGGCCCGCGCCTGGTCGAATGCAGCGAGCTCGTGCTCGCCGCCTCGGGCCGCAGCGCGCACGAGATATTCGGCACGCCGGACGATCTCAAGCTGTGTTCCTGCATGACGCTGTTCGAGGTGGCCGCGGCCGCGCCCGTTTTCGCGCGGGTGCTCGAGCGCCTGTATGCCGGCGAGCGGGACGCGCTCACGCTCGCGGAACTCGGGCGCGGCGAGCGCCCCTGAATTCCTTGCCTCTAGAATGCGCCGCATGCACCGGCTGCGCCTGTTCGTCCTCTGGATCGTGATGTTCGCCGTGCCCTTCCAGGGGTACGCGGCGGTCGCCATGGTCCTTTGCGGACCAGGGTCTGCGGGCGCCGTGGCCGCAGTGTCCGCCAAGGCCGCCGGCGCGCATGACCATGCCCGGCACCACGACGGCGACACGCACGAGGCAGTCTCGCATGCCGCCCATGGCAGCACCGACAAGTCCGCCGGCGCGCAGCCCGACGGCTTGCACAAGTGCGGCACCTGCGGTGCCTGCCATGCCTGCGCGCTGATCGCCAGCTTGCCATTGGCGGTCTTTCACGACCTCCCCGCCGCCGCCCTGGCGGAGCCGGCCATCGCGTGGACCGCGGTCGTCCCGCACGTTCTCGACAAACCTCCTCGCGCCTAGGGTGCGTTCGCGCGCCCGTGATCTTCACGGGTCCCGCGCGGACGCTCATGCATCGCCTGCGTCGCGCCCTTTCGAGGGCCGCTTCGACGCGTTCCGTTCATGACCTTGCGAGGACTCCATGCCCCATTCATCGCCGGCCCGTTGGCTGGCTGTTCCCTGGGCCGTCGCGGCGTTGTCCGCCACGGCTCAACCGCTGCCCGTGCCGGCCGACACCGCGCCGACCGCGAACCCGCCGATCCCGACCTACAAGTCCGCCTTCGAGGGCTATCGGCCCTTCGCTGACGAAAAGCCCATTCCCTGGAAGGAGGCCAACGAGACCGTCCGGCGCCGCGGCGGCGGAGCGGCGCCGGCGGCGCCGCCGCCGAAGGACTGGCCATGACGCCAGCGATTCGCTGCACGGCGATGGCCGTCGCGCCGTTCCTGCTCTCGGCTTGCGCGTCGGTCGGGATCGACGACGCGCTGCAGGACGCCAACACCCGGGCCCGGCCGTTTACCGAGGGCCGGCTGGAACTCGGCCGCACGCAGGATCAGCGCGAGCGCCGATCGGCGTTGACGCAGGCGCTGCTGTCCGGGCCGCTGTCGCAGAACGACGCCGTGCAGGTCGCCCTGGCCAACAGCCCCGCCGTGCAGGCGCTGATCGCCGAGCACTGGGCCGCCCTCGCGGCGGCCGACCAGAGCGGCCGGATGCCGAATCCCATCTTCAAGTTCGAGCGGCTGCGCATCGACAGCGAACTCGAGCTGGGGCGCCTGCTGTCCTTCGGTCTGGTCGACCTGATCCTGCTGCCGCAGCGGCTGGAGATCTCGCGCAGCCGGTCGAGCGAGGCCAGGATGCAACTCACGGGCGCCGTGGTCGAGCAGGTCACGCAGGTGCGGCAGGCCTGGGTCCGTGCGGTCGCCGCGCAGCAGGCGCTTCGCTATGCCGAACAGGTCCAGCGCTCGGCCCAGGCCAGTGCCGAGCTGGCGCGCCGGATGCAGCAGGTGGGCAATTTCAGCAAGCTGCAGCGCGCGCGCCAGCAGGTCTTCTATGCCGACGCGACCACCCAGCTGGCCGCCGCGATGCACGCCGCCACCGCGGCGCGCGAGGAACTGGTTCGTGCGCTGGGCCTGGACGACGCCCAGGCGGCCAGGCTGTCGCTGCCCGAGCGACTGCCCGACCTTCCGAAAGCGCCCCGCGATCCCGCGGATGTCGCCGCGACCGCGAACCAGCAGCGTCTCGACGTCCAGCTGGCACGCGCCCGGCTCGAGGTCGCGGCCAAGTCGCAGGGGATCAACCTGCTGTCGACCTTCACCGAGGCCGCCATCGGCGGCCGGCACGACACCGTGTTCGATGACGCCCAGGGCACGCAGAGCACGCGCCGCGGCTGGGAACTCGACATCCGGCTGCCCTTGTTCGACTGGGGCACGGCGCAGCGCGACGGGCTGGACGCGCAGTCGCTGGCAGCGGCCAACCGCTACGACGCCACGGTGCGCGGGGCGTCCTCGCAGCTGCGCGAGAGCTACTCCGGCTACCGCACGGCCTACGACATCGCCAAGCACTATCGCGACGAGGTCGTTCCGCTGCGCCGGGCGATCGCCGACGAGAACCTGCTTCGCTACAACGGGATGCTGATCGGCGTCTTCGAGCTGCTGGCCGAAGCGCGCGACCAGGTCGCGAGTGTGACCGGCGCCATCCAGGCCGAGCAGCAGTTCTGGCTCGCGGACGCCGCCCTGGCCGCCTCGGTCATCGGCAAGCCGACACCCCCTTCGATCCCGTGAACGACATGACCAACAGACGCAACTTCCTGAGCGGCGCCGGTGCCCTCACCGGCGCCGTCGCCGCCGCGAGCGTGAGCAAGGTGGCGATGGCCGCACTGCCCGAACCCGTGCTCCAGACGCGGCCCGACACCATGCCGCCGCTGGCGCCGGCGAGCGGACGCCCCTACGACCCGGTGGTCACGCTCAACGGCTGGACCCTGCCCTGGCGCATGAACAACGGCGTCAAGGAATTCCACCTGGTCGCCGAGCCCGTGGTGCGCGAGATGGCACCGGGCTTCAAGGCCAACCTGTGGGGCTACAACGGCCAGTCGCCCGGGCCCACCATCGAGGTCGTGGAGGGCGACCGGGTGCGGATCTTCGTCACCAACAAGCTGCCCGAGCACACCAGCGTGCATTGGCACGGCCAGCGCCTGCCCAACGGCATGGACGGCGTCACGGGCCTGACGCAGCCGCCGATCCGGCCGGGCAAGACCTTCGTCTACGAGTTCGTCGCCCGCCGCCCGGGCACCTTCATGTACCACCCGCATGCGGACGAGATGGTGCAGATGGCGATGGGGATGATGGGCTTCTGGGTCACCCACCCGAAGGCCGGGCATCCGCTGATCGACAAGGTCGACCGCGACTTCGTGTTTCTGCTCAACGCCTACGACATCGAGCCCGGCAGCGGTACTCCCAAGATCATGACGATGCTGGACTTCAATCTCTGGTCGTGGAACAGCCGGATCTTCCCGGGCATCGACTCGCTCAACGTCCGGCATGGCGACAGCGTGCGCATCCGGGTCGGCAATCTGACGATGACCAATCACCCGATCCACCTGCATGGCCACGAGTTCCAGGTCACGGGCACCGACGGCGGGCCGATCCCGAGGAGCGCCCGCCTGCACGAGGTGACGACCGACGTCGCGGTCGGCCAGATGCGCCAGATCGAGTTCCTGGCCGACGAGGAGGGCGACTGGGCCTTGCACTGCCACAAGAGCCATCACACGATGAACGCCATGGGCCACGACGTGCCGACCCTGATCGGCGTCGACCAGCAGGACATCGCTCGCCAGATCACGGACCTGGTGCCCGACTACATGGCGATGGGCGAGCGCGGCATGGCCGACATGGGCGCCATGGAGATGCCGATCCCCGACAACACCGCGCCCATGATGACCGGCCAGGGCCCCTTCGGTGCGGTCGAGATGGGCGGCATGTTCAGCGTCGTCAAGGTGCGCAAGGGCCAGAAGGCGGGCGACTACACGGACCCCGGCTGGTTCAGGCATCCCCGGGGCACCGTCGCCTACGAACTGGATGGCCCCGTGCCCGAGGCGCCGCGCGCGGGCGGCGCCGGCAAGGGCGCCATGCGGGCGCGGAAGCCGCCCGTCCGCGACATCGAGGTCCAGGTCCGCAAGCCCGGCGGCGGCCATGCGGGCCACTGACGACTTTCCATCTCCATGCCAAGGAATCCAATGACTCACGCACTCCGCAATCTCGCGCTCGCCGCGCTGTTGGCCCTGGCGGCCACCGGCGCCGGCGCAGCCGGCAGCCACGCCGACAACCCGGAGCTCTCCGACGGCGAGATCCGCAAGATCGATCCCGACAGCGCCAAGCTCACGATCAGGCATGGCCCGCTGAAGGACCTGGACATGCCCGGCATGACGATGGTGTTCCAGGTGAGGGACAGCGCGATGCTCGGCAAGGTCCAGGTCGGCGACAAGGTCCGGTTCCGGGCCGAGCGGATCGGCGGCAGACTCACCGTGACCGAGATCGAATCCGTGCACTGATTCAGGTCATGATGGCGGTCCATGAAGATCGCCACCTTCAATGTCAACGGCGTCAACGGCCGCCTGGCGGCGCTGCTCGATTGGCTGGCCGAGTCGAAGCCCGACGTGGCCTGCCTGCAGGAGCTGAAATCGCCGGACGCCAGGTTTCCGGCGGCGGCGATCCGTGCGGCCGGCTACGGCGTGGTCTTCCACGGCCAGCCGGCCTGGAACGGCGTCGCGATCCTGGCGCGCGGGCGCGAGCCGATCGAGACCGGCCGCGGCCTGCCCGGCATGGCCGACGACCCGCAAAGCCGCTACCTCGAGGCCGTGGTCGACGGCGTGCTGATCGGCTGCCTCTACCTGCCCAACGGCAATCCGCAGCCGGGCCCGAAGTTCGACTACAAGCTGGCCTGGTTCGATCGCCTCAATGCCCATGCCGAGGCGCTCTTCGGCTGCGGCCTGCCGGTGGTGCTGGCCGGCGACTACAACGTGGTGCCGACCGATGCCGACATCTACAACCCGGCCTCCTGGCGTGACGACGCGCTGCTGCAGCCCGAAAGCCGGGCGGCTTTCAAGGCGCTGCTCGACCAGGGCTGGACCGATGCGATCCGGGCGCTGCACCCGCAGGAACGCATCTACACCTTCTGGGACTACTGGCGCCAGCGCTGGCCGCGCAACGCGGGCCTGCGCATCGACCACCTGCTGCTGAACGAGGAAGCGGCGCCGCTGCTGCGGGCGGCCGGCGTGGACCGGGAGGTGCGCGGCCGGCCCGGTGCCAGCGACCACGCGCCGGCCTGGGTCGATCTCGCGCTGCCGCGCTGAAGGCGCCGGCGCCGTGGCGGAGTTGCGATGCTTCGCCGCGTCCGAATGGCGCCGATCGGCCGGAGATCAGCGGTAGCCGGTGTCGGTCGCGTTGTGGATGATCCAGACCAGGTTGCCGCCGGAGATGTTGCCCAGGTTGCCGCCGGCGAAGATCAGCCGGCCCTGGCCCTTGTAGGCGAGTTCGATCCGGGTGCGGTCGCCGCCGAAATAGAACGGAATGAAGGCCTTGCCGGTGACGTAGGCGCCCGAGTCGGTCGGCTGGCCCGCGATGTCGGTGACCTGCTTCAGGCTCATGCCGATCTGCAGCTGGGTGAACTTGGAGTTCGGCGCCGGGTTGCCGGTGATCTCGCCCTCGTAGTCGTTCATGCCCTTCACGGTGCGGCCGCTGCCGGCTTCGATCTTGCTCGAATCGATCACATTGCCCTGGGCGTCCATGCCGGGCTTGGCGCTGGCGCCGGCGCGGCCGGCGGGCGCGGCCGCAGGTGCAGCTGCAGCCGCCGCCGGCGCGGCGGCGGGCGCGGCCTTCGGTGCCGGTGCGGCCGCCACGGCCGGTGCCGGGCCGCAGCGATCGAGCTGCAGCAGGGCGCGCTTGGTGTCCGCCGACCAGTCGACGCCGACGATCCGGGACGACACCTGGCCGCCCGCGAAGGACTCGCCCTCGTCGCAACGGAAACGGACCGGATCGGCCGGCCGCACCGCGAAGTCGTCGCCGGCGCCCTTGACCTTGGCGATGCGCGCGCTCAGGTCCTTGCCGACCAGGGCCTTGTCGAGCTTGGCCTCGTCGCCGCGCGCGCCGCGAACCATCTTCAGCACCTGTTCGTAGGTGGTCTTGCCGGTGCTCGGCACCTCGGGCTTGGTCGGAGCGGGCGCCGGGGCGGCGGCGACGGGCTCGGGCTTGGCCGCGGCGGCGGGCTCGGCCTGGTTCTTGGACTGTCCGGCGCAACCGGCCAGGACGGAGAGGGCAGCCAGAACGGCCAGGGCGGTCGAAGAGGTTCTCAAGATCACGAAATAAGACTCCTGTAACTAAGTGTTCATTATTTCAGGTCTTGCAGCTGCCGGACCGTGCCCCCAGCTGCCTTCCATCCGCCCCGCCCACCGATGGAGATTCCATGACCGACAAGCTGCACATCGTCTGCCCGCACTGCCACACCACGAACCGCGTGCAGACGGCGCAGCTGGCCAGCGCGCCAGACTGCGGCCATTGCCACCAGCCGCTGTTCGCCGGCCGATCGACCGCCCTGGACGAGGCCGCCTTCGATCGCCACATCGCGCGCAACGAGATTCCGGTGCTGGTCGACTTCTGGGCCCCCTGGTGCGGCCCGTGCCGCCAGATGGCGCCGGGTTTCGAGCAGGCGGCGGCACGGCTGGAACCTCGGGTGCGGCTTGCCAAGGTCGATACGGAGGCGGTTCCGGCCCTGGGCGCGCGATTCGGCATCCGCAGCATTCCGACCTTGGCGCTGTTCAAGGGCGGGCGCGAGGTGGCACGCCAAGCCGGGGCCATGGGCGCGGCCGACATCGTTCGCTGGGCCGAGGCGCACAGCGGCTGAGCGGGCGGCCGGCCGCGGCCGCGAGTGCCGCCGGCGACAGCCCGGGGCCGTCCGAGCCTTGAAAGCCGGTTGGCGCCGAGTACAGTTCGGTCACGGCCACCGTTCTCATCCATGACTTTCCAGCGTTTGCACCTGACCGGCCCGGAGGGCCGTCCCTATGTCCTGGGCGAGCGCATCGAGGTGTATGACGGGCCGGCGCTGATCGGACGGGTCCAGTCGGTCACTCAGAGCCCGGCCGGCGATGAAGTTCGGCTCGAGAACTTCCTGACCACCGACTTCGCCGATTTCCGCGCCAAGGCGCTGCCGAAGCTGGTGCTGGCCGAGGTGGTCAGTTTCATCGCCGAGCGCTATCCGTCGATCCACGCCATCGGCATCGAGCTCAGCCGCGACATCGAGGGCTACGAAGGGCGGGAGGCGACGCTGGCCAGTGCCCGCGCCGAGATTCTGCAAAGCATCGGTACGAGCGGTGTGCGGATCCATCCCAAGCCGCATCCCGGACAGGCCGGCCATTTCGCGGTGACAGGCGTGTGGCGCTACGGCCAGGCCAGCGTCTCGGCACTTGCTTCCGTGCTGCAGGCCCAGCGCGCCGCCTATCGCGAGCGGACCGAGGCCGCGGCCAAGTCGGCGGCGCGGCCGACCTTGAGGCAGTTGCTGCGCAGGGATCGCTGAGCGCCACCCGCCAGGCGGCCGCGCAAATCGCAGTCTTCCATGGCGTCCACGAGGGTGTCGCGCAGGTCCTGGGCGTCGAGGTCCAGCAAGGCCTCGATGCAGGTGGCTTGCGCCGGCGAGCAGCGCGCGGGGGCCCAGTCGCGGAGGACCTGCGTCGCGCGGCTTCGGTCGCGGGCACCCAGCTTGTGCAGCGCGAGGATCCACTCGGCCTGCTCTTGCGTGAACGGCGCCGGGATGTCGAAGGCAGCGGCGGTGGAGACCGCCGGGGACGCTTCGACCCGGTGCGGCCGGCCAAGGATTCCGAAGCCGAAAAGGCTGTTGCGCGACGAGAGATTGGAAGTGATCTGCATGCCTTGATCGTAGGGAACGCGGCCGATCCGGGCCATGAGAGCAGTCTCAAAAAGCGCGTCCTCAATCCGGGCGCCCGCTGGTGAGTTGCAGGACCACCGCGTCGCGACTGAAGCGCTCGGCCGCCATCGCGGGGTTGATCCAGTCGGGCAGGGGAAGCAGCAGGTAGGCGGCCAGGCCCTGGAGCCGGGGCTCGTAGGTGGCTCGCAGGAGCCGGATGGCCCTGAGTGCGCCGTCATCGTCGTGCCACCGAGGAATGATCCGGCGGATCGTGGCCACGAGAACGCACATCGCCTCCGCGTCAAGCCGGCGCGGGGGCGTGCCGTGCGCCGGTGCCACCTGCAGCGATTCGCTGGCTTCGTCGAGGATGCGCCGCAGTGCCGCGAAGGTCGCGGTGGCCTGGTGGCGCTGCGCGTCGTCGGCGCCTGCGATCAGCAGGGTGCAGACGTCGAGCACCACGGCCAGCGAGCCGAGCCAGGAGTGGCCTTCGTGCTGGGAGCGGTAGAACGCGAGCATCGGATAGACGGCGTGGCTTTCGATCAGGTCGCTGGCCCAGATCTCCCAGTCCCTCAGCCAGCGCTCGAGTTCCTCCGTAGTGCCGTGCGCGTGCCATTCGAGCAGTGTCGCGGCGGTCGGGGGCGACCCCGCGCGGGCGGAGAACTCGATGAGTTGCAGGTCGCGGCGGGTGAAGTGCTGATAGAGCACCGGCAGGTAGCCGATGTTCAGCGCGATGAAGCCGAAGCCGGTGCCGGCCTCCAGGATGACCAGCAGGCGTGCCAGCGTATGTTGCGGCACGATGTCGCCGTAGCCGAGCGTGAAGAAGGCGTCGCCGCTGAGGATCACCTGGCTGGCCAGGGTGTCGAAGCGCGCGCCGGGCGCCAGGCCCTGCATCGCCCACTGCATCAGGCCGAAGCCGACCACCAGCGAACCGGCCCAGAGCACGAAAAGCATGACCATCGAGAACGGGCCATAGACGCCGAGGAAGTCCTCTCGCCGGCGGCCGGCGGGCCACCGGCCGGCGCACCAGGCCCAGGCATCCCAGGTGACCTTGAAGAAGTAGCTGTTCAGCCGGATCCGGCGGCGCACCGGGCGTGGCAGCAGCACCACTTCGAAAGCGTCGATCAGAGTCGCCATCACGAGCACGGCCCCGGCCAGGAAGGCGATCACCGGCATGGGGTGCCGTCGAACTCGTCGATGGCATCGGCGACCGAGGTCCTGCGTCCGAAGTAGCCCAGGCGCTCTTCCAGGCCTTCGGCCCGCAGGAGGTCGCGCACCGGCGCGTGCGCCGCGACCAGGCGCAGGCGGATGCCCGCCTGGGCCAGTTCCTGATGCAGCTTCGACAGCATCTTCGCCGCCGCCAGGTCGACCTGGGGCGAGGTCGACAGGTCGCAGATCACCAGCTTCGGCTTGTCCGGTGCCGACCGAACCATGTGGCGCACGGCTTCGTACACGTGATCGACGTTGAAATAGAGCATGCCGGAGTCGACGCGGAAGATCAGCACGCCAGGCGTCGCCGTGTTGTCGGGGTTGCGCTCGATGTCGGAGAACTTGCGCGTGCCCGGTATCCGTCCGAGGACCGCCACATGCGGCCGTGCGACCCGGCCGATCAGCAAGGTCAGCGAAGCCAGGACCGCGACGATCACGCCGTTGAGAATGCCCAGCAGCAGCACCGCGGCGAACGCGATCATGGAGACCGCGAACTCATAGCGGCTGACACGCCAGAGGCGCTTCATCTCGCCGATGTTGACGAGTCCCTTGACGGCCACGAGGACGATGGCGGCGAGCACGACATTGGGCAGGTTCTTCAGTCCGCCGGTCAGGAACAGCAGGCACAGGCCGATCGTGATCGATGCGAAGACCAGCGCCAGCGGCGTCTTGGCGCCGGCCTTGTCGTTGACCGACGACTGCGACAGACCACCGGCCACCGGATAGGCCTGGAACAGCGCCGCGCCGAGGTTGGCCGCGCCGAGGCCGAGGAATTCCTGGCGCGGGTCGATCTCGTAGTTGTGGGCGTCGGCCAGCGCGCGCGCGGCCGAGACGCTCTCCACATAGGACAGCAGCAGGCAGGCGAACGCGAGCGGCACCACGCCCTGCACGTCGCGCACCCGAAGGCCGGGCAATTTGAAGCTCGGCAGGCCCTCGGGCAGGGCGCCGACGACCTTGAAGCCGAGGTCGCCCAGCGAGGTGAGCGACAGCACGATGGTCGAGGCGACTACCACGAAGAGCGCCGCCGGCCGGCCCGGCAGGTACTTTTCGGCCAGCAGCAGGAAGACCAGCGCGACCAGGCCGAAGCTCAGCACGGCGAGGTTCGTGTCGGGGATCTGTCCGCCCAGGATGACCAGGCGCTCGAAGAAGTCCTCGCCGCCTCCCTTGACGCCGAAGAGCTTGGGCAGCTGGGTGAGCGCGATCGTGCATGCCGCCCCGGCCTTGAAGCCGAGCAGGATGGTCTCGCTGATGAAGTTGACCAGTGAACTGAGGCGCAGGAGCCATGCCACGACGCACATGGCCGCGATGAGCAGCGCAGTCAGCGCGGCGATGCCGGCCCACCGCTGCGGATCGCCTCCCGCCATGCCGGCGACGGTGACGCCGACGAGCATCGAGATCGCCGAAGTGGGGCCGATCGCCAGTTGGCGCGACGATCCCAGCAGCGCATAGAACAGGCCGCCGACCAGGTAGCAGTAGATGCCGTATTGCGGGGGCAGCCCGGCGAGCGATGCGTAGGCCAAGGACACCGGGATACCGTAGGCGGCCAGGGTCAGTCCCGCAATGGCGTCTTTCGCCAGCCACCTGGGTTCGTAGGTCCGCAGCCACCGGGCCGGCGGAAACGCCGCACGCCAGCCCTGCTCGGATGCATCGGTCGCCTGGAACCTGCCTGCCGGTTGCGCTTCCTGAGTCATGTGAAACCCCGCCAGGGTCAAGAGCAGATCGCAGTATCCGCCGGGTCGGCGGCGGCGGATTGATTTTCGTCAATCGGGCTGGAGCATCGCCTTCAGCTCGCCGCTGCCGATCAGCTGCTGCAGGTCGGCAGCGCCGCCGATCAGCACGCCCTTGACGAAGATCATCGGGAAGGTCGGCCAGCCGGTCCACATCTTGAGCGCGTTGCGATCGCGCCATCGGCTCAGGTAGCTGCCGTACTGGAGATAGCGGTGCGGCAGCTTCGCGTCATCGAGGAGCTTGCGCGCCTTGCGCGGGAACGGGTTCATCGCCATGCCGACCACCACGATGTCGCTGGCAGCGATCGCAGCCATGACCTCGCGCACGATGGCCTGCCGGTTTTCGGCCAGCCGGGTGCGGATGGCCGGATGGATGTGGGCTTCGTCTAGGACGGGACGGGGCATGGAGGGAGTTCTTCCAGGGTTGGCGAATGGCGACCGATTCTGCGTCATCCGGCCGCGGGCGGCGGCCCGACGCAGCCCAGCTTGAGGCTCGTGGCATGCGCCTCGCGGCACACGGCGATGGCGATCCTGCCGTCGACCGAGGGATCGAAGCCGCCGCTGGCGCCCAGCGCGGTGATCACCGCGCAGACGCGGCCGGTGAAGTCGAACACCGGCGCGGCCACCGCGCTGATGCCGCGCAGGTAGGTATCGCGCACGCTGGCGCAGCACGCGGCCCGGACTTCGCGCTGCAGCGTGCCGATCGGGTCGGGCGAAGGCAGCAGCGCGCGCATGTCGTCGGTGGCGGCGGCCAGTTCGCTCTCGGCCATCTGGCGCACGCTGGCTTCGTCGAGCAGGCCCAGGAAGACGCGCCCGGTGGCAGACCACAGCATCGACATCACAGAGCCGGCGCGCACGTTCACGGTGACCGGCAGGCCCGGTTCCTCGATCCGCATGATGGTCGGCCCGCGATTGCCCATGACGGCGACGAAGCAGGTGACCTCGAGGCTCTCGCGCAGCCGGATCAGCGCCGGTTCCGCATGCCGGATCGGTTCGGCCTGGCGCATCGCGGCCAGGCCGATGCGGATCAGCTCGGGCCCGAGGAAGTAGCGCTGGGTGGCCGGATCCTGGTCGACCAGGCCCTCCTGCATCAGGCTCACCAGGTAGCGGTGCACCTTGGCCGGGCTTTCGCCGACATGGGCCGCGAGGGCGGTCAGGCCGGCATTGCCGCCGATGTTGGCCAACCCCTTGAGCACCACCATCCCGGTCTGCGCAGACTGCACGCTCTGGCGCCGGTCGGGTAGGCGCGGCAAGGCCGCTTCGGCAGAAGGCAGGGACGGGGCGGGACTCTGTTTCATGGCGGGACGATCGTAACCACCGCGGTCGGGCTGGGAAAACCCGAAGTCGATGATTACGCATAGCGTATAACAATTACGCAATATTTTGGAGATCGCCGCATGAAGCATTTCCTCGCCGTGGCCCTGGCCGCGCTGTCGCTGGTGGCGACCCCGTCGATCGCCCAGCAGGCCTTCCCGACCAAGCCGATCCGCTGGCTGGTGCCGTATGCGGCAGGTGGCGGTTCGGACTTCCTGGCCCACACGATCGGCCAACGGCTGTCGACCCAGGTCGGCCAGCCGGTGCTGGTCGACAACAAGCCCGGCGGCAACACGGCGCTCGCGGCGGCCGAAACCGCGCGCGCCGCGGCCGACGGCTATACCGTGCTGTCGGCCGACAACGGCACCATGGTCTTCAACCCGGCGCTGTACAAGAGCCTCTCCTACAGCCCCGCCAAGGATCTCGCGCCGGTGACGCTGATGGGACGCTTCCCGATGATCCTGGTGGTCGGTCCGGCCAGCGACGCGACCAGCGCCCGGGACTTCATCGCCAAGGCCAAGGCCAAGCCCGGCGGCACCAATTTCGCGTCGGCGGGTGCCGGCAGCCCGCACCACCTGGCGATGGAACTGCTCAAGGTCGAAGCCGGCCTGTTCATGGTCCATGTGCCCTACCGGGGCGCCGCGCCCGCATTGGCCGACGTGGTCGGCGGACAGGTGCCGGCGATGATGGTCGACCTGGCGGCGGGTGCCGGCTTCATCAAGGGCGGAAAGGTCAGGCCGCTGGCAGTGGCGAACCCGACCCGGCTGCCGCAACTGCCCGACGTGCCGACCTTCGCCGAACTGGGCTTCAAGAATGTCGAGGCGGCCGCGCTGGTCGGCATGGTAGTGCCGGCGGCGACCCCGCCCGAGGTGATCGGCACGCTCAACAAGCAGGTGGTGGCCGCAATCCACGATCCGGCGGTCCACCAGCGGATGGTCGATTTCGGCGTCGAGCCGGTCGGCAACACGCCGGCCCAGTTCGCCGCGCTGCTGCAGAGCGAGACGGCGCGCTGGCAGAAGCTGATCCGCGACCTCAAGATCACGCTGGACTGAGGACCCGCCCGATGAGCACCCCGACTTCCGCCGGGCCCGCGACCGGCTGCCCCTTCGCATCGCCGCCGCTGTCGACGCACACCACGCCGACCGGCTGCCCGGTCAGCCAGCGCGCCGCCGATTTCGATCCGTTCGAGGACGCCTACCAGCAGGATCCGCCCGAGTCGCTGCGCTGGGCGCGCGAGCAGGAGCCGATCTTCTGGAGCCCGCGCCTGGGCTATTGGGTGGTCACGCGCTACGAGGACATCAAGGCGATCTTTCGCGACAACATCACCTTCAGCCCCTCGATCGCGCTCGAGAAGATCACGCCGACCGGCGAAGAGGCCAACGCGGTGCTGGCCTCCTACGGCTTCGCGCTGAACCGCACGCTGGTCAACGAGGACGAGCCGGCCCACATGCCGCGCCGGCGGCTGCTGATGGAGCCGTTCACGCCCGACGAATTGCGCCACCACGAGCCGCTGGTGCGCCGGCTGGCGCGCGAATACGTCGACCGCTTCATCGACGACGGCCGCGCCGACCTGGTCGACCAGATGCTCTGGGAGGTCCCGCTGACAGTGGCGCTGCACTTCCTCGGCGTGCCCGAAGAGGACATGGACACGCTGCGCAAGTACTCGATCGCCCACACGGTCAACACCTGGGGCCGGCCGAAGCCGGAAGAGCAGGTGGCGGTAGCGCATGCGGTCGGCAACTTCTGGCAGTTCGCCGGCCAGGTGCTCGACAAGATGCGACAGGACCCGTCGGGCCCGGGCTGGATGCGCTACGGCATCCGCAAGCAGGCCGACCATCCGGAGGTGGTGACCGACTCGTACCTGCATTCGATGATGATGGCCGGCATCGTGGCGGCCCACGAGACCACCGCCAACGCCACGGCCAATGCCATGAAGCTGCTGCTGCAGCACCCCGACACCTGGCGCGAGATCTGCGAGGACCCGAGCCTGATCCCCAATGCGGTCGAGGAATGCCTGCGCCACAACGGCTCGGTGGCGGCCTGGCGGCGGCTGGTCACGAAGGAGGTCGAGGTCGGCGGCACGCGGCTGCCCGCGGGCTCGAAGCTGTTGATCGTGACCTCGTCGGCCAATCACGACCCGCAGCAGTTCGCCGATGCCGACCTGTTCGACATCCGGCGCGACAACGCCAGCGAGCATCTCACCTTCGGCTACGGCTCGCATCAGTGCATGGGCAAGAACCTGGCGCGCATGGAGATGCAGATCTTCCTGGAAGAGTTCACGCGCCGGCTGCCACACCTGCGGCTCGCCGATCAGGTCTTCAGCTATGTGCCGAACACCTCGTTCCGGGGCCCGGAGCACCTGTGGGTCGAGTGGGATCCTTCGCTCAACCCGGAGCGAGCCCGCCCGAAGCTGCTGGAGGCACAGACGCCGGTGCGCATCGGCGAGCCGTCGCGCCACGCCGGGGCCCGCACGGTAATCGTCCACAGCGTGACGCCGGTGGCCGAAGGCATCGTAAGGCTGCGCCTGGTCGCACCCGACGGCAAGGCACTCCCGCGCTGGACGCCCGGTGCGCACATCGATGTCGAATGCGGCGACCCCGCGCTGTCGCGCCAGTACTCGCTGTGCGGCGACCCGGACGACACGCAGGCGCTGGAGGTCGCGGTGCTGCGCGAAGCCGAAGGTCGTGGCGGTTCGGCCTGGATCCACGGTCAGCTGCAGGCCGGCGACCGGCTGCGTATCCGCGGGCCGCGCAACCACTTCCGGCTCGACGAATCGGCGCGCCGGCTGATCCTGATCGCCGGCGGCATCGGCATCACGCCGGTGAGCGCCATGGCGCGCCGTGCCCGCGCGCTTGGGCTCGACTACGCGCTGCACTACAGCGGGCGCCGGCGCGGCACCATGGCCTTCGTCGACGAGCTGGCCGTACTGCACGGCGAGCGGCTCCATCTGCATGTCGGCGACGAGGGCGGGCGCTGCGATTTCGACGCCTTGCTGGCGCGGCCGGCGCCCGGGACCCAGGTCTATGCCTGCGGCCCGCAGCGCATGCTCGACGCGCTCGAGGCCTGCTGCGCCGGGTGGCCCGAGGACGCGCTGCGCGTCGAGCATTTCGAATCGAGCGTGGGCACGCTCGACCCGGCGCGCGAGCACGCGTTTGAGGTCGAGCTCAAGGATTCGGGCATCACGGTGAACGTCCGGGCCGACCAGACCGTGCTGGGCGCCCTGCGGGCCGCCAACGTCGACATCCCCAGCGACTGCGAAGAGGGCCTGTGCGGCACCTGCGAAGTGCGCGTGCTCGGCGGCGAGGTCGACCATCGCGACCTGGTGCTGACCCGTGCCGAACGCGAGGCGCAGTCGCGCATGATGGCCTGCTGCTCGCGGGCGCGCGGAGGGAGGCTGGTGCTGGAGCTCTGAGTGCCGTCCAGGTCTCAGATCCGCTTGCGCCGCGGAACCACGTTGAGCTGGAGCGTGGCCTTCGCGGGCCCGTCACCCAGCATGACCTGCAGCGGCGCGATGTCGATCAGCTGGTCCGCGTGCCACACCTTGATCGACGCGGCACCGTCAGGAGCATCGAGCATGGCGAGGCCGTCCGGGCCCGTCAGCGCCGCCCAGGGCGAATCGCTCACGTAGACATGGCCGCGCATCGAGTTGTGCAAGTGGCAGCCGAGCAGCACGGCGCCGGGCTTGTCGAAGATGGCGTCGGCGGTCTTGCCGGGTTTGCCTTCGGGCTTGCCCGAGATCATCAGCTCGAAGCTGCCTCCGGGACCGGCGTCGAACTGTGCGACACCGGCGGCGGAAGCGCGCACGTGGTGGTCCCACGGGTCGTTGTTGACGAAGTGCGCCTTCGCCCCGGGGGCCACCAGACTCACGGCCGGCACGAAGCGCATCTTCTCCTGGCTGATCGTCACTTCCTTGGGCAGCGGCCGAGATGGCGCGGCCTTCGAAGCGGTGATCACGACGACCACTGCATCGACGACGGGCTGTCCATCCTTGTCGAGGACGCCAACCTGCAGAGGGGTCGCCGCACAGAGCGTGCAAAGAAGCGCGCTGGCGAATGCGACGAATGAACCGCGCATGCCTGGCACGCGAAAGGGCGGAGGGTTGCGCATGTGATCAGAGCTGGCTCGTCTTGATGACGTGCCAGACCTTGTCGTAGCCGTCGCCGTAGACGTCACCGGGCTCCTGGTCCTCGGGCCAGGTGTACAGCGGTTGACCCTTGAATGCCCACTGCTTGGCGCCGTCGTCGCGGGTGATCACCGACAGGCCGCCGCTCGGCTTGGTGCCTTCGGCGGCCAAGACCGGTGGCCAGGTCACCGCACAGTTGCCATAGCAGGTCGAGCGGCCACTGTTCGGTGCGTCCTTGTCGTACGTGTAGAGCGTAAACCCCTTGTCGTTGACGAGCATGCCGTTGACAAGGTTCACGGTCGAGAACTCCTTGGTGGGCGCATGCGTTGCGCAACCGGCGAGCAGGGTCAGGGTGATGGCGAGACTGGCGGCAATACGCACGAAAGACTCCTTTGAAATCGCGAATGGGAGGCGGGACGGCTCACTACACAATTAGATACAGTTTCGCCCAGTGCACCCAGTGCAATAAGTCACGGCCTGAACGCTTTCGTTTTCGTGGAAACCCTTGATCGGGACTGCTCCAGGCGCGGGAGATTCCGCGCGCAGCAGGTCTGATGGGCGTCGCTGCGACAGCACCTCGCCCGCTATGATGCGGCGGCCCCCGGCAAACCCATGCCGCCGGCCGCGCGTCTCAACCATCGGCTTGACGGACACATCGAGCCACCAGGACTGGAAGCCGATGTCGCACAAGCCTGCCGGGCTCATCTACGGCGTCGACGACACGCCGCCGCTGGGTATCAACATCCTCAGCGGACTGCAGCATGTCGGGCTGATGTCGATCTACCTGGTCTACCCGGTGCTGATCGCGCAGGCAGCCGGCGCCTCGGCCGAGGTCGCGGCCTCGCTGGTCAGTGCCACCTTGATCACGCTGGCCGTCGCGACCTTGCTGCAGGTCATCACGATCGGCCCGATCGGCTCGGGCTTCCTGTGCCAACCGACCTCCAGCGTGGTCTACATCGTGCCTTCGCTGGTGGCGGCGCGCAGCGGCAACCTCGCCGCGGTCTTCGGCATGACCATGCTGGCCGGCCTGTTCGAGGTCGCGCTGGCGCGCGTGCTGCCGCGCCTGCGTCCGATCTTCACGCCCGAGATCACCGGCCTGGTGGTGCTGCTGACCGGCATCTCGGTGGGCGTGGTCGGCCTGCGCACCGCGCTCGGTGGGGGCCCATCGGTCGCTGAACCGGCCGAAGTCGACTTGCTGCTGGGCCTGGGCACGCTCGGCCTGATGGTGGCGCTGAACGTGTGGGGCCGGGGCGCGCTGCGGGTCTTCAGCGTGCTGATCGGGCTGGTGGCGGGCTGCGCGGCCGGCTCGCTGCTCGGGCGTTTCGATGCCGAGGAAGTCGCCCGCCTGTCCGCTGCGCCCGCGTTCGCGGCACCCCTGCTGGGCCACGTGGGCTGGTCCTTCGATGCCGGCCTGCTGCTGCCGTTCCTGATCGGAGCGGTGGCCGCGGTGCTGAAGGTGATCGGCAACGTGACGACCTCGCAGAAGGCCACTCGGGTGGGCTGGGTACGCGCCGACATGCGCTCCATCAGCCGCGGCGTGCTGGCCGACGGGCTCGGCGCGGTCGTCGCCGGCGCGATCGGCGCACCGGGCATCAATTCATCGAGCAGCGCGGTCGGCCTGGCGACCGCCACCGGCGTAGCCAGCCGGCGCGTCGGCTGGTCGGTGGCCGCCATCCTGCTGGTCTTCGCCTTCGTGCCGAAGCTGGGCATGCTCTTCAACCTCGTTCCGCGGTCGGTGCTCGGCGCGGCGCTGGTGTTCTCGTCGACCTTCATCGTCACCAACGGCCTGGTCATCATGACCTCGCGCCTGCTCGACGCGCGCAAGACGCTGGTGATCGGGCTGGCGATCGTGTTCGGCCTGGCGGTGGAGATCTTCCCGGGCCTGCTGGTGGTGCTGCCACCGGCGCTGCGGCCATCGTTCGGCAATTCGCTGGTGTTCGGCACGCTGGTCGGGCTCGGCCTGAATCTATTGTTCCGCATCGGGCTTCGGCGCAGCGTCTCGATGAGCGTCGCGCCCGAAGCGATCGACCCCGAGGCGCTGGAGGAGTTCCTCGACGGCCAGGGCGCGGCCTGGGGCGCGCGCTCCGACGTGATCGAGCGGGCCAAGTTCAATCTCGTGCAATCGATCGAGACGCTGGCGGGGAGCGGCGTCGCCTCGGGGCCGCTGCACATCGAGGCATCGTTCGACGAGTTCAACCTGGACCTGAGGGTGTCGTATGTCGGCGAGCAGCTCGAACTGCCGGAACAGCGGCCCTCGATCGAGGAGATCATAGAGTCCGACCATGGCGAGCGCCGGCTGGCCGGCTTCCTCTTGCGGCGCTTCGCCGACCGCGTGACCTCAAGGCGCGCGGGCGAGCGGGCGACGGTGGGGTTTCACTTCGATCACTAGGGCGCGCTCGCCCTCGGCGGCGGGCGGAGGCTCGAGGGCCCCGGCTCAGCCCGGCGTGAACGCCTCGTGCACGGCGGACTGCACCGCCCCGCCCAGCACGGCGCCGCCGCCCGCGACGTAGATCCGGTCGCCGATCGCGGCCGCGCCGACCGCGTGCCGGGGTGTAGTCATCGGCGCGTGCCGCTGCCAGCCGTCGGTGGCGGGGTCGTAGCTTTCCATCTGGCCGAACACGGTGGCCTGGCGCGGCACGCCGCCGGCCAGGATGCCGCCTTCGCCGCCCATGGCGTAGAAGCGTCCGCGCAGGACCACCAGTCCGTGGCCCGATCGGGCCGTGGGAAGCGGGGCGCGCAGCTCCCAGGTGTCGCGCGCCGGCAGGTAGACATGGTGCAGGTCGGTGTTGTACTCAAAGGTGTTGAAGCGCCCGCCGACCACGTGGATCAGCCCCGCGTGGGCGACGCAGCCCACATGGTCGCGCGCGCCCGGCAGCGGCTTGCGCTGGCTCCAGGCGTCGGCCTGCGGATCGTAGACCTCGTGCCAGCCGACGCTGGCGCGCTCGCTCGCGGGTTCCGAGGCGCCGCCGACCAGGTGCAGCTTGCTGTCCAGCATGACGGCCGCCGCGGCGCCGCGTGGCCGCCGCAGCGGCGCGATCTCACGCCAGCGATCGGTCGCCAGTTCGTAGGCGTAGGCATGGGTGTCCGACAGGCGGTTCTGCTCGACGAAGCCGCCGAGCGCATAGACGAATCGCTCGTCCGAGGCCACCGCGACGTGGTTGGCGCCGCGCGGCAACGGCGCTCCCTGCAGCCAGCGGTCGACCGCCGGGTCGTAGATGTGGTGGTAGGCACGGTTGACCGCGCCTTCGCCGTAGCCCCCGACGACGTGCATGCGCCCCGCGGTCGCCGTGGCCCACGCCATCTCGCTGCGCGGCAGCGGCAGCGCGGCCCGCGCCGCCCATTGCCCGGCCGGGCCGGCGGGCGCGGGGCTGTCGGTCTTGCGCTGCGATTCCTGGTCGGGCGTGAGGTGGTGCGGCACGCCGCCCTGCAGCCGGGCATACGGCTCGGTCGATGAAGGCGCGGCGGGGAGGGCGGGTGCGCCCGCCTGCGCGGCATGGACCGCAGCGGGCATGCGGCCTGGCGAAGCGGCGCAGCCCGCGAGGGTTGCGCCGGCGGCGGAGAGCAGGAACTGGCGGCGTCGCATGCGCCCAGCTTAGCGCGCCCCGGCGTTCAATCCAGCTTGATGTTGGCCTCGCGGATCACCTTGCCCCACATCGCGCGGTCGGCCTCGATGAAGGCGCTGAACTCGGCCGGCGTGTTGCAGCGCAGCGCACCGCCGTACTCGGTCCATCGCTTCGCCAGCTCCGGCGACTGGCAGGCCTTCTGCATGGCGGCGCTGAGCTTGTCGAGGATCGGCTTGGGCGTGCCGGCCGGCGCCAGGATGCCCTGCCAGGCGATCGGCGCGTAGTCGGGCAGGCCGGCCTCGGCGAAGGTCGGCACGTCCGGGAAGCTCGGGTGGCGCTGCTTGCCGGTGACGGCGAGCAGCTTGAGCTTGCCGGCGCGGATGTTGCTGGCCGCCGCCGGCAGGCCGTCGAACATGGCCTGCACCTGGCCTGCCATCAGGTCGGTGTAGGGGCTGTTGCTGTTGTAGGGCACCAGGTTGGTCTTGACACCCGCGGCGTTGTTGAACCACACGCCCGACAGGTGCGAGTAGCTGCCGATGCCGGCCGTCGCGACGGTCACGGAATCGGGCCTGGCCTTGAGCTCGGCGATGAGCGCGCGGGCGTCCTTGGCCGGCAGGTTCGGGTTGGCGATGAGGCCGGTGTTGAGCACGCCCAGCAGGCTCACCGGGGCGAAGTCCTTCTCGGCGTTGTAGGGCAGCCTGGCATAGAGATGCGGCACGACCGACAGCGAACTGGTGGTGCCGATGTAGAGCGAATAGCCATCCGCCGGCGCCTTGGCGGCGACTTCGGTGCCGATGATGTTCGAGGCCCCGGGGCGGTTCTCGACGAAGAAGGACTGGCCCAGGATCTTCGTCAGCTCGGCCGCGATCTCGCGCGCATTGGCATCGGGCCCGCTGCCGGCCGGGAAGGGCGCGATGATCCGCACCGGCTTGGTGGGGTAGTCCTGCGCGTGGGCCGCGAGTGCGGCGACGGCGGCCGTGCCGGCGAGCAGGCGGCGGCTCCAGGTCTTCAAATCGATCATCCAATGTCTCCTTGTGATAGCGGCGCGTCTGCACCACGGCACGATGGTACATAAAATCATTAAATTGTCAAAATACGATAATAAGAACTGTAAATTTCTTCGGAGGCCGGCGGATCGGCCGGGTCGGATCGATATATCGTCGGAGCCGCGCGCGCACTTGGCGGTCGCGCCAAGAACCAACGAATGAATGAACGAAGGACTCCGGTGGCGGAAAAATCAACATCCAGCCTGGGACGCATGCTCGATGTGCTCGACCTGTTCGACGACAACCGCCTGACGCGGACCGCGGAGGACATCGCGACCGAGTTGGAGGTGTCGCTGCCGACCGGCTACCGCTATGTGCGGATGCTGGTCGAAGCCGGCCTGCTGCAGCGGGTCGAGAACTCCCACTACACCCTCGGGCCGCGCATCATCCTGCTCGACCACTACATCCGCAAGGCCGACCCGGTGCTGCGCGAAGGCATTCCGGTGATGCGCGAACTGGTCCAGCAGACCGGCTTCGACTGTGTCAGCTCGGGCCTGTTCGGCACCCAGCTGCTCGACACCCACCGGGAAGCCGGCAGCACGCCCGCCGCGCTGGCCTACGGCCGCGGCCGGCCGCGGCCGCTGTTCCAGGGCGCGGCGCCCAAGGTCATCGTCGCCAGCTTCGCGCCGGCGCCCCTGCACAAGCTCTTCGATGCCCGGCATGCGGAAATCGTGCGCTGCGGGCTGCCCTCGGAGTGGAGCGATTTCAGGCGCTACTACGCGGCGATCCGCAAGGCCGGCCACTATCTCTCCGTGGGCGAACTCGAACCGCAGCTGGCGGCGCTGGCGGCGCCGATCGAGAAGTCCGAGGGCGGCGTCTGGGGTGCGATCTCGCTGGTGCTCGACACCGCCCGGCTGGCCATCGTCGACACCGACCGGCTGGCGCACCTCGTCAAGGACGCCGCCCGGCGCATCGGCGACCGCCTGGCCTGAGCACGGGGCAACCGCCGGTCGATGGCCAACGGGGCTCGTGCTTCAATCGCGCCAACGCGGATCACGCCGCTGGAGACCTCGATGCCCGTGCGCAGCCCGCCCCGCTTGTTGGAACCGACCACCGTCCGCGCCCTCGAAGAACGCAGCTTCAATGCCTGGCCGGCGCGCCACACCGTCTCCTTCGACGGCTGGCTGTTCCGGCTGTCGGGCGGCTATACGAAGCGGGCCAACTCGGTCAATTGCGCACAGCCCGGTGCCTCTTTCGAAGGGGTCCGCCGCGCCGCCGAGGCCTTCTATGGGCGGCACGGCCTGCCGGCCGTGTTTCGCCTTTCGCCGCTGGCGCCGCCCGAGGCGGACCAGGAACTCGCGCAGGCGGGTTATGTCTTGTTCGACCCGAGCCAGGTCGCCTGCGCGTCGCTGGCCGGCGCGGCACCGCAGCCTGGGGTGCGCATCGACACAGTGCCATCACCGGCCTGGCTGGAAGGCATCGCCGCGGCCAACGGCGTGGCGCCGCCGCAGGACCAAATGCACCATGGCATGGTGCGCGCCATCGCCTGGCCGGCCGCCTTCGCCACCCTCCATGACGAGGGCGAAGCGATCGGCTTCGGGCTCGCCGTGCTGGAGCGCGGCGCGGTGGGTCTCTACGACATCGTGGTGAGCCCGGGCCGGCGCAGCCGCGGCCATGGTCGTGCGCTGACGCAGGCGCTGATGCACTGGGGCCGCAAAGCGGGCGCGACATCCGCGTACCTGCAGGTAAGGGAGCAGAACCAGGCGGCGCGCCGCCTGTACGCCGCGCTGGGCTTCGAAGATCGCTATCGCTACCACTACCGGGTGCCGGGCGAAGTGGCCTGACTCGGGGTGCTGGTGCGCGAGTCGCGACCGCACGATTCGAAAAAGCGGCGCCGCATTGTTCAAGCCAGGGAAGCCGGCGTGCCTTAGTCTCGGGGGCCGCAGACCTGCTCCCCCTCCACTAAGGACACCGCCATGCCCATCACCGCCAAGGCCGCCCCCGGCGCCAAGCTGCTCACCCCCACCGACCACACCCTGGTCATGATCGACTTCCAGTCGCAGATGGCGTTCGCGACGCACTCGATCGAGGCCGTCACGCTGCGCAACAACGCGGCGCTGGTGGCGCATGCGGCGGCCGGCTTCGGCGCCTCGACCATCCTCACGACCGTGGCCGAGAAGAGCTTCTCGGGCCCGATGTTCGACGAGATCAAGGCCGCCTTCCCGGGTCAGGCGATGCTCGACCGCACCTCGATGAACACCTGGGAGGACGCCGCCGTCATCAAGCGGGTCAACGAGATCGGCAAGTCGCGCATCGTGCTGTGCGGGCTCTGGACCGGCGTCTGCATCGTCGGGCCGGCCCTGTCCGCGCTCGACCAGGGCTTCGAGGTGTATGTCATCGCCGACGCCTGCGGCGACGTCTCGGCCGAGGCCCACGACCGTGCCATGGACCGCATGGTGCAGGCCGGCGCCCAGCCCATGACCTCGCTGCAGTACCTGCTGGAGCTGCAGCGCGACTGGGCCCGCACCGACACCTACGAGATGACCACCGGCATCGCCAAGAAGTTCGGCGGCGCCTACGGGCTCGGGATCATCTACGCCCAGTCGATGTTCGGCGCCCACGAAGGCTGAGCGGGCGGGCCGGGCCATGAAGGCTTACCTCGTCTCGCTGGCGCTCGGCATCCTGGTCGGCGTGATCTATGCGCTGTTCAGCGTGCGCTCGCCGGCGCCGCCGATCATCGCGCTGGTGGGCCTGCTCGGCATCCTGGCCGGCGAGCAGCTGCCGCCGCTGGTCAAGCGCCTGCTCGAGCCGTCCCACGCCGCCGGCTCGTGGCTGCAGCACCAGGTCAAGCCCCACATGTTCGGGGAGCTGCCTCAATGCGCGAAGACCGTGGACGTCGCCGCGGCCGACTCGGCGGCGGCGCACCGCGACACCCCATGACGGCCGAATTCGATCCTCGACGCCGCCGGCTGTTCCTCGGCACGCTCGGCGCAGCGCTCGGCGCTCAGGCGACGGCCCAGCAACTCTCTCCCAGGAAATCCGACATGCTCGACACCGGTGCCCCCGAGCTCATCCTGCACAACGGCCGCTTCACGACATTGGCGCGCAGCAACCCGACGGCCAGCGCGGTCGCGATCCGCGACGGCCGCTTCACCCATGTGGGCCGCAGCGAGGACATCCTGCCGCTGGCCGCCGCCGGCACCCGGGTCGTCGACCTCCGCGGCCGCCCGGTGCTGCCCGGGCTGATCGACAACCACCTGCACATCATCCGCGGCGGCCTCAACTACAACCTCGAGCTGCGCTGGGACGGCGTGCGCAGCCTGGCCGACGCCATGGCCATGCTCAAGCGCCAGGTGGCGATCACGCCGGCGCCGCAATGGGTGCGGGTGGTGGGCGGCTTCACCGAGCACCAGTTCGCCGAGAAGCGGCTGCCGACCATCGCCGAGCTCAACGCCGTGGCGCCCGACACCCCGGTGTTCCTGCTGCACCTGTACGACCGGGCGCTGCTCAATGGCGCCGCGCTGCGGGCCGTCGGCTACACCAAGGAAACGCCGGCACCGCCCGGCGGCGAGATCGTGCGCGACAGCGCCGGCAACCCGACCGGGCTGCTGCTGGCCAAGCCGAACGCGAGCATCCTCTATGCGACCTTGGCCAAGGGGCCGAAGCTGCCGTTCGACTACCAGCTCAATTCGACCCGGCACTTCATGCGCGAGCTGAACCGGCTCGGCGTCACCGGCGCGATCGACGCCGGCGGCGGCTTCCAGAACTTCCCCGAGGACTACCAGGTGATCCAGCAGCTGGCCGACGCCGGCCAGCTCACGATCCGGCTGGCCTACAACCTGTTCACGCAGAAGCCCAAGCAGGAGAAGCAGGACTTCCTCAACTGGACCGCGACCTCGAAATACAAGCAGGGCGACGACTACTTCCGCCACAACGGCGCCGGCGAGATGCTGGTGTTCTCGGCCGCCGACTTCGAGGACTTCCGCCAGCCGCGCCCCGACATGGCGCCGGAGATGGAGGGCGAGCTGGAGGAGGTGGTGCGGGTGCTGGTGCAGAACAAGTGGCCCTGGCGGCTGCACGCGACCTACGACGAGACCATCGAGCGCGCGCTCGACGTCTTCGAGAAGGTGAATCGCGACACGCCGCTGGCCGGGCTGAACTGGTTCTTCGACCACTGCGAGACGATCTCCGAGAAGTCGATCGACCGCATCGCGGCGCTCGGCGGCGGCATCGCGGTGCAGCATCGCATGGCCTACCAGGGCGAGTATTTCGTCGAGCGCTACGGCGCCGCCGCGGCCGAGGCGACGCCGCCCGTGAAGCGGATGCTCGAGAAGGGCGTCAAGGTCTCGGCCGGCACCGACGCCACCCGCGTCGCCTCGTACAACCCGTGGGTGTCGCTGTCGTGGCTGGTCACCGGCAAGACCGTCGGCGGCCTGCGGATCACGCCCCAGCGCAACTCCCTGGACCGCGAAGCGGCGCTGCGCATGTGGACCGAGAACGTGACCTGGTTCTCCAACGAAGTGGGCAAGAAGGGCCGCATCGAGGTCGGGCAGCTGGCCGACCTGGTGGTGCCCGACCGCGACTTCTTCGCCTGCCCCGAATCCGAGATCGCCGACACCACGGCCTTGCTCACGATGGTCGGCGGCAAGGTGGTCTGGGGCGCCGGCGAGTTCGCCGGGCAGGACGAGGGCACGCCGCCGCCGGCCATGCCCGACTGGTCGCCGGTGCGCAGCTTCGGCGGCTACGCGGGCTGGGGCGACAAGGAGGGCCGGCCGCTGCAGGCGACCGTGCGCCGCCTGGCGGCCGAGTGCGCCTGCGCCAACGACTGCAACCTGCACGGCCACCGGCACGCGACCGCGTGGTCGAGCCGGCTGCCGGTGGCCGATCTCAAGAGCTTCTGGGGCGCTTTGGGTTGCGCCTGCTGGGCGGTGTGATGCGCCGGATCTTCACCCATCCGGCCGTGCACTGGCTGGCACTGCTGTTCCTGTGCGCCGCCTATCTGCAGGGCGGCTTCAACAAGGCGACGGATTTCGCGTCGGCCGTCGCCGAGATGAACCATTTCGGCCTGTCGCCGGCCGGGCCGCTGGCGGCGGCCGTGATCGTCTTCGAGTTCGGCGCCGCGCTGATGATCCTGACGGGCTTCCACCGCTGGCTCGGCGCCCTGGGCCTGGCCGGCTTCACGCTGATGGCCACCTTCGTCGCCAACCGCTTCTGGGAGCTCGCGATGCCCGAGCGCTTCATGGTCGCCAATGCCTTCTTCGAGCACTGGGGACTGGTCGGCGGCTTCCTGCTGGTCGCCTGGCACGACCTGAGCGAGCGCCATGAGCGCTGAACCAGCGCCGGCAGTGCCGGCAGCGTCCGGCAGCTTCGCGCCGCTGCGCCAGCCGGTCTTCGCGGTCCTGTGGGCCGCCACCGTGCTCGGCAATGTCGGCAGCTTCATGCGCGACGTCGCCAGCGCCTGGATGGTCACCGAGCTGTCGGCCAGCCCGACCGCCGTGGCGCTGGTCCAGACCGCGGCGACCTTGCCGATCTTCCTGCTCGCGATCCCGGCCGGCGTGCTGTCGGACATCCTCGACCGGCGCCGCTTCCTGATCTTCATCCAGCTGATGCTGGCGGCGGTCAGCGGCACGCTGCTGCTGCTCGCGAGCACCAAGTCGCTGACCGTCGAGTACCTGATCGCGCTGACCTTCGTCGGCGGCATCGGCGCCGCGCTGATGGGGCCGACCTGGCAGTCGATCGTGCCCGAGCTGGTGCCGCGCGCCGACCTCAAGAACGCGGTGGCGCTGAACTCGCTCGGCATCAACATCGCGCGCGCCATCGGGCCGGCGGCCGGCGGCCTGCTGCTGGCGAGCTTCGGCGCCGCCGCGGCCTACGGCGCCGACGTGCTGAGCTATGTGTTCGTGATTGCCGCGCTGCTGTGGTGGAAGCGTCCAGCGACGCCCGACACCGGCCTGTCGGAGCAGTTCTTCGGCGCCTTCCGGGCCGGCCTGCGCTATGCCCGCGCCAGCCGCGAGCTGCACGTGGTGCTGCTGCGTGCGGCGGTGTTCTTCCTGTTTGCGAGTTCGGTCTGGGCGCTGCTGCCGCTGGTGGCGCGCCGGATGCTCGGCGGCACGGCGGGCTTCTACGGCCTGATGCTGGGCGCCGTGGGCGTCGGGGCGATCCTCGGCGCCTTGCTGCTGCCGCGGCTGCGCGCCAAGCTCGACGCCGATGGCCTGGTGCTGCTGGCCTCGCTGCTGTCGGCGGGGGTGATGGGGGTGCTCGCCGGCGCGCCGCCGCAATGGGCGGCGGTGTTGCTCATGCTGGTGCTGGGCGGCGGCTGGATCATCGCGCTCACCACGCTCAACGGCGTCGCCCAGGGCGTGCTGCCGAACTGGGTGCGCGGCCGCGGCCTGGCGATCTACCTGACCGTCTTCAACGGCGCCATGGCCGCGGGCAGCCTCGGCTGGGGCCTGGTGGCGCAGAAGATGGGCGTGCCGGCCACCTTGCTGGTCGGCGCGGCGGGCCTGACGGTGGTGGCCTTCGTCTTCCATCGCGTGCGGCTGCCGACCGGCGAAGCCGACCTGCAGGCCTCCAACCACTGGCCCGAACCCTTGCTCGACGCGCCGGTCGCGAACGACCGCGGGCCGGTCATGGTGCAGATCGAATACCGCATCCGCAAGGAAGACCGGCCGGCCTTCCTGCAGGCCCTGAAGGCGATGTCGATGGAGCGCCGCCGCGACGGCGCCTACGCCTGGGGCATCACCGAGCACACCCGCGAGCCCGAGCGCCTGATGGAGTGGTTCCTGGTCGAGTCGTGGGCCGAGCACCTGCGCCAGCACCAGCGGGTGTCGAAAGCCGACGCCGACCTGCAGCACGAGGCGGTGCGCTTCCACATCGGGCCGGAGGCGCCGGTGGTGCATCACTTCCTGGCGCTGGAACTGGACGCCGGCCACGACGACCACGACGGCCGCGCTGCTGCACCGGCCGCGGCGGCGTAGCGCCAATCGACCGTCAGGCCGTGTCCGCCGGGGCGGGTGTCGCTGGTGCCGCGAGCGGCTCCATGACACGAACGCGGCGCACGACGAGCTCGTCGATCTCCAGCTGCCGGATGCGAGCCCGGCCGACGAAGAGCCGGCCGACGGACAAGGCGCCGATGGCCAGGGCACCGAAGGCCAGGGCGCCGACAGCGATCGAGCCCAAGGCGGTGGTGCCGATGGCCTGCGCGCCCGTCGCGGCGGCCGGGACGGTCCGGGCGCGCGCGAACTTGCGCTTCATTGCAAGCCGCCTTCCGACAACGGCGCTGGGGGGCATCGAATCCATGGCAACTCCTGGAGCAAGCGTGGGCCGACCCGCATTCTGACGTGCGCGCACGGCGGCGGCCATCAGGTCGCGAAGCGCCGCCGGTATTCCACCAGGCTCACACCCAGGCGCCGGCCGAAGGCGCGCCTGAAGCCGTCGACATTGGCATAGCCGACAGCATCCGCGAGCCGCTTGGCGGGCAGGTCCGACGCTTCGGCCAGGCGGCGGGCAGCGTCGATGCGCGCGTTCTCGACGAACTCCGCGGGCGTGGTCCCGGCCTCGCTGCGGAAGGTCCGCGCGAAGCTTCTTTCGCTCATGCCGGCGTGGCGGGCCAGGGCGGGCACGGACAGGTCGTCCTTCAGATTCGCCAGCACATGCGCCTGCACCTCGCGCACGCTGGAGCGCTCGGCCGTCTGCGCCGCCAGGTGGGCGCTGAACTGGCTCTGGCCACCGGGGCGCTTGAGGAACATCACCAGCTCGCGCGCCACGCGCAGCGCGAGTTCGCGGCCGTGGTCCTCCTCCACCATCGCCAGGGCCAGGTCCATGCCGGCCGTCACGCCGGCGGAAGTGAAGAGCTTGCCGTCCTTCACATAGATGGCGTCGGGCTCGACGCTGGCCAGCGGGCAGGCCACCGCGAGCCGGGCCGTGGCGTTCCAGTGGGTCGCCACCCGCTTGCCATCGAGCAGCCCGGCGGCCGCCAGCACGAAGGCTCCGCTGCAGACCGAGCCATAGCGCCGCACGGTACGGGACTGGCGGCGCAGCCAGTCGTACAACGCCGGGTCGCCGGCCATGTCCTCGATGTCGGGGCTGCCCGCGACCAGCAAGGTGTCGATGCGCCCGCGCTGGGTCGCCACGGTCGCGTCGACGGCCAGGCGCAGGCCGTTGCTGCTCCTGAGCAGGCCGGCGCCGGTGCCGATCACCTGCACCCGGTAGGCGGCGGGCCGCCCGAGCTGGCGCGCGGCCTCGGCGAACACGTCCGCCGGCCCGGCCACGTCGAGCAGCTGGACCCGGGGAAAAGCGAGGATGGCGATGCGCATGGCCGAGAAAGCTCACAGATTGGCAGGAAAGGCCCGCAGCGGGGCATGGAGCACGGCGGAGTTTGGCAGAAACTAACTGCACCTGCAAATTCTGCCAAAGGAGCCCCATGCAAGCCCCATCGATGGACCCGTCCCGCCCGATCGTCGAACCGTCCGGAAAGTCATCGGTACGGAACCTGCCCGTCAACCTGTTCGCCTCGGTCATGGGCCTCTCGGGGCTGGCCCTGGCCTGGCGACTGGCGCACGACCGGTTCGGCGCGCCGGCCTTCGTCGGCGAAGCCATCGGCGCGTTCGCGCTGGGCGTCTTCGTGCTCGTCGCGCTCGGCTACCTGACGAAACTCGCGCAGCATCCGCAGGCCGTGCGGGCGGAGTTCCAGCACCCGGTGGCGGGCAATTTCTTCGGCACCATCGCGATCTCGGTGCTGTTGCTGTCGGCAGTCGTCGAGCCCTACAGCGCGGCGGCGGCGCGGGCGACCTGGACCATCGGCGTGCTGGCGGCCTTCGCGCTCAGCTTCGTCGCCGTGTCGCGCCTGCTCAAGGGCCAGGTCGACGCCTCGCACGCGATGCCGGCCTGGCTGATCCCGGGCGTTGCGACGCTGGACATCGCCGTCACCGGCGGCCACATGCCCATGGCCTGGGCCTCCGAGATCAACCTGTTCGCGGGCGCTGTCGGCGCCGTGCTGGCGCTGGTGCTGTTCGCGATGATCGTCAGCCGGCTGGTGCATCGCGACCCGCTGGTGCCGGCCATGACGCCGTCGCTGATGATCCTGGTGGCGCCCTTCGCGGTCGGCTTCCTGGCCTACGTCAACATCATCGGCGGCATCGACCGGTTCGCCGCGCTGCTCTTCTACTTCGCGCTGTTCATGTTCGCGGTGGTGGCGCCCAAGGTGTTCCGCCGCGGCATCGGGTTTTCTGCGGCCTGGTGGGCGATCGGCTTCCCGATGGCCGCGCTGGCCAACGCGGCCCTGAAGTACGCGGACTTCCGCGCCAGCGGGCCGCACGGGGTGCTCGCCGCGGTACTGCTGGGCTTGCTGAGCGTCGCCTTGGCGGTTCTCACGGTGCGCACCGTGCGCAGCGCGCTCGACGGTGCGCTGTTCAGCTGAGCCCGCCCCGAACAAGAACCTCGAATCGAACCCGGCCTTGTTCCACTTGCATGACGGCCGGCATGGGGCGCAGCATAGGGCCGCGACGCTGCGCGGCATGGTGACACAACCTGCCGTCTTTCACCCAAGGAGCCCCGCATGATCACCAACGCCACCGCCGGCACCAACGTGCAGGAAATCGCCACCGGCATCTACCGCATCAACACCCCCGTGCCGCTGCCCGATGGCCAGCGCTTCAGCTTCAACCAGTACCTGCTGGTGGACGACCAACCGCTGCTGTTCCACACCGGTCCGCGCCAGCTGTTCCCGCTGGTGAGCGAGGCGATCGGGCGCGTGATGCCGATCGAGCGGCTGCGCTACCTGGCGCTGTCGCACGTGGAGGCCGACGAATGCGGCGCGATGAACCTGCTGCTGGCCGCCGCGCCGCACGCCGTCCCGCTGTGCGGGCAGGTCGCGGCCATGGTCTCGATGGGCGACCTGGCCGACCGGCCGCCGCGTGCGCTGGCCGATGGCGAAGAACTGGCGCTGGGTGCCCACACGGTGCGCTGGTTCGACATGCCCCATGTGCCGCACGGCTGGGAATGCGGGCTGATGATGGACACCCGCACCCGGACCCTTTTCTGCGGCGACCTGTTCACGCAGTCGGGGCCGAGCGAGCAGGCCTTGACCGAGGCCGACATCCTCGGCCCCAGCGAAGCCTTCCGCCAGCAGATGGACTATTTCGCCCACGCGCCGCAGACGGCGGCGCTGCTGGCCGGCCTGGCCGCGCACGCGCCGCAGGTGCTGGCCTGCATGCACGGCAGCGCCTGGCGGGGCGACGGCGGCGCGCTGCTGCGCCAGTTGGCGGAGGCGGTCGCGCCGCATTGAGCCGAAGACGGACCTACGGCACTCTTCGCACCAACGCTTGCACCGGCACCTGGGCCGCGCGCGCCCGCAGCTGGCCGCAGCCGCCATCGACATCCTGGCCGGCCGAGTAGCGCAGCTTGGTGAGGATGCCGCGCTCGTGCAGCGTGCGGGCGATCTGCTTGCAGCGCTCCCACGTCGGACGACCGAAGGGCACGCCGTCGACCGCGTTGAAAGGGATCAGGTTCAGCACGCCGTACTTGCCGGCGAGCAGGCGGACGATGCCTTCCAGCTCGTCCTCCCCGTCGTTGACGCCTTCCAGCAGCGTCCATTGGTACTGGATCGGGTAGCCGGTCGCGCGGGCATAGCGCTCGCCGGCGGCGACCAGTTCCTCGGGCGCGAGGTTCGGCGCCCGCGGCAGGAGCTTGCGGCGCAGCGCGGCCTTGGTCGTGTGCAATGAAAGGGCCAGCGCCGGCCTCACGCGTTCCTGCTGCAGCCGCTCGAACACGCGGGGATCGCCGACGGTGGAGAACACCAGGTTCTTGTGGCCGATGTCACCGGCAGTGCCGAGCAGGTCGATCGCCTCGATCACGTTGTCCAGGTTGTGGGCCGGCTCGCCCATGCCCATGAACACCACCTTGCGGACCGGGCGCCGCGCGCGCGCCAGGGCGACCTGGGCGACGATCTCGGCGCTCCCGACCTGGCGCAGCAAGCCGTCGCGGCCGGTCATGCAGAACTGGCAGCCGATGGCACACCCGACCTGCGACGAGACGCACAGGCCGTCCCGCGGCAGCAGCACGCTCTCGACGGTCTGGCCGTCGGCCAGCGCGACCAGCAGCCGTTCGGAACCATCGGCGCCGGGATGGACCGCGTGGATGCGCGCCAGTCCCGCCAGCTCGGCTTCGATGGCCGGCAGGGCGGCCAGCAGCGACGACGGAAAGAAAGTGTCCGGCCGGCGCCGGCCGCTGTCCCTGGGCAATGCATGGGACCACAGCCGCAGGATCCGGTGTTCGTGGAGGGGGCCGGCGCCGGCGTCCCGCATTCGCCGTTGGAGTTCGTGGATTCGCATGCGCTGCCCGGAAGAAATTGACAGATTGTGCAATGGGTTCGCGCGATCCCTTCCCGCCCCGGCTCGAAGCTCATAGACTCGCCGCCATGCATATTGACAAGCAGGAACTTCTCACACGGCCGCGCAAGCTGCCGGCGTTCTCGGTAGAGCTTCGCGCCCCGGTGGGCTTCGAATTCAAGATCGGCCAACGCTTCATGCTGGGCCTGCCGGACATCGACAAGCACCTGGAGGCGCCGGGCGAAGACGTGCCCCTCAAGCCGATGGACGGCGTCGAAGTTCGTGCCGTCACCGCGGCGACCCAGCGCAAGGTGCTGCTTCGGGCGCACTACAGCGGCGCCACCGTCAACGTGCTGGTCGTCGCGGTCGCGCCGGCGCCGACCTATTCGGGCAATCGCGACGCGGTCTGGAAAGAAGCCGCCGCCACGGCCCGCATCGTGTTCGGCGAGGCGGCGTAGCCGGCCGTCGACGACTCAGGGCGTCACACGGTAGCCCGCTGCTCGAAACCCTCGGGCGCCCCGGCCGGATCGCGCGGCGCCAGGACCTCCACCCGATCGACGCGCGCCTCCGGCGGACCGCGGTGCGCCCACCGCACCAGCGCCTCCACCGCCGCGGCATCGCCGACGGCCAGGGCCTCCACCGTGCCGTCGCGGCGATTGCGCACCCAGCCGCGCACCCCCAGCGCCTCGGCCGCCTGGGCCATCGACCAGCGGTAGCCCACGCCCTGCACGGTGCCGTGGATGACAAGATGCTTCTGGACCGGTGACATCCCCGCACTGTAGTGCGATGCCCGCCTACATCGAAGGCCGTTCGCGCGGCCGCAGGTCGAACACCAGCACTTCGGCCTGGTCGCCCTTCGCGAACCGGAGGGTGCGCTCGTCGCGGATCCGGGCGCCGTCGCCCTGGCCGAGGCGCTCGCCGTTGACCTCGACGCTGCCGCGCGCCACATGCACGTAGGCGTAGCGGTCGGGGGCGAGCTGCAAGGCGGCGCTCTCGGCGCCATCGAAGAGCCCGGCGTACACGCGGGCGTCCTGGTGCACCGACAGCGAGCCTTGCGCGCTCTCGGGCGAGACGATCAGGCGCAGCTTGCCGCGCTTCTCGGCGGCGCCGAAGTGCACCTGCTGGTAGCGCGGCACCGCGCCGCGGACCGAGGGCACGAGCCAGATCTGCAGGAAGTGCACCGGCTCGCTTTTCGAATGGTTGAACTCGCTGTGGCGCACGCCGGTGCCGGCACTCATCAGCTGCACGTCGCCGGGGCGGATGACCGAGCCCGTGCCCATCGAGTCGCGATGCTCCAGCGCACCGTCCAGCACGTACGACATGATCTCCATGTCCCGGTGCGGGTGGGTGCCGAAACCCTGTTCGGGCGCTACCCGGTCGTCGTTGATCACCAGCAGGTCGGAGAAGCCCTGCTGCTTCGGGTCATGGTAGTGGCCGAAAGAGAAGGTGTGGCGCGACTTGAGCCAGCCGTGGTCGGCGAGGCCGCGTTGGTCTGCCTTGCGGAGTTCGATCATGGGCGTTCCTTTCGGGGTTTTCGTTCGATGAAATTCACGATTCAGTGCGCCTAGTATCTCGCCAGGATATGGCCATATGCTGACAATTTTCGGCTTCAATGATCGATAATTTCGATCATTCAAAGCGAAGGAACCCCCCGTGCTGAAGCTCAGCCTCGAAGCCATCGAACTGGTGGATGCGATCGCCCGCCACGGCTCGTTCGCCGCGGCGTCCGAGCGCCTGCACAAGGTGCCCTCGACCATCTCGTACGCCATCGGGCGCCTCGAGGAGCAGCTGGGCATCGCTCTCTTCGTGCGACAGGGTCCGCGCGTCAGCCTCACGGCCGCGGGCCACGAGATGCTGCGCGAAGGGCGCTGGCTGGTGGCGGCCGCCGCCGACCTGGAATCGCGCATGCGCCAGATCGCCACCGGATTCGAGGCCGAACTGCGGCTGGTGCACGACTCGCTCATCCCGACCTCGGCGTTCAGCCACGACATCCGGGCCTTCGAGGACCTCAACTGCGGCACCCGCCTGCGGATCGCCTGCGAGACGCTGACCGGCACCTGGGAGGCGCTGCGCGACGGCCGCGCGGACCTGATCGTCGCTGCCGGCGACGGGCCCGGGGGCGGCGGCTACAAGGCGGTGTCGGTGGGCAGCCTCGACTTCGCCTTCTGCGTCGCACCCACCCATCCGCTGGCGATGCTGCAGCGGCCGCTGACCCGCGCCGACCTGCTCGACCACACGGCGGTGGTGGTCGGCGACGGCGCCCGCTCGATGTCCGACCGGACCATCGGCCTGCTGGCCGGGCAGCGGCGCATCACCGTGCCATCGATGGCGGCCAAGATCGCTCTCCAGGCCGAGGGACTGGGCCACGGCTTCCTGCCGCGCGCCTGCGTGCGGGCGGCGCTGGCGCGCGGCGATCTGGTCGAGCTGTCGCTCGAAGAGGCGCGGCCCGAAGAAGGCTTCTGGCTGGCCTGGAAGACCGGCACCGCCGTGGGGGAGGCGCTCAAGTGGTGGCGGGCCCGCCTGCAGCGGCCGCTGCTGCCGGACATCCTGCCGGCGGCCTGAGAACCTGTTCGGTCAGTGGCGGCGCATCCGCCGCCATTGCGCGGGCGAACTGCCCACGCGGGCGCCGAAGACGCGCGTCAGGTGGCTCTGGTCGGCGAAGCCGCAGGCGATCGCGATCTCCGACAGCGAGGCGGTCGACGCCTGCAGCATCTGCCGCGCCGCCTCGATCCGGCGCTCGATCAGCCAGGCATGCGGCGAGTGCCCGGTGGTCGCCTTGAAGGCCTTGCTGAAGTGGCCGCGCGACAGCGCGCACTCTGCCGCGACTTCCGCCAGCGAGACTTGGCGCGTGAGGTTTCCGGACAGCAGTTCCTTGGCGCGCCGCTCCTGCCAGGGCGCCAGGCCGGCCACGGTCGCCGGCCGCCTGCGGGCGCCGCCGTAGGTGCTGGCGAGGTGCGCGCACAGCGCCAGCGCCATGTGGTCGAGGAACAGCCTGCAGGCCTCGGCCGGCCGCTCCAGCGCCGGCAGCAGCGCCGCCGCGATGCCGGCCAGCACCGGGTCGGTCACGCCCGGGGTGCATTCCAGCGCGGCGATCGCGAGGCCGCCGCTTTCGCGCGCGAAGTCGTCCATCGCGGCGCGCGGCAGGCGAAACAGCACCGAATGGAAGGGACTGCACACGTAGGCCGACGGCCGCTCGGCGAGGTCGGAGATATGGACCGCGCCGCGCTCCAGCAGGCCGAGATGGGTCTGGGCATTGCCCTGGAAGAAGCGCCGGCTGCCGGCCCGTGCCAGTTCCACGCTGACGACGAAGGCGTCCTCGGCCGGCAGCGGGTCCAGCACGAACAGATGCGGCTGCGCGTGGTGCATGCTGGCCATGTCGAGCGACAGGCCGGGCGAGCGCGAGGCCGGCACGTCGTCGAGCCCGTACTGCTGCGCGAGCTGGCGCGCGAACGGGGTGGGCGCGGCGCCGGGCGAGGCCATCAAATCCGCGGCGCCACGCCGTCGAAGGCATCCTGCAGCAGTTGCCGCAGGGCCTGTGCCTCGACCGGGCGCGGGTTGGCGTAGGCGTTCTGCAGCGCCAGCTCGCAGGCGCGGTCGAGGTCCTGCTCGCGCATGCCGATCTGCTTCAGCCCGACCGGTGCGCCGTTGGCCAGCGCCAGCGCATGGACCGCCTGCGGCGCGCTGGCGGCGTTCAGCGCCGCGGCGATGCGCTGCATCGCGCCGGCCGCGGCCGTAGCGTTGTAGGCCAGCACGTGCGGCAGCACGATGGTGTGGGTTTCGGCATGCGGCAGGTTGAAGCTGCCACCCAGCGTATGGCAGAGCTTGTGGTGCAGCGCCATGCCGACACTGCCCAGCACGGTGCCGCACAGCCAAGCGCCGTACAGCGCGTCGCGGCGGGCCTGGGTGTCGGCCGGATTGGCATGGATGCCGGGCAGGGCGCGGCCGAGCGCGGCGATGCCCTCGACCGCCATCAGGTCGCAGACCGGGTTGCCGTCCACCGCGTAGAGCCCTTCGGCCGCGTGCGCGATGGCGTTGATCCCGCTGACCACCGACAGGCCGACCGGCAGCCCCAGCGTCAAGGCCGGGTCGTAGATGACGGTGCGCGGCAGCACGCGCGGATCCTTGCCGGTGCGCTTGAGCCCGTTCTCGGTCAGGCCGAAGATCGGTGTCATCTCGGAGCCCGCGTAGGTGGTCGGGATGGCCAGGATCGGCAGCCCCGATTCGAGCGCGATGGCCTTGCCCAGTCCGACGGTGGAGCCGCCGCCGATCGCCACCGCGGCGTCGGCGCCGAGGCGCGCGGCCGCCTCGCGCGCGGCGCGTGCGCTTTCGATCGGCACGTGCATCACGGCACCGTCGAAGATGCCCGCCGCGCTGGCGCCGAGCAGGTCGGCCACGCGCTCGGCCTGGGCGCGCTGGGGCGGCGTGCACAGCACCAGCGCCTTGCGTGCGCCCATCCGGGCGAGTTCGTCGGCGACCTGCGCCAGGCAGCCATGGCCGAACAGGACGCGCTGTGCGCGGTTTTCGAAGCTGAAGGACTGGAGACGGCCAGCACCCGCATCGGTGGTCATTCGGCGACTATCTTACGAGCCTGGATCAGGCGGCCCCAGCGTTCGCTTTCGCTCTTGATCAGCTGGTTCATCGCGTCGCGGCCGCCGGCCACCACTTCGAAGCCGCCGTCCGCGAGCCGCTTCGCGACTTCCGGCTCGCGCAGGGTGGCGGTCATGTCGGCGGACAGCTTGTCGAGCACCGGTGCGGGCGTTTTCGCGGGGGCCACCATCCCGACCCAGGAATAGACCTCGAAGCCCTTGTAGGTCTCGGCCATCGCCGGCACCTCGGGCAGTGCCGGGTTGCGCTTCGGCGAGGTCACGGCGAGCGCCCGCAGCTTGCCGCTCTGCACCTGCTGCAGCACCAGCGGCAGGCTGGCGATCATCGAATCGACATGGCCGCCCATGAGGTCGGTCAGGGCCGGGCCGCCGCCCTTGAAGGGCACGTGCAGCCCCTGGCTGCCCGCGGTTTCGTGGAACAGTTCGGCCGCCAGATGGTTCGAGCTGCCGGCGCCGACCGAGGCGTACGACACCGCGCCCTTCGCCTTGGCCGCCGCCACGTAGTCCTGCAGCGTCTTGTAGGGCGAGGCGGCCGGCACCACCAGCACCATCGGCGAGCGGGCCACGTAGCTGACGCCGCTGAAGTCGCGCAAGGTCGCGTAGGGCAGCTTCGGGTAGATGTGCTGTTCGGTCGCGTAGGAGTCGAACACCAGTGCGACCGTGTAGCCGTCGGGCGCGCTCTTGGCCAGCGCCGCCATGCCGATGGTGCCGCCGGCACCGCCCCGGTTGTCGATCAGCACCTGCTGGCCGAGCCGGGCCCGCAGCGGCTCCTGGACCTGCCGCGCCACCTTGTCGACCGTGCCGCCGGCCGCGAAAGGCACGATCACCGTGACCAGCCGGGAGGGAAAAGTCTCGGCCCGTGCCGGGCCGGCCAGGGCCAGCGCCAGGCCGACCAGCAGGCCGACGGAAATGAGGGAGCGGCGGGGCGTTGTCTCGGGTCGGGTCATGCAGCGGGTCCTTTTGATGATGGCGCCCGTCGATGCTATTCTTTGCGCTTCGTCATGGGAATCCGGCATGAAGGCCAAATGCCTTTGCGCCAGCCGCACAAATCGCACCAATGGAATCCATCCGCTTTGCCGAAAGCCTCTCCATGTTCGTCGACGTGGCGCAGGCGAAGAGCTTCTCGGCCGTGGCCCGGCGCAAGGGCCTGGTCGCGTCCTCGGTGGCGCGCCAGATCGACGCCCTCGAGCAGGACCTGAACGTACCCCTGTTCACGCGCTCGACCCGGGCCCTGGTGATGACCGAGGCCGGTTCGCTGCTGTTCGAGCGGGCGGTGAAGATCCTGCACGACATGACCGATGCGCGCAGCGAGGTCGTCTCGCTCGACGGCAGCGTGCAGGGGCTGCTGCGGGTGAGCTGCGTGCCGGCCTTCGGCCGCCGCCACGTGGCGCCGCACCTGGGCTCGCTGTTCGAGAAGCATCCGGCGCTCAACGTCGAGCTGGAACTCACCGAGCGGGTGGTCGATCCGGTGCTGGAGCGCTTCGACATAGTGATCCGCATCGGCGACCAGCCCGACAGCAGCCTGATCTGCCAGCGCATCGGCAGCCAGCGCTACATCATGGGCGCCTCGCCCGCCTACCTCCAGCGCCACGGGCGTCCGCGGACTTTCGAAGAACTGTCCGGGCACCGGCTGATCGACCGCCAGCACAGCACCAGTGCGCGCGGCTGGCGCGAGCTCGACGGCTTCGACTGGCGCCGCCCGCCGCAGTTCGCGCTGGAAAGCAACGACTGCGACGCCCGCCGCATGTGTGCCGCCCAGGGCCTGGGCATCGCCCTGATGCCGAACTGGGCCATCGGCGAGGACCTGGCCGCGGGCCGCATCGTCGAGCTCGACCTCGAAGGCACGCCGCGCCAGGAGCCGAGCGGCATCTTCCTGGTGCGGGCCGCGCCGCGTGCCAGCGTCAAGGTCCGGGCCTTCACCGAGCACCTGCTCGAGAGCATCGGCCGCTCGGCCAGCTGGGTCAGCGACGCGGCGACGGCGGGGGAGTGACGCCGCGCGCGTCCGGCGGCTACGGCGCCGGCGCCAGTCCCGCCGCCTCGTCCAGTGACCACCCCAGCACCGCATTGGCCCGCATCGGCCGCGCGTAGAAGAAGCCCTGGAGCTCGTCGCAGCCCATCCGCAGCAGCACGTCGCGCTGTCCCTGGGTCTCGACGCCTTCCGCCACCACCGTGAGCCGCAGCGCGTGCGCCAGCTTGATGACCGCCTCGACGACGGCGCGCGCATCCTCCTTGGACTCGATGTCCTTGACGAAGCTGCGGTCGATCTTGAGCTGCCGCGCCGGCAGGTCGCGCAATTGGCTGAGGCTCGAGTAGCCGGTGCCGAAATCGTCGATCGACAGGTGGACGCCGATGCGCGCCAGGCCTTCGAAGGTCCGGGTCGTGACTTCGCGCTCCTGGATCGCGACCGTCTCGGTGATCTCGCAGATCAGCTGCGAGCCGAGCAGGCCGTAGCGCCTGAGCGCTTCCTCGACCGAATCGACCAGCGAGGTTTCGCGCAGCTGGTGCACCGACAGGTTCACCGCCACGCGCATGTGGCGGCCCTCGGCGCTCCAGGCCGCGACCTGCCGGCAGGCCTCGTTGATGACCCAGTGGCCGAGCCGCACGATCAGGCCGAAGCGCTCGGCCAGCGGAATGAAGGTGTCGGGGCCGACGATGCCCAGCCGCGGGTGGTTCCATCGCACCAGGGCCTCGAGGCCGCTCATGCGATGGCGCCGGCCGTGGATCTTCGGCTGGTAGTAGAGCTCGAACTGGTTGTCTTCCAGCGCCTGGCGCAGGTCGCTCTGCAGCTGCAGGTGGTCGGCCGTGTCGATGGCCATGTGCGGCTCGAAGAAGGCCAGGCTGGAGCCGCCCGTGCGCTTGGCCGCGTACATCGCGGCGTCGGCGTGGGCGACCAGCTTCTCGGGGTCGCCGCGAAGGGAGTGCGTCGCGATCCCGATCGAGCACGAGATGCGCAGCTTCCGATCGGCCAGCTCGAAGGGTTGGGCGAAGGCGCGCAGGATCCGGTTGGCCATCTGGACGCAGTCCTCGATGGCGTCCAGGCCTTCGAGCAGGAGCAGGAACTCGTCGCCGCCGACCCGGGCCACCGTGTCGCCCGCGCGGGCCTCGGTGATCAGCCGCTGCGCGGTGGCGATCAGGATCTGGTCCCCGGCGCCGTGGCCGAAGGTGTCGTTGACCGGCTTGAAGCCGTCGAGGTCGACGAACATCACGGCCAGATGTTCGACCACCGTCTTCTGGTTGACGCGTTCGAGGCGGTGCACGGCCTGGCGCAGCCGGTCTTCGAACAGCTTGCGGTTCGGCAGTCCCGTGAGCGGGTCGGACAGGGCGCGCTGGAGCAGTTCGTCGTTGGCAGTCTGCAGCCGCGCGTTCGACTCCTGGAGCGACTGGGACAGCAGGCGCGCGACCCGCTGCAGCCTGGCCTCGAGCATGGACGCGAGCAGCGTGCCCAGCAGCAGCACCAGGGTCGCGATGGCGACCGCGGCGCCCAGGCTTCGCCCGCCCAGCGCGTCGGCGCTCAGGCAGACCGAATCGGCCGGAAAGCCGGCCGCGGCCATGGCGGTGTAGTGCATGCCGCAGATCGCGGCACCCATCAAGGTGGCGGACAGCAACTGCATCGCGAAGCGCCGCCGCGCATGCACGCGCTGCAGCAGCCGGAAGATCAGCAGGGCGGCGGCCGAGGCGGCCACGGCGATCGCCGCCGAGGCCGCGACCAGGCGCCAGTCCCAGACGATGCCGGGCTGCAAGTCCAGGGCCGCCATGCCGATGTAGTGCATGGCGCAGATGCCGGCGCCCATCGCGACCGATGCCAGCGCGATCGAGCGGCGGCTGTACCTGCCGTGGCTCGCCACGCCGAGCGCGATCACCGAAGCGCCGACCGCGGCGAGCCAGGAGACGAAGGTCAGCAGGGTGGTGAAGCCGATGTCCATCGGCAGCATGAGGGCCAGCATGCCGACGAAATGCATCGACCAGACCCCGGTGCCCATGACCAGCGCACCGGCGATCCACCACATTCGGTTGACGCCGCCCTCGGGGGTGCGGACCTTCAGCGACAGGTCGAGCGTCACGTAGGACGCCAGGACCGCCACCGCCACCGAAGCGAGGACGACCCACGGATCGTGCTCCGCGGCAAGAAAGCTGAGATCGTTCATGGAGGCGCGCCGGAAATGAATCCCCGTCTATCGGCAATTCGCGGCAAAAGTTGAGGGCGCGCGGCAATTTTTGTCGGTTGGTGACAAATGCAACTGATACGCTTGCTCACCCCCTGACTTCGCGACCCAGGAAATCCCGCCATGAACGCCGACGATCTCCCCAGAAGTTCCCGACGCTCCGGTTCGGGCCGCTGGCGCAGCGGCCGTTCGCGGCGGGCGCGCAGGAAGGGCCTGTTGATCTTCTTCGCCACCCTGGTGGTGGTGGCCGCGGTGGTCGGCGCTGGCCTGTACCATCTCCTGGCCTCCGAGCCGGCGCCGCTGGCGGCATCGGGCGCGGCCGCCGCCGCCGGGCCCGGACAGCCGGTCGAACGCACCGCCGCCCTGGCACCCCTGAACCTCCCGGCCGACGACCGGGCGCACGGCTCGGGCATGGAGTGGTGGTACTACAGCGGCATCCTCAACGCCACGTCGGGCGAGCGATATGCCTTTCATGTCGCGGTCTTCGTGGCCAACGGGCTGATCAAGCACACGGTCTTGCATGCCGCGCTGACCGATCTTCAATCCGGCCGGCGCTTCACCAGCCAGAGCCGCACCGGCGGCATGCCCTCGAACGCCGTCGAGAAGGGCTTCGATTTCAGGCCGGAGGGCTGGCAGGTCTCCGGCTCGGGTCCGGCCCACGTGGTGCGCGCGGCCCTCGACGGGGCATGGCTCACGCTCGACCTCAAGGACAGCCACCCGGTGGTCGCCCACCGCGCCGCCGATTCCCGCACGCCGGGCCTGCTCGATTTCGGCCAGAGCGGCATCAGCTACTACTACTCGCGCCCGCGCATGGAGGCGCAGGGCGAGGTTTCGATCGCCGGCAAGCAGGTGCCGGTGCGCGGCGAGGTCTGGTTCGATCACCAGTGGGGTGAGTTCGATGTCCTGACCCTGGGCTGGAACTGGTTCGCGCTCCACTTGGCGGACGGCTCCGACGTCATGCTCTATGCACTGTTCGACATGGAAGGCCGGAACGTCCTGACCGCCGGCACGGTCTCGGATGGCAACGGGGCGGCGGTGCCGCTGAAGGCCGGCGAGACCGTGTTGACGCCCGCCGGCACCTGGACCAGTCCGCGGACCCGGATCAGCTATGTCGTCGAATGGGACCTGAAGCTGCCTTCGGGGGTCTACCACCTCAAACCGCACCTCGCCGACGCGGAGTTCGATGCCGCCCAGACCACCGCCAATGTCTACTGGGAAGGTCCGGTCAAGGTCACCGGTGGCGCGGGCGGCGAGGGCTTCATGGAACTGAGCGGCTACGACCGGGTCGACCCGGCCAAACTGGCGCGCAAATGAGGTCCTCAAGGCGTCGTGCGCCGCTGGCAGCAGCGCCGCGAAACGCGCCAGGAAGTCCCCCACGGCCTGCTCCAGGCGCGCGATCGCGTCGTCCTCGAGCGGTAGCGACAGCACGATGAAGCCACGTGGCGAGGCATAGATGCCTTGCGCGAGCAGGTGGAAGAAGAGCAGCTGGCGCAGGCGCGCGTCGACCGCTGCCAGGTCTTCCGGCCGCCGGATCTCGCCCGCCGCGAAGTGGGCGTTCATCACCGAACCGATGCCGGTGAACTGGAGCGCCACGCCGGCTGCTGCGCAGCGGCCATTGAGCCGATCGCGCAGCGCCGCGCCGCGCGCCGCCAGGGCCGCGGCGGCTTCGGGCGGAAAGAGCCGGGTCAGGCCTGCATGGCCTGCGGCCATGGTCACCACGTTGTTGTTGAAGGTGCCCGAATGGGCGAGCGGCCCGCTGCGCGGATCGAACAGCGCCATGATGTCGGCGCGCCCGCCAAAGGCGCCGAAGGGCATGCCGCCGCCGATGTACTTGCCCAGCGTGGTCAGGTCCGGCCGGAGGCCGTGCTGCGCCGCCAGCCCGTGCGGCGCCAGCCGCGAGGTCATCACCTCGTCGACGATCATCAGGGCGCCGGCGTCGGTGGCCAGCGTTCGCAAGGCTTGCAGGAAGGCGGGCCGGCCCGGGATGCAGCCGCTGGCGCCGAGCATGGGCTCGACCAGCACCGCGGCGATGGCCGGCCCCTCGCGCGCAAAGGCGGCGCGCGCGGCAGCTTCGTCGTTGTAGGGCAGCACCAGGAAATCGAAGGGCACGGTGGTCGGCGCCGGCTGCGCACCGAAGCCCAGCACGCCGCCGTGGTAGCCGCCCGAGAAGACCACGATCCGCCGCCGCCCGGTGAAATGCAGCGCTGCGGTGATGGCCATCAGGTTGGCCTCGGTGCCGGAGTTCGTGAAGCGCACCCGTTCGATCTGCGCAAAGCGCTCGCAGATCAGCTGCGCGAGCCGGCCTTCGCGCAGGTTGTGGCCGGTGAGGTTGATGCCGCCTTCCATGGCCTCGATCACGGCCGCGCGGATCTCCGGGGCCGAGTGGCCGTAGACACCGGCCGTGTACTCGGCGATGAAGTCGTCGTAGCGGTGGCCGTCCAGGTCCCACAGCACGGCGCCTTCGCCGCGCGCCATCGTGAGGGGGAAGGGCGCGTAGAACAGCACCGAGCGGCTGTTGGCGCCGGGCAGGTAGCGCGCATGGATGTCGAAGCACTCGCGGCTGGCGGGGTTGGACGCGGAGAACGCGTCCAGCATTTGCGCCAGCGCCTGGTCGAGCGCTTGGGATGTGGGCGAGGAAGTCGTCATGGCTCTTTCTTGTGTCTCCGTGCATTCATCCTAGTTGCTCCATCGCGCGGTGCGCGACCCACGGCCCATGAAACGCTGTGTAATTGCGTGCGGCGTCCGGCACAGAGGTCGGTTTGTACTTGGTGCCTCGAACCCGA
>NZ_JASZYL010000008.1:0-296987 GCF_030316985.1 Variovorax sp. J31P179 | reverse complement strand
GGGGCTGCTGTACGCCGCCACGCCGGCGAGCGACTTCATCTGCGGCACCTTGCAGCTGGCCGCGGGCATGAACCTGCACGTCTTCACCACCGGCCGCGGCACCCCCTACGGGCTGGCCGAGGTGCCGGTGATCAAGGTCGCCACGCGCAGCGACCTGGCGCGCCGCTGGCACGACCTGATGGACGTCAACGCCGGGCGCATCGCCGACGGCGAGGCCAGCATCGAGGACGTGGGCTGGGAGCTGTTCAAGCTGATGCTCGATGTGGCCAGCGGCCGCAGGAAGACCTGGGCGGAGCAGTGGAAGCTGCACAACGCGCTGGTGTTGTTCAACCCGGCGCCTGTCACCTGAGACCTTGCGGGACAGTCCTGAGACCTTGCGGGACAGACCAACAAACTGCGCAGCAGTTTTTGCTCTGTCCTCAACTGATCAGATTGCCCTCCTCTGTCCTCAACTGATCAGATGCCTTCAGTCCCCAATCGACAACAAACAAGGAGAGCACCCCCATGGAAGACCTCAAAGGCCGCACCGCCCTCGTCACCGGCGCCAGCACCGGCATCGGAGCCGCTGTCGCCATCGCCTACGCCGCCCGCGGAATGCGCGTCGCCGTCCACTACAACAGCTCGACCACGGCGGCAGAACAGGTCGTCGCCACCATCCAGGCCGCCGGCGGCGAGGCCTTCGCGCTGCAGGCCGACGTTCGCGACAGCGCCGCGATCCGCCGGGTGGTCGGCGAGGCCCACGACCGGCTCGGCGCGATCGACGTGCTGGTCAACAACGCCGGCAGCTTGGTCAAGCGGCTGCCGATCGCCGACTTCGACGACGCCGTGTTCGACGAGGTGCTGCATATCAACGCCCGCTCGGTGCTCGCCTTCTGCCGCGAGGTGGTGCCGCTGATGCGGGCCCAGGGGCGCGGCGGCAGCATCGTCAACGTGTCGTCGATCGCGGCGCGCAACGGCGGCGGCCCGGGCGCCTATCTCTATGCCGGCGCCAAGGGCTTCGTGAGCACCGCGACCCGCGGCCTGGCGAAAGAACTGGCGCCCGACCGGATCCGCGTCAACGCCGTGTCGCCGGGCGTGATCCAGACGCCCTTCCACGACCGCTTCTCGACGCCGCAGCTGCTGGAATCCTTCAAGGCGGCGATTCCGCTGGCCCGCATCGGCGAGCCGGACGACTGCGTCGGCGCCTTCCTGTACCTCGCTTCCGAGCAGCTGTCGGGCTATGTGACCGGACAGATCCTCGAGGTGAACGGCGGCCAGTACATGCCCTGAGGCCGCCTCCGCCGTCCGGGCGCACAGATCAACAACAACGGAGACACGCACTTGAACACCGGAACCCTGCGCGGCCTGGCCGCATTCACGGCCGCGGCCGCCCTGTCCCTGGGCCTGGCCGCCGGCGCCGCGGCGCAAAGCGACTTCCCCAACCACACCGTCGAGCTGCTGGTGCCCTACCAGCCCGGCGGCGGCACCGATGGCCTGGCGCGCACCTTCGCCGACGCCAGCCGCAAGCACATGTCGCAGAGCATGGTGATCATCAACCGCCCCGGCGCGGGCGGCGCGATCGGATGGACCGAGGTGATCAACGCCAAGCCGGACGGCTACAAGCTCGCGGTGCTCACGGTCGAGCTGCTGACCTTGCCGCACCTGGGGCTGGCCAAGTTCAACTACGACGATTTCCAGCCGATCGCCCAGCTCAACGCCGACCCGGCGGCCATCACGGTCAAGGCCGACGCGCCGTGGAGCACGGTCGAGGAATTCCTCGCCGCCGCCAGGAAGGACCCCGAGGGCGTGCGGGTGGGCAATTCCGGCAATGGCTCGATCTGGCACCTGGCGGCCGCGGCGCTCGAAGACAAGACCGGCGCGAAGTTCAACCACATCCCGTTCCAGGGTGCCGCGCCCGCGGTGCTGGCGCTGCTCGGCGGCCACATCGAGGCCGTGGCCGTGAGCCCGGCCGAAGTCACGACCCACGTGCAGTCGGGCAAGCTCAAGATGCTGATGGTCATGGCTGACCAGCGCGTGAAGGGTTTCGAGAAGGTGCCGACCGCCAAGGAGCGCGGCATCGACCTCTCGATCGGCACCTGGCGCGGCCTCGGCGCCCCCAAGAACACCCCGCCCGAAGTGATGGCCAAGCTGCGCGAGATCACCGCCAAAACCGCCGCCGAGCCGATGATGCGCGAGGCCATGGAGAAGCAGAACCTGGGCTACGTCTACACCGACGGCGCGGCCTTCCAGCAGACCCTGGCGCGGGACAACGCCTATTACAAGAGCCTGATCGCCAAGCTCAACATCAAGCCCTGAGACCCAGGAAGCCGAAGGAGACCCCATGCAACGCCGCACCCTGATCCACACCGCCCTCGCCTCGCTCGCCGCCGGCCTGCCGGCCCTGCCCGCGCTGGCCCAGCCGTCCTGGCCGACCGGCAAGCCGATCACCTACCTGGTGCCGTTCCCGGCCGGCGGCACCACCGACCTGCTGGCCCGCCTGATCGCGCAGAAGCTCGGGCCGGCGCTGGGCACCAGCGTGATCATCGACAACAAGGGCGGCGCCGGCGGCAGCATCGGCTCGGAGGTCGCGGCGCGGGCGGCGCCGGATGGCTTCACGCTGCTGGGCGGCACCATCAGCTCGCACGCCATCAACGTCAGCCTCTACCCCAAGATCGGCTACGACCCGCAGAAGTCCTTTGCGCCGGTGACGCTGATCGGCACCAATCCGGTGGTGCTGGTGGTCAACCAGGCGAGCCCGTACAAGACGCTGAAGGACCTGCTCGACGCCAGCCGCGCCAGGCCGGGCGGGCTGTCCTCGGCCTCGGCCGGCACCGGCACCTCGCAGCACCTGGCGCTGGAGCTGATGGCCTTCAAGTCGGGCGTCAAGTTCACGCACGTGCCCTACAAAGGCAGCGGCCCGGCGATCCAGGACGTGATCGGCGGCCAGGTCGACATGATGTTCGACACCACCGTGGTCGCCGGCCCGCATATACAAAGCGGCAAGCTGCGCGCCCTGGCCGTGACCTCGGCCAAGCGCCTGGCGTCGATGCCGAACGTGCCGACCGTGGCCGAATCGGGCATCCCGGGGCTGGCCGACTTCGAGGTGGTGTCCTGGCAGGCCATCTTCGTGCCGGCCGGCACGCCGGCGCCGATCGTCGCTCGCCTGCACGACGAGATCCGCAAGATCCTGGCCCAGCCCGAGATGCAGGAGAAGCTCAGGGGCTTCGGCATGGAGCCGGCCGACTTGACGACCGCCCAGATCGCGGCCTTCCAGAAGTCCGAAGTCGACAAATGGGCCCAAGTGATCAAGGCCGCGAACATCAAGGCCGAATAGGTCGCCGGGTAGGTTTCGTCCTGCGAAATGCGCCCGGGGCGCTCGCTAGAATCGCCTACCGTTTTCCTGGGATTTCGCCTTGTCCGATCGCCTGCCCGTCCTGCCTCAATACCTGTTTCCCAAGCAGGCGCTGACCTCCTTCGCCGGCTGGGTGGCGGGCAAGGAACGCGGGTCGGTCACGACCTGGATCATCCGCCGCTTCGTCGCCAAGTACGGGGTCGACATGGGCGAGGCGCTGGCCAGCGACATCGCGAGCTACCGCAGCTTCAACGACTTCTTCACCCGCGCCCTCAAGCCCGGCGCGCGGCCGATCGCCGCCGCCGACCTCGTCTCGCCGGTGGATGGCGCGATCAGCCAGTTCGGCGCCATCGAGGGCGACCAGATCTTCCAGGCCAAGGGCCACCGCTACTCCACCACCGCGCTGGTCGGCGGCGACGCCGCCCTGGCGGCCCGATTCGCGCACGGCAGCTTCGCCACGCTCTACCTGAGCCCGAAGGACTACCACCGCATCCACATGCCCTGCGACGGCCGGCTGCTGCGCATGATCTACGTGCCGGGCGACCTGTTCTCGGTCAACCCGACCACCGCGCGCGGCGTGCCCGGCCTGTTCGCGCGCAACGAGCGCGTGGTGTGCGTGTTCGAGACCGCGCGCGGCCCCTTCGTCCTGGTGCTGGTCGGCGCCACCATCGTCGGCAGCATGGCCACCGTCTGGCACGGCGTGGTCAATCCGCCGCGCGGCGGCGAGGTGCGCGAATGGCGCTACGACGACCAGCAGATCGTGCTGCGCCAAGGCGAGGAAATGGGGCGCTTCCTGCTCGGCTCCACGGTGGTGATGCTGTTTCCGGCACCGCCGCTGGCCTTCACGCCCGCGTGGGCGCCGGGGCGGCCGGTGCGGCTCGGCGAAGCCATGGCCGAATACCGGGCCGACTGAAGCCGCGATCCCGCGGGCCGCATCCCGCTTGTGGATACAGCTATAAAACTTGTAGCAGAGCGCCATCTGGGATATAGTCCTCGCCCGATTCCGGGTGCTCCCAGACCCACACAAGAACCACGGCGCCCGAGGAGATGAAATCGATGAGCAGCAAGGAAAACGCAGCCGTCAGCCAATTGCTGGCGCTGCTGGAAGCCCGCTATGCGCTGCGCGTCCTCTGGGCCCTCCGGGACGGCCACGCCCAGACCTTCCGCCTGCTGCAGGACAGCGTCGGCAGCATCACGCCGAACACCCTGAACACCCGCATCAAGGAACTCCGCGAAGCCGGCCTCGTGAACCATGGCAGCGAAGGCTACAGCCTGACCCTGAGCGGCCAGGACCTGCTCAAGCGGCTGTCGGACCTGCAGGCCTTCGCGGGCAAGTGGCAGCAGACCCAGGTCAAGAAGACGGCGCCGCCACCGACGCCGTAGCCGCTTGCCAGGTCGTTAAACTGCGCGGTTTTCCAACCTTTTCCAAATCCTGAAGGAGCGCACCATGCCCACCACTTCCTCCGGCCTGCAGTACGAAGACACCACGGTCGGCGAAGGCGCCGAAGCCAAGGCCGGCCACCACGTGCATGTGCACTACACGGGCTGGCTCTACAACGACGGCGTCCAGGGCGCCAAGTTTGACTCCAGCCGCGACCGCAACGACCCCTTCGCCTTCTCGCTCGGCGCCGGCCAGGTCATCAAGGGCTGGGACGAAGGCGTCGCCGGCATGAAGATCGGCGGCAAACGCACCCTGATCATCCCGGCCGCGCTGGGCTACGGCGCCCGCGGCGCCGGCGGCGTGATCCCTCCCAATGCGACCCTCAAGTTCGACGTCGAACTGCTCGACGCGCACTGACTGACCCCCACGCTCCTCACTGCGTGTGTCGCTGCCCCCCGAGGGGGCCGCAAGCCGCCTTGGGGCGGCCCGGCGCCGGCTTGATCCCCGGCTCCTCGCCGTTCCCAGAATGCGCCTCCGGGCGCATTTTTTCGTCTTGAAAACCGCCAGCACAGCCCCAAATGGCTGGCTATTGTTCGTTTTTCACTGAATTCCGGCATGGCAGCCGGCTTTTTGAGCATGTCTGACCCGCAAAACACCCCCATTCATCCCGACACCCTGCAAGGCGAGCCCAGCCCCGAAGAGCGCGAGGCCGCCCAGGCGGCGAACGAGGCCGACGCGCTGGCGGCGGCCCAGGCCGAGATCGCCGCGCTGCAGGCCAAGAATGCCGACCTCGCCGACCAGTTCCTGCGCGCCCAGGCCGACGTGCAAAACGCCCGCCGCCGCGCCGACGACGAGATCACCAAGGGCCGCAAGTTCGCGATCGAAGGCTTTGCCGAGAGCCTGCTGCCGGTACTCGACAGCCTCGAAGCCGGGCTGGCGATCCCCGACGCCTCGGTCGAGCACCTGCGCGAAGGCACCGAAGCCACCTTGCGCCAGCTGAAGAGCGCCCTCGAGCGCAACAAGGTGATCGAGATCGCGCCCCCGGCCGGCAGCAAGTTCGACCCCCACCAGCACCAGGCCATCTCGGTCGTGCCGGTGCCGGGCCAGGAGCCCAACACCATCGCCAGCGTCCTCCAGAAGGGCTACACGATCGCCGACCGCGTGCTGCGCCCGGCCCTGGTGACGGTCAGCAGCCCGGGTTGAGCAACCACAAGAAACCCACAGGAAATCCCCGCTCCATCCCTTGAATCGGCACGGGTTATCCACAAGTTCACAACAACTTAATTTTCGAAAGTCCAGGAGAAAAAACATGGCCAAAATCATCGGTATCGACCTCGGCACCACCAACTCGTGCGTGTCGATCATGGAAGGCAACACCACGCGAGTGATCGAGAACTCGGAAGGCGCCCGCACGACGCCTTCGATCGTGGCCTACCAGGAAGACGGCGAAGTACTGGTCGGTGCCTCCGCCAAGCGCCAGGCGGTCACCAACCCCAAGAACACGATCTACGCCGTCAAGCGCCTGATCGGCCGCAAGTTCGAGGAAAAGGAAGTCCAGAAGGACATCGACCTGATGCCCTACAGCATCACCAAGGCCGACAACGGCGACGCCTGGGTCGAAGTGCGCGGCAAGAAGCTCGCGCCGCAGCAGATCAGCGCCGAGATCCTGCGCAAGATGAAAAAGACCGCCGAAGACTACCTCGGCGAGCCGGTCACCGAGGCCGTGATCACGGTGCCCGCCTATTTCAACGACAGCCAGCGCCAGGCCACCAAGGACGCCGGCCGCATCGCCGGCCTCGACGTCAAGCGCATCATCAACGAACCGACGGCGGCGGCGCTGGCCTTCGGCCTCGACAAGCAGGACAAGCGCGACCGCAAGATCGCCGTCTATGACCTCGGCGGCGGCACCTTCGACATCTCGATCATCGAGATCGCCGACGTTGACGGCGAAAAGCAGTTCGAAGTGCTGTCGACCAACGGCGACACCTTCCTGGGCGGCGAGGACTTCGACCAGCGCATCATCGACTACATCATTTCCGAGTTCAAGAAGGACCAGGGCGTCGACCTGAGCAAGGACGTGCTGGCCCTGCAGCGCCTCAAGGAAGCCGCCGAAAAGGCCAAGATCGAGCTGTCGAACGGCGCCGCCACCGACATCAACCTGCCCTACGTCACCGCCGATGCCTCGGGCCCGAAGCACCTGAACATCAAGCTCACCCGCGCCAAGCTCGAAAGCCTGGTCGACGAGCTGATCGAGCGCACCATCGCCCCCTGCCGCACCGCCATCAAGGATGCCGGCGTCAGCGTGACCGACATCAGCGACGTGATCCTGGTCGGCGGCATGACCCGCATGCCCAAGGTGCAGGAAAAGGTCAAGGAGTTCTTCGGCAAGGAGCCGCGCAAGGACGTCAACCCCGATGAAGCCGTGGCCGTCGGCGCCGCCATCCAGGGCCAGGTGCTGTCGGGCGACCGCAAGGACGTGCTGCTGCTGGACGTCACCCCGCTGTCGCTCGGCATCGAGACGATGGGCGGCGTGATGACCAAGATGATCACCAAGAACACCACGATCCCGACCAAGTTCGCGCAGACCTTCTCGACCGCCGAGGACAACCAGCCGGCGGTGACGATCAAGGTGTTCCAGGGCGAGCGCGAGATCGCCGCGGGCAACAAGCTGCTCGGCGAATTCAACCTCGAGGGCATCCCGCCGGCCTCGCGCGGCACGCCCCAGATCGAGGTCAGCTTCGACATCGACGCCAACGGCATCCTGCACGTCGGCGCCAAGGACAAGGGCACCGGCAAGGAAAACAAGATCACCATCAAGGCGAATTCGGGCCTGTCCGAGGACGAGATCCAGAAGATGGTCAAGGACGCCGAGCTGAACGCGGCCGACGACAAGAAGAAGGTCGAGCTGGCCCAGGCCCGCAACCAGGGCGAAGCCATGGTGCACAGCGTCAAGAAGTCGCTCGGCGAGCACGGCGCCAGCCTGGACGCCGGCGAGAAGGAAAAGATCGAAGCCGCGATCAAGGACGTGGAAGAAGCCCTGAAGGGCGACGACAAGGCCGCGATCGACGACAAGACCAACACGCTGATGACCGCCAGCCAGAAGCTCGGCGAGAAGATGTACGCCGACGCGCAGGCTGCCGCCGGCGCGGCCGGTGCCGCGGCAGGCGGCGCTGGCGCGGAAGCTGCAAGCGCCCCGGCGGACGACAACGTGGTCGACGCCGAGGTCAAGGAAGTCAAGAAGGGCTGATCTTCACACCCTGAACGAGGCTGGACCCCCTGGCAAGGCGGTCCGGCCTTTTTCGATTTTCTCGCTTTCTGACTCCCGATTTCGCCACCGACCCGACCATGGCCACCAAACGCGACTACTACGAAACCCTCGGCGTGCCCAAGAACGCAAGCGAGGAGGAAATCAAGAAGGCTTATCGCAAGCTTGCGATGAAGCACCACCCCGACCGCAACCACGGCGACGCCGGCAAGGAATCCGAGGCCAAGTTCAAGGAGGTCAAGGAAGCCTACGAAATGCTGTCGGACAGCCAGAAGCGGGCCGCCTACGACCAATACGGGCACGCCGGCGTCGACCCGAACATGCGCGGCGGTCCGGGCGCGGAGGGCTTCGGCGGCTTTGCCGAGGCCTTCGGAGACATCTTCGGCGACGTCTTCGGCGGCGCCCGCGGCGGTCGCCAGGGCGGCGGGCGACAGGTGTTCCGCGGCAGCGACCTCAGCTACGCGATGGAAGTCACGCTCGAGGAAGCGGCCGAGGGCAAGGACGCCCAGATCCGGATCCCGAGCTGGGACGACTGCGACACCTGCAAGGGCTCCGGCGCCAAGCCCGGCACCAAGCCGATCACCTGCACCACCTGCCACGGCCAGGGTGCGGTCCAGATGCGCCAGGGCTTCTTCAGCGTCCAGCAGACCTGCCCGACCTGCCACGGCTCGGGCAAGATCATTCCCGAGCCCTGCACCACCTGCCACGGCCAGGGCAAGATCAAGAACAACAAGACGCTCGAAGTCAAGATCCCGGCCGGCATCGACGACGGCATGCGCATCCGCAGCACCGGCAACGGCGAGCCCGGCACCAACGGCGGCCCGCCCGGCGACCTCTATATAGAGATCAGGCTCAAGAAGCACGAACTGTTCGAGCGCGACGGCGACGACCTGCATTGCGTGGTGCCGGTCAGCATCACCACGGCGGCGCTCGGCGGCGAGATCAACGTGCCGACGCTCAAGGGCGCGGCGGCGATCGACATTCCCGACGGCACCCAGAGCGGCAAGCAGTTCCGGCTGCGCGGCAAGGGCATCAAGGGCGTGCGCTCGAGCTACCCGGGCGACCTGTACTGCCACGTGCGGGTCGAGACCCCGGTCAAGCTGACCGAGCACCAGCGCAAGCTCATGAAGGAGCTCGACGAGTCGCTCAAGAAGGGCGGCGACAAGCACAGCCCGACCGACAAGGGCTGGTTCGACAAAGCCAAGGAATTCTTCAGCTAGCGCATTGCGGCGGCGGCGGCGCCCGGCGCGCCGGCGCGCCGGCAATATACAGGCGGCCTTCGGGCCGCTTTTTTGTTGTCCGCGTATTCCTGTAGGCGCCGGCGGTGGCGCCGGCGTTGGATCGGAAACAGATGATCCCGGCACCTGCACCCAACCTACAAGCCCTGGCGAAGGCGGCCCACAGCCGTGCCGTGCACGAATCGCCGCATGCTCGTAGCATGTGTCCGGTGGCTGCTGCAGCCGGAGGCGGTTTCGCCAATTGCTGCCGCTTTCCGCTGGAACTTTTTTGCAACGATCAAATTCTTATTTCAAAAGCAATTTGCTCGAAGCGTCGTTTGTTCTATGCTTTGATCAAGTTCATGCCCGAGGGTTTTTTCCACAGCGTGCACACATCACCTGGCACCATTCCTGCGAAGAACGATGCGACGTGTGCGGCACGGATTTCCCGGGCAGCGCCCGGCTGACTCGATGGAGGTGTCTATGGTGGATGTCATCAGCAACTTCGCAGCGCGATATGAGCGCACGCGCGAAGAGGTCTTGTCCCTTCAGGAATACCTGGAGATCTGCAAACGGGAGCCTCTGGCCTACGCCACGGCCGCCGAGCGGATGCTCAAGGCGATCGGCGAGCCCGAACTGGTGGACACGCGCAACGACCCCCGGCTCTCGCGCATCTTCGCCAACAAGGTCATCAAGATCTACCCGGCCTTCCGCGAGTTCTATGGCATGGAAGACGCCATCGAGCAGGTGGTCTCCTACTTCCGCCACGGCGCCCAGGGACTGGAAGAAAAGAAGCAGATTCTGTATCTGCTGGGCCCGGTCGGCGGCGGCAAGAGCTCGATCGCCGAGCGCCTGAAGCAGCTCATGGAGCACGTGCCCTTCTATTCGATCAAGGGCTCGCCCGTGAACGAGACCCCGCTGGGCCTGTTCGACGCGGCCGAGGACGGCGAAATCCTCGAAAAGGAATACGGCATTCCGCGCCGCTACCTGCAGCGGATCCTGTCGCCCTGGGCGGTCAAGCGGCTGGAAGAGTTCGGCGGCGACATCCGCCAGTTCCAGGTCGTCAAGCGCTACCCCTCGGTGCTGCGCCAGATCGCGGTCGCCAAGACCGAGCCGGGCGACGAGAACAACCAGGACATCTCCTCGCTGGTCGGCAAGATCGACATCCGCAAGCTCGAGGACTACGCCCAGGACGACCCGGACGCCTATGCCTACTCGGGCGGCCTGTGCCTGGCGAACCAGGGCCTGCTGGAGTTCGTGGAAATGTTCAAGGCGCCGATCAAGGTGCTGCATCCGCTGCTGACCGCCACCCAGGAAGGCAACTTCAAGGGCACCGAAGGCTTCGGCGCCATCCCGTTCGACGGCATCGTGCTGGCGCACAGCAATGAAAGCGAGTGGAAGGCCTTCCGCAACAACAAGAACAACGAGGCCTTCCTCGACCGGATCTACATCGTCAAGGTGCCCTACTGCCTGCGGGTCTCCGAGGAGATCAAGATCTACGAGAAGCTGGTGCGCAACTCGTCGCTCTCGGCGGCGCCCTGCGCCCCCGGCACCTTGCGCATGATGGCCCAGTTCTCGGTGCTCACGCGGCTCAAGGAACCCGAGAACTCCAGCATCTTCAGCAAGATGCAGATCTACGACGGCGACAACCTCAAGGACACCGACCCCAAGGCCAAGTCGATGCAGGAGTACCGCGACTACGCGGGTGTCGACGAAGGCATGAGCGGCACCTCGACCCGCTTCGCCTTCAAGATCATCTCGAAGGTCTTCAACTTCGACAGCAGCGAGGTGGCGGCCAATCCGGTGCACCTGATGTACGTGCTCGAGCAGCAGATCGAGCGCGAGCAGTTCGCGCCCGAGACCGAGCAGAAGTACCTCTCGTACATCAAGGAGCTGATGGCGCCGCGCTATGCGGAATTCATCGGCAAGGAGATCCAGACCGCGTACCTGGAAAGCTACTCGGAGTACGGCCAGAACATCTTCGACCGCTACGTGACCTACGCCGACTACTGGATCCAGGACCAGGAGTACCGCGACCAGGACACCGGCGAGGTCTTCGACCGCGGCTCGCTCAACGCCGAACTCGAGAAGATCGAGAAGCCCGCGGGCATCAGCAACCCCAAGGACTTCCGCAACGAGATCGTCAACTTCGTGCTGCGCGCGCGGGCCGGCAACGCGGGCAAGAATCCGCTGTGGACCAGCTACGAGAAGCTGCGCACCGTGATCGAGAAGAAGATGTTCTCGAACACCGAGGAACTGCTGCCGGTCATCAGCTTCAACGCCAAGAGCAGCGCCGACGAAATGAAGAAGCACGAGGATTTCGTCAACCGCATGGTCCAGAAGGGCTATACGGCCAAGCAGGTCCGCCTGCTGTGCGAGTGGTATTTGCGGGTTCGCAAGAGTTCGTGATGAACTGAAGGAGTTCTGTCCGTGGCCATGCTGCAGCAGATCATCGACCGCCGGTTGTCGGGCAAGAACAAGTCCATCGGCAACCGCGAACGTTTCCTGCGACGCTACCGTGAGCAGATCGGCGAGGCCGTGCGCCGCGCCGTCAGCGGCCGCGGCATCCGCGACCTCGAACAGGGCGAGGACATCACGCTGCCCAAGCGCGATGTCTCCGAGCCCGTGTTCGGCCACGGCCAGGGCGGCGACCGCGAGTACGTGCATCCGGGCAACAAGGAGTATGTCAAGGGCGATCGCATCGAGCGGCCGCAGGGCGGCGGCGGCGCGGGCAAGGGCTCGCAGGCCGGCGACGGCGAAGGCGGCGAGGACGATTTCGTCTTCAGCCTGACCAAGGAAGAGTTCATGCGGGTCTTCTTCGAGGACCTCGCCCTGCCCCACCTGATCCGCACCCAGCTGGCCGAGGTGCCCGAGTGGAAGAGCCACCGGGCCGGCTTCGTGAGCGACGGCAACCCGAGCAACCTGCACGTGGTGCGCTCGATGCGCGGCGCGCTGGCCCGGCGCATCGCGCTGGGCGGCGACTCGCGGCGCGAGATCCGCGAGCTCGAAGCCCACCTGCTGCACCTGCAGCGCAGCCCGCGCGTGGCCGATGCCCTGGTGCAGCGCGAGATCCGCGAGACCGAGGCCAAGCTCGAGGAGCTGCGCAGCAAGGCCAAGCACGTGCCATTCCTCGACCCGATCGACCTGCGCTACCGCAACCGGGTCAAGGTGCCGGTGCCCTCCGCCAAGGCCGTGATGTTCTGCCTGATGGACGTCTCGGGCTCGATGGACGAGGCCCGCAAGGACATGTCGAAGCGCTTCTTCATGCTGCTCTACATGTTCCTGACCCGGCACTACGAGAAGATCGACCTGGTCTTCATCCGCCACCACACCCAGGCCTCCGAGGTCACCGAAGAAGAATTCTTCCATGCCACCGAGACCGGCGGCACCGTGGTCTCGAGCGCCCTGACCCTGATGCTCGACATCGTGCGGGCCCGCTACCCGAGCGGCGAATGGAACATCTACGGCGCCCAGGCTAGCGACGGCGACAACTGGCACCAGGACTCGGGCCGCTGCCGCGAGTTGCTGGCCGACCACCTGCTGCCGCTGGTGCGCTACTACGCCTATGTGCAGGTCGCCGAAGCCGAGCAGAACATGTGGGAGGAGTACTCGCAACTGGCCGAATCCCACAAGAATTTCGCCATGCGCAAGGTCAGCGACGCGCAGGACATCTACCCGGTGTTCCGCGACCTGTTCAAGAAAGAGAGGGGGCCGGCGTGAACGAGACCACGAAGACACGGACGCCATTGCCCAGTCCGTCGGACTGGACCTTCGAGCTGATCGAGCAGTACCACAGCGAGATCGCCCGGGTGGCCAAGGGCTACAAGCTCGACACCTACGCCAACCAGCTCGAGATCATCACGGCCGAGCAGATGATGGACGCCTATGCCTCGGTCGGCATGCCGGTCATCTACCGTCACTGGTCCTATGGCAAGCAGTTCATCGCCACCGAGAAGAACTACCGCCGCGGCCACATGGGCCTGGCCTACGAGATCGTGATCAACTCCGATCCCTGCATCGCCTACCTCATGGAAGAAAACACCATGGCCATGCAGGCCCTGGTGATCGCCCATGCGGCCTACGGCCACAACAGCTTCTTCAAGGGCAACTACCTGTTCAAGATGTGGACCGATGCGTCGTCCATCATCGACTACCTGGTCTATGCCCGAAAGTACATCAGCGAGTGCGAGGAGCGCCACGGCGTCGGGGCGGTCGAGGATCTGCTCGATTCCTGCCACGCACTCATGAACCACGGCGTCGACCGCTACCGCCGGCCGCAGCGCCTGTCGCTGAGCCAGGAGCAGGCCCGGCGCGAGGAACGCGAGCACCATCTGCAGCAGCAGGTCAACGACCTGTGGCGCACCCTGCCGCGCAAGGCCGGCCGAACGTCGGAAGACGAAGAGGCCTCCAGGCGCTTCCCGGCCGAGCCCCAGGAAAACCTGCTTTACTTCATCGAGAAAAACGCACCATTGTTGGACCCCTGGCAACGCGAAGTGGTGCGCATCGTGCGCAAAATCGGGCAGTACTTCTATCCGCAGCGGCAGACCCAGGTCATGAACGAGGGCTGGGCCACCTTCTGGCACTACACCCTGCTCAACACGCTCTACGACGAAGGCCTGCTGGCCGACGGCTTCATGATGGAGTGGCTGCAGTCGCACACCAACGTGGTGTTCCAGCCGCCGGTCGGGCATCGCGCCTACAGCGGGATCAATCCCTATGCGCTGGGTTTCGCGATGTTCACGGACCTGCGGCGCATCTGCGAAAAGCCGACCGAGGAAGACCAGCGCTGGTTCCCCGACCTGGCGGGCTCCAATTGGCTGACCTCGCTCGATTACGCCATGCGCAATTTCAAGGACGAGAGCTTCATCGGCCAATTCCTGTCGCCGAAATTGATGCGTGATTTCCGCTTTTTCACGGTCCGCGACCAGGAAAGCGAGCCCGAGCTCGAGGTTTCCGCCATCCATGACGACAGCGGCTACCGGCAGCTGCGCGAATCCCTGTCGCGCCAGTACGACCTGAACCACCGCGAGCCCAACATCCAGGTCTGGAGCGTGAACCTGCGCGGCGACCGCGCGCTGACGCTGCGCCATACCCAGCACAACAACCGCCCGCTGCACGACAACGCCTCCGAGGTGCTCAAGCACGTGGCGCGGCTGTGGGGCTTCGACGTCCACCTCGAGAGCGTCGACAGCCAGGGCCGGATCAGCCACCGGAAGGTGACCGGGCCGCAAGCGGCCTAGCGGACTGACTGGCGTGGGACTTTGAGCTTGGCGCGGGCCTTCAGCGCCAGGTCGCGGGCGTGGCAGCCCTCGATGTGGTCGTTGACCAGCCCCATGGCCTGCATGAAGGCATAGACCGTGGTCGGGCCGACGAAGCTCCAGCCGCGCTTCTTCAGGTCCTTCGACATCGCGATCGACTCGGGCGAGGTCGTGAAGCTCTGCAGGGCCGCGTGCGTGATCCGCTTCGGCCGAGAGGCCGGATCGGGCTCGAAGCGCCAGGCGTAGGCCGCCAGCGAACCGAACTCGCGGCGCAGTTCGATCACGCGGTGGGCATTGTTGATCGCCGACTCGATCTTGCCGCGATGGCGCACGATGCCGGCGTCGGCCAACAGCCGCTCGACGTCCTTCGGGCCGAAGCGCGCCATCTGCTCGGCATCGAAATCGGCGAAGCCGCGGCGGAAGGCGTCGCGCTTGTTGAGGATCGTGAGCCAGCTCAGGCCGGCCTGGAAGCCCTCGAGGCACAGCTTCTCGAACAGGCGCCGGTCGTCCGTGACCGGGAAGCCCCATTCGCCGTCGTGGTAGCGCTGGTAGAGCGGCGTTGCGGCGCACCAGCGACAGCGCCAGGCGCGGTCTTCGCCTTCGAACAGGCCGGCTCGCTCGACCGTCATCCCGCAGGCTTCCGGAACGACTGCCAGGCGGCCGCGGTCGGCGTGGTGCCCGCGCCGGGCTGCTGCGGCAGGCGGAAGTGGCCATCGACGACCTCGGCCGGCTCTGTGAAGCAGTCCTTGATCCACGGGATGTACTCGAGCACCTCGCAGGCCGGATGCGCGTAGCTCAGGTGCACGTGGACCTGGCTCATGTCGCCCGCGTGCGGCGCCACCGGCAGGCGGAAGGAATGGGCGGTCTCGCACACCTGGAGCACCTCGGTGATGCCGCCCATGCGCGTGACGTCGGGCTGGACCCAGTGGATCGCCTGCTGGGCGAAGAACTCGGAGAAGGCATCGGCGGTGTAGAGCTGCTCGCCGAGCGCGACCGGGATGCGGGTGGCGCGGGCCAGCGCCGCGTGGCCCTTGACATCGTCGTACCACAGGGGCTCCTCGAACCAGAGCAGGTCGAAGGGCTCCGCGCCGCGGCAAAAGCGCAGGCAGGTGGCGAGATCCCACTTGCCGTTGCCGTCGATCGCCAGCGTGACGGACGGCCCGATGGCTTCGCGCACGGCCTCGATGCGACGCAGGTCGCGGTCCACGCTGGAGCCGACCTTGATCTTGATGCCGGTGAAACCGTCATCGACCGCGCGCCGGGCGCCGTCCACCAGTTGCGCGTCGCCGATGCTGAGCCAGCCGATGTCGGTGTTGTAGGCCCGGACCCGCGGCCGCACCTGGCCGCCGAGGAGTTTCCACAGCGGCACGCCGGCCGACTTGGCTTTCAGGTCCCACAGCGCGACATCGATCGCCGCCAGCGACAGCGTCGTGATGCCGGCCCGGCCGATCCATTGAAGCGCGGGGTTGCGCGCCAGTTTCTGCCAGAGGCGACGGACGTCGCCCGCGTCCTCGCCGAGCAGGAGCGGCGCATGGCAGGTCGCGATGCAGCGCGTGATCAGCTGGTCGCCCGCCAAGTCGGCGTGGGTGCCGGTGAAGCCATGGCCGACCAGCCCGTCCTCGGTCTCGATCCGCGCGCCGATCACGCCCCAGTGCGTCAGGGTGTGCGTGCTGTCGGCGATCTGGCCGCCGGTGACCGGCACGTGCAGGATGAAAGGTTCGACCGAGACGATCTTCATTTGGCGCCGCTCACGCGCACCAGCGCCTCGATCGCCAGCGGATAGCCCTTGACGCCGAAGCCGACGATGATGCCGCGCGCCGCCGGCGAGATGTACGAATGGTGGCGGAACTCCTCGCGCGCATGCACGTTGGAGATGTGCAGCTCGACCAGCGGCACGCTGGCGCCCTTGATGGCGTCGTGCAGTGCGACCGAGGTGTGGGTGTAGGCGCCGGGGTTCATCACCACGCCGAGCATCCGGCCGGCGACGACTTCGCGTCCGGCCTCGTGGATCCAGTCGATCAGCTGGCCTTCGTGATTGGACTGCCGGCATTCGATCTCGATACCGAGCGTGGCGCCGGTCTCCAGGCACATGCGCTCGACGTCGGCCAGCGTTTCGTGGCCGTACTGCGCGGGCTCGCGCGTACCGAGGAGGTTGAGGTTCGGGCCATTCAGGACAAGAATCTTTTTCATGGCTCTCTTTTTATCAGGTGCGGCATTGCATTTTCGGCCCGCCCGCCGGATCGGGCAAACGCGGCGGCCGGCCGGCCGCGATCCGGCGCTGGTGCCCGGACCATGAAGCCGCTGCGCATCGATGCCCACCAGCACTACTGGTCGCCGGCACACGGCGACTACGGCTGGCTGGCCGATACGCCCGCCCTGCACGCCATCCACCGGGACTTCACGCCGGCCGACCTGGCGCCGCTGCTGGACCGCGCCGGCATCGACGGCACGGTGCTGGTCCAGGCGGCGCCGAGCGAGGCCGAGACCTGGCGGCTGCTCGCGCTCGCCGCCGAGCCGGCGAGCCGCGTGCGCGCCGTGGTCGGCTGGACCGCGCTGGACGCCGCCGACGCACCCGCGCGCATCCGCCGGCTGGCGCAGCAGCCCCTGCTCAGGGGACTGCGGCCGATGCTGCAGGACCTGCCGGATCCCGAATGGGTGCTCGGCGACGCCCTGCTTCCGGCCTGGTCAGCGATGATCGAACAGGGACTGGTCCTGGACCTGCTCATCAGGCCGCACCAGATCGATGCCGCGCGCCGTCTCGCGCTGCGCCACCCGGGGCTCGCGATGGTGGTGGACCATGGCGCCAAGCCCGCCATCGCGGCCGGCGGCTTCGAGCCCTGGGCCGGCGACATGGCGCGGCTGGCGGCCGAGACGCGGGTCCGCTGCAAGCTGTCCGGGCTGGCCACGGAAGCCGGCCCCGGCTGGCGGGTCGACGCCCTGCGGCCCTATGTCGCGCACCTGCTGCGCCATTTCGGTCCGGCCCGGTTGATGTGGGGCAGCGACTGGCCAGTGTTGAACCTCGCGGGCGACTACCGGCGCTGGCAGGTCGCCTGCGACGAATGGCTGGCCGACCTGCCGGCCCCGGAGCGGGCCGGTGTATGGGGCACGAACGCGGCCCGGTTCTATGGCATAAAGTGAGCGACGCGCCGGGATTCCCCGGCGCCTTTTTACTTTCTGCACGCCATGAAAACCAAAGCCGCCGTCGCCTGGAAAGCCGCCGCCCCCCTGACCATCGAAACCGTCGACCTCGAAGGGCCGAAATTCGGCGAAGTACTGGTCGAGATCAAGGCCACCGGCATCTGCCACACCGACTACTACACCCTCTCGGGCGCCGATCCCGAGGGCATCTTCCCCGCCATCCTGGGCCACGAGGGCGCAGGCATCGTGGTCGACGTCGGCCCCGGCGTCACGAGCCTCAAGAAGGGCGACCACGTCATTCCGCTCTACACGCCCGAATGCCGCCAGTGCAAGTTCTGCCTGAGCCGCAAGACCAACCTGTGCCAGCTGATCCGCGGCACCCAGGGCAAGGGCCTGATGCCCGACGCCACCAGCCGCTTCAGCCTGGACGGCAAGCCGATCTTCCACTATATGGGCACGTCGACCTTCAGCAACTACACGGTGGCGCCCGAGATCTCGCTGGCCAAGATCCGCGAGGACGCGCCCTTCGACAAGGTCTGCTACATCGGCTGCGGCGTGACCACCGGCATCGGCGCCGTGATCTTCACGGCCAAGGTCGAGGCCGGCGCCAACGTGGTGGTCTTCGGCCTCGGCGGCATCGGCCTGAACGTGATCCAGGGCGCGAAGATGGTGGGCGCCGACAAGATCATCGGCGTCGACCTGAACCCGGCGCGCGAGGCGATGGCGCGCAAGTTCGGCATGACGCACTTCATCAACCCCAAGGACATGCCGAATGTGGTCGATGCGATCGTGCAGCTGACCGACGGCGGCGCCGACTACAGCTTCGAGTGCATCGGCAACACGCAGGTGATGCGCCAGGCGCTCGAGTGCACCCACAAGGGCTGGGGCCGCAGCATCATCATCGGCGTGGCCGAAGCCGGCGCGGAGATCAGCACCCGGCCGTTCCAGCTTGTCACGGGCCGCAAGTGGGAAGGCTCGGCCTTCGGCGGCGCGCGCGGCCGCACCGACGTGCCCAAGATCGTCGACTGGTACATGGAAAACAAGATCAACATCGACGACCTGATCACCCACACCATGCCGTTGGAGGACATCAACAAGGGCTTCGACCTGATGAAGCGCGGCGAGTCCATTCGCGGCGTCGTGCTGTACTGAGCATCGCTATGACGCGGATGCAGCCGCTGCGCACGGTCCGGGCCGGCGTGCTCGAGGTCGCCTACTTCGAGACCGGCCCCGCCGACGGGCCGCCCGTGCTGCTGATGCATGGCTTCCCCTACGACATCCACAGCTACGCCGAGGTCGCGCCGATGCTGGCCGAGGCCGGCTGCCGGGTCGTCGTGCCGTACCTGCGCGGCTACGGCGGCACCCGCTTCCTGAGCGATTCGACGCCCCGCTCGGGCGAGCAGGCCGCGCTCGGCGCCGACCTGCTGGCGCTGCTCGACGCGCTGTCGATCCCGCGCGCGCTGCTGGCCGGCTACGACTGGGGCGGGCGCGCCGCCTGCGTGGTGGCCGCGCTATGGCCCGAACGCTGCGCCGGCCTGGTCTCGTTCAACAGCTACAACATCCAGGACATCGCGAAGGCGATGCGCCCCGAAGTGGCAGAGAACGAGCACCGGCTCTGGTACCAGTACTACTTCCACAGCGAACGCGGCCGGGCCGGGCTGGCAGCCGACCGGCGCGGCATCACGCGCCTGCTGTGGCGGCTCTGGTCGCCGACCTGGTCCTTCGACGAAGCCACCTTCGAGCGCAGCGCGGCCGCCTTCGACCATCCCGACTTCGTCGAGGTGGTGATCCAGTCGTACCGCCATCGCTTCGGCCTGGCGCCCGGCGATCCGGCCTATGCCGACATCGAGGCGCGGCTGGCCGCCCAGCCACCGATCGCCGTTCCCGCCATCACCTTCGACGGCGCCGACGACGGCGTGCGGCCGGTGAGCGACGCATCCGCGCACGCGCACCGCTTCACCGGCCCGCGATCGCACCGCATCGTGCCCGGCGTCGGCCACAACATGCCGCAGGAAGTGCCGCGCGTCTTCGCCGACGCGGTGCTCGAACTCCTTTCCGCATCGAATCCATGACCGACAGCCCCAAGACCCTTTCCGAACACCGCTGCTTTGGCGGCACGCTCCGCTTTCTCGAACACGACGCGCGCACGATCGGGCTGCCGATGCGCTTCTCGGTCTTCCTGCCGCCGCAGGCCGCCAACGGGCCGGTGCCGGCCGTGATGTACCTCGCCGGCCTGACCTGCAACGAGGAGACCTTCATGGTCAAGGCCGGCGCCCAGCGGCTGGCGGCCGAACTCGGCCTGGCCTTGATCGCGCCGGACACCAGCCCGCGCGGACCGGCGGTCGAGGAAATCGAAGGCGCGACCGCCAGTTGGGATTTCGGCGTCGGCGCCGGCTTCTATCTCGACGCCACCGAGGCGCCGTGGTCCCGGCACTGGCGCATGGAAAGCTGGATCGTCGACGAACTGCTGCCGCTGGTGGCACGGCAGCTGCCGATCGACGGCGAACGCATCGGGGTCTTCGGCCATTCGATGGGCGGCCACGGCGCCCTGACCCTGGCCCTGCGCCATCCGGGCCGCTTCCGGTCGCTGTCGGCGCTGGCGCCGATCTGCGCACCAACCCGCTGTCCGTGGGGCGAGAAGGCCTTCGGCGGCTATCTCGGCACGGATCGCGCGCAGTGGCTGGCGCACGACGCCAGCGCATTGATGCAGGCGCAGGCGAAGGCGCCCTATCCGCGCGGGATCCTGATCGACCAGGGGCTGGCCGACAAATTCCTCGCCGACCAGCTGCATCCGCAGCACTTCGAGGCCGCCTGCGCGCAGGCGGGCCAGCCGCTCACCTTGCGCCGGCACGCCGGCTACGACCACGGCTACTACTTCGTCCAGAGCTTCGTGGCCGACCATCTGGAGCACCACGGCAACGTGCTGCAGGGCTGAGCACATGTCGCCGCCACCGCTGCCCGAACGCGAGGACATCGCCCTGCTCGAACCCTTCGAGGGCCTGGGGCTGAAGGACATCCGCGTGGTGGCCAGCGCCGAAGACGCGGCGAGCGCCGCCGCGGCCCTGCGCGCCAGCCGGGTGGTGGGCTTCGACACCGAGTCGAAGCCGACCTTCGCCAAGAACGAGGTCTCGGGCGGGCCGCACGTGATCCAGTTCGCCACCCGCGAGCAGGCCTGGCTGTTCCAGCTGCACCGCAGCGAGTTCCACGACACGCTGGCGACGCTGCTCGGTGACCCAGGCCTGACCAAGGCCGGCTTCGGGTTGTCGAGCGACCTGAGCCTGATCCGCCAGCGCTTCGGCGTCGAGCCGCAAGGCGTGCTCGACCTCGACAGCGAATTCCGCCGCCGCGGCTACCGGCGCTCGGTCGGCGTCAAGACCGCCGTGGCGCTGGTGTTCGAGCGCCGCTTCGTCAAGTCGCGCAAGGCCACGACCTCGAACTGGGCCAACCGGCAGCTGACCGACGCCCAGCTGCGCTACGCGGCCAACGACGCCTACGCCGCGATCCGGGTCTTCGACGCATTGGGCCTGCGCGCCTGATTCAGGGCCCGGCCCACCACGCCCGCACCTGCGCCACCAGTTCCGGCAGCGGCGCGGTGGCGTCGACCGCCAGCACGCCCGGCTCGCCGACCGGGGACTCCAGCGTGGCGAACTGGTTGGCGACCAGGCTGGCCGGGAACATGTGGGCGCCGGCCCGCGCCGCCACCCGGCGCTCGGCCTCCGCCGGCGTCAAGGCCAGGAAGACGAAGCGCAGTCCGGGCGCGGCCGCGCGCAGCCGCTCGCGGTAGTCGCGCTTCAGGGCCGAGCAGGTCAGTACCGCGCCTTCGGGCCGGCGCGCCAGCTCGGCGCCGAGGGTCGCGAGCCAGCCGGCGCGGTCGGCATCCGTGAGCGCGATCCCGGCGCGCATCTTGCTGACGTTCTCGGCCGAGTGGAAGTCGTCGCCTTCGATCAGCGGCAGCCCGGCTTCCAGCGCGAGCGCCGCGCCGAGGCTGGACTTGCCGCAACCGGAGACGCCCATCACGACGGTCGAGGTCTGTTTGGGAACGTAAAGCTTAGGCATTCACTCAATTGTGTGTCCATCTCTACTTATGATGGCGGCCTTCTTCCAGAAGTAACAAGTCGTGTCCATGGTACAGCTCGCCCTGCGTCGTCCGTACACCTTCATCGTGATGGCGATGCTGATCGTGCTGGCCACGCCCTTCGTGCTGCTGCGGATGGCGACCGACATCTTCCCGGAGATCAACATTCCGGTGATCAGCATCATCTGGAACTACGGCGGGCTGCCGGCGCAGGAGATGGGCCAGCGCATCGCCGGCCAGACCGAGCGCAGCCTGACGACGACGGTGAGCGACATCGAGCACATCGAGTCGCAGTCGCTGGCCGGCGTGACCGTGATCAAGGTCTTCTTCCAGCCGACCGCCAACATCGAGACCGCCATCGCGCAGGTCGTGGCCTCGATGCAGACCCAGGTGCGGCAGCTGCCGCCGGGCATCACGCCGCCGCTGGTGATCAAGTACTCGGCCTCCAGCATCCCGGTGATCCAGCTCGCGCTGTCGAGCCCGACCCGGCCGGAAAACGCCCTGTTCGATGCCGCCGTCAACCAGTTGCGGCCCCAGCTCATCACGATTCCGGGCGTGGCCGTGCCCTTCCCCTACGGCGGCAAGAACCGGCTGATCTCGGTCGACCTCGACACCCAGGCGCTGCAGGCGCGCGGCCTGTCGCCGGCCGACGTGGTCAACGCGGTCAATGCGCAGAACCTGATCCTGCCCTCTGGCACGGCCAAGTTCGGCGCCACCGAATACAGCGTGCGCCTGAACGGCTCGCCGGAGGTCCTGGCCGGACTCAACGACCTGCCGGTGCGCACCGCGGCCGGCGCCACCACCTACCTGCGCGACGTCGCCAACGTGCGCGACGGCTTCTCGCCGCAGACCAACGCGGTGCGCCAGGACGGCGTGCGCGGCGTGCTGCTGTCGGTGCTCAAGAACGGCGGCGCCTCGACCCTGGACATCGTCGCCAACCTGCGCGCCCTGCTGCCGGTGGCGGCCCAGGGCATGCCGGCGGACATCAAGGTCACGCCGCTGTTCGACCAGTCGGTTTTCGTCAAGGCCGCGGTGCAGGGCGTGGTCGCCGAGGCCGTGATCGCCGCCGCGCTGACCGCCGCGATGGTGCTGCTGTTCCTCGGCAACTGGCGCAGCACGCTGATCATCGCGCTGACGATCCCGCTTTCGATCCTGGCCTCGATCCTGGCGCTCTACGCGCTCGGACAGACGCTCAACCTGATGACCTTGGGCGGTCTCGCGCTCTCGGTCGGCATCCTGGTCGACCAGGCGATCGTGACGATCGAGAACATCGAGCGCCACCTGCACATGGGCACCGAGCTGAACCAGGCGATCCTGGTCGGTGCCGGCGAGATCGGCCCGGCCGCGTTCGTCTCCACGCTGTGCATCTGCATCGTCTTCGTGCCGATGTTCTTTCTCTCGGGCGTGGCCAAGTTCCTGTTCGTGCCGCTGGCGATGGCCGTGGTGTTCGCGATGCTGGCCTCCTACCTGCTGTCGCGCACGCTGGTGCCCACCCTGGTGATGCTGCTGATGGGCAAGCAGACCCACGGCGCCACCGAAGGCAAGGCCAGCCTGCTGCAGCGCGTCTACCGCAGCTTCGACCGCCGCTTCGAACGGGTGCGGCGCGCCTACACGCTGGTGCTGTCGGCGCTGCTGGCGCGGCGCGGCCGCTTCATCGTGCTGTTCCTGGGCTTCTGCCTGCTGTCCTGCCTGCTGTACCCGGTGCTGGGCCGCGATTTCTTCCCGAGCGTGGATGCCGGCCAGATCCGGCTGCACATGCGCGCACCGACCGGCACCCGCATCGAGGAGACCGCGCGCCTGGCCGACGAGGTCGAGGCGGCGATCCGCGAACTGGTGCCGAAGGACCAGCTCGAGACCATTCTCGACAACCTGGGCGTGCCCAACAGCGGCATCAATCTGTCGTACAGCAACGCCGGCACCATCGGCACGCTGGACGGCGAGATCCTGCTGTCGCTGCGCGACGGCCACCGGCCGACCGAGGAGTTCGTCTCGCTGCTGCGCGCCGAGCTGCCCAAGCGCTTCCCGGGCACCGAGTTCTTTTTCCAGCCGGCCGACATCGTCACCCAGATCCTCAATTTCGGCCTGCCGGCCGCGATCGACGTCCAGTTCAGCGGCAACGACGTCGCCGGCAATGCGGCCCGCGCGGCCGAGCTGGTGAAGGCGATCCGCAAGATCCCGGGCGCGGTCGACGCCCACGTCCACCAGCGGCTCGACGGCCCCGGCCTCAACCTGCAGATGGACCGCAGCCGCCTGCAGCAGTTCGGCCTGACAGCGCAGAACGTCGGCCAGAACGTGCTGATCGCGCTGTCGGGCAGTTCGCAGACCCAGCCGGCGTTCTGGCTCAACCCGCAGAACGGCGTGGTCTACAACATCGCGGTGCAGACGCCGCAGTACGCGGTCGACTCGCTCGACTCGCTGCTCAATCTGCCCATCGGCGGCGGCGGCGCGGCCGGCAGCGCACCGCCGCAACTGCTGGGCAACCTGGTGGAGGCGCAGCAGGGGCGGCAGCCGGCCGTGGTGTCGCGCTACAACATCCAGCCGGTGGTCGATGTCTATGTCAGCGTGCAGGGCGCCGACCTCGCGAGCGTGGCGACCAAGGTGCAGGCGCTGGTCGACGAGCTGCGGCCGCGGCTCGCGCGCGGCAGCCAGGTGGCGGTGCGCGGCCAGGTCCAGACCATGCAGTCGTCGTTCATCGGGCTCGGGGTCGGGCTGGCGATGGCGATCGTGCTGGTCTACCTGCTGATCGTGGTCACCTTCCAGTCCTGGCTCGACGCCGCGATCATCATCACCGCCCTGCCCGCGGCGCTGGCCGGCATCGCCTGGATGCTGTTCATCACCGGCACCACGCTCAGCGTGCCGGCGCTGACCGGGGCCATCATGACCATGGGCGTGGCCACCGCCAACAGCATCCTGCTGGTGGCCTTCGCGCGCGAGCGCCTGGCCGCCGGCATCCCGCCGCTGTCGGCGGCGCTGGAAGCGGGCGCCACCCGGATCCGGCCGGTGCTGATGACCGCGCTGGCGATGATCATCGGCATGATCCCGATGGCACTCGGCCTCGGCGAAGGCGCCGAGCAGAATGCCCCGCTGGGCCGCGCCGTGATCGGCGGCCTGCTGTTCGCGACCGTCTCGACCTTGTTCTTCGTGCCCGCCGTCTATGCCGAGATCCACAGCCGCCGGGCCCACCGCCAGGCCGCTCGCGACGCGGCCGCCGCACCTCATTCGCTCGGGGCCGCGCCCCAGGAGACCTGAATCAATGACCGACCAACGCCATGCGGCCTTGGGCATCCACCCGATCGCCGCCGACGAGGACGGGGGCCACGACAACCTGCCCCGCCGGCGCCAGATCGTGCGCAGCACCCGCATCGCCGTGCTGCTCGTGCTGGCGCTGCTGGCGATCGGCGCCGCGCGCACCGTCTATCTGCGCGTCGCCAACGCCCGCGCCCTGGAGGCCGGCACCGCCGAGCGCGCCACCCAGTACGTGAAGACCGCCCTGCCCCAGACCGCGGGCAGCGGCCAGACGCTGGCGCTGCCCGGCACGCTGCAGGGCTTCACGCAGTCGCCGATCTCGGCCCGCGCCAGCGGCTATCTCAAGCGCTGGACCCGGGACATCGGCAGCCGGGTCGAGAAGGGCGAGCTGCTGGCCGAGATCGAGACGCCCGAGATCGACCAGCAGCTGTCGCAGGCGATCGCGGCCCGCCAGCAGGCGGCCGCTGCGCTCGAGCTCGCGAAAAGCACGGTGGCCCGCTGGGAGGGGCTGCGCAAGAAGGACGTGGTCTCGCAGCAGGACCTCGACGAACGCCGCGGCGCCCTGGCCCAAGCCAGCGCCAACCTGGCGGCGGCCGACGCCAACGTGCAGCGGCTGCGCCAGACCGAGGGATTCAAGCGCGTGCTGGCGCCCTTCGCGGGCGTGATCACGCGGCGCAACGTCGACGTCGGCGACCTGATCGATGCCGGCGCGGGCAACGGCGGCCGGGCGCTGTTCCAGCTCGCCCAGACCGATCCGCTGAGGGTCTACATCAATGTGCCGCAGGCCTACGCCCAGCTCGTGAAGGAAGGCCAGCCGGTCGTCGTCACCCAGACCGAACTGCGCGGCCAGAGCTTCAAGGGCCAGGTGGCGCGGACCTCGGGCGCGATCGATTCGACCACCCGCATGATGCAGGTCGAGGTCGCGCTGCCGAACAAGGAAGGCATCCTGCTGCCGGGCGCCTACGTGCAGGTCTCGCTGCCGCTGACGCCCAGCCGCGCGCTGAGCATTCCCGCCAATGCGCTGCTGTTCCGCGCCGAAGGCACGCGGGTTGCGGTGGTCGACGCCGAGGGCAAGGTGCGGCTGCGCGGTGTCAGCATCGGGCGCAACTACGGTGACACGGTGGAAGTGATCGATGGCATCTCGGGCAGCGACAGGTTGGTGCTGAACCCCTCGGATTCGCTGGCCGAAGGCGACCTGGTCACGGTCGCGAAGGAGCCGGCGTGAGTCTTCGCCGGTTGTCGTCGGTGGCCGCCGCCGTATTGCTCGCCGGCTGCGTCGCCGGGCCCGACTACCGCAAGCCGGAGGTCGAGGTGCCGGTCAGCTGGCAGCTCGAGCAGCCCTGGCGCCAGGCGTCGCCCGGCGATGCCGAGGCCAAGGGCCCGTGGTGGCGGCGCTTCGACGACCCGACGCTCGATGCGCTGCAGGAGAAGGCGCTTGCCAACAGCCCGACGCTCGACCTGGCAAGCGCCCGGCTGGCGCAGGCGCGGGCCACGCTGGCGGGCGCCGAATCGGGCCGCTCGCCGCAGCTGGGCCTGGGTTCGCGCGCCTCGCGGCTCAAGATCTCGGCCAACCGGCCGCTCACCAACTACGCCACCAACAACTATTCGACGGTCCAGAACGACTTCGCGCTGACCCTGGTCGCCAGCTACGAACTCGACCTCGCGGGCCGGGTGCAGCGCACGGTCGAGGGCGCCACCGCCTCGGCCGCGCAATCGGCCGCCGACCTCGAGAACACCCGGCTCCTGCTGACCGCCGACCTGGCCTCGGCCTACTTCAGCCTGCGCGCCACCGACCTGGAGCTCGACGTGGTCGCTCGCTCGATCGAGGTCCAGCGTCGGGCCCTCCAGTTCGTGACCGACCGCCACGAAGGCGGCGCGGTGTCGGGCCTCGACGTGGCGCAGCAGCAGGCGCTGCTGGACAACACGCTGACCCAGGTCGACCTGCTGAAGCGGCTGCGGTCGCAGTTCGAGCATGCGATCGCGACCCTGACCGGCACACCGGCGCCGAACTTCGCGCTGGCACCGGACATCCAGCCGCTGCGGCCGCCGGCGATCCCGCTCGGCGTTCCGTCGGACGCGCTGGAGCGCCGGCCCGATGTCGCCGCCGCCGAGCGCGCGATGGCCGCGGCCAACGCGCAGATCGGCGTCGCCACCGCGGCCTTCTACCCGAGCGTGAACCTGCTGCCCACGGGCGGCGTCGACAGCCGCAGCCTGTCGACCCTGTTCGATGCCCAGAGCGTGCTGTGGTCGATCGGCGTCTCGGCGACCCAGACGATCTTCGACGGCGGCCGCATCCGCGCCAACGTCGACTTCACCAAGGCCGGCTACGACGCCACCGTCGCCAGCTACCGCCGGGTGGTGCTGACCGCGATGCAGGAGGCCGAGGACGGCATCACCGGCCTGGCGTCGCTCGAACGCGCCGCGGCGCAGTCGCAGACGGCGGTGGCCAGCGCGCGCCGGGTGCTCGACATGTCGGCCAGCCGCTACGAGGGCGGCGCCACCACCTTCCTCGACGTCATCACGGCCCAGCAGGCGCTGTTGAACATCGAGCGCCAGGCGGCCCAACTTTCCGGGCAGCGCATGCTGGGCACGGTGTTCCTGGTGAAGGCGCTGGGCGGCGACTGGTGCGGCGTCGAAGCGCGCGGGGCCGGCGGCGGGGGCACCAGCGCTAGAACAGACTGCCCTGCCCCGCTGCGCCAGGTGGTCGGAACGCGCTGAGGTCGAGCCCGATGCGCTGGCGGTTGAAGCCGATGCGGTTCGTCGCCTTCTCGAAGCGCTGGCGGATCAGGTCGGCCCACAGGCCGCTGCCCTTCATGCGGGTCGCGAAGTCGGCGTCGTAGTCCTTGCCGCCGCGCATCTCGCGGATGCGCGCCATGATGCGATCGGCCCGCTGCGGGTAGTGCAGTTCGAGCCACTGCTTGAACAGCGGCGCGACCTCCCAGGGCAGCCGGACCACGGTGTAGAAGGCGCAGCGCGCGCCGGCCTCCCAGGCGGCTTCGAGCACCTGCTCCATGTCCTCGGTGACGAAGGGAATCTGCGGCGCCACGCTGACGCCCACCGGCACGCCGGCGTCGGCCAAGGTGCGCAGGGTGCGCAGCCGGCGGTGCGGCGCGGCGGCCCGCGGCTCGAGCTTTCGCGCCAGTTCGGCGTCGAGCGTGGTGATCGTGACGTAGACCGCGGCCAGCCGGTCGGCCGCCATCGGTGCGATCAGGTCGAGGTCGCGCTCGACTGCGCTGGACTTGGTGACGAGGCCGAAGGGATGGCGGGACTCCTTCAGCACTTCGATCACCGAACGCGTGAGCCGCAGCTCGCGTTCGATCGGCTGGTAGCAATCGGTCGCGGTGCCGATCGCGATCTGGCTCGGCCGGTAGGCCTTGCGGCCCAGTTCGGCGCGCAGCACCTCGGCGACGTTGCGCTTCGCGATCAGCTTGGTCTCGAAGTCCAGGCCGGGCGAGAGGTTGAGGTAGCTGTGGGTGGGCCGGGCGAAGCAATAGATGCAGCCGTGCTCGCAGCCCCGGTAGGGGTTGAGCGAGCGGTCGAACGGAATGTCAGGCGAGTCGTTCTCGCTCAAGACCGATTTCACGTCCTCGAAGCGGACCTCGGTCTGCACCGGCTGGAGGCCCGCGGCTTCGGCCTCGCCCTCTTCCAGCGTGCCCCAGCCGTCGTCGAAGGCGTCGCGCACGTCGCGCTCGAAACGATGCGGCAGGCGCGTCGCGGCGCCGCGGCCCTTGAGGGCGTGGACGGGGATGAAGCTGTCGCCCATGGCGCCTCCGAATACTGTATGAAATTACAGTATTCCATGTTTTGGCGGCAGGCGCAGCAACGAACTGCAACGAGCCGGGCTGCGCTAAGCTGCAAGTCCCACCGATCGTTCCCCATGCCCCGCCGTCCCGAAAACCTCTACCCCCAGTACCACGCCCACCTCTACTTCGGCCCTGAGACGGTCGCCCAGGCGCGCCGGATCGCCGAGCAGGCGGGGCGCGAGTTGCTGGTGGTGGTCGGCCGCGTGCACGAAAAACTCGTCGGCCCGCATCCGCACTGGAGCTGCCAGATCGCCTTCGACGCCGCCGAGTTCGATGAAGTGATTGCCTGGCTGGAGGCCCACCGCGAGGGACTCGACGTCTTCGTGCACGGCCTCACCGGCGACGACTACCAGGACCACACGGCGCATGCGATGTGGCTCGGCAACGAATCCACGCTGGACCTCCGCATGTTCAGCCGCCCGCCCGGCTGACACGCCGGCGACCCCTCAGAACTCCGCATCCAGCTCGTCGATTTCCTCCGGCTCCTGCTTCGCCGCCTTGATCCATTCCTGCATCGCCGGCAGTTCGATGATCCGCTTGCAGTAGCCGGCGCAAACCGTGTCCAGGGTCACGTCGTAGGTCATGAAGCGCGTCACCACGGGCGCATACATCGCGTCGGCGATGCAGGGCTGCTTGCCGAACAGGTACGGGCCGCCGTAGGCTTTCAGGCACTCGCGCCAGATCGCGACCACGCGGTCGATGTCGGCCTGCGCGCGCGACCAGATCTTGAAGTTCGGGAACCTGGCCTTGACGTTCATCGGCAGCGAGCTGCGCATCGCGCTGAAGCCCGAATGCATCTCGCCGCAGATCGCCCGGCAATGGGCTCGGGCCTTGGCATCGGCCGGCAGCAGTCCGGCCTTGGGCTTGATCTCGTTGAGGTATTCGCCGATCGCCAGCGTGTCCCAGACCTTGATGCCGGCATGCTCGAGCGACGGCACCAGCATCGACGACGACAGCAGCAGCATCTCGGCCTTCATCGCCGGGTCGTCGGGCGGAATCACCTTCTCGCTGAAATCCAGGCCCGCGAGCCGGCACATCAACCAGCCGCGCAACGACCACGCGCCGTAGTTCTTGCTGCTGATGGTGAGGACGGGTTTGGCCATGGAGACTCCTGGGCTGCCGGATCGGCTCTTCACCAGTGCAAGCCCTGTGCCAGAACAGTGCACCGCCTCGCCTTGGCCCGCAACTTGCCTGCAGCCCCCCCATGCTGTACCGGGCCTACCAAACTCACACCGACCTGCTCTCGCCGTCCCGGCTCGCAGCCCAGTACTTCGGCAGCAGCGTGTGGAAGTCCCGGCCGGACCGCAGCGCCGCCCGCCGGATCGCCGCGGCGATGGACGTCTACGCCCACCTGCGGCTGACCCACACGCGGCCCGACTACGGCATCAAGAGCGTTTTGTCCGAAGGGGAGGAAACCGCGGTCACCGAAGAGCTCGCGCTGGTCGCGCCCTTCGGCACCCTGCTGCACTTCCGCAAGGACACCAAGGCGGTGCAGCCGAAGGTGCTGCTGGCCGCACCACTGTCGGGCCATTTCGCGACCTTGCTGCGCGAAACGGTGCGCACCCTGCTGCGCGACCACGACGTCTACCTGACCGACTGGCACAACGCCCGCGACGTGCCGCTGTGGAACGGCGGCTTCGGCCTCGACGACTACACGCTGCAGATCGTGAGCTTCCTCGAGGCCATCGGCCCCGGCGCCCACATGATGGCGGTCTGCCAGCCCTGCGTCGCGGCGCTGGCGGCGACCGCGCTGATGGCCGAGGACGACCATCCCGCCGCGCCGCTGAGCCTGACCCTGATGGCCGGCCCGGTCGACTGCCGCATCAATCCGACCATGGTGAACAAGCTGGCGACCGATCGCCCGATCGGCTGGTTCGAGCGCAACCTGATCAGCCGGGTGCCATGGCCGCACGCGGGGATGATGCGGCGCGTGTACCCGGGCTTCCTGCAGCTCAGCGCCTTCATGAGCATGAATCCCGACCGGCACAAGGAACAGTTCAAGAAGCTCTATCACCACCTGGTCGAAGGCGAGCTCGAGCAGGCCGCCACGATCCGGAACTTCTACGACGAATACCTGGCGGTCAACGACCTGCCGGCCGAGTTCTATCTCGAGACGGTCGAGCGGGTGTTCCAGACCTACGACCTGCCGCGCGGCGAGCTCACCGTCGGCGAGCGCAAGGTGGACCCCGCGGCCATCCGCCGGACCGCACTGATGACGGTCGAAGGCGAGCGCGACGACATCTGCGCGGTCGGCCAGACCGTGGCGGCGCAGGACCTGTGCCCCAGCATCCGCCCCTACCTCAAGACCCATCACCTGCAGGCCGGCGTCGGCCACTACGGCGTCTTCAGCGGCAGCAAATGGAACACGCAGATCTATCCGCGGGTGCGGGAGATGATCCACACGGCGCAGGAACTGCACTAGGACACGGTCGTCGCTACCAGGGCCTGCCGCAGGTGCGCGATCAGCGCCTGCGACGCGACGTTGCGCATCGGGCCAGGCAGGTAGACGAGCACGATGCGGCGCTCGATGTCAGGCCGGCTCAGCGGCAGCACCACCAGTTCATCGTCGCGCAGCGAGGACGTGTAGAGCCTCGGCATCAACCCGAGCGCAAGCCCGCCGCGCACCAGGGCGTAGAGCGTCTCCGAATAGCCCACCCGGTAGGGCTCCGAGCCCTGCGCGAACTGGGCCCGGGCCGGATCGCCGAGGGCCGGCATGCTGCCGCTCTCGAACAGCACCAGGCGCTCGCCGCCGATCGCCTCCCAGTCGGCGCCGCCGGCAGCGGCCAGCGGGTGATCGCGCCGCACCACCAGCACCAGCGGATCGCGGAACAGGTCGATGCAGACCAGCCCGCCCGGCGGTTCGGTGATGGCGGCCACCGCGAGGTCGAGCTGGCCGCTGCGCACTTCGGCCAGCAGCGCATTCGACGGCGCGTCGCGCCAGGCGAACTCGACGCCGTGCGGCGCGGCGCCGCCGACGAATGCCGCCACCGCCGCCGCGACCCGGGCGCTCGCCGAAGGGATCACGCCGATGCGCACGAAGGCGCGGCCGCGCCGCACCGTGCTCTCGATGTCGCGCAGCGCGACCTCGAAGGTGTTGACCAGGTAGTCGGTGCGCGCCAGCACCTCGGCGCCGACCGGCGTCAGCGCCAGCCGATGGGTCGAGCGGGTCAGCAGTTCGGCGCCGAGCAGCTTCTCCATCTGCTTGATCGCATTGCTCAGCGCCGGCTGGGTGATCGACAGGCGGCGCGCGGCGCGGCCGAACTGGCCCTCTTCCACCAGCACCGAGAAGCACTGGAGCTGGCGCAAGGTGAGCGCACGCAATGGCAAGGTGGAAGCCATGGACCTCGGTTATGGATTCAGTGAATGAAATTATAGGAATTCAAAATTTTCCTTATTTCAGCGCCCTGCCTAGACTGGGCGGCATGCGCACTGACACGGCCCTCCCCGACCCCCTCGATGCCTTCCTGCGGGCGATCCCGAAGGTCGAACTGCACTGCCACCTGTTCGGGACGGTCCGCCATGACACCTTCGCGGACCTCAACCGCCGCGCCGGTGCGCCGCTGGCCGACGACGAGATCGAGGGCTTCTACACCCGGGGCGAAAAGCCGGTCGGCGTGCTGCGGGTGCTGCGGGCGCTCGATGCCCAGCTGGTGCGCAGCGCCGACGACCTGCACCGGCTCACTTTCGAATACCTGCAGGACGCGGCGGCGCACCAGGTGCGCTACAGCGAATTCTTCTGGAACCCGACCGGCACCGTGCATGCCTCCGGCATCGGCTACCGCCAGGCCCAGGATGCGATCGTCCGCGCGATCCACGATGCCGAGCGGTCGTTCGGCATCGTCGGCCGGCTGATCGCGGCGATCGACCGCGAGGCCAGCCCCGAGGCTGCGGTCGAGATGGTGCAGTGGGTCACCGCCAACCGATGCGACGAAGTGATCGGCATCGGCATCGACTACCGCGAGAACGACCGGCCGCCCGAGCTGTTCGCCGAGGCCTACCGCGACGCCCGGCGCGCCGGCCTCAAGACCACCGCGCACGCCGGCGAGTTCGGCATGCCCTGGACCAACGTGTGCACGGCGCTCGACCTGCTGCAGGTGGACCGCATCGACCATGGCTACACGGTGGTCGACCGGCCGGAATTCGCACGCGAATGCGCCGAGCGCGGCGTGCTGTTCACGGTCGTGCCGACCAACTCCTACTACCTGCGCACGCTGCCGCCGGAGCGCTGGGCGCTCGACCATCCGATCCGCCGCATGCCGGGCCTGGGCCTGCGCATCCACCCGAACACCGACGATCCGACCCTGCACAAGGTCACGCCCACCGGGGCCTGGCGGATGATGGTGCGCGACTTCGGCTTCGGGGTCGACGAGCTGCGCGGCTTCATGCACAACGGCCTGGACGGCGCCTGGATCGACGATGCGCAGCGTCGCCGGTGGCGTGCCGACTGGAGCGCCGAATTCGACCAGCTCCGTGCCAGCCTCTCCCCGGACTCCTTCCTGCCGACCCCATGAAAAAACCCATCGCCAAACCCCTGCTCCTCGCCGCCGCCCTGCTGGGCACCCTGGCCGGCGTGGCCTCGGCCCAGCCGTCGTGGCCCGGTGCCAAGCCGATCACGCTGATCGTCCCCTACTCGGCCGGCGGCAGCGTCGATTTCACGGCCCGCCTGGTCGCGACCAAGCTCGGCGAACGGCTCAAGCAATCGGTGGTGATCGAGAACGTGACCGGCGCCGGCGGCGCCATCGGCGTGGCCAAGGCGGTCAACGCGGCGCCCGACGGCTACACGCTGGTGGCCGGGCCGGACAGCGCGATCGCGATCGGCCGCCTGATCAACCCGGCCGCCTTCAAGTTCGATCCCCTGAAGGACCTGGCGCCGGTCGGCATGCTGAACACGGCGCCGATGGTGCTGGTCGCCCGTCCCGGTTTGCCGGTGAAGGATTTCGCCGATTTCGTGAAGCTCGCCAAGGCCTCGCCCGGCAAGTTCAACTACGCCACCTCGGGCGTCGGCACCGTGCTCCAGCTGGCGATGGAACTGCTGAAGGAGCGCACCGGGATCTTCGTCACCCACGTGCCGTACCGCGGCGGCGCCCAGATCGCAACCGACGTGATCGGCAACCAGGTCGACCTGGCGATGCTGGTCAGCACCAGCGCGATCCCGCACGTGACGGGCAACCGGCTGAAGGCGCTCGGCGTCACCGGCAGCCAGCGGCTGGAGGCCCTGCCCCAAGTGCCGGCCTTCGGCGAGATGCCGGGCCTGAAGGGCTTCGACATGGTGAGCTGGACCGGCATCTTCGCGCCGGCCAACACGCCGGCGCCGATCGTGAGCCGCCTGAACCAGGAGCTCAACGCGGTGCTGAAGGACCCCGAAGTGCGCGCCAAGCTGCAGGAGCAGGGCGCGCTGCCCGGCACCGGCTCGCCGGAGGACCTGGGTCGGTTCGTGAAATCGGAATACGCCCGCAACCAGAAGATCGTGCAGGCGGCCAACATCAAGGAGTGAGCCGCGGGCTCAGGACGACTCGTCCTCCGCCGGCCAGTCGCGGATGTACGCCTTCAGCATCTTGTTCTCGAAGTTCTGGCTGTCGACCACCGCCTTGGCGACGTCGTAGAAGCTGATCACGCCCATCAGCATGCGCTTGTCCATGACCGGCATGTAGCGGGCGTGGCGCTCCAGCATGATGCGGCGGATCTCGTCGAGGTCGGTTTCGAGGGTGCAGGTTACGGGATGGTCGTCCATCGCCTTGCGCACCAGGGTGCCGCCGACCTGGCCGCCGTTGGCGACGATGGCGACGATCACTTCGCGGAAGGTCAGCATGCCGACCAGGTCGCCGTGCTCCATGACCACCAGGGAGCCGATGTCCTTGTCGGCCATGACGTTGACCGCGCTGGCCAGGGGTTCGTCGGGCGTGACCGTGAAGAGCGTGTTGCCCTTGACGCGCAGGATATCGCTGACTTTCATGTAATTTGCTCCTCGCTTGCTCGGCGGCGTGCCGATTTGAATATAGCCCACAATGGCCGCCCGTCCACCGACCCGTGATCGACGCGCCGACGCGCGCGTAACCGGGCATTGCAGAAACGATTCTCGAAAGGCGCTCATGTCCGGCTACTCAGACCCCGGCTTCGACACGCTGGCATTGCATGCCGGCGCCGCACCCGACCCCGCCACCGGCGCGCGGGCGGTGCCGATCCACCTCACGACCTCCTTCGTCTTCGAATCCAGCGACCATGCCGCGGCGCTGTTCAATCTGGAGCGCGCGGGCCATGTCTACTCGCGCATCAGCAACCCGACCAACGCGGTGCTCGAGCAGCGCGTGGCGGCTCTCGAAGGCGGCATCGGGGCGATCGCCACCGCCAGCGGCCAGGCAGCGCTGCACCTGTCGATCGCGACCCTCATGGGCGCCGGCTCGCACATCGTCGCCAGCACCGCGCTGTACGGCGGCTCGCAGAACCTGCTGCACTACACGATGCGCCGCTTCGGCATCGAGACCACCTTCGTCAAGCCCGGCGACCTCGACGGCTGGCGCGCCGCGATCCGGCCCGAGACCAAGCTGCTGTTCGGCGAGACCGTGGGCAACCCGGGGCTCGACGTGCTCGACATCCCGGCCGTCAGCGAGATCGCGCACGCCGCCCGCGTGCCGCTGCTGGTCGACTCCACCCTGACCTCGCCCTACCTGATCAAGCCCTTCGACTGGGGCGCCGACCTGGTCTACCACTCGGCCACCAAGTTCCTGTCCGGTCACGGCACCGTGATCGGCGGCGTGGTGGTCGACGGCGGCAGCTTCGACTGGGAGCGATCGGGCAAGTTCGCCGAGCTCACGCAAGCCTACGACGGCTTCCACAACATGGTCTTCAGCGAGGAGAGCACGGTCGGCGCCTTCCTGCTGCGGGCCCGCCGCGAAGGCCTGCGCGACTTCGGCGCCTCGATGAGCCCGCACACCGCCTGGCTGATCCTGCAGGGGATCGAGACGCTGCCGCTGCGCATGGCGCGCCACATCGACAACACGCAGAAGGTGGTCGAGTTCCTGGCCGCGCATCCGTTCGTGGCGCGGGTGGGCCATCCGCTGCTCGAATTGCATCCCAGCCACGCGCTGGCCAACAAGCTGCTGCGCCACGGCGCCAAGGGCGCGGGCGCGGTGTTCAGCTTCGACCTCAAGGGCAACCGCGAGCAGGGCAAGAAGTTCATCGAGGCGCTCAAGCTCTTCAGCCACCTGGCGAACGTGGGCGACTGCCGCAGCCTGGTGATCCATCCGGCGAGCACCACGCACTTCCGCATGACCGACGAGGCACTGGCCGGCGCCGGGATCTCGCAGGGCACGATTCGCCTGTCGATCGGGCTGGAAGACCCGGCCGACCTGATCGACGACCTCAAGCGCGCCCTGAAGGCGGCGGAAAAGGCGGGTGCGTGATGCAGTTCGACGTCCAAGGCCACGCCACCTACTGCTACACCGGCGGCAAGCCGCTCGACCCCGCCAAGCCGACGGTGGTCTTCATCCATGGCGTGCTCAACGACCACAGCGTCTGGATCCTGCAGAGCCGCTGGTTCGCCAACCACGGCTGGAACGTGCTCGCGGTCGACCTGCCGGGACACTGCAGGAGCGCGGGCCCGCCGCCCGCGAGCGTCGAAGACGCCGCCGCCTTCATCGTCGCGCTGCTCGATGCCGCGGGTGTCGCGAAGGCCGCGCTGGTCGGCCACAGCTTCGGCTCGCTGATCGCACTGGAGACCGCGGCGCGCGCGCCGGAGCGGGTCACGCACCTGGCGCTGGTCGGCACGGCCTACCCGATGACCGTGTCGCCGGCGCTGCTCGATGGCGCGCTCGACGACCCGCAGCGCACGATCGCGATGGTCAGCACCTTCTCGCATTCGATGCTGGCGCCGCCGCTCGGTCCGGGGGTCTGGCTCGCCGGCAGTTCGCGGGCGCTGATGCGCCGCGTGCTCGCGAGCAACACCGACGCCAATGTCTTCCACATCGGCTTCAAGGCCTGCAATGACTACGCCAACGGCGAACAGGCGTTGGCAAAGGTGCGATGCCCGGTGCTGTTCCTGCTCGGCGAGGCCGACCAGATGACGCCGCCGCGGGCCGCCCGCTCGCTGGCGCAGAAGGCGCCGGGCGCCAAGGTCGTCACCGTCAAGGCCGGCCACGCGCTCATGAGCGAGGCACCCGACGCGGTGCTGTTCGCACTGCGCGACTTCCTGGAATGAGCGGCGTCAACGCAACGCGTTGATGTCCGCCATCTCGACCAGCGGATTCGGCGCGCCGCGCTTGGCGACGACCAGCATGGCGCGCCCGACCTGCTCGCTGGTCGTGACCGCGTCGGGCCGCCAGCGGCGCACCAGCCCGAAGACCGGGTTGGCGACCACGTAGGCCCACCGGTACAGCGCCGTCTTCGATCGCACGCCATGCATCGGCTGGATCATGCCGGGGCGGAACATGTAGGCGGCCTTGAAGGGCAGCCGCATCAGCGCGTTCTCGGTCGCGCCCTTGACGCGCGCCCACATGCGGGGGCCGCGCTCGGTGCTGTCGGTGCCGGCGCCCGTCACGTAGACGAAGGTCATCTGCGGGTTGAGCCGCACGAGCCTGCGCGCCACCCCCAGAGTGAGGTCGAAGGTCACGCGCTTGTATTCCTCCTCGCTCATGCCGACCGAGGAGACGCCGAGGCAGAAGAAGCAGGCGTCGAAGCCGGCCAGTTCGGCCTCGACCGCCGCGAGCTGTCCCGGGTCGGGCACGACCAGGTCGCGCAGCTTCGGATGCGTCTCGCCGCTCGGCCGGCGGCCGACGCAGAGCACCGCGGTCACGTCGGCATCGTGCAGGCATTCGCGCAGCACGCCCTGCCCCACCATGCCGGTGGCGCCGAAGAGAAGGATCTTCATCGGCCGCCGACCGAAAACGCCTCGGGCTCGCGCTGGAGCGCGCCGAGCAGGGTCGACACCTCGGGCACCAGGGCCTGGGCCGGCTGGAGTGCGCCCAGCAGCCGCGCCAGCGTTTCGGCATGGGGCAGCAGCGGGCCGAGGAAGCGGGTGCCGGCCTCGCTGGCGATCAGGAGCGTCGGAAAGGTCTCGACGTCGAAGTCGTCCGAGATGTCCGCGTGGTCCTCGATGTCGACCCAGGCGAAACGGAACTGCGGGTGGTCGCGCGCCACCGACTCGAACAGCGGCCGGTACTCGCGACAGGCGCCGCACCATTCGGCGCACAGGCAGACGACCCAGAGGCGATCGTCGGCGGCGGTGGTTGAGAAATCGGTCAAGGCAGTGTCGAAGGAACGAAGGGCTGAGGAGGAGTTCGGCGCCATTATCGATTCGCCAGCAAATCCTGCAGCCGCAGGCTCTCGAGAGGGCCTTGGCACCAGAGGCTGCGCAACGGCGGTGTGTGCGGCATCAGCAGCTCCCGCAGCAGCGGCTCCAGCGGCGTCGCAGGGCCCGCCAGCAGCACGAAGCGGGGATCGTCGTTGTCGCGCTCCTCGGCCAGCGGCGCGATCCAGTCGAGCGCGACCAGCGTTTCGAGCACCGGCGCGAGCTGCAGCGCGTCGACCCTCATGCGTCCCACCAGCTCGGCTGCGCCCAGGCCGCTGGCCGGTGTCGACCTGGCGGCATGCAGGTCCTGGAGCACCTCGACCGCCAGCTGCAGCGGCCAGCCGGCCGCGCCGCCGCGCCGCGCCACCCCGGCCAGCAGGCTGGGCAGGTAGGCCGCGATCACGGCGCCCAGCAGCACGATGACCCAGGCCACGTAGATCCAGACCAGCAGGATCGGCACGGTCGCGAAGGCGCCATAGAGCACCGAGTAGGTCGGCACCAGGCTCATGTAGTAGCCCAGCACGCGCTTGGCGAGCTCGATCGACGTGGCGACGAAAAGGCCGCCCGCCCAGGCGTGCGACCACTTCACGTGGGTGTTCGGCACGTAGCGGTAGAGGGCCGTCATGCCGCCGGCCAGCAGCACGAATTCGAAGGTGTCGAACAGCAGCTTGACGATCGCGCCGCCCACCACCTCGCGCGAGGCCGAGAAGAAGGACGCCGTGGTGCTGAGGCTCAGTGCCAGCACCAGCGGGCCGAGCGTGATCGCGGCCCAGTAGATCAGCACCCGCTGCGCCAGCGGCCGGGGCTTGCGCACCCGCCAGATGTTGTTGAGCGTCTTGTCCATGGTGAGGATCAGCGCCACCGCGGTCACCAGCAGCACCACCAGGCCAGCGACGCCGAGCCCGCTGGCCTTGCTGGCGAACTGGTTCAGGTAGCCCAGCACCTGGCGCGCGATGTTGTCCGGGATCAGGCTGTCGATCAGCCAGCGCTGGACCCGCCCCTGCATCGTGCTGAACATCGGGAAGACGGTGAACAGGGCCGCCGCCACGGTGAAGAACGGCACCATCGCGATGGTGGTGGTGAAGGTCAGGCTGCTCGCGGTCAGGCCGAGCCGGTCCTCGCGGAAACGCTCGCCCAGCACCGCCGCCGTGTTCCCCCAGGGAAAGTGCGAAAGATCCCTCCAGAACTGCCAGCGATTCATGCCCGGTATCATGCCGCATGGGCTCACCCCCGAGGCTTCGCGCACTGCGACACCTCTTTTTTCTCGTGATCAATTCCACCTTGCCCCCCGCCTCCGTTTCCGCCACCCGATGGCTTGCCGTCGGCAGCCTGGTCGGGCTGATCGTGCTCGGGCTCGCCTGGGAGCTGTGGCTGGCCCCCTTGCGGCCGGGCGGTTCGTGGCTGGCGCTCAAGGTGCTGCCGCTGGTGGTGCCGCTGGCCGGCCTGCTGAAGAACCGCATGTACACCTATCGCTGGGTCAGCCTGATGGTCTGGCTCTATTTCACCGAAGGCGTGGTGCGCGCCTGGAGCGACATCAACGGCGTCGGCCAGGTGCTGGCGCTGGTCCAGGTCGTGCTGTGCCTGGCGCTTTTCACGGCCTGTGCCTGGCATGTGCGGCTGCGGCTGCGCAACGCGGCCCAGGCCCGCAAACTCGAAGTCGAAAGGGCGACGCCATGAGCGTTCTGTTGGAGAAGCTGCGCGCGATCGTCGGCGCGGCGAACGTGCTCACCGAAGGCGACCTCGGCGCCTGGGAGCAGGACTGGCGCAAGCGTTCGCGCGGCAAGGCGCTGGCGGTCGTGCGGCCGGGCGACACGCGCCAGGTCGCCGAGGTGGTCCGGGCCTGCGCCGAAGCCGGCACCTCGATCGTGCCGCAAGGCGGCAACACCGGGCTGGCGGTCGGCTCGACGCCCGACGAGAGCGGCACCCAGGTGCTGCTGAGCCTGCAGCGGCTGAACGCGATCCGCGGCATCGACGCCGCCAATCTCACGATGACGGTCGAGGCCGGCTGCGTGCTGCAGACCCTGCAGGAGGCGGCGCGCAACGCCGGCTTCCTGTTCCCGCTGAGCCTGGCGGCCGAAGGCAGCTGCACCATCGGCGGCAACCTGGCGACCAACGCCGGCGGCACGCAGGTGGTGCGCTACGGCAACACCCGCGACCTGTGCCTCGGGCTCGAGGTCGTGACGCCGCAGGGCGGGGTCTGGGAAGGCACCAGCGGCCTGCGCAAGGACAACACGGGCTATGACCTGCGCGACCTGATGATCGGCAGCGAAGGCACGCTCGGCGTCATCACGGCCGCCACCATGAAGCTCTACCCGCTGCCGGCGGCCCAGCTCACGGCATGGGCGGCAGTGCCGTCGCTCGACCACGCGGTCACCCTGCTCGGCCTGGCGCACCAGCGCCTGGGGGCCGGCCTGACCGGTTTCGAGGTGATGGGCAAGTTCGCGCTGAGCCTGGTCGACAAGCACTTCCCGGCCCTGCGCGTGCCTTTCATCGACGACGCGTCCGTTCCATGGTGCGTGCTGCTCGAGAACTCCGACAGCGAATCGGAAGACCATGCCCGCAGCCGCTTCGAGGCCTTGCTCGAAACCGCCTTCGAAGCCGGCTGCGTGACCGACGCGGTGGTCGCCGAGAGCCTCACGCAGGCGCACCAGCTCTGGCACATCCGCGAAAGCATCCCGCTGGCGCAGGCCGAGGAAGGCCTCAACATCAAGCACGACATCTCGATCGCGGTGTCGCGCATCCCGGCCTTCGTGGCCGAGACCGATGCGCTGCTCGCTCGCGAGATCCCGGGCGTGCGACTGGTGAATTTCGGCCACCTGGGCGACGGCAACCTGCACTACAACGTGCAGGCGCCCGAGGGCGGCGACAGCAAGGCCTTCCTGCGCGACCACGAGGACCGGATCAACACCCTGGTCTACGACGCGGTCGAGAAATTCGACGGCTCGTTCTCGGCCGAGCACGGCGTCGGCTCGCTCAAGGTCGACAAGCTCGAGAAGCACAAATCGCCGGTGGCGCTCGAGATGATGCGCGCGATCAAGCGCGGGCTGGACCCGCAGAACATCCTGAATCCGGGGCGGGTGATCCGACTGGCCTGAGGTTCGGATGCGCGTAAACTATGCGCATAGTTCATGCCCGGAGAATGCCACATGCTTCGCTTCGACAAAGCCCCGAAGAAGGCGACCAACCTGTCGCTGAACAGCAAGGTGCTGGAGGTGGCGCGCGAGCTCGGCATGAACCTGTCCCAGACAGTGGACGAGCTGCTCGCAGCAGAGGTCAAGCGCCGCTACTGGGCGAAATGGGCGGAAGAAAACAAGGACGGCATCGCCGCCTACAACACCAGGATCGCGAAGGAAGGATTGCCGCTGGCCAAGTACCGCACTTTTGCGCGCAGCCTTGGCGACGGCAAGAAAGGCTGACATGGCGCGCTTCGACGTCTATTCGAATCCGGATGCGGCCGATCGCGCGGCCATTCCTTTCATGCTCGACGTCCAGAGCGACTATCTCGAAGGTCTGGACACGCGCGTGGTCATCCCGCTCTTCGCCACCGCGCGCTTCAAGACCAGGGTGCGCACGCTGAATGCGGAACTTCGGGTCGCCGGAAAGGAGGTCGTCATGGACACCGCCTCGATCGGCGCCGTTCCCGCGACGGAGCTGCGCCGACCTGTTGCCAATCTTTCCGACCAGCAGCTCGATATTCAGGACGCGCTCGACGCATTGTTCGCAGGCCATTGACGACATGACCCCCCACCCCATCCGCTCCCAATACGAAGACTTCATGCGCCACGTCGACAGCACCGGCGTACAAAAGGGCGACCGCACCGGCACCGGCACCAAGAGCGTGTTCGGCTACCAGATGCGCTTCGACCTCAACGAGGGCTTCCCGCTGGTCACCACCAAGAAGGTGCACCTGCGCTCCATCATCCAGGAACTGCTCTGGTTCCTGACCGGCTCGAGCGACAACAACTGGCTCAAGGAGCGCGGCGTCACGATCTGGGACGAATGGGCCCGCGAGGACGGCGACCTGGGCCCGGTCTACGGCGTGCAATGGCGCAGCTGGCCGACGCCCGACGGCGGCCACATCGACCAGATCCAGCAGGTGATCGACACCCTCAAGAGCAACCCCGACTCGCGCCGCATCATCGTCAGCGCCTGGAACGTGGCCGAGCTCTCGAAGATGGCGCTGATGCCCTGCCACGCCTTCTTCCAGTTCTACGTGGCGCCGCCGCAAGCCCCTGGCGAGCGCGGCAAGCTGAGCTGCCAGCTCTACCAGCGCAGCGCCGACATCTTCCTCGGCGTGCCGTTCAATATCGCCAGCTACGCGCTGCTGACGCACATGGTGGCGCAGCAGTGCGAGCTGGATGTCGGCGATTTCATCTGGACCGGCGGCGACTGCCATATCTACAGCAACCACGCCGAGCAGGTCGCACTGCAGCTGAGCCGTGCACCGCGCGCCTATCCGACGCTGGTCATCCGGCGCAAGCCGGCCTCGATCTTCGACTACCAGTACGAGGATTTCGCGGTCGAGGGCTACGACCCGCATCCCGCGATCAAGGCGCCCGTGGCGGTCTGACAGATGCGCGTCAACCTGCTCCTCGCGCGCGCCGCCAACGGCGCGATCGGACTCGGCGGCACGATGCCCTGGCACCTGCCCGAGGACATGGCCCACTTCAAGCGCCAGACCGCGGGTGCGCCCGTGATCATGGGCCGCAAGACCTGGGACTCGATCCCGCCGCGCTTCCGTCCGCTGGCCGGCCGGCGCAACATCGTCGTCACGCGCAATGCCGACTGGCAGGCCGAAGGCGCCGAGCGGGCCGGAAGCTTGCCGGAAGCCATCGCCCTGTGCGAACACGCCCGCAGCGACGAAGCCTGGGTGATCGGCGGCGCCCAGATCTACGCCGAGGCGGAGCCGCTGGCCCAGCGCGTGGTGCTGACCGAGATCGCGCGCGACTTCGAGGGCGACGCCTGGGCACCCGCCTTCGATTGCGGCTGGCACGAGACCGCGCGCGAATCGCACATCGCGGCCAATGGCCTGCCGTTCAGCTTCGTCACGCTGGAGCGGCGCTGAGCCGAGTTCTCAGCCGCAGGCCTCGATCTTGAATTCGACCCGGCGGTCGAGCGCATCGACGGCGTCGTCGGTGCCGCTGCCGATGATGTTCTCGCGAAAGCCCTTGCCGCTGGTCGTGGTGCGCGGGCCCAGTGCGGTCGAGTCGTTCACCAGCCGCTGTCGGATGTAGGCCGCGCGCTGCAGCGACAGCACCTCGTTGTACGCCACCGGACCGGTGTGGCTGGTGTGGCCGATGATGTCCATGCAGATCCCGGCGTCGGTGCTGGCCTTGGCGATCTGATGCAGCCACATCGGATAGGGGCCGCTGATCCGGCCATCGGACCAGAACACGGTGGTGTTCGGATTGAAGAGGAACTTGACGCCGAGTTGCCGGTTGGCGATGCCGTAGGCGACGATCTTGCCGAACGCCTGCTCGGCCTCGGCCGTGCGGCCCAGCTTGGCCGACGACAGATAGATGCCGTTGAGCACGCGCAGCTGCTCGCCGTCCGACGTCGCGGCCGCGGCGCTGTACTGCGCCAGCGCCTCCGGATAGCGTCCCGCGTTGTAGTGCGCGGTGGCCGCCGTGATCGTCGGCGCCGCCGAGAGCCGCGCCAGGTAGGCCGGGTCGGCACGCTGGCCGGCCGCCGCGGCGGTGGTGCGGACGTAGCCTTCGACCAGCGGGTCCCGCGTCGGCACCGGCGTGTCGCGGTCATAGGGCAGCGGTGTGTGGTCCAGGCCCTCGTCACGCACCAGCGATGACGCGTGCGCGACCACCGTGCCGCTCTTCAGTTCGGTCAGGGCGAGGTCGATCCGCAACGGGCCCTGCGGCTGGCTGGGCGCGATCCGCGTCATGGTGCCGGTGAGCAGGTAGCGGGCCTTGCCGAGGTTTTCGCTGTCGAAGGGCAGGACCTCGATCGCGTCGTACTTGGTGCCCATGCGCTCGATCACGCGGTCCTGCAGCTGCAGCGTCGCGATCGTCTGCTGGCCGCTGGCGGCATCGAGCATCGGATCGAGCACCACGCTGCGCCGGCCGCCGATCCGGTCGAGAAACAGCGGCTGCGTCTGGGTCTGGACGACCAGCGCATCGCTGGCTTGCACCACGGCTTCGGCAAAGGGCAGCGGGGCCCCGGACGCGGTGACCGGCGGCGCCGCGCAGCCGCCGAGGCCCGTCGCCAACCACGCGGCAAGCGACAGGAACACGAAGTGCAGCCAGCCATTCCGTTTCATGGTTCGCAGTCCTTCCTGAGCATTGCGGCCTCGGCCGCCGTGAGGGGACCGAGAGAGGCCCGTTGCAAGGACTCGACGCATTGCGTCCGGCCCGGCCCCGCTTGAGCGGTGGCCAGCGGTGCTTGCGTCTCGCGCGCGCGCTCGCGGGCGGGCTCGCGGGCGGCCTCGCGGGCAGGCTCGGCGCGCGGCCGTTGTTGCGCTGTTCTTCGGGCCGGTTCAGGCGCGATTGGCTCCGAGGCGATCACGCGGGGCAGCGACTCGGTCAGCGCCAGGGCCGTTTCGGGCAGCGCCTGCTCAGGCACCTGCGCCTGCGCGGGCACAGGTTCAGCGACGGGCGCGGGCGCCGCCGGCAGCGACACCATCCGTTGCGGCTCCGGCAGCGGCGGCGGCAGGCCCGGATCGCCGAGCCGGATGGCGGCGGCTGCGCCAACGCCCACCAGCAACCCCAGCGCCAGCCGCGTGACGGCCTGGGTGCGGCTGCGGCGCGGCGCCGGCTCACGGCCCGGGAGCGCGGGCGCCTCGCTGTCGAAGGCGGCCTCGAAGACGAAATCGGGCCGGTCGGTCGCACTCAGCAGGTCGAGGTCCTGGTCCCGGCGATCGTGGGCGCCGCTCAGCCGGTTCCAGAGTTCAGCCGCGCTCGTGCAACCGCCCTGGGGAATCGGCGACAGCGCCGCGTCGACCGCATCCATGAAATGGCCGCTGTAGCGACGCCGCGCCACTTCGGCGAGCGGCCGGACCCGATCGTTCCGGCGCGCCGGGGGCTGGCCGGCAATGGCCGCGTACACCACGCCCGCCAGCGCACGCAGATCGGACAGTGGGGCGTCGAGGTCGTCGCCCACGTCCCGGATGCCGCCGAACGCCGTCAGCACCGGGCCGTCGTCGGTGAGCAGGATGCGGTGCGTCGCGATCCCGCCGTGCACGCACTGCGACGCGTGCAACGTGCCGAGCGCATCGAGCAGGGGACGCAGCCAGCTGCACAGCTGGGCCTCGTCGGGCGGCCCGCCGAGTTCCACCAGCACGCGCGCCAGCGTCGCGCCCTCGTAGTACGGCATCGCCATGTAGGCCGTGCCGTTGCCTTCCCAGAAATGCAGCACCCTGGGCAGCGAGGGGTGATCGAATCGCCCCAGCATCCGGGCCTGGTTGATGAAGCTGCACAGCCCAACCTGGAACGCCGTCACCCGGCCTTTCGACTTCGCGACCACCGCCGCCGACACGGGGTCCCTCGACGCCAGTGCGCCGGGCAGATATTCCCGCACCGCCACGTGCTGCTCGAGCACATGGTCCCAGGCCAGGTAGACGATGCCTTTCTCGTTCTCGCCGATGGTGCCGACGATCTCGTAGTCGAACAACCTGAAGCCTTCGGGCAACGCATGGATGTCGCGCGCCGGCGCCTCGTCGGAAGCCTCCGGGGCGGTCTGCGCGCGTCTCCCCGACGTCGGGCGGTGCCCGGTACGGAGGTCGAGCGCAAGGGCGCTGTTCATGGCGTCGACTCTACGTCGCCCGGCCGTCGTCGACATTCACCGGACGCACTAGCCGAATGGACGCCAGGTCACCTGGCATGCTCCAAAACCCTGATTGATTTATTTATTGATGTTAATACGATGATGCCCTCAAACCGCATTTCAGCCATGTCCAGCGCCCCCACGATCGCCGACATCGCCCGCACCGCCGGCGTCGGCACCGCCACGGTCGACCGGGTGCTCAACCGGCGCGCCGGCGTCAACGCCGAGACCGTGCAGCGCGTGCTGCAGGTGGTCGAGGAACTGGGCGCGCCGCAGCAGCCGGGCCGCCCGCGGCGCGGCGCCAACGCCCGCTTCGCCTATGTGCTGCCGGCGGACGACTCCCCCTTCCTGGAACTGGTCGAAAGACAGATTGCGCAGGCCGCCGGCGACTTCCGGCATGCCCACATCACCGAGGTCACGCACCGCATCGACAGCACCGACCCCGGGCGCTTCGCCGAAGAACTCGCGCAGGTCGGCGACTGCGAGGGCATCGCCCTGCTGGCGCCCGACCTGCCTCCGATCAAGCGCGCCATCAACGAGCTGGTGCGCGCCGGCGTGCACGTGGTGACCTTGTTCTCCGACGTCGCGGGCTCGATGCGCGAGACCTGCATCGGCGCCGACAACCGGGCCGCCGGCCGCACCGCCGGCCTGCTGCTGGCGCGAATGGCCAACGACAGCCGGCGCGACACCTTGCTGCTGTCGTCGCAGGCGACCCGGCTGTCGGCCGAGATCGAGCGGCGCATCGGCTTCGCCCACGTCATCGAGGAGCGATTCCCCCGGCTGCACATGGTGCGCACGCCCGACCTGCCGGCCGACGACGACGGCGCCTGTCGCGCGTTGCTGCAGGCCCTGCGCGACGACATCGACCCGGCGCGCGTCGCCGGCATCTACAACGTCGGCTCGGGCAGCGCCGGCGTGGCGCGCGCACTGGCCGAGGCCGGCCTGGCGGCCCATGTCGGCGTGGCGGCGCACGACTTCACCGACGAGAACGCCTCGCTGCTGAGCGCCAACGCCCTGTCCTACGTCCTGCACCAGGACATCCATTACTGCGTATTGACGGCGGCGCGTGTGCTGCGCGCGCTGTGCGAGAACGTCCGCGGCGCACTCAACGTGGTGCAGCCGCGCATCGAGATCCTGACGGCCGAGAACCTTCACTGAGCGGACGCCCGGTACGTGCCCCTGAACCCAAACCTTTTTTGGAGACAGCTCATGAAATCGATGTCGAAGATGCTCCCGGGCGTGATCGCCCTCGCCGCTGCCACCGTGCTCAGCCTGACCGGCGCCGACGTGCGCGCGCAGGACAAGACCATCACCCTGTGCTGGGCCGCCTGGGACCCGGCCAACGCGCTGGTCGAACTCTCGAAGGACTTCACCACCAAGACCGGCATCAAGATGAAGTTCGAGTTCGTGCCGTGGACCAGCTTCGCCGACCGCATGCTCAACGAGCTCAACTCCAAGGGCAAGCTGTGCGACCTGATCATCGGCGACAGCCAGTGGATCGGCGGCGCCGCCGAACAGGGCCAGTACGTCAAGCTCAACGAGTTCTTCGACAAGGAAGGCATCAAGATGACCGACTTCGCGCCCGCCACCGTGGTGGGCTATGCGGAGTGGCCCAAGAACACGCCCAACTACTGGGCGCTGCCGGCCATGGCCGACGCGGTCGGCTGGACCTACCGCAAGGACTGGTTCGCCAAGCCCGAGCTGCAGGCCGAGTTCAAGAAGAAGTACAACCGCGACCTCGCACCGCCCAAGACCTGGACCGAGTTCAAGGAGGTGGCCGAGTTCTTCCAGGGCCGCATGATCGACGGCAAGAAGGTCTACGGCGCCTACCTCTTCACCGAGCGCGGCTCCGAAGGCATCACGATGGGCGTGACCAACGTGCTCTACCCGATGGGCTTCAAGTACGAAGACCCCAAGAAGCCCTATGCCATGGACGGCTTCGTCAACTCGCCGGATGCGGTGCGCGGCCTCGAGTTCTACAAGGCGCTCTACAAGGGCAGCACCCCGCCCGGCCTCACCAACGCCTACATGACCGAAGGCCTCGACGCCTTCAAGTCGGGCCAGGTGGCGATGATGATGAACTGGTTCGCCTTCTTCCCCGGCCTCTACAAGGACCCGAACGTCGGCGGCGACAAGATCGGCTTCTTCGTCAACCCGTCGGACAAGGCCAAGGGCGTGCAGCTCGGCGGCCAGGGCATCTCGGTGGTGTCGTACTCGCCGAACCGCAACGAGGCGCTGCAGTACATCAAGTGGTTCGCCAACCCCGACGTGCAGAAGAAGTGGCAGGCCATCGGCGGATCGTCGGCCGCCAAGGCGGTGCTCAACGACCCGGCCTACCCGAAGAGCTCGCCCTTCGCCCAGCCCTTCCTCGACTCGATGGACATGGTGGTCGACTTCTGGGCCGAGCCCTCGTACGCGCAATTGCTGTTGTCGATGCAGAAGCGCGTGCATGATTACGTGGTGGCCGACAAGGGCACCGCCAAGGAGGCGCTCGATGCACTGGTGGTCGACTGGAAGAAGGTCTTCAAGGACGACGGCAAGGCGAAGTGACGGCCAGGCCCAGGCGAAACACGGCATGAGCACTCCCGCCGCCCTCGTCGCCCGCGCCGCCCAGGCCACGCCGGCCGAGGTGGCGTCGCGGATGCGCGGTCTCTCCGACCGCGCGATCGCCTGGCTGTTCGTGGCGCCGACGATGCTGCTGCTGCTGGCGATCAACATCTTCCCGCTGATCTGGACCATCAAGCTGTCGTTCACCAACTACCGGGCCAACCGGCCCAACGCGGCGGTGGTCGACGTCGGCATCGACAACTACGTCTCGGTGCTGACCGACCCGGACATCTGGCTGGCGATGCAGGCCACCGCCCACTTCCTGTTCTGGACCATCCTGCTGCAGGTGCTGATCGGCTTCGCACTGGCCTACCTGATCGACCGCAAGTTCCGCGGCCACGGCTTCTGGACCACGATGATCCTGATCCCGATGATGCTGTCGCCCGCGGTGGTCGGCAATTTCTGGGCCTTCCTGTACCAGCCGCAGACGGGCCTGTTCAACTACGCGGTGTCGTTCCTGTCGGGCATCCCGGCCTCGTCGTTCGAGATGATCGGCTCGGTCAAGCTCGCGCCCTGGGCGATCATCATCGTCGACACCTGGATGTGGACGCCCTACGTGATGCTGATCTGCCTGGCCGGCCTGCGCTCGATCCCCGACTACATCTACGAGGCGGCCGAGGTCGACCGGGCCTCGAAGTGGCGCCAGTTCTGGTCGATCACGCTGCCGATGGTGCTGCCCTTCATCATGCTGGCGGTGCTGTTCCGCGGCATCGAGAACTTCAAGATGTTCGACATGGTCAACCTGCTGACCTCGGGCGGCCCGGGCTCGGCGACCGAGCTGGCGTCGATCACGCTCAAGCGCGAGGCCTTCGAGAAATGGCGCACCGGCTATTCGTCGGCGTTCGCGATCATCCTTTTCGTGGCGGTGTTCGGCCTGGCCAACATCTACGTCAAGGCGCTCAACCACGTGAAGAACCGCTGAGGCAACCCATGCGCACCGGCATCAGCACCGCCCACTCCGTCGTCGAGCCGAGCGCGCGCACCCGCTTCGCGGCCGGCGCGGTCGTGGTCGCGTATGCGCTCCTGACGATGATCCCGCTGGTCTGGATCATCCTGACCGGCTTCAAGACGCCGCCCGACTCGATCAGCTACCCGCCGAAGGTGCTGTTCACGCCCTCCCCCCAGGGCTACTGCAACCTGTTCACCACGCGCTCGCGCCAGACGCCCGAATACATCGCCGCGCTGCCGCCCGCGACCGAGATCTGCGACAAGGTGGCACGCGACGACAACATGGTGGTCGCGGGACGGTCGAACTACATCCCGCGCTTCGTCAACTCGCTGATCATCGCCTTCGGCTCGACCGTGCTGTCGGTCGGCATCGGCGTGATGGCCGCCTACGCCTTCTCGCGCTTCAACGTGCCGCTGAAGGACGACATGCTGTTCTTCATTTTGTCGACGCGGATGATGCCGCCGATCGCGGTGGCGATCCCGATCTACCTGATGTACCGCGAGCTCGGCCTGTCGGACACGCGCCTCGGCATGATCCTGCTGTACAGCGCGGTCAACGTGTCGCTCGCGGTGTGGCTGCTCAAGGGTTTCATCGACGAGATTCCGCGCGAGTACGAGGAAGCCGCGATGGTCGACGGCTACACCCGGCTGCAGGCCTTCCGCAAGGTGGTGCTGCCGCAGGCCACCACCGGCATCGTCGCCACCTCGATCTTCTGCCTGATCTTCGCCTGGAACGAATACGCCTTCGCGGTGCTGCTGACCTCGGGCACTGCGCAAACGGCGCCGCCTTTCATTCCGATCATCATCGGCGAGGGCGGACAGGACTGGCCGGCCGTGGCCGCCGGCACCACCTTGTTCCTGATCCCGATCCTGGTCTTCACGGTGTTGCTGCGCAAGCACCTGCTGCGCGGCATCACCTTCGGCGCAGTGCGCAAGTAGGAGCTCCGGCCATGTCGACCCCTTCCCTGCCCGTCCACCGCCGCTGGCCGCGCTGGCTGCGCCGCGGTCCGATGGAGATCGTGGCCTGCGTCGTGATCACGGCCGGGCTCGTGATGATGCTGCAGCCGCTGGCGATGAGCCTGTTCACCTGGTCGTTCCTGACCACCCTGTTCGGCACCGCGCTGTTCATGATCGTGTCCAAGTTTCCCGCCTGAACGCCATGGCCGAGATCCGCGTCCACGAACTGCACAAGGCCTTCACCGACTTCACCGCGGTGAAGAGCTCGAGCTTCGCCGTGCGCAACGGCGAGTTCTTCTGCCTGCTCGGCCCCTCGGGCTGCGGCAAGACCACCACCCTGCGCATGATCGCCGGGCTCGAGCTGCCGACCTCCGGCCAGATCTTCCTCGGCGACGAGGACGTGAGCTTCAAGCGGGCGTCGGCGCGCGACATCGCCTTCGTGTTCCAGATGTTCGCGCTCTACCCGCACATGAACGTGCGCCGGAACATCGCCTTCCCGCTGGTCTCCCAGGGCATGGCGCGCGACGAGATCGGCCGCCAGGTCGAGCAGGCGGCGCGCACGCTGCGCATCACGCACCTGCTCGACAAGCCGGTGTCGCAGCTGTCGAGCGGCGACCGCCAGCGCGTGGCGCTGGGCCGCGCGATCGTGCGCCAGCCGCTGGCCTTCCTGATGGACGAGCCGCTCGGCGCCCTCGACGCCGAGTTCCGCGAAGTGATGTGCCACGAACTGCGCGCCCTGCACGACCGGCTGCAGGCCACCACCGTGTACGTGACGCACGACCAGATGGAGGCGATGGCCATGGCCGACGTCATCGCGATCATGAACGAGGGCGTGATCGAGCAGCTCGGGGCTCCGCTCGAGGTCTACGAGCGGCCCGCCAGCGTCTTCGTGGCCGACTTCATCGGCGCGCCGTCGATGAACTTCCTGCCCTTCGAGGCCGGCCTGGCGAGCGGCGACGATGCGATCCTGATCGGCCCGGCACGGATCGCCGTGCCGCCCCTGCGCGAAGACCTGTCGCCGCGAGCGCTGCTGTGCGGCGTGCGCCCCGAGCACGTGCGCTTCGACGACGCGTCCGGGCTGCGCGCCGAGGTGCTCGCGACCGAATACCTCGGTACCCGCACCGTCGTGACGCTGGCCACCGCGCAAGGCACCACGGTGCGCGCCAAGGTCGACGTCGACATCCCGGTGGCGCGCGGCGACCATGTCGGACTGGCCTTCGATGCCGCGAAGATCTCGCTGTTCGATGCCGCATCGGGCCGGGCGCTGCGCAGCGCGCGCGATGAGACGCCGCTGCGGGCCGGACGGAGGGCGCGCCATGGCTGAGCTTCGACTCTCGGGCGTCGTCAAGCGCTTCGGCGGCGTGACCGCGGTCGACGGCGTCGGCCTCGACATTCCGAGCGGCGAGTTCTTCGTCCTGCTGGGCCCGAGCGGCGCCGGCAAGACGACCACGCTGCGCCTGGTGGCGGGCCTCGAGCGGCCGGACGCCGGCCGCGTCTCGATCGGCGGGCGCGACGTCACGGCGCTCGCGCCGGCGCTGCGCGACGTGGCCTTCGTGTTCCAGCAGTATTCGCTCTATCCGCACCTGAGCGTCTTCGACAACCTGGCGTTCCCGCTGCGCTCGCCGCTGCGTCCCTCGCCGGAAACCGAGGTGCGCCGCAAGGTCGAGGAGGTCGCCCGCATGCTGCGCATCCACGACAAGCTGCAGAACCCCGCGACCCGGCTGTCGGGCGGCCAGATGCAGCGCGTGGCGATCGGCCGCGCCCTGGTGCGCAGCCCCGCGCTCTACCTGATGGACGAACCGCTGTCCTCGCTGGACGCCAAGCTGCGCAACGACCTGCGGCTGGAGCTCAAGCGCATCCAGCAGGATCTGGGCGCCACCATGCTCTACGTGACGCACGACCAGATCGAGGCCATGACCCTGGCCACCCGCATCGGCGTGCTCGACGCCGGCCGGCTGGTACAGGTCGGCACGCCGCAGCAGATCTACGAGAACCCGGGCAGCGCGCACGTCGCCTCGCGGCTCGGCTCGCCGCGCATCAACCTGGTCGCCCGCGGGCTGTTCCCGCAGCTCGACGGGCCCGAGCGCGCGGTGACGGTCGGCATCCGCGCCGAGCACCTGCGGCTGCACCGCCGGCCGGCGGCGAGCGGCCCCGGCCTGGCGCACCGGGGCGCCAGCGTCAGGCGCATCGAGCGCCTGAGCGACCTGCACCTGGTGCATGTCGGCCTCGACGACAGCGGCCAGGAGCTGATCGTCTCGGCGCCCGCCAACGAGAGCTTCGAGCCGAACGACGCGGTGCAGGTCGAACTGCTGCGCCCGCTCTGGTTCGATGCCGAGGGCCAGCGCATCCATGCCTGAACACGGCACATCCACACGGGAGACCCCATGGCCGACATCGACCTGATACGCAACGCGACCCAGACCCTGATCGACCATGTCGACGAACTGACGGCCCTCGACCAGGCGATCGGCGACGGCGACCACGGGCTCAACATGCGCCGCGGCGCGCTCGCCATCCAGGCCCGGCTCGACGAGCTCGCCAGCCAATCGCTCAACGAGGCGCTGCGCACCATGGGCATGGCCTGCATGTCGACCATCGGGGGCTCGTCGGGCCCGGTGTTCGGCACCTTGCTGGTCACCCTCGGCAAGGAACTGCCCGACCCGCCTACCGCCGCCGCGCTGGCCGGCGCACTCGATGCCGGCATCAAGGCGCTGACGCGGCTGGGCAAGGCCGAGGTCGGCCAGAAGACCCTGCTCGACGTGCTCGACCCGGTGCAGAAAGTGCTCGCCGAAGGCGGCGGGCAACTGGCCGGCCGCGTGCGCGACTGCGCCTTCGCGAGCGCCGACGCCACGGCGGCGATGGATGCCATCAAGGGCCGCGCCTCGTTCCTCGGCGAACGCGCGCTGGGCCATGTCGACCCGGGCTCGCGCTCGGTCGCCCTGATCATCGGCGCGATCTGCGACGGCCTGCAATCGCGCGCGCAACCGACCTCCCAATCCGCCTGAAAGCGCACCATGAAAAAGCTCATCAACGACGTCGAGTCCCTGTTGTCCGAATCGCTGGACGGCTTCGCGGCCGCGCACGCCGACATCGTGACGCTCGGCGAGGGCGGCCAGTTCGTCCGCCGGCGCACGCCCAAGCCCGGCAAGGTCGCGCTGATCTCGGGCGGAGGCTCGGGCCACGAGCCGCTGCACACCGGCTTCGTCGGCCACGGCATGCTCGACGCGGCCTGCCCGGGCCAGGTGTTCACTTCGCCGACGCCCGACCAGATGCTGGCGGCGGCGCAGGCGGTGGACACCGGCGCGGGCGTGCTGTTCATCGTCAAGAACTACTCCGGCGACATGATGAACTTCCAGATGGCCGCCGAGATGATCGACTGCGACAACGCCACGGTCATCGTCAACGACGACGTGGCGGTCGAGAACTCGACCTACACGACCGGCCGGCGCGGCGTTGCCGGCACCTTGATCGTCGAGAAGATCGTCGGCGCCGCCGCCGAGCGCGGCGATGACTTGGCGGCGTTGAAGGCGCTCGGCGATTCGGTCAACAAGGCGACGGCCTCGATGGGCGTGGCGCTGACCTCGTGCACCGTGCCGGCCGCCGGCAAGCCGACCTTCCAGATCGGTGCCGACGAGATGGAGATGGGCGTCGGCATCCACGGCGAGCCGGGCCGGCGCCGGGTCCGGCTGGCATCGGCCGACGACATCGCGGCCGAGCTGAGCGGCGCGATCCTCAAGGACCTGTCGCTCAAGCCGGGCCAGGAGGTGCTGCTGCTGGTCAACGGCTTCGGCGGCACGCCTCTGATGGAGCTGTACCTGATGGTGAACGCGGTGCGCAAGATACTGGATGGGCATCGGCTGAAGATCGCTCGCTGCCTCACCGGGTCGTATGTGACTTCGCTGGAGATGGCGGGGTGCTCGGTGACAGTGAGCGCGATGGATGCGGCGACGCTGGCGCTGTGGGATGCGCCGGTGCACACGGCGGCGCTGCGTTGGGGGATGTGAGCGGAATCCAACGAAAAAGAAGCGTCTGACGCCATCGAAAGAAGCATCCATGGAATAAGCAGGGGCCGCAGCAACGGCACTCGGAATTCGCCCCCATCCGGCCGGCAAGCGCCAAATAAAATTTCCGCTTCCCCACGGGGCCGGCCTCGGCCCCCTGTCGGCGCCCACCAGCCGGGCGCCTGACTCTCGGATCAGTGAATGTCCTGCCCATGTTCCCGGCGCCATGCGAGCGCCCTCGAAGGCGCCCTTTGACGCCGTCCTCCCTCCCCCGCCCACCTTCCGCCTCGCCCCGCAGCGCGCTGCAGGTGAGCCTGTCGGTCTGGCGCGCGCTCTTCATGCGCGAGGCGCTGTCGCGCGTGTCGTCGCAGCGTTACGGCTGGGTCTGGTTGCTGCTGCAACCGGTGGTGCACATCGCCTTGTTGATGTTGTTGTTCTCGACGCTGCGCCAACGCACGTTGGCCGGTGCCGATTTCGCGCTGTTCCTCGCGCTCGGTTTGCTCGGCTACCAGCTCTTCACCAACACAGCGCAGCGCAGCGCGTCGGCGCTCGCAGCCAATCGCGGGCTGCTGGCGTACCGCCAGGTGCTGCCGGTCGATACCGTGCTGGTGCGCGCGGTGGTGGAAGGCAGCCTGCAGCTGCTGGTCGGCCTGGTGCTGTTGTCCGGCGCGGCGCTGTTCCGGTTCGACGTGCTGCCACACGATCCTTTGCTGGCGCTGGAGGCCTACCTCCTGCTGTGGCTCTTCGGCTCGGGCCTGGGCCTGGCGCTGTCGGTCGGCTACGCGCTGGTGCCGGAGATCGAGAAGATCATGGGCTTTGTCTTCATGCCGCTCTACTTCGCATCGGGCGTGCTCTTCTCCCCGGCCGCCATGCCGGCGCGCCTTCAGGAATGGCTGCTCTACAACCCGATCGTGCATGGGCTTGAACTGGGGCGGGCCGCGTTCTTCCCGGGCTATCACCTGGTGCAGGGGCTCAGCCCCGGCTACCTGGCATCGTTCGGCCCGGCTTTCTGGCTCCTGGGCCTGGCGCTGCATCGCCGCTTCGCGAAACAGGTGGCCGCGCAATGATCGAACTGCGCGACGTTCACAAGCGCTATCGCACGACGCACGGTGCGGGGCGATGGGTGCTCAAGGGCATTACGCTCGACATTCCCGCGCAGCGCAGCGTCGGACTTCTCGGGGCGAACGGCGAAGGCAAATCGACATTGCTCAGGCTGATCGGCGGCATCGACACGCCGACCAAGGGAAAAGTGGTGCGCCATTGCCGCACCTCCTGGCCGCTGGGCCTGGCCGGCGGCCTGCAAAGCGCATTGACGGGCCGGCAGAACGCCACCTTCGTGTGTCGCATCCACGGCCAGGAAGCCGACATCCCTGAAAAGCTCGCCTTCATCGCGGACTTCGCTGAAATCGGCGCTGCCTTCGACGAACCGATCAAGACCTATTCGAGCGGCATGCAGGCCAGGCTCAAGTTCGCGATGAGCATGGCCTTCGACTTCGAGGTCTACCTCGTGGACGAGCTGACTTCCGTCGGCGACGCGGCCTTTCGCAAGAAGGCCCGCGCCGCATTCAACCAACTGGCCGACCGCAGCAGCGTGATCATGGTCTCGCACGGCGAATCGACGCTGCGGGAATTCTGCGAAAGCGGCATCTGGCTCCGTGACGGCCATGCGCATTGGTTCGACAAGCTCGACGACGCACTGGCCCACTACAAGGAAAGCATCCACACATGACCGACATCCTACCGGTCGCCGTCGGCGCGGCGGCGACAGCGCCCTCCCTCGCAGCCCCCCGCCCCCCGTCCGAACGAGGACGCCTCCACGCCGTCCTGGCCTGGATTCGAAGCCATCCGACGATGAGCGCCGCCGGCCTGCTGATCCTGCTGGCGGCGATCTGCTGGTGCCTGGTGGCCTCGGACCGCTACGTGTCGGAAGCGCGCGTGGTGGTCGACCGCACCGACTTCAGCGTGGGCCAGAACGTCGACCTGAGCAGCCTGATCACCGGCGGCGGCGCTCGCAACCAGGCCGACATGCTGCTGCTGCGCGACCATCTGCGCTCGACCGACATGCTGGCCAGGCTGCAGGCACGGCTCGACCTGCGCGCGCACTACAGCGACCGAAGCCGCGACCCGCTGTCGCGCATGTGGTCGGCCACGGTGCCGCAGGAATTCTTCCTGCGCCACTACCTGAGCCGGGTCAGCATCGAGATGGACGAGGCGGCCGGGGTGCTTCGCATCCGTGCACAGGCCTACGACGAGCGGACCGCGCAGGCGATCGCCAAGGTCCTGCTCGAAGAAGGCGAGGCCTTCATGAACGAGATGGGCCATCGCCTCGCGCGCGAGCAAGTGGGGTTTCTGGAGAAGCAGGTCGCCGAGAGTGGTGAGCGCGCGCTGAAGGCGCGCACCGCCCTGCTGAACTTCCAGAACAAGACCGGCCTGATCTCTCCGCAGGCCAAGGCCGAAAGCCTGGTCGCCATCACGGCCCGGCTGGAAGGCCAGCTCTCGGAACTGAAGGCGCGGCGTGCGGCGATGATCGGCTATCTCAGCCCGCAGGCGCCTGACGTCGCGCAGATCGACCTTCAGGTCGGCGCCTTGGAGCGACAGCTCGCCGAAGAGCAGAAACGCCTCGCCGCGCCGCAGGGCAGCACGCTGAACAGCCGGGTCGAGGAGTATCAGAGGCTCGAGATGGAGGCGAACTTTGCGCAGGATGTGTACCGCACATCTTTGGTGGGGCTGGAGAAAGGGCGACTCGAAGCGGGCCGCACGCTCAAGAAGCTGTCGGTGCTGCAGAGTGCGACGCTGCCGGAGTATCCGGAGCAGCCGGAGAGGCTTTACAACTTGCTGGTGTTTGCGTTGGTCGTGCTGACCCTGGGTGGTATTGCGCAGTTGTTGTTGGCGATTGTGCGCGACCACAAGGACTGAGCGCCGCGGCCCGGGCGGCGCGACGCATCACCCTCGCCAGTTCCGCAGGAGCACCTTCAGCTTGCGCCACTGTCGGCGCAGATGGCCGACCTGCATGTGGCCACCCTTGGCTTCCAGTCGGGCGCGTGTCTCGACGATGCGATGCAGCACCGCCTCGCATGTTGTGTAGCCCTTGAGTTCCCAGTCCCAATACAGCGGGTAGTGAAGCAGAGCGCCGGCCACCAGTTCGTCGATGCTCAACGTGCGCTCGCGGCGTGGCATCGGCAGCCGGTCTTCCGTCAAGCCCCAGCCCGCGTAGAACGGCCGGCCGTACACGACCACCTGCTTGCCGCGCAACAGGGCGTCGAAGCCCGTCAGCGAGGTCATCGTGTGGACCGCGTCGCATGCCTCGATGCAACTCACCACTGACACCTCCGTCTCCACGTGATCGGCGAAACGCCGGGCAGCCGTCAACGCCACGGCGCCCACGCGATTGCGGGCCAACACATCGGGATGCGGCTTGTAGACGATGAAGCCCTCAGGATGCGCCACGCGGGCGGCCTCCAGCAATGCGAGGTTGGTGTCGACGTCTTCGCAGCCGAAACGAATGGAAGCGTCGTCCTCGACCTGCCCGGGCACCAGCACCACCGTCCGCCCCGCCGCTTGGCTCGCCCAGGTCGCGGAGCGGCGCGGCTCGGTGTTGTATTTGGTGATGCCGTGCGCCACGATCACTTGCGTCACAGCGCGGGCTCGGGCACGGTCTTCGACCGTGAAGCGCCGCGTGTTGAGCAGGTGCTCGAGCCCGGACGCACGAAGGGGATCGAAGTAGATCCCACGATCGTCGAGCACCAGCGAGAGCGGCGGGACCAGATCGGCGCCGAGACCTACCGAGCGCACGAAGCCGTCTTCCATGCGCAGCAGGCGCGCCCCGCTCCTTGCCGCAAGGGCCTCGACACCTGGCGGTGCAGTGCGGCCCCAATGCACCAAGTAGTCGTCTGGCCCAGGCGTGAGCCGATCCGCAGTTCCGGCGTCGCGAACGAAATGCACGCGATCAGAATGCAGTGACAGCATCGGGCGTACGTTGGCCGCCTTCCAGCGACGGAAACCCACGCACAGCATGCGACCAGGACCGCCTGTTGCGTCGAAGCGAGAGGCCATGGAACGCTGACGCGCCAGCCAATCGATCACGTCGAAGATCGTTCCCCGCTCACCGGTGGTCGGGTCCAGATAGCGCGAGTAGTGGAAATAACCCGCGGCAAAGAGCTCGTCGACGGTACGCGTACGGCTGCGACGCGGACATCGTTGCCGATCGTCTGTCGCACCCCAACCTGCATACCAAGGCATGCCGAACACGGTCACTGGCTTGCCAACTAGCAGCGCTTCGAAGCCCATGGTCGAGGTGACGACGTACACGCGGTCCATGCGTTCAATGAGGCTGAGGGGACTGATGCCCTGCCGTAGAACCACCGTGCGAGCGTCGTCCTGCACTGCAGTCAGGTAGCCGCGCTTGCGGCCGGAACTGACTTCGGGATGGGTCTTGATATAGATCGTCGCGTCGGGATTCTCGGCCCGCGCGGCATCGAGCATGGTGGTGAACGTCACCGCGTCGGCAGCGCCCAGCTTGACGCTCAAGTCGCCGAACGTCTGATCCACAAGCAGCACCCGTTGCACGTCGCCAACGCGCAGCACCGACTCGTCCAGATCCGCTGCCTCGTTGTACTTGCTCAGACGCAGGCGGAGCAGTCGCTCTCGAGCCATCTCGACGTCTGCGCCGATACCTGCCAGCAAGTCCTCACGCGAATTGAGCAGCGTTTCAAGCCCACTCGGCCGAGTACCGTCGTAGTGAATGCCCTGATTGTCCGCGACCAACGACAGCAACGGGAACCGGTCCCCTGTTCCGAACGAGCGAAGAAACCCGTCTTCAAGACGCCATAGTTCCAGACCATGACGCCTCGCGTAGGCCTCAGCGCAGCGGACATTGGCCTTACGTCCCCATCCAGCTACGGCGCTCACGCGCCGACCCACGGACAGACGGCTGACCTTGCAGATCTCTTCACCCAATAGGGCGCTCAATTGGGGATGGCGCAGAACTCCAGCAGAAAACGTCCCGATCATCTAGGCCTCGAGGCAGCGCCATGGCAGGAAGATCGCCCCCGGACCGCTCTCCACGGCAATGAGAGTCACCTTCGTGCGGGCCCACTGTCCAGATCGTAGATCTGCAAGACACCGGCCACCTTGCCGTCATCGTCTTTCACGACGAGCGAATTGATCTTGGCTTCGCGCATTCGCTCTTCAGCGACGGAGAAGCGCTCGCCGACATCCACGGTCATCGGCCGCGCAGTCATGATCTGGCTGGCGACAAGCGCCAAGGGATTCTCGGATTGATCGAAGGCGCGTCGAATGTCGCCGTCCGTCACCAGGCCCAGCAAGTTCGCGCCCTCCATCACGAGCGCCAACCCCAAGCGACCGCTGGTGATGGTCTGCACGACATCGCGCAATGTCGAAGTGGCCTGGCAGATCGGCAGGTTGCCGCTGTGCATGACATCACCGACGCGCGTCAGCAACCGGCGACCCAGGCTGCCGCCGGGATGGAAACGAGCGAAGTCCTCAGGCTGGAATCCCTTCAACGTCGACAACGCGACCGCCAGTGCGTCGCCCATGACCAGCGTGGCGGTGGTCGAACTGGTGGGCGCAAGATTGTTGCTGCACGCTTCCTTCTGCACCGAGACATTGAGGACCGCGTCGGCGTGTCGAGCCAAGGTCGAATCCAGGCCGCCGGTCATCGCGATGACGCGGATCTGCTGATGCTCCATGAAGGGCAGCAGCCGGATCAACTCCTCCGTCTCGCCGCTGTTCGAGATCATCAACGCGACATCGATCGCTCGAAGCATGCCCAGATCGCCGTGGAAGGCTTCACCTGGATGAACGAAAAAAGACGCAGTGCCCGTGGAGGCCATCGTCGCAGCGATCTTCCTGCCGATGATGCCCGACTTGCCCATGCCGAGCACGACCACGCGGCCACGCGCTTCCTGGATGATGGCCACCGCATTGGCGAAGCTGTCGTCCAGCCGATTCGACATGCTTTCCAAGGCCTGGATCTCCATCGAGACCACGTTCCTTGCTACATCTACTGCAATCATTCTTTCCTCGTATTCAACTCAAGGGTCTTCTTTCTCGACCCTACTGCGCCATCGAATCGCTGACTGACGCATACCCAACTGCAGTCGCCAGCACGTGATGCTTGTCTTGGGCCTGGAGAATCTCGTCGGCGACTGCGCGGAAGGCACCTTGTCCACCTGCAAGCGACAAAGTCCGCGATGCTGCCTCTTGCACATACAGCGGGGCATCGGCCACCGCGAATGAGATGCCGCACACGGCAAACGCCGGCAAATCAATGCTGTCGTCGCCGATGCAAGCCGTCTGCTCGGCCACTGCCCCTGCCTGCTTCATCAGCGCAAGACAGGCCTCGGCCTTGTCCTTCACTCCGAACATCGCGAACGAGACGCCCAGATCGCTGACGCGCCTGCGAAGGGCGTTGGAGTCCCGGCCCGAGAGGACCGCCACCTTGACGCCGCAGGATTCCAGCATGCGCATTCCCAAGCCATCGCGGACGTGGAAGCGTTTGAAGGATTCACCCGACGCGTCGTAGTAGATGCCGCCATCTGTCAGCACGCCATCCACGTCGGTGATCACAAGTCGAACGCCTGCGAGCGAGTTCGGGCATGTGCTCGCCGGTTTGCACGCCCCGCTGCCAGCCATCAAAGCGCGGACTTCTTCGAGACCTTCCGGCGTATCCACACCCGGCCCCGTCGGCTCGACTTGAAAGGCGCGAATGCGCAATCCCGCGGCCAGCAGTCGCAGTTGCTCCAACTTCTCGGCTTGCTCGAGCATCGGCGGTGACAACTTGGAATAGGCTGCCAGCACTTCTCGCCGATAGGCGTAGACGCCCACGTGTTTGAAGTGTTCGTAGTCGGCGCTGCTGTCGTCGCGTACGTAGGGGATCGGTGCGCGGCTGAAATACAAGGCATCGCCGTTGTCTGCCAGCACCACCTTGACTTGATTGGGGTCCTTTGCTTCTTCCGCCAGCATACGGTGGCACAACGTGCCAACCACTACGGACGTGTCGCGCCACATGCCGCGGGCAAGCGCATGAAGGTCCGCTGGACGAACCAATGGCTCATCACCTTGCAGATTGATGTAGAGATCCGCTTCCACCGAGGCCATGACTTCGACGAGCCTGTCCGTACCTGAAGCATGGTAAGGAGAGGTCATGACACTGCGTCCTCCGAATGCCGCGACAGCATCGACGATGCGTTGGTCATCCGTTGCAACCACGACCGCATCGACATCAGGCACCTCCAGCGCACGTTCGTAGACGTGCTGAACCATCGGTTTTCCCAGGATGTCGACCAGCGGCTTTCCCGGCAGCCGAGTCGAACCGTAGCGCGCCGGGATCACGATCGCCAAGCGCCCCTTCGCCTGCTCATGCGCGGCCATCGTGCTCATGAAATGTGCAGCTTCGGAAACGACTTGACCAAATCGTCGAGCGATTTGATTTGAGACAGGAAGGGTTCCAGCAGATCGAGCGGCAATGCGCTCGGTCCATCGCATTTCGCGGCACTTGGATCCGGATGCGCTTCCAAGAACAACCCCGCCAGGCCGACAGCCATCCCGGCACGGGCCAGATCGACGACCTGCTCGCGCCGCCCACCTGAGGCCGCGCCCATCGCGTCCCGTTGCTGAAGCGAGTGAGTGACGTCGAAGATGATCGGCAGGTCGCTGCAAGTCTTCTTCATGACGCCGAAGCCCAACATGTCGACGACGAGGTTGTCATAGCCGAAGCAGGTTCCGCGGTCGCACAGAATCAATCGATCATTGCCGGCCTCCCTGAACTTCTCCACGATATTCAGAACCTGTGTAGGGCTGAGGAACTGAGGCTTCTTGATATTGATGAAGCGGCCAGTCTTGGCCAAGGCAACTACCAAATCGGTCTGTCTAGCCAAGAATGCAGGAAGCTGAAGAATATCAACTACTTCTGCTGCTACGGAAGCCTGCCAGGGTTCGTGAACATCTGTGATGATTGGTATTCCAAACTCTCCTTTGACGGCCTCAAGAATCCGAAGTCCCGCTTCGATGCCCGGCCCTCGGTACGAGTGAATAGAAGAACGATTCGCCTTGTCAAAACTTGCCTTGAAAATGTAAGGAATTTCAAGCTTTTTCGTTACACGAACATATTCCTCGCACACCTTCATCGAAATTTCAGCCGACTCCAATACATTCATCCCGCCAAATAGAACAAACGGAGACTCATTACCAATGGAAATCGAATTCAAGGAAATCATTTAAGCACCAAAATACATAGCAAATTGAGCGAAATCTTCAGAAATCATGCACATCAATGCACAAGATCACACGAATTTTTTCTTTCGGAATGGATTTCTTCAATTTTTCCAAGTGCTGCCTCTATGTTCGAGAACTCAATTTCAGCCAATTTATCAAAAGGCAATTCCCACCATTTGCTGCCCAGGAGGCGCTCCACGATCTCCCGCTCAAATCGTTGGCCTATCTTGCGCGCGGGAACACCACCAACGACATCGTACGGAGCAACATCGCGCGTGACTACGGCGCCTGCGCCAATTACAGCACCGGTACCTATCGTGACCCCCGACATAATGAGGGCTGCAGCCCCGATCCAGACGTCATGACCCACACTGGTCGGTTCGTGGAACCGCCACTTCGCGGTCTGAAGTTGCGCGTAGCCCTCTACGCCTGCGAAGAGGCCCGGAGAGAACTGGAAGGGATGCGTGCTTAAAAAATTCGTCGGATGGCTCGCAAGTCCTATCTGCACGCTGCGGCCGATCGAGCAAAAACGCCCAAGACTGACATGAGGAAAAACAACTGCTCCGACATTGATATATGTGAGAAGCCCGATCTCAACGGGCTTATGGATGACTACTTCATCTCCGATATCAATTGCACCCTCAAATATCAACCCAGGATTGACTTGGGCGCTAGCCGCAATACGACCACCCTTAGCCGCACATCGATGCCTTAATTCATCGAGCTTAATCTGCACAGGACTCTTTGTTTTGACCATCACGCCTTTTCAAACACTTTATCTTAGAAAAATTGAAGCCTCTCTAGAACAATTTTCCCAGCGCTTTCAAAACAGGAGAGCCAGAATCGCGAAAAAACGCACGAGGCGTCCTGCGCAATTTCTGCAGCTTTCGCTGAGCAATCGAGCCATTGGAACTAGACGTAGCCACTGGAGTCGGCGCAGCAGGAGCGGACAAACCGGGCTTTGACGCAACTTTGGGGGCCGTTTTCGGCTGAGCAGTCTTGCTGCTCTGGCTTTTTGAGGCGTTGACGGGTATTGGACCTAGTATTTCGGCGACCCGTTCGATGCCCTGCGCTGGTGCTTCTGGAATGAACCACTGCAGTAGCGCCTTCATCATGAAAGACTCATAATCTGCGAATTCCGCCACAGATAGACAGGCACTTCGACGGGAGTTTACGATAGCCGCGATTTCGTCGACGCCTGCGACGTCATACGTGAATCCTTTTTTTCCGTAGAAGGCTTCGCCCGCCTGTATCGGCTTGATGCCCGCAAGTGCCGCTTCAAGCAGGCTTTGCGTGTTGAGTCCAATGGCGAAGTCAGCTTCCAGAAAAAGATCATCGATCGGATAGTCTTCGACAAATTTGATGCGCTCTTCCATCGAGCCGAACTCGCTAACCAGAGCGTCGTATGTTACTCGACCATTGAGATTGGCCTTCTTTTGCTCCCAGGGATGGGCTTTAAAGATTATTGTTGCGTCGGTTTGGTCCAAGAGCGTCGCTATGCATTTCCTATAGAAGGCGAGGCTGTGAACACCGGTGGACCCAGTGTTGAGCAACGAAAAATCGTTGAGGACTTGCCCCAATATGACCACCACTTTTTTGCTCGGTGGAAAAATTCTCTGCTGGCTACCAGTTTGCTGCTGGACGTTTTTGTTTTTTCTTTCGGCCAGCAATTTTTGCATTACCAATCTTCGCCCCCGGCGGGCCGGTCCGGATTCAGGTATTTTCAACATTGCATAACGGCCTGGCGTCTTGAGCAGCGACTGATTTGGCAATGGACTATGCCGAGGCTCCAAATAGTAATCTCTGCCTGTAAAAAAGCTCTCACAGATATAAAGCACCCCCTGCCGGCGCTGCATAATTTCGGCGAAAGCTCGGGCATAGATCAGACATCCCGAAAACACCAGTGCGACATTCACGGGCGGAGTCTCCAGAAGGATCTTCCTCCATCTTTCACACCAAAATCTAGCAGCGGCGAGGTTTTCAAACAGCGCGTCACGATCAGTTTCGTATATGCGATCAAACAACGCTCGCTCATTGGAGCCATAACTGTCATACGCCATCCACGTCGGACTGGCTACCAGCCGGGACATCAATTCCAGCCGCGCAATTGAAAACAGGCGCACCCCGCCGAGCCTTAAGTCGAATAATTCTTGAGGGCCAAGGTCGTCGAGTCCTTCACCGCATGACATAACATCCGGCTGTTCTGCGTAGTAGCCAAACGCGGTCAGCAGCCCAACAGGATGATCAATTTCAATGGACTGATATCCCGAAGCATCGAAATATCCAATCAAACTGGCGAAATTGCGCTTCGTAATGTGAATACGATCGGCCATCAAAACGCGCTTGCTCATTTAAAAGTCTCCAACTGTCGCCCGAATAACTGAACGATAAACGTCAACCGTGCGCTGAACGTGCTGCTGCCAAGTAATGGCGCGAGAGGCGGCACACATCGCACCGCGACGTAACGTATGCAGTCGTTTCGCGTCACCCACCCATTCAAGAATCCGCGCGGCATCATTGGCCGGATTCATCGTCAGATGCAATCCATTTTCTTCGTCAGAAATTAGATCGTAGGCCATGCCAACAGGATTGCACAGCACGGGCACACCTGCTGCCACAGCCTCCGGTATATTGGCCGGACCGCCTTCGTGCCATGAGGCCATAAGCAGCACGTCGATGTAGCCGTAAACGCCCGCAACCGCACGGTAGGGGATAGATTCATACGCTGTGACCTTGTATCCATATCGCTCAAGAATCGCGGCGTCATAGGTACGACCTCGACCGATCAAGACGAGCTCGAAAAACCTCGGGTCAAGGTGCTGAAGCAATTCGTAGATATAACCTTCGCCTTTGACTTTGCGCGGGTAGCGCCGCGAAAGAACCCCAATCACAATTCGGCCATTTTCCCCACTTCCCGTTCCAGTGTTGTACGCAACATCGCTCATGCCGCCGCGACAGGCAATGAAACGGTCGTTATGACCATGAGGAATAACTATTGTGTTTGTGATACCGACCCTTGCCAAGAATCTTTGTTGCAGCGTATTGAGGCAGATGATATTGTCGGCCTCTCGATATCGATCAAGAAAATTATTCACGTCAAGAGATGGGTCGTCATCCTCTAGGTCATGGTGGACCGTTGCAACACACGGCCGCACAAGATTTTTCTCAAGATTCGGCCGATGGTAGTGACGCAGAATCGCACCGCTCAGGGGCTGGACCGACGCGACATTTTCAACCGCTGAAGGAAGGTATGTAGAAAAATATCCAATAATGTCCGAGAATATTCCGCTCTCAACGGTATTCGACATGACGTGATTTATGGTGATCATCTAAAAAAACCAATAAGAAATTCAATCAGAGACGGAAAGCTGACGCAAGACCTCAACAGCGGCCAGTGGTTTAATTTGCTAAAAATCAGTTCATTTGCGACTGTCACGATATTCTTCGCACATTTGCTCAACGAGTGCCATGCAAACCGGTGTCAATGGCAACCTCTTAAATCAAAGCCCAACCACCACCCGCGCACTCACCGCAATCTGATAAACAATCTGGAACATCTCCTTCCAGAACTGCCTCTTCTTGTCATCCACCTTCGGCAGCACCATCACCTGGTCACCGGGCCGAACAGGCAGGCTGCTGCCCGTTTCCGTCTGGTCAAAACTGCCATCGCGGCGTGCGATCACCAGACGCGTGACATCAGCGCTCTGCGTATAGCCACCAGCACGGTCGATGTAGTCCTTGAGCGTCAGCGTGTTCTGATAGACCACGGCATTCGGGAACAGCACCTCGCCGCTCACCAGCACCAGTCCGTCGCGGGTCGGGACGCGCAACACGTCGCCGTTCTCCAGCAGCAGGTCGTCGCGCTCCTTCGCCTGAGAAATGACGACTTGGCCCAGGGGCTCGATCTTCTTGGCGCGATCGATCCATTGCAGCGTCAATTCGGCCTCGGTCTTGCGCAGCAGCGCCTCCCCCTCGGACCCACTGCGCGCAGTCAGCAACGCGCTCTCCAGGCTGTGCAGCGACGTCGCCAGCATCTCCTTCTGACGCTGCTTCACGCTCTGGCGGAACAGCTGCACGCTCTGGCCTTCCGAGCGCTCGTTCAACTCGACCTGCTGCATCAAGGTGCCCAGGCGCGTGCCGTAAGGCAGGACGTATTCCTGTGCGCTCATGTGCTCGCCTTCGACGCGCACGCTGATCGTCCCGGGCTTCTTGTCGGCCGTGAATTCGAGCTCGTCGCCGCCCTGCAGCCGGACGTCGCGCGCCTGGTCGAGCGGAAAGTACTCAGTGTTGCGCGTGGTGCCGGTGTTGCGAACCACGCGCACGTGGGTTGCCTGCGGGTTGGGCTTGGCCATGTGCGCCAGGTCGTCCACGGTCGGCTTCACGGCATTGGCGAATTCGAAGCGCTTGGCGCTTTCCACCAATCCCGTCACCTTCACCATGCTCTGGCGCGGTCCGACAAAAATGACGTCGCCGGTCCCCAACTGGTTCAGCGGCATGCTGCCGCTCAAGAGAAAGTCGTACAGGTTGACCGTCGCCCGCACCTGCGCCCCGCGCTTGACCTGAACGTTCAAGAAGGAACCACGCTCGGGATCGATGCCGCCGGCCTGATCGAGGAAATGCAGCAGGCTGTCCATGCTGGTGCCGCTGTACAGGCCCGGGCGATACACATAACCGCCGACGAACACGCGCACCGGCTGCGCCGCCGCCAGGCTCGCATAGCTGTTGACGTTGGCGCGGAACACGCGCCGCACCGCGGCCGCCACCACCCCCTGCAACTCCTGGTTGCGAACACCGCGCACGCTGACCGGGCCCACGTGCGGCAGGAAGACGTTGCCCTGGGGATCCACCGTGAGCGGCGCGTCGAACTCGAACGCACCCCACAGCCGCACCTGCAGGCTGTCGCCGCTGGCAATGAGGTAGTCGGGGTTGAACTGGGTCGCGCCCGCATTGGCAAAAGCGCCGGTGAAGAGCTGGGCACCGAACACGTCGCTCTGCAGGTTGGCGCGGTAGTCCAAGCCTTGCGGCGCGGTGGGTACCACCTGGGGGATCGGGGCCGACGGGCCGCCCAACCCCGTGGCCGGCGGGGCCTGGCGCAAGGGGGCGAGCGCGCCCTGCCCGCTCGCCGGGTCAGCGGCATTCCGGATGGCCGCGTCATAGGGCGACGCGTTGGCATCCAGGCCCTGAGCCGAAGCCACACCCAGGGACGAGCACGAAATCGCCACAGCCGAAGCCAGACAACAGAACTTGCGCAGGAGAGTCATGAAACTGGGGATCCGCGGATGTCGCCGGGATTCATCGTCGAAAGAAGGCGAGCGACTCCGGCAACGGATGCGAGTGCACCGGAAACCGCTCAAACAAAATGAAAGTGGACGGATGCCGCGCGCTGACCTGATTCGAATGAACGGGTCGCCGAGCAGCCGCTGGATGTCGCGGGATCGCACCCCCCGCGTCAATGCTCAGTGAAGCTGCGATGGACGACTGATGATGGCTTGCGCCATTGGCCAGCAACCTTGGCAGTGGCAGACCGGAAAGAGGTTGGCGTTCATGCAAATTCCGGCGCTTTTGTTCTCACTCATAAGGGGCTAAATTATGTTTATTCATGAGCACCCGTATATCGGCCGTGCGCCATTGGCGAGCGCGCAATGTCTTCAATTAGCACGGAAATTTCCCACTTTCTTCGCTTGAAAATGTAGGCCCCCGCCGAAAGGCACATGAGAATATTCTCAGAAGGCCCTGGGGTGCCAGGCGCTCAAAGCGCGCGATCGGCGATCGCCGGCGATCCGCGTGCCCAGGGTCGCAGCAGCCGCCAACCAGGCGGGTATAGTCATCCGACCCCCCGACACGAACCCCATAGATTCAACGACTTGCAATGAAGCTGGCAACCTGGAACGTCAACTCCCTCACCGCCCGCCTGCAGCACGTCCTCGACTGGCTGGCCGCCAATCCGGTCGATGTCCTGTGCCTGCAGGAACTCAAGATGAGCGACGACAAGTTTCCGCTTGAGGTGCTCAAGGACGCTGGCTACGATTCGGCCGTGTTCGGCCAGAAAACCTACAACGGGGTCGCGATCCTGAGCCGCGCGCCGGTTCGCGACGTCCTGAAGAACATCGGCGGTTTCGCCGACGATCATTCACGCGTCATCAGCGGCACGCTCGACACGCCGGCCGGCGCGCTGCGCATCGTCAATGGCTACTTCGTCAACGGCCAGGCGCCCGACAGCGAGAAGTTCGTCTACAAGATGAAGTGGCTCGACGGCCTGCACGACTGGCTGCGCCAGGAACTGGTGGCCCATCCGAACCTGGTCCTGCTCGGCGATTTCAACGTCGCCCCCGAAGACCGCGACAGCTACGACCCGGTCGGCCTCGCCGGGACGATCCACCACACGCCCCAGGAGCGCGCGCATTTCAACGCGCTGCTGCAACTCGGCCTGGCGGACAGCTTCCGGCTCTTCGAGCAGCCGCCCAAGAGCTACTCCTGGTGGGACTACCGCATGCTCGGCTACCAGAAGAACCGCGGACTGCGCATCGACCATGTCCTGGTCAGCCAGCCGCTGGTGCCACGCGTCAAGAGCTGCGTGATCGATCGCGTGCCGCGCAAATGGGAAAAGCCCAGCGACCACGCGCCGGTGATCATGGAGCTGGCCCCATGAAGAACCCGCTTGCGCTCACCACGCTCGCGCTGCTGCTCGGACTTTCGGGCTGCAGCGTGTTGAAGCCGGAAGCGACGACAGCCGCCGCGCCGGCCGCAGCGCCCGATACCGCAGCATCCTCGACCGAGGCCTCCCCCTCGCGACTGATCACGGCCCAGACACCGGCCGTGAAGGCCTACCGCAAGGTCGGCGCGGCGGCCATCTACAAGAAGTACCCGCAGCGCATCTACAAGGGCAAGATTCCGCCGCTGGTCTATGCCGTGGTGGTGACCGAGACCGACGTCGATGCCGACGGCCGAGTCAAAGGCGTTTACTTCTCCCGCACGCCCAGCCACGCGCCCGAGGTGAGCGGCATGATCGCCGAGCTGATCAAGGGCGCGTCGCCGTTGCCCAGCCCGGGCAAGATCGGCGCTCACACCTATGTCGACACCTGGCTGTGGGACAAGAGCGGCCAGTTCCAGCTAGACACGCTGACCCTGGGCCAGCGCAATCGCTAGCAACGGCTCACCCCCAAAGCGCCTGCGGCGCCTCCCCCTCCGGGGGCGATACCTGCGGCCCGGCAAAGCCGGCTCCGCGGTATCCCTGGCATTGGCTGCATCCGCATCAACGCCCTGAGGCGAAGCTCGGCTGCATTCTTACTCGAGCCCCAATTCCTGGATCTTGCGGGTGATGGTGTTGCGGCCGATGCCGAGCTTCTGGGCCGCCTCGATGCGGCGGCCCCTCGTGCTGGCCAGCGCCGTCAGGATCAGCCGCGACTCGAAGCGGCGCGACAGCGCATCCCAGACATCGGTTCGGCCCGCCGCCAGCATGCTCTGGGCTTCGAGTTCGAGGCCGCTCTCCCACGCCGGCGAAGCCGCTGCCGCCGCCGGCACACCCGCGGCGGCAGGCGCCGCAACGGCCGTCGACGCGGGCATCCCCAGCGGCTCGCGCTCGGCCACCACCGGCGCGGCCACCGCATGCGGCTCCGCGGCCGGGGCGATCGCCATCACTTCGGGCGGCAGGTCCTTGGCCTCGATCAGCTGTGCCGGCGCCATCACGGTCAGCCAGTGGCAGATGTTCTCGAGCTGGCGAACGTTGCCCGGAAAACCGAAGGTCGCCAGCTGCGCCAGCGCCGCATCGGAGATGCGCTTCGGCTCGACGCCGAGCTGCTTGGCGCTCTGCTGCAGGAAATGCCGCGTCAGCGCCGGCACGTCCTCGCCGCGCTCGCGCAGCGCCGGCAGCCGCAGCCGGATCACGTTGAGCCGGTGGAACAGGTCTTCGCGGAAGCCGCCGAGCTTCACGCGCTGTTCGAGGTCCTGGTGGGTCGCCGCGATCACCCGCACGTTGGCCTTGACCGAGTTGTGGCCGCCGACGCGATAGAAATGCCCATCGCTCAGGACGCGCAGCAGGCGCGTCTGCAGGTCGAAGGGCATGTCGCCGATCTCGTCGAGAAACAGCGTGCCGCCTTCGGCCTGTTCGAAACGGCCGCGGCGCATGGTCTGGGCGCCGGTGAAGGCGCCGCGCTCGTGGCCGAACAGCTCGCTCTCGAGCAGGTCCTTCGGGATCGCGGCCGTGTTGATGGCGACGAACGGGCCGCTCGCGCGCGGCGAATGCTTGTGCAGCGCCCGCGCCACCAGTTCCTTGCCCGAGCCCGATTCGCCGGTGATCAACACCGTGACATTGCTTTGCGACAGCCGGCCGATGGCACGGAACACGTCCTGCATCGCCGGCGCCTGCCCGAGCATCTCGGGCGCGGCCGCCATGCGCTCCTCGGCCACTTCCTCGCGCTGGCTTTCGTCGACCGCGCGGCGGATCAGTTCGACCGCGCGCGGCAGATCGAAAGGCTTCGGCAGGTATTCGAAGGCGCCGCCCTGGAAGGCCGAGACGGCGCTATCGAGGTCGGAGAAGGCCGTCATGATGATCACCGGCAGGCCAGGATGCTTGGCCTTGATCTTGTCGAGCAGGTCGAGCCCCGAGCCACCGGGCATGCGGATGTCGCTGACCAGGACCTGCGGGCCCTGGGTCTCGTCGTCGGCCGCCGCGTCGAGGGCGGCTAGAACCTCGCGCGGATTGGTGAAGCTACGGGTCGGCAGGTCTTCGCGCAGCAGCGCTTTTTCCAGCACGAAGCGGATTGATTGATCATCATCCACTATCCAGATCGGCTTCATGCAGCTCCTTGTTGCTTGGCTGCTAGGGCAGCGGTATCAGTATCTTGAAATCGGTCCGTCCCGGGACGCTGTCGCACTCGATCACGCCGTGATGCTGTTGCACAAAAGTTTGCGCAAGCGTCAATCCCAAGCCTGTCCCGCCATCCCTGCCCGACACCAGCGGGTAAAAAATGCGGTCCTTGATCGCGTCCGGCACGCCCGGTCCGTTGTCGATGACATGCAATTCCAGTGCCAGTCGATACCACTGCTTATTGAAGATAACCTGACGCGCGATGCGGGTCTTGAAAGTGATCTGCGCATCGCCCGCGGCACGCCGCTCGGCCAGGGCCTGGGCGGCGTTGTGGACAATGTTGAGCGTGGCCTGGATCAGCTGCTCGCGATCGCCGCGAAACTCGGGAATCGAGACGTCGAAGTCGCGCTCGATGTGGAGGTCGCGCGGAAACTCCGCCAGGATCACCGAACGCACCCGCTCGCAGACCTCGTGGATGTTGACGTCGCCCACCACGTGCGGCCGCCGGTGCGGCGCCAGCAGCCGGTCGACCAGCGTCTGCAGCCGGTCGGCCTCGTGGATGATGACCTGGGTGTACTCGATCAGGTCGCGCGACTCGACCTCCATCTGCAGCAGTTGCGCGGCGCCGCGAATGCCGCCGAGCGGATTCTTGATCTCGTGCGCGAGATTGCGGATCAGCTCCTTGTTGGCCTGCGCCTGGTCGAGCAGCCGCTCCTCGCGGTCCTGCCGCGCCTGCTGCTCGAGCGGCGACATCTCGATGATCAGCTCGCCCGCCTTGTCGCTCTGGGCCAGTGTGACCAGCACCGGCATCAGCTCATGGTTGACGCGGCGCAGCAAGGCCTCGTAGCGCAGCGTCGCGAAGTCGTTGCTGCGGGCGCCGTCGATGGCGGTGCGCAGCACCTGAGGCTCCTGGAAGCAGGCCCCGAACTGCGAGCCCTCGAGCGTGCGGCGCGAGGTGCCGAGCGCGTCCTCGAGGCCCGCGTTCGCGAACAGCACCGAGCCGTCGACCCGCACCACCGCGATCAGCGTCGACAGCAGGTCGAAGGCCTGGAAGCGCTTGCCCGGTCCAGCCGATTTACCAAAGGCCATCCGCTCAGCGATTGACCGCGGGCAGGCGGCCGATCTCGCGTTGAAGGCCGGCGATGTCGCTCTCGTTGCGGGCGATCTCGGCCTTCATCTCGGCCACGCGGTCGAGATACTTCTGGTAGTTCTTGCTTTCGCTGCCCTGCTTCTCGGGCTCGCCGTTGTTGTAGTCCCTGAGCAGCTGGGTTTGCCGCTCCTGGGCCTTGCGCAGTTCGGCCTCCAGCACCGAGCGGGCCTCGCCGTCGCGCGCACGCTGGTCGGCGCCTTCGACCCGCGGGCTGCCGGCCGGCGCGCGCACCGCGGTCCCGCCGGCGGCCGGCGCGGCCGAGGCGACCGGCCGGGTGCCCTGAACGATGGTCAGGTTGCCGCCTTCCATGATCTTGCAGCCGCGCTGCTGGGCGACGGTCGCGTTGTTGGTGTATTCGTTGCCGCAGCGCCAGACGCGCTCTTGCTGCGCCTGGGCCTGCAAAGGCACGCCGGCCGCCGCCACGGTGGTCAGCAGGAGAACGGAGAGAGTCTTCATGGTCTTGGGTGTAGTGCGCCGCAAGTCGGCATTTTCATGCAATTCGAAACAGATCCGACCCGGATGTTCCCGCCCAAACAAAAAGGACGGCCGCAGCCGTCCTTTTTTAACGCTCCGGCGCAAGCCCGAGCTGATCACGAATCACAAAGAATAATACATGTCGAACTCGACCGGATGCGTCGCCATGCGGAAGCGCGTCACTTCCTGCATCTTGAGGTCGATGTAGGCATCGATGTACGAATCGGTGAACACGCCGCCCTTGGTCAGGAAGGCACGGTCCTTGTCGAGGTACTCGAGCGCCTGGTCGAGGCTGTGGCAGACGGTCGGGATCAGCGCGTCTTCTTCCGGCGGCAGGTGGTACAGGTCCTTGCTGGCGGCTTCGCCCGGATGGATCTTGTTCTCGACGCCGTCGAGGCCGGCCATCAGCAGCGCCGCGAAGCCCAGGTACGGGTTCATCAGCGGGTCCGGGAAGCGGGCTTCGACGCGGCGGCCCTTCGGGTTCGCCACGAACGGGATGCGGATCGAGGCCGAGCGGTTCTTGGCCGAATAGGCCAGCTTGACCGGGGCTTCGAAGCCGGGCACCAGGCGCTTGTAGCTGTTGGTGCCGGGGTTCGTGATGGCGTTCAGCGCGCGGGCGTGCTTGATGATGCCGCCGATGTAGTGCAGCGCGAAGTCGCTCAGGCCGGCGTAGCCGTCGCCTGCGAACAGGTTCTTGCCGTCCTTCCAGACCGACTGGTGCACGTGCATGCCCGAGCCGTTGTCGCCGACGATCGGCTTCGGCATGAAGGTGGCGGTCTTGCCGTAGGCGTGGGCCACGTTGTGGATCACGTACTTCTGCAGCTGGACCCAGTCGGCGCGCTGGATCAGCGTGCTGAACTTGGTGCCGAGCTCCATCTGGCCGGCGTTGGCCACTTCATGGTGATGCACTTCGACCGGGATGCCCAGCGATTCGAGCACCAGGCACATCTCGGAGCGCATGTCCTGGAAGCTGTCGACCGGGGGCACCGGGAAGTAGCCGCCCTTGACCGCGGGACGGTGGCCGGTGTTGCCGTGCTCGAATTCCTTGCCGGTGTTCCAGGCGGCTTCTTCGGACTCGATCTTCACGAAGCAGCCGGACATGTCGTTCGACCAGCGCACGCCGTCGAAGACGAAGAATTCGGGTTCCGGTCCGAAGAAGGCGGTGTCGCCGAGGCCCGAGGCCTTCATGTAGGCTTCGGCGCGCTTGGCCAGCGAGCGCGGGTCGCGTTCGTAGGGCTTGCCATCCGACGGGTCGACCACGTCGCAGGTCAGGATCATCGTCGTTTCTTCGAAGAACGGATCGATGTTGGCCGTGTTCGGATCGGGCATGAGCTGCATGTCCGACGCTTCGATGCCCTTCCAACCGGCGATCGAGGAGCCATCGAATGCGTGGCCCGAAGTGAACTTGTCTTCATCGAACGCGGAAACGGGCACGGTCACGTGCTGCTCTTTGCCGCGGGTGTCGGTGAAGCGGAAATCGACGAACTTGACCTCGTTTTCCTTCACGAGTTTGAGTACGTCGGCGACGGTCTTGGCCATCAGGTTCTCCTTGGTATGGACAGGGGGTTGGAAGTACGGGAATTCAGGATGCAGTTTCTATGCCATTGTCACAGGGGCCGGGAGCGCCTCGGTGCCCCGGGGAACCCCCAAAACAAGGCAAGTTGTAACCAATATGGTGCGTCGTTTGTCAACGCACCATTTCGGGGCCAAGCCGTGCATCAAAGCCGTGCAGACCGGCCAGCAGCTGGCTGTAGGCGGCTTCGACCCGGCTCGCATCGCCCTTGACGCCGAGCTCGATGTGGCGTCCGTGCTGCGGGTGGTCGACGCTCGGCAGGCTGAACACCTTGATGCCGGGATGGTCGCGCTCGACCGCCTGCATGAGCGGCGTCAGGGTCGCCTCCATGGCGCCGTAGACGATCACCGATTTTTCGCCGGCGCGGCCGCGCGCGAACAGGCCGGCGTAGCGGCCGTCGAGCACCGATTCGATCATCGGCCAGGCCATCACCGGGAAGCCGGGCACGAAGTGGACGTCGCCGACGCTGAAGCCGGGGATCTTGTTGTAGGTGTTCGGAATGATCTTGGCGCCGAGCGGGAACACGCCCATGTTCAGGCGGTGGACGTTGTCCGGGCGGTCGGGCTCGTAGACCGTGCCCTGCTCGCGCGCCGTGTCCTGCATGCGCTCGCGGATCAGTGCCTCGGCTTCGGGATGCAGCGCCAGCGGCACGCCCAGAGCGGCCGCCGCGCACTGGCGCGTGTGGTCGTCGGGCGTGGCGCCGATGCCGCCGGTCGAGAACACGATGTCGCCCGACGCGAAGGCGCGGCCCAGCGCCGCCGTGATGCGCACCGGCACGTCGCCCACGTACTCCGCCCAGCCGAGCTCGAGCCCGCGCGCGGCGAGCAACTCGATCACCTTGGGCATGTGCTTGTCGACGCGCTTGCCCGACAGGATTTCGTCGCCGACGACGATCAGACCGAAAGAACGGCTCATGGGGCACTCCATTGGCTCGCGGCCGCGCTGGCATCCAGCACTTCGACCGCGGAAGAGGAAACGGCGGCCGCGGCACGCTGCGCCCGCAACTGGGCCAGCGCATCGAGGCAATAGTGGGCAAACCACAGCGCCGAGAAGGCGAACACCAGGGTATAGATCCAGATGGCCAGCGGCGCCAGCACGAAGAAGGCGGCGGCGAACAAGAGGCCTGAAGCCCAGACGATGCTGGGTGCCGCACCGAGGTAGCCGCACAGCACGCCGATGCCCAGCAGCGGCAGGCGGTGGGTGCGCAGCAGCGTGTCGCGCTCCTCGGGGCTGGCGTGCTCGGCCAGCGCGTCGAAGCTCATCACGCGGTAGGTCAGCCAGCCCCAGATCAACGGCGGAAGGATCAGCACCAGCGGCGGAATCAGCCACAGCGGCATCGACACCACCAGCGCCAGCAGCGCCAGCACCGTGAGGCCGATCGAACGGGCCATGCTGCCGAAGAAAGAGGCGCCCTTCTTCTGCTCCAGGCTGGCGAAGCGCCGCTCGGCCACCAGCCGGGTGAGCGCCGGCGCCATGATGCCGGCCACGATCAGCAGCGACACCACGACGATCAGCGGCGTGGCGGCGAAGACCACCACCAGCGGCGCCAGCGCGGCCGTGACGTCGCCGGAGAAGAAGCGGCCAATCCAGCCCCAGAAGCCGGCGAGCAGGGGCCAGGCATCGAGCGCCGAGCGGGTCCAGGCCACCGCGGCGTCCCAGTAGAAATAGCCGAGCACCGTCGCCAGCGCGATCATCAGGCCGAGCGGCAGCAGCGACAGCACGATCACCCGCGGGTGCAGGCAGTAGGCGACCGCGCGCCAGAAGGAATCGAGGAGAAGACGCATCGGGTGCCGAGGATAACGCCAGCGGGTGACCGCGGCGCCTCAATCCCTGCCGACCAGGCGCCGCAGCCCGAGCCATTGCTGGGCCCAGAAGCCGCGCCCGTAGTCGCGCACCCGGCCACTCGCATCGGGCTCGACCTGGTCGCGGATGCCGGTGGCGTCGTAGCGGTCTTCGAAGTTGACGCTCCGAAAGAGCATGTCCCACCAGGGCAGCAGCACGCCGAAATTGTGGCCTCCCAAGGTCTTCGGTCCCTGGGACTCGTGCCCGATGCCGATCGCGTGGTGCACCCGATGGAAGCGCGGGCTGATCCACAGGCGCTCGCCGATGGCGCCGAAGCCGAGGCGCAGGTTGGCATGCTGCAGGCTCTCGCTGAGCTGGGTGAAAGCGACGATCGCGATGAACTGCCCCGGCGCGACGCCGATCAGCTGCGCCACGAGGACGATGATCGCGTCGTGGATCAGGTCGTCGAGCAGGTGGTTGCGGTTGTCGCTCCACATCGTCATCTGGCGCTGCGAGTGGTGCAGCGAATGCAGCGCCCACCACCAGCGGAAGCGATGCTGGCCGCGGTGGATCAGGTACTCGACGAAGTCCAGCACGACCAGGTAGATCGCGAACGCGATCCAGGGCACGTCGGTCACGCCGGGCCAGAGTTCGTCCAGGTGCATGCTGCCCCAGCCGGCCGCGCGCGCCGCCCCCAGCAGGTCGTCGAACAGCGGTTGCACGGCGAAGAACATGGCCAGCCGGAACAGCCCGAGCCGGTGGATCAGCGTGTAGAGGATGTCGGTGCGGATCGCGCGCCGGTCGACCACCGGCTCGGCTGGCCGCCAGCGCTGCAGCGGGCCGATGACCGCGACCAGCACCGCGATCTGGATCAGGCCGACCAGCAGCCAGCCGGTGGCGTCGAAGGCATCCTCGACCCAGCCGCCCAGGCCGATGGCATAGACCAGCGGCTGGACGGCGGCCTCGAACAGCCATTGCTGCAAGGACGAGAAGAGGTCGGTGAGCCAATCCATCTGCGTGCGATCCGCGGGAACGACCGAAGGTTCAGGAATGGGCCGCGATCCAGGCGCGGTAGGCCGGATGCTGGCGCAGCGTCTCGAAGCAGAAGCCGCGGGCCTTGAGGCCGACGATCAGCGGCTCGAGGTCGGCCGGCGCCCACGGGTCCTTGCGCGACCAGATGCCCAGGTGCGCAAGCAGGATGTCGCCGGGCTGGATCTTGTCGAGCGCCTGGGCCAGCAGCTGCGCGTTGCTGTAGGTCTCGCTCGGCAGTTCGTCGCCCAGGAAGCCGGCCGACGCCCAGGCCACGTGCTCGAAGCCGCAGGCCTTGGCGGCCGCCAGCAGCTTGGGCGAGGTCTTGCCGCCCGGCGCGCGGAACAGCGGCAGCGGCTTCTTGCCCGTGATGAGCTGCAGCCGCTCGGAGGACTTGGCAACATTGGCGCAGTATTCGGCGGCGCTCCAGGTGAACTCGCGGCCGGCGAAGGCGCCGGCCGTCGGGCGGATCCGGAAGCGCGGCTCGACGCCCTTGATGTCGCCGCGCCAGTAGGCATGGTCGTAGGTGTGGGAGGCGAACTCGTGGCCCTCGGCCGCCCTCGCCTTCCACCACGGCGCCCAATGGTTGTCGAGGCTGTCGCCGTCGGTCTGGGTGCGCTCGGCGGCGGCGAAGAAGGTCACGCGGACGTCCTGCCGCTTGAGCACCTCGGCCACCAGCGGCGCAATGCCCATGTGGCCGGTATCGAAGGTCAGGTAGACCGGCTTGGCGCAGGCCTGGGCCAGCGCCTGGCCCGAGACGGCCGCGCAGGCCGCCAGCAGCAATGCGCCGGCGGCAAGCCTAGGCCGGCGCCGGGCCGCCAGCGCGGCGAAGTCCGCGCTTCGCGCAGACTGGCGGCCTGCTGACTCCCCCTCGGGGGGCAGCGACCCACACGCAGTGGGGGAGCGTGGGGGCCATTCAGGACTTGGCATGGTCGAGCGTCCACACCCCGTGCGGCGACCGGCCGACGTTCACCTGCCGCACCACCTTGCGGCTGGCCAGGTCGACCACGCTGAGCTTCTTGGCCCAGCGCGAGGTCACGTAGAGGGTCTTGCCGTCGGCCGAGACGTCCATGCAGTCGGGTCCGCCGGGCACCGGGTAGGTGTCGGTCACCTGCAGCGTCGCGAGGTCGATGCGGCTGATGGTGTTGGCCACCCGGTTGCTGACGAACACGCTGCGGCCGCCGTCGCCGGCGGCGCGGAAGGCATGGGCGCCCTTGCCGGTCGGGATCTTGCCGACCAGCTTGGGCTGGGCGCCCGCGACGTCGAACACCTGCACGCCATCGCTGCCGGTCAGGCCCACCAGCAGCGTCTTGCCGTCGTGGATGCCGAAGATGTCTGCCGGCATCGGGCCGGTCGCGGTGCGCCAGCGGATGGTCTGCGTCGCCAGGTCGACCGCGATCAGTTCGTCGCTGTCCTGCATCGAGACATAGGCCGTGGTGCTCTTGCCGTCGATCCAGATGTGGCTGGGCGTCTTGCCGGTCGGGATGCGCTTGACCAGCTTGGGCTCCTTGCCGTCCCAGCGGTAGACGTCGACGTGGTTCAGGCGGTTGCCCGCGGTGACGAACCACTTCATGTCGGGCGAGAAGCGCAGGTGGTAGGGGTCGATGATCCCGTAGACCACGCGCTGCACCTCGGCCGTGCGCGGATCGAGGAAGGTCAGCGAGTCACCGGCCGAGTTGGCGACGATCAGCGAATGCTCATCGGGCGCCAGGTAGAGATGGTGCGGCTCCTTGCCGGTCGGGATGCGCGTCTTCTCGGTCCAGCCGGTGGGCTCGATCACGCTGACGGTGGCGTCGAGGGAGTTGAGCACGAAGACTGGCGGGGGTTCGGCGGCCTGGGAAGCCACCGACGCGCAGACAAACAAAAAGGCCGCGAAACGGCCCGTCAGGGAGGAAATGGAGCGCAAGGGAGGAGTTCCGGACGAAGACTGGCTATCTTAACGACCCACACCCACCGTTGGCTGACCGCCGCGCGCGCTGCGCAGGCCTTCGACTTGATCCGCGTCAAGCCAGCGCCACTGGCCGGGCGCCAGGTCGTCCGGCAGCGCCAGTTGCCCGATGCGCGAGCGATGCAGCGCCTCGACCCGGTTGCCGACCGCCGCCAGCATGCGCTTGACCTGGTGGTACTTGCCTTCGGTCAAGGTCAGCCTCAGCTGCAGCGGGCCGGTGGCCTCGCAGGCGGCGGCCCGGACCGGCTTCGGGTCGTCGTCGAGCACCACGCCGGCCAGCAGCCGGTCGATCTGGCCCGGGTCGACCGGATGCTTGGTCGTGACCTCGTAGACCTTCGGCACATGGTGCTTCGGAGACCCCATCCGATGGATGAACTGGCCGTCGTCGGTCAGCAGCAGCAGGCCCGTGGTGTCCTGGTCGAGGCGACCGATCGCCTGCACGCCCTGCACGGCCCCCTTGTTCGGCCGCAGCCGCAGCGGCGAAGGCAGCAGCGTGTAGATGCTCGGGTAGGTCGACGGCTTCTGCGAGCATTCGGTGCCGGCCGGCTTGTGCAGCATCAGGTAGGCCTTCTCGTGGTACGCCCAGGCAGTGCCCTGGACCGTGAAGTGCAGGCCGTCGGTCGCCACGTCCGCGCCGGGATCTGTGACCGGGGCGCCGTCGATCGTGACGAAGCCCTGCTGGACCAGTCCGGCGCACACGCGCCGGGTGCCGAAGCCCTGGGTGTAGAGAATTTCTTCGATATGCATTCAGTAGCCGAGCGCGAGGCCCGTGTTGCGGCGCGGATCGTTGGCGCCATAGAAGCGGTTGGCGCCCACCGGCCGGCCCCCTAGCGTCGGCGCGCCGACCAGGATCGCCGCCAGGTGGTTGGCGGGCTGGGCCTCGCCGAATTCGTGGCCCATGTCGACCAGGATCTTGCGGGTGTCCGGCGACAGCGCGAACGGCTCGACGTTGGTCACGTCCGGCATCCACTGCTGGTGGAAGCGCGGCGCGTCCACGGCTTCCTGCACGTCCATGCCGTAGTCGACCAGGTTCAGGATGCTGTGGAGCACCGTCGTGATGATGCGGCTGCCGCCCGGCGTGCCGACCACCAGCACCGGCCGTCCGTCCCGCGAGACGATGGTCGGGCTCATCGAGCTCAGGGGCCGTTTTCCCGGCGCGATCGCGTTGGCTTCGCCCTGGATCAGCCCGTACATGTTGGGTTCGCCCGCCTTCGAGGTGAAGTCGTCCATCTCGTTGTTGAGCAGCACGCCGGTGCCTGCCGCCATGACCTTGGCGCCGAACCAGTCGTTGAGGGTGTAGGTCACCGACACCGCATTGCCCCACTGGTCGAGGATCGAATAGTGCGTGGTGTTGCTGCCTTCGTGCGGCGCGACCCCGTTGCGCAGGTCCTTGGACACGCCGGCGCGCGCCGGATCGATGGTGCTGCGGATCTTGTCGGCATAGCGCTTGTCGATCAGGCGCTCGACCGGGTTCTTCACGAAGTCCGGGTCGCCCAGCTGGCTGTTGCGGTCGACGTAGGCATGGCGCATGGCCTCGATCTGGTAGTGCACGCCCTGGGCCGACCGGAAGCCCAGCGACTTGAGCGGGTAGCCCTCGAGGATGTTCAGCATCTCGCAGAGCACCACGCCGCCCGAACTCGGCGGCGGCGCCGAAATGACGCGATAGCCGCGGTAGCTGCACTCGATCGGAAGCAGTTCGCGCGCCTTGTACTGGTCGAGGTCGGCCTGCGTGATCAGCCCGCCCCCGGCCTGGTTCGAGGCCACGATCGCGCTGCCCACGGGCCCCTTGTAGAAGCCGTCGACCCCGTGGCGGCTGATCGCCTTCAAGGTCTTCGCCAGGTCTTTCTGGACCAGCTTCTGCCCCACGGCGAAGGCTTCGCCCTTGTTCAGGAACACCGCCGCCGACGCCGGATCGCTGCTGAAATCGGTGGTGGCGGTCGCCAGCATGTCGATGTCGCCCTGCTGCAGCACGAAGCCGCGTTCGGCCAGCGCGATCGCCGGCGCGACCAGCGCGCTGCGCTTCATGGTGCCGTACTGTTCGCGGGCCCGCTCGAGGCCGGCGACCGTGCCGGGCACACCGACCGCGAGGTGGCCCCGGGTGCTGAGGCCCGGAATCAGGTTGCCGGTCTTGTCGAGGTACATGTCGGGCGTTGCCGCCAGCGGCGCCTTCTCGCGGAAATCCAGGAAGGTCTTGCGGCCGTCGGCCAGCTGCGCCGTCATGAATCCGCCGCCGCCGAGATTTCCGGCCGCCGGATAGACCACCGCCAGCGCGTAGCCCACCGCCACCGCGGCGTCGAACGCGTTGCCGCCGCGCTTGAGCACATTGACGCCCACCTGGGTCGCCAGGGTTTGGGCGCTCACGACCATGCCGTTCTCGGCGGTGACCGGTGCCTGCGAGGCCGCCTGCGCAAAGGCGCCGGCCCACGTGAATGCCGCTGCCACGCCCAGGCGCAGCGCCTTCGTCCAGCAGTGGCGCCGCGCATGCACGTCGCTGTGGGTCGTCAATGTCGTCTTCGATGAATCCATGGGCCTCTTTGCACGGGACAGGGGGTGCCGTGGAGGGATTGGATCGCAGATGCGCCGCCGATGCAAAATGCATCGGCGGCGCGTTCTTGAGTGGTGGAGCTGGGGGGATTTGAACCCCCGTCCGCAAGCCTTCTTCGCGCAGATCTACATGTTTAGCGGTCTGATTTGAGTCTCGCCACCGGTGTCGCGCAGTCGCACGCTACACCGGCCGCCAGCACCCTATTTTCTCGTCCCGACCCAAGGTACCCGGATCAGGACCAGCCCATGTAGATTATCTTTGCAGCCGGGAGGCGTCAGATTGCTCTAGCGCCCCCTTGCCCAGCCCATCGGCCTGCTGTTGCAAAGCTCACCGGCAATTAAGCGGCGAGTGCGAAACGTTCGTCGTTTGCAGTTAGTTTGTTTGAATCTGTTTTACGAGCGCATTCAGCTCGACATGCCCCGCTGCGATTCCGAACCCACGTCGAAACCAGTGCAGCCCCAAGGCTCGCATTTTAGGCCTGTTTCAGCCATTGCAAGAGTTCCATCGGCGAAGCGATCGCGGCGTCGGCTTCCCAGCGCGCGACTTCCGCCTGCTCGCCCATGTAGCCGTAGGTGGCAGCCACGGTCCGCATACCGGCGGCCCGGCCGGCCATCATGTCGCGTTCGTCGTCGCCCACGTAGACACAGTGCTCCGGCGCGACGCCGAGCCGGCGCGCCGCCTCGAACAGCGGCTCCGGATGCGGCTTCGCATGCGGCGTGGTGTCGCCGCTGACGATCGCGCGCGCACTCTCGAACAGCGCCATCGCGCGTGTCAACGGCACCGTGAAGCGCTCGGACTTGTTGGTGACGACGCCCCACTGCAGGCCCGATGCCCTCAGCGCCTCGACCAGCTCGGCCACGCCTTCGAAGACCTGCGTGTTGAGCAGCATCCGCGATTCGTACTTGACGAAGAACTCTTCCCGCAGTACCGGGAAATCGGGCGCCTCGGGCGTGATGCCGAACGCCACGCCCAGCATGCCCCGCGCGCCGGCGCCCGCCATCGGGCGATAGCGCGCGAGCGGCAGCGAAGGCAGGCCGCGCTCGGTCCGCATCTGGTCGGCCGCGGCGCCCAGGTCGGGGGCGCTGTCGATCAGGGTGCCGTCGAGGTCGAACAGGACGGCTTCGGTGCGGCGCGTGCTCACAGGGGAGCCGCCGGCTTGCGGGTCGCGAACATGTAGTTGACGCTGGTGTCGCCGCTCAGCCAGTAGCGCCGGGTCAGCGGGTTGTGCTCCAGGCCGCGGGTGTGGCGCAGATCGAGTCCGGCCGCACGGCAATGGGCGGCCAGCTCGCTCGGCCGGATCAGCTTCTGGTATTCGTGGGTGCCGCGCGGCAGCATGCCCAGCAGGTACTCGGCCCCCACGATCGCCAGCATGAAGGACTTGAGGTTGCGGTTGATGGTCGAAAAGAAGACCCAGCCGCCGGGCTTGGCGAGGTCGGCGCAGGCCTTGACGACGGAGGCCGGATCGGGCACGTGTTCGAGCATCTCCATGCAGGTCACGACGTCGAAAGCGGCTGGCTGCTCGGCCGCCAGCGCCTCGGCACTGACCGAACGGTACTTGACGCCGCGCGTGCCGGCCTCAAGGGCATGCAACTGCGCCACCTTGAGCGCCTTGTCGGCCAGGTCGACACCCAGCACCTCGGCGCCCTTGCGCGCCATCGAGTCGGCCAGGATTCCGCCGCCGCAGCCCACGTCGAGCACCTTGCGCCCGGCAATCGGTGCGATGCCGTCGATCCAGTCGAGCCGCAGCGGATTGATTTCGTGCAGTGGCCGGAATTCACTTTCGAGATCCCACCAGCGGTGCGCGAGTTCGGAAAATTTGGCGAGTTCCGCCGGATCGGCATTCACGGTATCTGTCATGCAGCGATTATGAAACGTCGCGAATTGAAATGCCGGCGCGCGGCCGGCCATAAAAAAACCCCGCCGAGGCGGGGTTTTCATCAGCGATTCTGGCGAATCACTTGTTGGGGCGGGTGCCGACCACTTCGATTTCCACGCGGCGGTTCTTGGCGCGGCCTTCGGCGGTGCGGTTGTCAGCGATCGGCTGGCTCTTGCCCTTGCCTTCGGTGTACACGCGGTTCTTTTCGACGCCTTGCGAGACCAGGAAGGCCTTGACGGCTTCAGCGCGGCGGACCGACAGCTTCTGGTTGTACGCAACGGTACCGATCCAGTCGGTGTGACCCACGGCGATGATGACTTCCAGGTTCACGTCCTTGATCTTGGAGACCAGGTCGGTGAGCTTGGCGCGGCCTTCAGGCTTCAGGACGTACTTGTCGAAGTCGAAGAATGCGTCAGCGGCGAAGGTGACCTTCGAAGCAGCGACTGCCGGGGGAACCGGAGCCGGTGCCGGAGCAGGTGCAGCAGCCACAGGAGGTGCCGGAACCAGAGCGCCGTCGCAACCAGCGGCAGCCGTTGCGGGCGTCCAGTTGGCATCGCGCCAGCACAGTTCGTTCGTGCCGTTCTTCCAGACCAGTTCGCCCGTGCCGTTTTGCCAGTTATCGATGACCGGTCCGCCATTCGCAGCGGTGACACGGGTCTGCGCGCCGGCGGCAGTGGCGAGCGCAGCGACTGCAAACATCATCGCCACTTTATTCAGTTTCTTCATGGTTCTCCTCTTGGGGAAAAAGCCGCAGCCGCGCTGCGAATCAAGGACGCTTTAAGTGACCACCACCCAAAACGTTGAGGCGATTGTGCCATAGGGTCTTTGGCAAACCCCCCCGCAGACGCCCCGGAAACGTAGGACGGAGGCGGAATACCGGCCTTGTGTTGCGGCGGTGCGACACCGTCCACAGCGTAAAATTCCGCCTCCCTTGCCGTCAGCGTGCCGCCCATGACCTCGTTCGCCAAAGAAACACTGCCCATCAGCCTCGAAGAGGAAATGCGTCGCAGCTACCTGGATTACGCCATGAGCGTGATCGTCGGGCGCGCCCTTCCGGACGCCCGGGACGGCCTCAAACCGGTGCATCGGCGTGTGCTTTTCGCCATGCACGAGCTCAACAACGACTGGAACCGGCCCTACAAGAAGTCGGCACGTATCGTCGGCGACGTCATCGGCAAGTACCACCCGCACGGCGACCAGTCGGTCTACGACACCATCGTGCGGATGGCGCAGAACTTCTCGATGCGCCACATGCTGGTTGACGGTCAGGGCAATTTCGGCTCGGTCGACGGCGATATGGCGGCCGCCATGCGCTATACCGAGATCCGGCTGGCCAAAATTGCCCACGAAATGCTGGGCGATATCGACAAGGAAACAGTCGATTTCGGCCCCAATTACGACGGCTCCGAAAAAGAGCCGCTGGTATTGCCGAGCAAACTGCCAAATCTGCTGGTCAATGGCGCCGGCGGCATCGCGGTCGGCATGGCGACCAACATCCCGCCGCACAACCTGAACGAGGTGGTCGACGCCTGCCTGCACCTGCTGCGCCACCCCGACGCCAGCATCGACGACCTGATGGAGATCGTGCCGGCGCCCGACTTCCCCACCGCCGGCATCATCTACGGCATCAACGGGATCAAGGACGGCTACCGCACCGGCCGCGGCAAGGTCGTGATGCGCGCCAAGTGCCACTTCGAGGACATCGACCGTGGCCAGCGGCAGGCGATCATCGTCGACGAGCTGCCCTACCAGGTCAACAAGAAGACGCTCCAGGAGCGCATGGCCGAGCTGGTGCACGAGAAGAAGATAGAAGGCATCAGCCACATCCAGGACGAATCCGACAAGTCGGGCATGCGGCTGGTGATCGAGCTCAAGCGCGGCGAAGTGCCCGAGGTGGTGCTCAACAACCTCTACAAGCAGACCCAGCTGCAGGACACCTTCGGCATCAACATGGTGGCGCTGGTCGACGGCCAGCCGAAGCTCTGCAACCTCAAGGACCTGATCGAGGTCTTCCTGCAGCACCGCCGCGAAGTGGTCACTCGCCGCACCGTGTTCACCCTGCGCAAGGCGCGCGAGCGCGGCCATGTGCTCGAAGGCCTGGCGGTGGCGCTGGCCAACATCGACGAATTCATCGCGATCATCCGCAACGCGCCGACGCCTCCGGTCGCCAAGGCCGAGCTGATGAGCCGCGCCTGGGACAGCAAGCTGGTGCGCGAGATGCTGACCCGCACCCGCGCCGATGGCGGCGTGATCAACGCCGACGACTACCGGCCGGACGGCCTCGAGCGCGAATACGGCATGCACGCCGACGGCCTCTACAAGCTGTCGGACACCCAGGCCCAGGAAATCCTGCAGATGCGCCTGCAGCGCCTGACCGGCCTCGAACAGGACAAGATCGTCGCTGAATACAAGGACGTGATGGCCGAGATCGACGACCTGCTCGACATCCTGGCCAAGCCGGAGCGGGTCTCGGTGATCATCGGCGACGAGCTCGGCGCGATCAAGCAGGAGTTCGGCCAGAGCAAGCTGGGCGCCCGCCGCAGCCTGGTCGAACACAGCGCCTTCGACCTCTCGACCGAGGACCTGATCACGCCCACCGACATGGTCGTGACCCTGTCGCACAGCGGCTACATCAAGAGCCAGCCGCTCAGCGAGTACCGGGCCCAGAAGCGCGGCGGCCGCGGCAAGCAGGCGACGGCGACCAAGGAAGACGACTGGATCGACCAGTTGTTCATCGCCAACACGCACGACTACATCCTGTGCTTCTCGAACCGCGGCCGGCTCTACTGGCTCAAGGTCTGGGAGGTGCCGGCGGGCTCGCGCGGCTCGCGCGGGCGGCCGATCGTCAACATGTTCCCGCTGCAGGAAGGCGAGAAGATCAACGTCGTGCTGGCGCTCACCGGCGAGAAGCGCACCTTTCCGGCCAACCAGTACGTCTTCATGGCGACCTCGATGGGCACGGTCAAGAAGACCGCGCTCGACGAATTCAGCAACCCGCGCAAGGCCGGCATCATCGCGGTCGACCTCGACCCGGGCGACTACCTGATCGGTGCCGCCCTGACCGACGGCGCCCATGACGTGATGCTGTTCTCCGATGGCGGCAAGGCGGTGCGCTTCGACGAGAACGACGTCCGCCCGATGGGCCGCAACGCCCGCGGCGTGCGCGGCATGACGCTGGAAGACGGCCAGGGCGTGATCGCCATGCTGGTGGCCGAGGACGAAGAGCAGAGCGTGCTCACCGCGACCGAAAACGGTTACGGAAAACGTACAAGCATTACCGAGTACACGCGTCACGGCCGGGGAACCAAGGGCATGATCGCGATTCAACAAAGTGAACGTAACGGCAAAGTGGTGGCGGCGACTCTCGTGCATGCCGACGACGAGATCATGCTCATCACCGACAAGGGTGTCCTCGTGCGCACCCGAGTCTCCGAAATCCGCGAACTGGGGCGAGCGACGCAAGGCGTCACCCTGATCGGACTCGACGAAGGCGCCAAGCTCAGCGGGCTGCAGCGCATCGTCGAGAATGACGCGAATATCGAGAATGAACCCGGCGCCGACGACGACACTTCCACCCCCCCTTCAACGGAGAACCCTCAGTGAAAAAAATCAAACTCGCGCTCCTCACGGCCGCGCTTGCCGGCAGCTCGCTGGCCATGGCCCAGGACAAGGCGACCTTGATCAAGCAGTTCATCGACATGCAGCGCCCCGGCATCGAATCGCTGGCGCGCGGACTGGTCGAACAGTCGAGCGCCCCGATCGCCCAGGCCGGCTCCCAGTACCTGCAGACGCAGGTGCCGGCCGAGAAGCGCGAAGCCGCCGCCAAGGCCGCCGATGCCGAACTCAAGAAGTACTTCGACGAGGCCTACCCGATCGTGCGCGACAAGGCCGTGCAACTGGCACCGGGCGCCCTGACCCCGATCATGGAGCAGAACTTCAGCGAAGACGAACTCAAGCAGCTCATGGCCTGGATCAGCTCGCCGCTGAGCAAGAAGTACCAGGAGGTCAACCCCAAGCTGCAGACCGCCCTGACCGAAAAGCTGGTGGCTGACACCCGCGCCACGATCGAGCCGAAGATGGTCGCGCTCGACGCCAGCGTCGCCAAGGCCCTGGGCGCACCGACCGGCGGAGCCGCTGGTGCCGGCAAGCCCGCAGCGCCCGCCAAGGCGCCTGCCAAGAAGTGACGAAGCCCGCGGGTCCGCGCCCGTACAACTTCTCCGCCGGTCCGGCCGCGATGCCGGAGGCGGTGCTGCAGCGCGCCGCCGCCGAGATGCTCGACTGGCACGGCAGCGGCATGGGCGTGATGGAAATGAGCCATCGCGGCAAGGAGTTCGGCGCGATCTGCACGCAGGCCGAGGCCGACATCCGCGAACTGCTCGCGGTACCGTCGCAGTTCCACATCCTGTTCATGCAGGGCGGTGGGCTGGGCGAGAACGCGATCGTGCCGATGAACCTGTCGCGCGGCACGCGTGCCGACTTCGTCCTCACGGGCAGCTGGAGCATCAAGTCGCACAAGGAAGCCCAGCGCTACTGCGAGGCGAAGGTGGTGGCGAGCAATGCGGCGGACGGCCACACGCGGCTGCCGGATCCGGCCGGCTGGCAGCTCTCGGCCGATGCGTCCTACGTCCACGTCTGCACCAACGAGACCATCAACGGCATCGAATTCCAGCAGCTGCCCGACCTCGCCGCGCTCGGCAGCAAGGCACCGCTGGTGATCGACTTCTCGTCGCACGTGGCGTCGCGCCCGGTCGACTGGTCGCGCGTGGGCCTGGCCTTCGGCGGCGCCCAGAAGAACCTCGGCCCGGCCGGCCTCACGATCGTGATCGTGCGCGACGACCTGCTCGGCCACGCGCTCCAGATCTGCCCGAGCGCCTTCAACTACAAGACGGTGGCGGACAACCAGTCGATGTACAACACGCCCCCGACCTGGGGCATCTACATCGCCGGCCTGACCTTCCAGTGGCTGCGGGAGCAGCAGGAAGGCGAACTGCGCGGCATCGCGGCCATGGAGGCGCGCAACGTCGCCAAGGCGCGGCTGCTGTACGACTTCATCGACGGCTCCGACTTCTACGCCAACAAGGTCGACCCCAGCTGCCGCTCGCGCATGAACGTCCCTTTCTTCCTGGCCGACGAAAGCCGCAACGAGGCCTTCCTGGCCGGCGCCCGCGAGGCCGGGCTGCTGCAGCTCAAGGGCCACAAGTCGGTCGGCGGCATGCGCGCCAGCATCTACAACGCCATGCCGCTGGCCGGCGTGCAGGCGCTGGTGGCCTACATGCGAGAATTCGAACGGTCGCGTGCCTGATCTGACCCCCACGCTCCTCACTGCGTGTGTCGCTGCCCCCCGAGGGGGCCGCAGGCCGCCTTGGGGCGGCCCGGCGCCGACCTAGGGACCTGCAGACACCGAGCACTTGACCAATGACCGCACCAGCCACACCGCCCTCCACCCCCGAAACCTCCCCCGGCCTGGCCGATCTGCGCGTGCAGATCGACTCGCTCGACCAGCAGCTCCTCGACCTCCTGAACCGGCGCGCCCGCGTGGCCGAACAGGTCGGCGAGGTCAAGAAGCGCGAGGGCACGCCGTTCTTCCGGCCCGACCGCGTGGCCCAGGTGATCGAGAAGATGCAGCAGAGCAACGGCGGCCCGCTGAAGGCGCTGCACGTGGCCGCCATCTGGCGCGAGATCATGTCGGCCTGCCTGGCGCTCGAATCGCCGCAGCGGGTCGCCGTGCTCGGCCCCGAAGGCACTTTCTGCGAGCAGGCCGCGGTCGAGTACTTCGGCGGCGCCGCCGACCTGGTCTATTGCGCCAGCTTCGACGAGGTCTTCCATGCCACCGCCGCCGGCAGCGCCCAGTACGGCGTGGTCGGGGTCGAGAACTCCACCGAGGGCGTGGTCACGCGCTCGCTCGACCTGTTCCTGCACTCGCCGACCCACGTGGTCGGCGAGGTCAGCCTGCTGGTGCGCCACCACCTGCTGCGTTCGAGCAACTCGCTCGAGGGCATCGAGGCGGTGCTGGCCCATCCGCAGGCGCTGGCCCAGTGCCAGACCTGGCTCGCCAAGCACCTGCCGAACGCCGAGCGGCGCGCAGTGTCGAGCAACGCCGAAGGCGCCCGGCTGGCGGCCGGCAACCCGGCCTGGGCAGGCCTGGCCAGCGAACGCGCGGCCACCCGCTTCGGCCTGCACATCGTGGCCCACGCGATCCAGGACGACTCCTACAACCGCACCCGCTTCGCCGTCATCTGCCTGCCGCAGACGCTGGCGATGCCGCCGGCGACCGGGCGCGACTGCACCAGCCTCGTGGTGTCGGTGCCCAACCAGCCCGGCGCGGTGCACGACCTGCTGGTGCCGCTCAAGGCCAACAACGTCTCGATGACCCGCTTCGAGTCGCGGCCGGCCCGCACCGGCCAGTGGGAGTACTACTTCTACATCGACCTCGACGGCCATCCCTCGCAGCCCAACGTGGCCGCCGCGCTCGTCGAACTGCGCAAGCTGTGCGCGTTCTACAAGGTTCTCGGCGCCTACCCCATCACGGCATGAACCCCCACGCTCATCGCTTCGCGTATCGCTGCCCCCCGAGGGCGCGCTCAGTGCCCTTCGGGCGGCCGGGCGGGCACTGACGATGATCGAACAACTGGGCCTGATCGGCTGCGGATTGATGGGCGGCTCGTTCGCGCTGGCGCTCAAGCGCGCGAAACTGGTGAAGCGGGTGGTCGGCTACAGCAAGTCGCCCTCGACCACCGAACGCGCCCGGCAGCTTGGTGTCATCGACGTCGCGGCGCCATCGGCGCTGCTGGCGATGTCGGGCGCCGACCTGGTGCTGATCGCGGTCCCGGTCGGCGCTTCCGAGCAGACTTTCAAGGCGATCCGCCACGGCATCAACGACAAGATGTTCGTGATGGACGTCGGCTCGACCAAGGGCGACGTCATCGAGGCGGCGCGGCGCGGCCTGCAGGACCAGATCGGCGCCTTCGTCCCGGCCCACCCGATCGCCGGCAAGGAGGTTGCCGGCGTCGAGCATGCGGATGCCGACCTGTACGCCGGGCGCCAGGTGGTGCTCACGCCGGTCAAGGCCACGCTGCGCTCGAACGTGCAGCGGGCCTCCAAGGTCTGGACCGCCATCGGTGCCAAGGTGGTGACGATGACGCCCGAGGCCCATGACAGCGCCTTCGCGGCCGTGAGCCACCTGCCGCACCTGCTGGCCTTCGCCTTCATCAACGCCATGACCGCGCACCCCCAGGGGAGCCGCTTCCTCGAACTGGCGGGCCCGGGCTTCCGCGACTTCACGCGCATCGCCGCCAGCGACCCGACCATGTGGCGCGACGTCCTGCTGGCCAACCGCGAGCAGGTGCTGCTGCAGGCCCAGGGCTTCCGCGAGGCCCTGGCCCACCTCGAGGCGCTGGTGCGCACCGGCAACGCCCAGGAGCTGGAAGACGCGATCGCGGCGGCGAGCGGCACTCGCTCCCTGTGGCAGCCCGGCGTGGCCGCCTCGCCGGACTGACCATGTTCACGACCCCCTTCCTCGACATCCCGCCGCTGGACGCGGCCGCCGGCACCGTCCGGCTGCCGGGCTCCAAGAGCATTTCCAACCGCGTGCTGCTGCTGGCGGCACTGGCCAGCGGCACGACGACCGTGCACGACCTGCTCGATTCGGACGACACGCGGGTCATGCTCGATGCGCTGGCCGCGCTCGGCTGCAGCGTCGAGCGCGCCGGCGACACCCTGCGCATCAAAGGGCTCGGCGGCCGGTTGAAGACGCCCTCGGCGTCGCTGTTCCTCGGCAACGCCGGCACCGCGATGCGGCCGCTGACCGCCGCGCTGGCCCTGCTGGGCGGCGAGTTCGAGCTGCGCGGAGTGCCGCGGATGCACGAGCGCCCGATCGGCGACCTGGTCGACGCCCTGACCCAGCTCGGCTGCCGTGTCGACTACCTCGGCAACCCGGGCTATCCGCCGCTGCAGATCCATCCGGTCGCGCTCGACGACCTGCAGCTCGACGCCCCGATCCGCGTCCGCGGCGACGTCTCCAGCCAGTTCCTGACCGCGCTGCTGCTGGCCCTGCCCCTAGCCGCCCGGCGCGACATCGTGATCGACGTGGTCGGCGAACTGATCTCCAAGCCCTACATCGAGATCACGCTCAACCTGCTGGCGCGCTTCGGGATCACCGTGCAGCGCGAGGGCTGGCAGCGCTTCACGATTCCGGCCGGCAGCCAGTACCGCTCGCCGGGCGACATCCACGTCGAGGCCGATGCGTCGTCGGCCAGCTACTTCATCGCGCTCGGCGCCATCGCCGAAGGAACAGGCATCCGGATCGAGGGCGTCGGCGCCGAATCGATCCAGGGCGACATCCGCTTCATCGAGGCCGCGCGCCAGATGGGCGCCAGGGTCGACAGCGGCCCGAACTGGCTGGCGATCTCGCGCGGCGCCTGGCCGCTCCGGGCCATCGACCTCGACGCCAACCACATTCCCGATGCCGCGATGACGCTGGCCGTGATGGCGCTCTACGCCGATGGCCCGAGCACGCTGCGCAACATCGCCAGCTGGCGCGTCAAGGAAACCGACCGCATCGACGCCATGGCCAACGAGCTGCGCAAGCTCGGGGCCACGGTCGAGGACGGCCCCGACTTCATCCGCGTCCACCCGCTGCCGGCCGGCAGCTGGCGGCCGGCCAGCATCAAGACCTACGACGACCACCGGGTGGCGATGTGCTTTTCGCTGGCGGCCTTCAATCCGGACGGCGTCGCGGTGCGCATCCTCGATCCGCACTGCGTCGCCAAGACCTTCCCCGATTATTTCGAGACCCTGTTCTCGGTCGCCCATGCGCCCGAGGTGCCGGTGATCTGCATCGACGGCCCGACCGCCTCGGGCAAGGGCACGCTGACGGTCGAGGTGGCACGGCGGCTCGGCTATCACTACCTGGACTCGGGCACGCTCTACCGCGTGACCGGGCTGGCGATGCGGCGCGCCGGACTCGACGCCCAACCCGCCCACGAGGCCCGCATCGCCGACCTGGCGCGGGCCCTGCCTCTCGTGTTCAACGAGGGCAAGGTGCTGTTGGCAGGCGAGGATGTGAGCGAGGACTTGCGCACCGAGGCCGCCGGCATGGACGCCTCGCGCGTCTCGGTGCTGCCGGCGGTGCGGGCTGCCCTGCTGGCCCTGCAGCGCAGCTTCCGGCGCCTGCCGGGCCTGGTGGCCGACGGCCGCGACATGGGCACCGTGATCTTCCCGGACGCCGGGCTCAAGGTCTACCTCACGGCGAGCGCCGCCCACCGTGCCGAACGGCGCTATAAGCAGTTGATTTCAAAGGGTATTTCGACTACAATCGACAGTCTTCGCGCCGACCTGGAAGCGCGTGACCTTCGGGACTCGTCCCGCAGCGTCGCGCCACTGAAGCCGGCGCCTGATGCCCGCCTCCTGGACAACTCGCACCAGACGATCGAGCAATCGGTCGTGCAGGTGCTTGCCTGGTGGCAGGAAGTACAGCCGTTCGAGTCCGCTTGAACGGTGTTTTCGATCCAGCCGGGTCCCCGCCGCGCGACAGCGCATCGGCCCTGCTGGTTGTTCAACCCTAACCGGGCTTCATGCCCACACAACCGCCGTCGCCAGATCCAAGCCAGCTGCAGGCAATGTCGCCATCGCCGCTGCAAACCCTGCGTGACGGAAGGAAAAACACATGTCTGAATCTTTTGCCGACCTATTCGAAGAATCCCTGAAGCGTTCGGAGATGCGCACCGGTGAGGTCATCACCGCCGAAGTCGTGCGTGTCGAACACAACCACGTCGTCGTCAACGCAGGCCTCAAGTCCGAAGCCTACGTGCCGATCGAAGAGTTCAAGAACGACAAGGGCGAGCTCGAAGTCCAGGCCGGCGATTTCGTTTCCGTGGCCATCGGCAGCGTCGAAAACGGCTACGGCGACACCATCCTCTCGCGCGACACCGCCAAGCGTCTGGCTTCGTGGCTCGCGCTCGAGAAGGCCCTCGAATCCGGCGACTTCGTCACCGGCACCACGAGCGGCAAGGTCAAGGGCGGCCTCACGGTGCTGGTCAACGGCATCCGCGCCTTCCTGCCGGGTTCGCTGATCGACACCCGTCCGATCAAGGACCTGACCCCGTACGAGAACAAGACCCTCGAATTCAAGGTCATCAAGCTCGACCGCAAGCGCAACAACGTCGTGCTGTCGCGCCGTGCCGTGGTCGAAGCCAGCATGGGCGAAGAACGCGCCAAGCTGATGGAAACCCTGAAGGAAGGCGCAGTCGTGCGCGGCGTCGTCAAGAACATCACCGAATACGGTGCGTTCGTCGACCTCGGCGGCATCGACGGTCTGCTGCACATCACCGACATGGCATGGCGCCGTGTCCGCCACCCGAGCGAAGTGGTGCAGGCCGGCCAGGAAATCACCGCCAAGATCCTCAAGTTCGACACCGAGAAGAACCGTGTCTCGCTGGGTCTGAAGCAAATGGGCGACGACCCGTGGATGGGTGTTTCGCGCCGCTACCCGCAATCGACCCGCCTGTTCGGCAAGGTCACGAACATCGCCGACTACGGCGCGTTCGTCGAACTCGAACCCGGCATCGAAGGCCTGGTGCACGTCTCCGAAATGGACTGGACCAACAAGAACATCGCGCCGAACAAGATCGTCTCGCTCGGCGACGAAGTCGAAGTCATGGTCCTCGAGATCGACGAAGACAAGCGCCGCATCAGCCTGGGCATGAAGCAGTGCAAGGCCAACCCGTGGCAAGAGTTCGCGCAGAACACCAAGCGCGGCGACCGCGTCAAGGGCCCGATCAAGTCGATCACCGACTTCGGCGTCTTCGTGGGTCTGGCTGCCGGCATCGACGGCCTGGTCCACCTGTCCGACCTCTCGTGGAACGAAACCGGCGAGACCGCCGTTCGCAACTACAAGAAGGGCCAGGAAGTCGAAGCGATCGTGCTGGCCGTCGACGTCGACCGCGAGCGCATCTCGCTGGGCATCAAGCAGCTCGACAGCGATCCGTTCACCACGTTCACGACCGTGAACGACAAGGGCCAGGTCGTGACCGGCAAGGTCAAGACCGTGGACGCCCGCGGCGCTGAAATCGACCTCGGCGAAGACATCATCGGCTACCTGCGCGCCAGCGAAATCTCCCGCGACCGCGTGGAAGATGCACGCAACGTGCTCAAGGAAGGCGACGAAGTCACGGCCGTGGTGGTCAATGTGGATCGCAAGACCCGCAACATCCAGCTGTCGATCAAGCAGAAGGACATGGTCGACGAGCAAGGCGCCATGGCCAGCCTGAGCCAGCAGTCGGCACGCGAGAACGCGGGCACGACCAGCCTGGGCGCCCTGCTGCGCGCCAAGCTGGACAACTCGGACAAGTAATCCGGGTCCCGGGGACAGGGTCGGCGCCGGGCGCCACCCTGTCTTTTTTTTCGCCTACATTTCTTGCCATGACCCGCTCCGATCTCGTCGAAGAACTCGCAGCCCGCTTTGCGCAACTCACGCACCGCGATGCCGAATACGCCGTCAAGACCATTCTTGACGCCATGGGCGACGCGCTGGTGCGCGGGCACCGCATCGAGATCCGCGGCTTCGGCAGCTTCACGGTCAACCGGCGCCCGCCGCGCATCGGACGCAACCCGCGGTCCGGCGAGAGCGTCCAGATCCCCGAGAAGCGGGTGCCCCACTTCAAGCCGGGCAAGGCCCTGCGCGAGGCGGTCGACGCCCAGACCGCGATCCTCGACGCCGAGAAGAACAAGGCCCGCTGAGGCATAGAATTCCCCGGCCATCGGGGACCCGCATGAAATACCTCCTGTGGCTGCTCAAGGCAGCCATTTTTTTTACCCTCTTCGCCTTCGCGCTGAACAACCAGCACGACGCCACCGTCTACTTCTTCTTCGGCACCTCGTGGCGCGCGCCGCTGGTGCTGGTGGTGCTGGCCGCCTTTGCCGGCGGCCTGGTGGTCGGCGCGCTCGGCATGCTGCCGGGCTGGTGGAAACACCGCAGCGCCGCCGCCCAGCGACCGGCCGCCCCGGTCGCCCCGACGACGGCCTCGCCCGCGGCGCCGCCCGCGCCTGCCACCACCGACCTGCCCGCCGTTCGCCAACATGGACTTTGATTTCAGCTGGCTGCTGCTCGGCCTGCCGATCGCCTTCGTGCTCGGCTGGCTCGCTTCGCGCTTCGACCTGCGGCAGCTCAGGATCGAGAACCGCCAGGCGCCCAAGGCCTATTTCCGCGGCCTGAACTTCCTGCTCAACGAGCAGCAGGACCAGGCCATCGACGCCTTCATCGAGGCGGTGCAGAACGACCCCGACACGCAGGAGCTGCATTTCGCGCTGGGCAACCTGTTCCGGCGCCGGGGCGAATACCAGCGCGCAGTCCGCGTGCACGAGCACCTGCTGGGCCGGGGCGATCTGAGCCGCGCCGATCGCGACCGCGCGCAGCACGCGCTGGCGCAGGATTTCCTGCGCGCCGGGCTGCTCGACCGCGCCGAGGCCGCGCTGCAGAAGCTCGAAGGCACGCGCTACGAGAACGAGGCCCGGCTCTCGCTGCTCGCCATCTACGAACGTTCGCGCGAATGGGCGCAGGCCGAGGACGTGGCACAGAAGCTCGATGAATCCGACCAAGCCAGCTACGGCACCCGCCGGGCCCACCATCTGTGCGAACAGGCGGCCGAACGCGTGGCCGCCGGCGACCTCGGGGGCGCGGGCCGGCTGCTGCAGCAGGCCGTCGCGCTGGCGCCCGAGGCGCCGCGGCCGGCCATCGACAGCGCCACGCTGCAACTGCGCAAGGGCGATGCGGCGGCAGCCTTCGACACGCTGGCGGCACTGAGCGAGACCGCGCCGCTGGCGCTGCCCCTGTACGCGGCGGCGATGCAGCAGGCCGCCGTGGCTTCGCAGCGCTCCGGCGAGGCGCTCGCCCTGCTGCAGCGGCGCTACGTGGCGTCGCCATCGATCGATGTGCTCGAGGCGATCATCGCGCTGGGCGGCACGCCGGCATTGCCCGACGATGCGCCCTCGGATGCGGCGATCTCGGCGCAGCCGCGCGACGGCTACATCGCCCATCTGGCGCACCATCCCTCGCTGGTGGCGGCCTCGCGCTGGCTGGCCGGCGAGCGTTTCGAACACGAGCAATTCCACCCGCAGGTGCAGCGCTCGCTCGACCAGGCCACCCGGCCGCTGATGCGCTACCGCTGCGCGGCCTGCGGGTTCGAGGCCCACCAGTACTTCTGGCACTGCCCGGGCTGCCAGGCCTGGGACAGCTACCCCCCACGGCGCGTCGAGGAACTCTGACCGCCCCTGCCGAGGCGCTTCGCCGATATCATGGTCCGCGCCGGGCGCACTCGGCGCGCGGCGGGGTGCTTCGGCACCTCCCACACCATGTCAGGGAGAGAAAAAAGATGATGAAGAAGATAGTGGCCATCGCGGCCATGCTGTTTGCTGTCGGCTCCTGGGCCGCAGTCGATGCCAACAAGGCCACCGAGGCGGAGCTGCTCGGGATCAAGGGCGTGGGCCCGGCCATGTCCAAGCGCATCACGGACGCCCGCAAGGAGGCGCCGTTCAAGGACTGGGCCGACTTCATGAGCCGGGTCAAAGGCGTGAAGGACAAGGCGGCGACCCAGCTGTCGGCCGAAGGGCTGACGATCGATGGCCAGGGCTTCGGCGCGCCGGCGGCGCCCGCCGTCACGGCGGCGAAGGTCGAGCCGAAGGCGGCGGGCAAGGCCGCAGCGGCGCCGGCGCCGGTCAAGGCCGCAGCCAAGCCCTGAACCGTTCCGGCCACGCCGGACAACAACACGAGGCCGCCTCCGGGCGGCTTTTTCGTGGCCCGAGCCAGTCGCCCATCGGGACTGCCGTGGCAGGGAAAGGCCCGAGCAGTGGCCCGATATTTGCACGTATGCTGCCGATCGCCTTTCTACTTCCGCACCTTCTGGAGAGTCCATGCATCACAAGTTCGGCATTGCCCTCGCTGGCCTGACCCTCGGCGCCGCCGCCTTCGCGCAGACCAAGTGGGACCTGCCCACGGCCTACCCCGCAACCAACTTCCACACGGAGAACATCACTCAGTTCGCGAGCGACGTGGACAAGGCGAGCGCCGGCAAGCTCAAGATCACGGTGCATTCGAATGCGGCCTTGTTCAAGGCACCGGAGATCAAGCGTGCGGTGCAGGGCGGCCAGGCGCAGATGGGCGAGATCCTGCTGGTCAACTACCAGAACGAATGGCAGATGTTCGGTGCCGACGGCATCCCGTTCCTGGCCGACAGCTACGACGCGGCCTGGAAGCTCTATCAGGCCCAGAAGCCGGTGCTCGAGAAGAAGCTGGCCGAGCAGGGCATCATGCTGCTGTACGCGGTCGCATGGCCGCCGCAGGGCATCTTCGTCAAGAAGGAGATTGCCTCGGCCGCCGACCTGAAGGGCGTCAAGTGGCGCGCCTACAGCCCCGCGACCGCACGCATCGGCGAACTGGTCGGCGCCCAGCCCGTCACGGTGCAGCAGGCCGAGCTGTCGCAGGCCATGGCCACCGGCGTGATCGAGTCCTACATGTCGTCCGGATCGACCGGCTACGACACCAAGACCTACGAATACATCAAGAACTTCTACGACACGCAGGCCTGGCTGCCGAAGAACGCGGTGCTGGTCAACAAGAAGGCCTTCGACGCGCTGGACAAGCCATCGCAGGAGGCCTTGCTGAAGGCCGGCGCCGAGGCGGAGAAGCGCGGCTGGGAACTGTCGAAGAAGAAGAACCTCGAGTACCTCGACCTGCTGAAGAAGAACGGCATGACCGTTCACGTTCCCTCCGCCCAGCTCAAATCCGACATGAAGAAAGTGGGCGACACGATGATCAAGGAATGGCTCGAGAAAGCCGGCCCCGAGGGTCAGAGCGTGGTCGACGCCTACAAGAAGATGTAAGGGCGAACGCCTGGCCCCCAATGCGCAAGACACTCGACTTTCTCTATGACAGCGCCGCCGCCCTGGCGGCGCTTTTCATGGTCGGACTGCTGGCCATGGTGCTGCTGTCGATCATCGGACGGCAGCTGTACTTCAACATCCCGGGCATCGACGCCTATGCCGGCTACCTGATGGCGGGCACCGGCTTCCTGGCGCTGGCCCACACGCTGAAGCGCGGCGAGCATATCCGCGTCACGCTGATCGTCTCGCGGCTGGGGCCGGCCGGGCGCCGCTGGCTGGAACGCTGGGCCTGCGGCGTCGGGGCGCTGCTGGCGGCGCTGTTCGCCTTCTACAGCGTGCGCCTGGCCTGGCAATCGCACGGCTACAACGACATCTCCACCGGCAACGACGCCACGCCGCTGTGGCTGCCGCAGCTGGGCATGGCCGCCGGTGCCGTGGTGTTCGCGATCGCCGCGGTCGACGAGTTCTTCGTCGAGTGGAACGGGCGCCCGCTGCAAGCCAACGCCGAGGCGCTGCGCCATGAGTGACATCGCCACCGCAGGCCTGCTGATCCTCACCTTGTTTTTGATCCTCGGCAGCGGCGTCTGGATCGGCCTGACGCTCTCGGGCGTCGCCTGGATCGGCATGCAGCTGTTTTCCGCCCGGCCCGCCGGTGACGCGATGGCGGTGACCATCTGGGGCTCGGCCTCGGGCTGGACGCTGACCGCGCTGCCGCTGTTCCTTTGGATGGGCGAGATCCTGTTCCGCACCCGGCTCTCGCAGGACATGTTCAAGGGTCTCGCACCCTGGATGCAGAGCCTGCCCGGGCGCCTGCTGCACACCAACGTCGCGGGCTGCGCCGTGTTCGCCGCGGTGTCGGGATCGAGCGCCGCCACCTGCGCGACGATCGGCAAGATGACGCTGCCCGAGCTCCAGCGGCGCGGCTATCCGGACGACATGGTGATCGGCACGCTGGCGGGCGCCGGCACCCTGGGCCTGTTGATTCCGCCTTCGATCATCATGATCGTCTACGGCGTCAGCGCCGACGTCTCGATCGCGCGGCTCTTCATCGCCGGCGTGGTGCCCGGCATTCTGCTGGCCCTGCTGTTCTCCGGCTACATCGCCATCTGGGCACTGCTTCATCCGGACCGGGTGCCGCCCGCAGATCCGCCGATGCCCTTCGGCGACAAGCTGCGCGCCTCGCTGAGCCTGATCCCGGTCGCGTTGCTGATCCTCTCGGTGCTCGGCTCGATCTACGCCGGCATCGCGACCGCCACCGAAGCCGCCGCGGTGGGCGTGGTCGGCGCGCTGGTCATCTCGGGCCTGCAGCGCTCGCTGACCTGGGGCACCTTCAAGGAATCGCTGCTGGGCGCGACACGGCTCTATTGCATGATGGCGCTGATCCTCGCGGGAGCCGCGTTCCTCACGCTGGCGATGGGCTACATCGGACTGCCGCGGCACCTGGCCGAGTGGATCGGCTCGCTCGGGCTGTCGAAGTTCCAGCTGATCCTGATGCTGGCGGTGTTCTACATCGTGCTCGGCTGCTTCCTGGACGGCATCTCGATGGTGGTGCTGACGATGGGCGTGATCATGCCGACCGTGACCGCAGCGGGCATCGACCCGGTCTGGTTCGGCATCTTCATCGTGCTGGTGGTGGAGATGGCGCAGATCACTCCGCCGGTGGGCTTCAACCTGTTCGTGCTGCAAGGCATGACCGGGCGCGACCTGATCTACATCGCACGCGTGACGCTGCCGATGTTCTTCCTTATGGTGGCGGCGGTGCTCATCATCTACTTCATACCGCAGCTCGTGACCTGGTTGCCGCAGCAGATGGCGCCGTGAGAACATCGCGGCCCGCATGCTCGTTCACGTCCTCTCCATCTCCGCCGGTGCCTCCATCGGCGCACTGAGCCGCTGGGGCCTCGGCCTGTGGTTGTCGCCGCCGGGTTCGCTGCCCTGGGGAACCGTGGCCGCCAACCTGGTCGGCGGCTACCTCATCGGCATTGCCGTCGCGAGCTTCCAGGCGATGCCGCAACTCGACCCGGTCTGGCGCCTCGCGCTGATCACCGGCTTCCTGGGCGGACTGACCACCTTCTCGAGCTTCTCCGCCGAAGTCGTCGCCATGCTCATGCAGGGCCGCCTGGGTCTCGCATTCGGCACCGCGATGCTGCACGTGGCGGGCTCGCTGGCCCTCACCTGGCTCGGCATCCGGACGGTGCAGCATTTCATGGCCTGACCTGGGGAATTGCCGCGGGGCCGGTCGATAGAATCGACCGCAATGCCCCTTGTCTTCCTCGTTGCCCTTCCCTTTGTCGCCAGCGTCCTCGCCGCGCTGCTGCCATCGGACGCGCGCAACCGGGAATCGACGCTGGCCGGGCTGGTCGCGCTGGGCTGCGCGATCCAGGCGGCCTGGTTCTTTCCGAGCCTCGCCGACGGCAACGTGATCCGCCAGCGAGTCGAATGGCTGCCCGTGCTCGGGCTCGACCTCACGTTCCGCATGGACGGCTTCGCCTGGTTGTTCTGCATGCTGGTGCTGGGCATCGGCGCGCTGGTGGTGCTCTATGCGCGCTACTACATGTCGGCCTCCGATCCGGTGCCGCGCTTCTTCTCGTTCTTCCTCGCCTTCATGGGCGCCATGATGGGCGTGGTGCTGTCGGGCAACCTGATCCAGATGGTGATGTTCTGGGAGCTCACCAGCCTGTTCTCGTTCCTGCTGATCGGCTACTGGCACCACCGGCGCGATGCCCGGCGCGGCGCCAGCATGGCGCTCACGGTCACCGCCGCCGGCGGGCTCTGCCTGCTGGCCGGGGTGCTGATCCTCGGGCGCATCGTCGGCAGCTATGACCTCGACATGGTGCTGGCCTCGGGCGACCTGATCCGCGCCAACCCGCTCTATCCCGCCGTGCTGGTGCTGGTGCTGCTGGGCGCCTTCACCAAGAGCGCGCAGTTTCCGTTCCACTTCTGGCTGCCGCGCGCGATGGCGGCACCGACGCCGGTCTCGGCCTACCTGCATTCGGCCACGATGGTGAAGCTCGGCGTGTTCCTGATGGCGCGGCTGTGGCCGGTGCTGTCAGGCACCGAGCCCTGGTTCTGGCTGGTCGGCGGCGCCGGCGCGATCACCTTGCTGCTGGGCGGCTACATCGCGATGTTCCAGCGCGACCTGAAGGCGCTGCTGGCCTATTCGACCATCTCGCACCTCGGGCTCATCACGCTGCTGCTCGGGCTCAACAGCCCGCTGGCGGCGGTCGCGGCGGTGTTCCACATCATGAACCACGCGACCTTCAAGGCCTCGCTGTTCATGGCGGCCGGCATCATCGACCACGAGAGCGGCACCCGCGACATCAGCAAGCTCAGCGGCCTCATGAAGCTGATGCCGATCACCGGCACGCTGGCGATCATCGCCAGCGCCTCGATGGCCGGCGTGCCGCTGCTCAACGGCTTCCTGTCGAAGGAGATGTTCTTCGCCGAGACGGTCTTCATCCAGTCGAACGTCTGGGTCGACCGCGGCCTGCCGGTGATCGCCACGATCGCCGGGATCTTCAGCGTGGCCTACTCGGCCCGTTTCGTGTTCGATGTGTTCTTCGGTCCGCCATGCGGGTCCGATGTCCCGAAGACGCCGCACGAGCCGCCGCACTGGATGCGGGTGCCGGCCGAGCTGCTGGTCCTGATCTGCCTGGTGGTCGGCATTGCGCCGGCCTGGTCGGTCGGTGCCTTCCTGGCCGCCGCAGCGGCGCCGGTGGTCGGCGGCGAGCTGCCGGCCTACAGCCTGGCGCTATGGCACGGCTTCAACCTGCCGCTCTTGATGAGCTTCATCGCTCTGGCGGGCGGCGCCCTGCTCTACCTGCTGCAGCGGCACGGCCGCGCTCGCGGCGTGCTCTCGACCACGCCGCTGCTGCACTACTTCGACGGCCAGCGGATCTTCGAGAACCTGATGGCGCGCCTCAGCGAAGCCGGCCGCCGCAGCCGCCGGCTGCTCGGCACCCGCCGGCTGCAGATGCAGTTGCTGCTGCTGGTCGCCGTGGCGCTGGCAGGCGCCGGCGCGGCACTTTGGGTCACGCCGGTCGCGCGCGGCTCGCGCGAACTGCTCACCTTCTCCCCGATGTTCGCGATGACCTGGCTGATCGGCGCCACCTGCGCGGTGAGCGCGGCCTGGCAGGCCAAGTTCCACCGGCTCGCTTCGCTGATGCTGGCCTCGGGCGCGGGCCTGGTGTGCTGCATCACCTACATCTGGTTCTCGGCGCCCGACCTGGCGCTGACGCAACTGGTGGTCGAGGCCGTCACCACGGTGCTGATCCTGCTCGGGCTGCGCTGGCTGCCGATGCGCAGCGCCAAGTCGGAGCCGGTCGGCGCGCCACTGCGCCACTGGAGCCGGCGCGGACGCGACCTCGCCATCGCGATCGCCGCCGGCGCCGGCATGTCGGCCATCGCCTGGAGCGTCATGACGCGGCCGTTCCCGCTCAGCATCTCGCCCTTCTTCCTCGACAACGCGCTGTTCCTGGGCGGCGGCAGCAACGTGGTCAACGTGATGCTGGTCGACTTCCGCGGCTTCGACACCTTCGGCGAGATCACGGTGCTCGGGGTGGTCGCGCTGACGGTGTATGCGCTGCTGCGGCGCTTCCGGCCGGCGATCGAGTCGATGGCGCTGCCGATCCAGCAGCGGCTGCAGCCGGCCGACGGCAGCAGCGACCTGCTGAATCCGCGCCGGGCCAAGGACACGGCCGTCGGCTACCTGATGGTGCCGGCGGTGCTGGTGCGGCTGTTGCTGCCGCTGTCGGTGCTGGTCTCGGTCTATTTCTTCATGCGCGGCCACAACCAGCCGGGCGGCGGCTTCGTCGCCGGTCTGGTGATGTCGGTGGCGCTGCTGCTGCAGTTCATCGTCTCGGGCACCGAGTGGGTCGAGGAGCACCTGCGGATCTATCCGCGCCGCTGGATCGCGGTCGGCCTGCTGCTGGCCCTGGCCACCGGCGGCGGCGCGGTGGTGCTCGGCTATCCGTTCCTCACCACGCACACCGCACACCTGCACCTGCCGTTGCTCGGCGAGGTTCACGTGCCGAGCGCGCTGTTCTTCGACATGGGCGTGTTCTCGCTGGTGCTCGGCGCGACCATGCTGATCCTCACCGCGCTGGCCCACCAGTCGGTGCGCAGCCATCGCTGGTCCGACGAGCAGGCCGAGCGGGAGGCCGCGCGCGTCGCGGCCGAAGCCGGAGCGACCGCCTGATGGAAGTCGTGCTCGCCATCGCCATCGGCGTCGTCACCGGGTCGGGCGTGTACCTGCTGCTGCGTCCGCGCACCTTCCAGGTGATCATGGGCCTCACTCTGATCTCCTACGCCGTCAACCTGTTCATCTTCAGCATGGGGCGGCTCAAGATCGACAGCGAGCCGGTGCTCGAACCGGGCCTGGTCGCGACGCTCGCCAACACCGCCGATCCGATGCCGCAGGCGCTGGTGCTGACCGCGATCGTGATCGGCTTCGCGATGACGGCGCTGTTCCTGGTCGTGCTGCTGGCCTCGCGCGGCCTGACCGGCACCGACCACGTCGACGGCAGGGAACGCACGGAGGCGCAGGAATGAACGAGCTCTTCGCCTTCCTCGACCGGCTGCTCGAGTTCAGCATGCCGCACCTGATCGCGGTGCCGATCCTGGTGCCGATGCTGACCGCCGCCCTGATGCTGCTGCTCGGCGAGGAACATCGCCGAAGCAAGTCGGCGCTCAGCGTGGCCTCGGGCCTGATCGGCCTCTTGACCGCGCTGGCTTTGCTGCGCTGGGTCAACGCGCCGGACACCGGCGGCGGCCCCGGCTCGATCGGCGTCTACCTGCCGGGCAACTGGCGCGCACCCTTCGGCATCGTGCTGGTGGCCGACCGGCTGTCGACCATGATGGTCGCGCTGACCGGCGTGGTCGCCTCTGCCGCCTCGATCTACTCGACCTCGCGCTGGGACCGCGCGGGCGTCCATTTCCATCCGCTGCTGCAGCTGCAGCTGATGGGGCTCAACGGCGCCTTCCTCACCGGCGACCTGTTCAACCTGTTCGTCTTCTTCGAGGTCATGCTGGCCGCGTCGTACGGGCTGCTGCTGCACGGCTCGGGGCGGCTGCGGGTGCAGGCGGGGCTGCACTACGTGGCCATCAACCTGGCCGCCTCGTCGCTGTTCCTGGTCGGCGCCGCGCTGCTCTACGGCGTGACCGGCACGCTCAACATGGCCGACCTGGGCGTGCGCATCGCGCAGCTGGATCCCGCCGATCGCGGGCTGGTGCACGCGGCCGCGGCCATCCTCGGAACGGCCTTCTTCGCCAAGGCCGGCGCCTGGCCGCTCAATTTCTGGCTGGTGCCGGCCTACAGCGCGGCGGTGGCCCCGGTGGGGGCGGTGTTCTCGCTGCTGACCAAGCTGGGCATCTACACCATCCTGCGGCTCTGGACCGTGCTGTTCGCACCCGACACCGGCGCCTCGGCGCAAGTCGGCCAGGGCGTGCTGACCACGATCGGCATGGCGACGCTGTTCGTCGGCGCCTTCGGTATCGTGGGGACCCAGCGGCTGTCGAACCTGGCCGGCTTCAGCGTGCTGGTCTCGGCCGGCACGCTGCTGGCGGCGATCGGCTTCGGCCAGCCGGCGATATGGGCCGGCGCGCTGTACTACCTGCTGACCTCGACCCTGGCGGTGGCCGCCTTCTTCATGCTCATCGACATGATCGAGCGCTGGCGCAACGAGGGCCGGAGCATCGCGCCGCACGAGGCGGCGGGCGACGCGCCCTTCCTGTCCAAGGACCTGCGCCGGCTCGACGACGTCAACCTCGACGACGATGCACAGGCGCTCTACGGCCGCGCCATCCCGGCCGGCGTCGCCTTCCTCGGGCTCAGCTTCGTCTGCTGCACGCTGCTGCTGGCGGGCATGCCGCCGCTGTCGGGCTTCGTCGGCAAGTTCGCGATGCTGTCGGGCCTGCTCGGCGCCGAGCACGTCACGCCGGCGGGCTGGGTCTTTCTCGGGCTGCTGATGTTCTCGGGCCTTTTCTCGCTGCTGGCGCTGGGCCGTACCGGCATCCGGCATTTCTGGACCCAGGCCCACGCCACCTTGCCGGCCTTGCCAGCCCTCGAGGTGCTTCCGGTCGCGGCGCTGCTGGCCGCCTGCCTGGCGTTGACGATCGAAGCCGGCCCGGTGATGCACCATGCGGCCGCAACCGCCGAGGGCCTGTTCTCGCCCACCGCCTACCGCCGGGCCGTGCTCAGTGCGGCGCAGGTGCCCAATCCGCCTGCCAAGCCGGGAGCTGCGAAATGATCGCGCGCTGGCTGCCGGCGCCCTCGCTGTCGATCGCGCTGTTCGTGGTGTGGCTGCTGCTGAATCAGTCGCTCGATGCCGCCACCCTGCTGCTGGCGGCGATCCTCGCGATCGCGGTGCCGCTGCTGACCCAGTCGCTGCGGCCGGCCCGCGCGCACATGCGCCGCCCGGCGGTGGCGCTGCGGCTCTCGGGCGTGGTGGCCCATGACCTGGTCGAGTCGGCGCTGAGCGTCGCGCGCCTGCTGCTGACCCGCCGCAGCGCACAGATGTCGCCTTGCTTCGTGCGCGTGCCTCTCGAGATGCGCGACCCCAACGCGCTCGCGGTGCTGGCCATGATCATCTGCCTGACGCCCGGCACCGCCTGGGCCGAGATCGCACTCGACCGCTCGACCCTGCTGATCCACGTGTTCGACCTCGACGACGTGCCGGCCTTCATCGCCATGGTCAAGACCCGCTATGAAGCCCCGCTGATGGAGATCTTCGAATCATGACGCCCGTGCTCTTCTGGGCCCTCAAGCTGGCGCTGATGCTGCTGGCGGTGGCGATGCTGTGCGCGCTGTTCCGCCTGCTCGTCGGGCCGACCGCGCAAGACCGGGTGATGGCGCTCGACTGCCTCTACATCAACGGCATGCTCATGATGCTGGTGCTGGGCATCGTCTACGCGAGCAACGTCTACTTCGAGGCCGCGATGCTGATCGCGCTGTTCGGCTTCGTCGGGTCGACGGCGATCGCCAAGTTCCTGCTGCGCGGGGAGGTGATCGAATGAGCGCCGCGCCGGGCCGCCCCAAGCAAGCTCGCGCCCCCTCGGGGGGCAGCGAGGACACGAAGTGCCGAGCGTGGGGGCTGCAATGAATGAGGCATTGCCACTGTGGGCCGAGGTGCTGACTGCAGTCTTCGCGGTGGTCGGCGCCGCGTTCGCCGCCATCGGCTCCTTCGGCCTGGTGCGCATCCCGACCTTCTTCCGCCGCATCCACGCGCCCACGCTGGGCGCGACGCTCGGCGTCTGGTGCATGACGCTGGCCACCATCATCTACTTCTCGGTGCAGGGGCGCAGCCTGTTCCTGCACGCGGTGCTGATCGCCCTCTTCGTCGCCCTCACCGCGCCGGTCACCACCATCTTCCTGATGCGTGCGGCGCTGTTCCGCGAGCGGCAGAAGAAAAGCGACGTCCCGCCGCCGGGCTGAGGCCACCTTCCGATGCTGTCCGAGCTGCTCCAGCAATACGGCTACATCGTGGTCTTCGTGGCCGGCATCTTCGAGGGTGAGACGATCCTGATGCTGGGCGCGTTCGCGGTGCACCAGGGCTACCTCTCGCTGGGACCGCTGATCGCCTGCGGTGCGGCGGCGGCGTTCCTGACCGACCAGTTCTACTTCCACCTGGGGCGCCGCAAGGGCGCCGCACTGCTGGCGAGCCGGCCCAAGCTGCGGGCCCACATCGAACGGGTCAACGGCTTCGTCGACCGGCATCCGGTGGCGACGATCTTCCTGATGCGCTTCGCCTGGGGCCTGCGCATCGCGCTGCCGGCGACGCTGGGCATGGGCCCGATGCGGGCCCCGCTCTTTGCAGTGCTCGACGCCGTGGCCGCGCTGCTGTGGGCGGCCATCGTGAGCCTGTTCGGGCTCAAGCTGACGGGCTGGCTGCACGCGGCGATCGGCCACCTGAAGCCGTACGAGCATCAACTGATCCTCGGCGCGCTGGTGATCACGCTGGCCCTGGCGCTGTGGCGCCAGTGGCACGCGCGGCGGTAGTGGCGCCGCGCTAGTCCCGGATTTCGAGCGCCTTGTTGACCCGCAGCGCGGCCAGCGTGCACAGCGCGCCCGACAGCAGGTAGACGCTGACATAGCCCAGGCCGAAGTTGGCCGACAGGCCCAGCGCCACCAGCGGCGCGAAGGCGGCGCCGATCAGCCAGGCCAGGTCGGCCGTCAGCGCGGCGCCGGTGTAGCGGTAACGCGACTCGAAATTGGCTGTCACCGCCCCGGCCGCCTGGCCATAGGACAGGCCCAGGATCACGAAGCCGACCAGGATGAAGACGTCCTGGCCGAGCTTGCCGCCGTCGAGCAAGGTCGGGGCGAAACCGCTGAACACGGCGATCGCCACCGCCAGGCTGCCCAGGGTGTTGCGGCGGCCGATGCGGTCGGCGATCACGCCGGAGATCACGATACCGATGGCACCGAGCACCGCGCCGACCATCTGGATGACCAGGAATTCGCTCACCGACTGGGTGGAGTAGAGGGTGATCCACGACAGCGGAAACACCGTGATCAGGTGGAACAGCGCATAGCTGGCCAGGGCGGCGAAGGCGCCGATGACCAGGTTGGAGCCCTGCGAACGGGTGATCTCGACCACGCTGGCCGGCTCCAGTTCGCGCTCTTCGAGCAGGCGGTCGTATTCGTTGGTGGCCACCAGCCGCAGCCGGGCGAACAGCGCCACGACATTGATCGCAAACGCGACGTAAAAGGTGTAACGCCAACCCCAATCGAGGAAGTCCTCGGTCGACAGGCTGGAATACAGGAATGCGAACAGGGCGCTGGCGACGAAAAAGCCAACCGGCGCACCCAGTTGGCCCAGCATGGCGTACCAGCCGCGGCGGTTCGGCGGCGCATTGAGCGCCAGCAGCGAGGGCAGGCCGTCCCAGGAGCCGCCGAGCGCGATGCCCTGGCCGACGCGCAGGATCGACAGCGCGATGATCGAGGCGAAGCCCATGCTCGCGTAGCCCGGCAGGAAGGCGATGCCTGCGGTCGAGATGCCGAGCATGAACAGCGCCGCCGTCAGCTTGGCCTCGCGCCCGAAGCGGCGCTGGATCGCCATCGAGGCCACGGTGCCGAACGGCCGGGCGATGAAGGCGAAGGAGAAGATCACGAAGGCGTAGAGCGTGCCCTCGAGGCGGTTTTCCATCGGGAAGAAGACCGCCGGGAACACCAGCACCGAGGCGATGCCGTAGACGAAGAAGTCGAAATACTCGGAGGCGCGGCCGATGATCACGCCGACCGCGATCTCGCCCGGGGCGATCGGCGAATGGTCCGAGGCGGCGTCGGGGCTGTCGTGCTGAGTGTCGTGCAGCGGCGAGGAGCCGCCGGGACTGATGCTGGACGTCGTCATTTCTGCTTTTGGGTCGTGTTCAACTGGATTCCCCGAGGGTCTCACTGAATCGAGATTGCCGCCATAGGACAAAACGTCCAATATCCCGCAGTCGCCAAACGAAGTAGATTGTGGTCCCTTTGCGCACCAAACGCTCATCCTCCGGCATGCCTCCCCTCAAGAAACTCCGCGGACTGCTCCTGCTCCCGCTCGCCCTGTTGGCGGGCTGCGACATGGTGCTGTTCAATGCGTCCGGCGACATCGCGCGCCAGCAAGGCCAGCTGATCGTGGTCTCCACGGTCCTGATGCTGCTGATCATCGTGCCGGTGATCGGTCTTACCATCTATTTCGCCTGGCGCTACCGGCAGACGAACAAGGAGGCGAACTATTCGCCCGACTGGGACCACTCCACCGAGCTCGAACTGGCGATCTGGGGCGCGCCGCTGCTGATCATCATCGCCCTCGGCGCGATCACCTGGATCAGCACCCACACCCTCGACCCCTACCGCCCGCTGCGCCGCATCGAGCCCGGGCGCCCGGTGCCGTCCGAGGTCAAGCCGCTGACCGTCGAGGTGGTGGCCCTCGACTGGAAGTGGCTGTTCATCTACCCGGAGCAGGGCATCGCCACGGTGAACGAGCTGGCGGCGCCGATCGACCGTCCGATCGTCTTCAAGATCACCGCCTCCTCGGTGATGAACTCCTTCTTCATCCCGGCGCTGGCCGGCCAGATCTACGCCATGCCTGGCATGGAGACCAAGCTCAACGCGGTCATCAACAAGCCCGGTGACTTCGAAGGCTTCTCGGCCAACTACAGCGGCGCCGGCTTCTCCGGCATGCGCTTCCGCTTCCATGGCGTGAGCGAGCCCGACTTCGAGGCCTGGGTCCAGAAGTCGAAGACCGCCGGCGGCGCGCTGACCCGCGCGGCCTACCTCGAACTCGAGCGCCCCAGCGAGCGCGACCCCGTGCGCCGCTTCGCCAGCGTCGAGCCCGACCTCTACCATGCGATCGTCAACCGTTGCGTCGACCGCAACAAGATGTGCATGGAGCAGATGATGGCCATCGACGCCGATGGCGGCCTCGGCAAGGTCGGCGCCTACAACGTCTCGCCGCGCCCCTGGCAGCCCGACGCCGGCATCCCGCCCCGCACCTACGTGACGGCCATGTGCAGCGTCAACGACCCCGCCGGACTTTCGCTTCCGCTTTCCACCGCCCGCATCCGAGAAGAATAAAGATGCTCGACCATCTCGACCTGACGAAGCTCGTCTTCGGCCGCCTCTCCTGGGAGGCCATCCCCTTCCACGAACCGATCCTGCTGTTCACCTTCATCGCCGTCGTTCTCGGCGGCGTGGCGGTGCTCGGCGCGATCACCTATTTCCGTGTCTGGGGCACGTTGTGGCGCGACTGGATCACCAGCATCGACCACAAGAAGATCGGCATCATGTACATCATCCTCGGCCTGGTGATGCTGCTGCGCGGCTTCTCCGACGCCATCATGATGCGGGCCCAGCAGGCCTTCGCCTTCGGCGACAACGCCGGCTTCCTGCCGCCGCACCACTACGACCAGATCTTCACCGCCCACGGCGTGATCATGATCTTCTTCGTCGCGATGCCGCTGGTGACGGGCCTGATGAACTTCGTGGTGCCGCTGCAGATCGGTGCCCGCGACGTCGCCTTCCCGTTCCTGAACAACTTCAGCTTCTGGATGACCACCTTCGGCGCCGGGCTGGTGATGGCCTCGCTGTTCGTGGGCGAGTTCGCGCGCACCGGCTGGCTGGCCTACCCGCCGCTGTCGGGGCTGGAGTTCAGTCCGGACGTCGGGGTCGACTACTACATATGGTCCTTGCAGATCGCGGGGGTCGGCACATTGCTGTCGGGCATCAACCTGATCGCGACCATCGTCAAGATGCGCGCCCCGGGCATGTCGCTGATGAAGATGCCGGTGTTCACCTGGACCGCGCTCTGCACCAACATCCTGATCGTCGCCGCCTTCCCGGTGCTGACCGCCGTGCTGGCCCTGCTGTCGCTCGACCGCTATGTCGGCACCAACTTCTTCACGAACGACTTCGGCGGCAACGCGATGATGTACGTGAACCTGATCTGGATCTGGGGCCACCCCGAGGTCTACATCCTGATCCTGCCGGCCTTCGGCGTGTTCTCTGAAGTCGTCGCCACCTTCTGCGGCAAGCGCCTGTTCGGCTACGCGTCGATGGTCTATGCCACGCTGGTGATCACGATCCTGTCGTACCTCGTGTGGCTGCACCACTTCTTCACGATGGGCTCGGGGGCCAGCGTCAACTCGTTCTTCGGCATCACGACGATGATCATCTCGATCCCGACCGGGGCGAAGATCTTCAACTGGCTGTTCACGATGTACAAGGGCCGCATCCGCTTCGAGCTGCCCATGATGTGGACCATCGCCTTCATGATCACCTTCGTGATCGGCGGCATGACCGGCGTGCTGCTGGCGGTTCCGCCGGCCGACTTCGTGCTGCACAACAGCCTGTTCCTGATCGCCCACTTCCACAACGTGATCATCGGCGGCGTGCTGTTCGGCCTGCTGGCCGGCATCACCTACTGGTATCCGAAGGCCTTCGGCTACAAGCTCGACGAGTTCTGGGGCAAGTGCTCGTTCTGGTTCTGGGTCATCGGCTTCTACTTCGCCTTCATGCCGCTGTACGTGCTGGGCCTGATGGGCGTGACCCGCCGCCTGAGCCACTTCGAGGACCCGTCCTACCAGATCTGGTTCCAGATCGCGGCCTTCGGCGCCGTGCTGATCGCCCTGGGCATCGCCTGCTTCCTGATCCAGCTGGTGGTGAGCTACGTGCGCCGCGATTCGCTGCGCGACCTGACCGGCGACCCGTGGGACGGCCGCACCCTCGAGTGGTCGACCTCCTCGCCGCCGCCGGCCTACAACTTCGCCTTCACGCCCCGCGTGTACGACAACGACGCCTGGACCTACATGAAGAAGCACGGCTACGTTCGGCCGCTCGAAGGCTTCATCCCGATCCACATGCCGAAGAACACCGGCGCCGGCTTCATCATCGCGGCCCTGGCCGCGGCCTGCGGCTTCACCTTGATCTGGCAGATGTGGCTGCTGGCCGGCGTGTCCTTCGTCGCCATGCTGCTCGCCGTGATCATCCATACCTTCAACTACAAGCGCGACTACCACATCCCCACCGAGGAAGTCGTCCGCACCGAAGGCGCCCGTACCCGCCTGCTCGCCGGCCATGTCTGATACCACCGTCCTCTCCTCCCACGGCGCCGTGAGCGCCGGCCAGCACCCGCCCTTCCACCTGCCGGGCGAGCATCACCCGGAGAACGGCACCCTGCTCGGGTTCTGGCTCTACCTGATGAGCGACTGCCTGGTGTTCGCCTGCCTGTTCGCGGTCTTCGCGGTGCTGGGCCGCAGCTTCGCGGCCGGCCCCTCGGGCGCCGACCTGTTCGACCTCCGGCTGGTGGCGCTCAACACCGCCTTCCTGCTGTTCTCGTCGATCACCTACGGTTTCGCGATGATCGAGATGCAGCGCAAGCGCAAGGGCGCAATGATGGCCTGGCTGGCCATCACGGCCCTGTTCGGCGCCGCGTTCATCGGCGTCGAGCTGTACGAGTTCGCGCACCTGATCCGCGAAGGCGCCGTGCCGCAGCGCAGCGCCTTCCTGTCGTCGTTCTTCGCACTGGTCGGCACCCACGGCCTGCACGTCACCTTCGGCCTGGTCTGGCTGGTGGTGCTGATGGTGCAGGTGACCAAGCGCGGCTTCATCCCCGAGAACCGCCGCCGGCTGATGTGCCTGTCGATGTTCTGGCACTTTCTGGACGTGGTCTGGATCGGCGTCTTCACCTTCGTGTACCTGATGGGAGTGTTGCCATGAGCGCGCACAACGAACACGCCGCCCACGGCGGCCATGGCGATCACCACGACGACCATGACGACGGCGCCCCGCACGCCACCGTCAAGGGCTACCTGACCGGCTTCATCCTGTCGGTGATCCTGACCGCGATCCCGTTCTGGATCGTGATGGGCAACGTGTTCGACAAGAGCAGCACGACCGCCTTCGTGATCCTCGCCTTCGCAGCCGTGCAGATGGTCGTCCACATGATCTACTTCCTGCACATGAACGCGAAGTCCGAGCATGGCTGGACCATGCTGGCCCTGATCTTCACTGTGGTGGTGGTCGTGATCACGCTGAGCGGCTCGCTGTGGGTGATGTATCACATGAACCACAACATGATGCCGGGCCTGATGAACGAGACGCACAAGATGCCTTGACCGGCCCAAGGCACGGCGCTTCGGTGAGGAGACTTCTTCCGCGGCTGGCGCTGGCCTTGTGCGCGGTCTCGGCCTTCGCAGGCTTCTTTGCGCTCGGCACCTGGCAGCTCGAGCGCAGGGCCTGGAAGCTGGACCTGATCGAGCGCGTCGACCAGCGGGTCCACGCGCCCGCCGTCGACGCACCGGGACCCGGCCAATGGCCGACAGTCAATCGGGCCGCCGACGAATACCGGCATGTGCGTGCCACCGGCCGCTTCCTCCACGACCGCGAGACCCTGGTCCAGGCCACGACCGAACTGGGCAGCGGCTACTGGGTACTGACGCCCCTGCGCATGGCCGACGGCCGCTCGCTGCTGGTCAACCGCGGCTTCGTGACGCCGGCGCAGCAGAAGCAGCGTGCGGCGCGCCGCGAAAGCGGACCGGCTGAACCGGCTGAACCGGCTGAATCGGTCACTGTCACCGGCCTGCTGCGGATGACCGAGCCGCGCGGCGCCCTGCTGCGCGACAACGACCCGGGCGCCGATCGCTGGTATTCGCGCGACGTCCAGGCGATCGCGCTGGCGCGCGGCCTGAGCGACGTCGCGCCCTACTTCGTCGATGCCGATGCAGCGGCGGCGGCGCCGGGTGGCCCGGTCGGCGGCCTGACCGTGATCGCCTTTCCCAACAACCACCTGGTCTATGCCCTGACCTGGTATGCCCTGGCCCTGATGGTCGCGGGCGCGACCTGGATCGTGGTCCGCCAGGAACGCCGGCGCGCCGAGGAAGGAAGCCCCGATGGCTCGCACGACTGACTACGGCGACGCCACCGGCCTCGAGAACATGCAGCAGCTGATCCAGCTGCGCTGGATGGCGGTGGTCGGCCAGGTGGCGACCATCGCGGTGGTGCACTACGGCTTCGGCATCCGCCTGCCGCTCGACCAGATGCTGGCGGTGCTGGCCTTCCTGGCCGCCTTCAATGCCGCCAGCCAGCTGCGCTGGCGCATCCACCGCGACGTCAGCAACGGCGAGCTCTTCGTCGCCCTGCTGGTCGACGTCGCGATGCTGACCGCGCAGCTCTACCTGAGCGGCGGTGCCGCCAACCCCTTCGTCTTCCTGTACCTCCTGCAGGTGATCCTGGGCGCGGTGCTGCTGGAGGCCTGGTCGACCTGGACCATCGTCGGCATCACCAGCGCCTGCTTCGCCGGGCTGGCGATCTTCAGCGGTCCGCTGCAGTTGCCGATCGAGCATGGGCGCGGCCTGCTGAGCCCGTACATCCTGGGCATGCTGATCTGCTTCGGCCTCAACGCGTCGCTGCTGGTGGTGTTCATCAGCCGCATCAGCCGCAACCTGCGGGCCCGCGACGCCCGGCTGGCCGCGCTGCGCGAACGCGCCGCCGAGGAAGAGCACATCGTGCGCATGGGCCTGCTGGCCTCGGGCGCCGCGCACGACCTGGGCACGCCGCTGGCCACGCTGTCGGTGATCCTCGGCGACTGGCGGCACCTGCCGCATTTCACCTCCGACCCCGAACTGCTCGCAGAGATCGACGAGATGCAGGCCCAGGTGCAGCGCTGCAAGGCGACCCTGAGCGGCATCCTGCTGTCGGCCGGCGAGGCGCGCGGCGAGTCGTCGCTCGAAACCACGGTCAGCACTTTCCTCGACGACACGGCCGAGGAGTGGCGCTCGACCCGGCCGGTGCTGGCCTTCGAGTACGAGAACCGCTTCGGCCACGACCTGCCGATGGTCTCCGACTCGGCCCTGAAGCAGACCCTTTGCAACGTGCTCGACAATGCGCTGCAGGCGTCGCCCGACTGGGTGCGCCTCGAAGCGACGCACGACGGCGACACCCTGCGGCTCACGGTCACCGATGCCGGGCCCGGCTTCGCGCCAGGGATGCTGGCCGATTTCGGCAAGCCCTACCTGTCGACCAAGGGCCGGCCGGAAGGCGGGCTCGGGCTGTTCCTGGTGGTCAACGTGGCGCGCACGCTGGGCGGCAAGGTGAGCGCCCGCAACCGCCCCGAAGGCGGCGCCGAAGTGACGCTGACCCTGCCGCTGGCATCGATCATTCTCGAAGAGGAGGAAGACGAAGGAAATGGAAGCTGAACGCCTGCTGCTGATCGTCGAGGACGACGCGGCCTTCGCCCGCACACTCGGGCGCTCGTTCGAGCGGCGCGGCTACACGGTGCTGCTGGCGGCCAACGTCGACGAGGTCGCTTCCCTGCTCCAGGCCCATTCGCCGCGCTACGCGGTGGTCGACCTCAAGCTCAGCGGCGAGGCCTCGGGGCTGGCCTGCGTCCAACTCCTGAACCGGCACGACCCGGCGATGCTGATCGTGGTCCTGACCGGCTTCGCGAGCATCGCGACCGCGGTCGAGGCGATCAAGCTGGGCGCCTGCCACTACCTGGCCAAGCCCTCCAACACCGACGACATCGAGGCCGCCTTCGGACGCGCCGAGGGCGACACCGACATCGAGCTGACCAACCGCTCGACCTCGATCAAGACGCTCGAATGGGAACGGATCCACGAGACGCTGGCCGAAACCGGCTTCAATATTTCCGAGACCGCGCGGCGGCTCGGCATGCATCGGCGGACGCTGGCGCGAAAGCTGGTCAAGCAGCAGGTCAAATAAGACGGCCGCGGTCGCCGGACTTGTACCGAGCTTCTGTGGATAACGCTGTGCGAAGGGCGTGGAAGCGAATGCACGGGCCCAGTCCCCATGCGGGTTCCCACCGCATTGCCTGCAAAACGGGCAGGCTGGCCGGGCGTGGAAAACTAGGCCGCCGCCGCCAGGTATTTCAAACCGGCGCCCAATGCCACCGCCAGCACGACCAGCAAGAACAGCCGTCCCCATCGGACGCGGGGATGGCTGTTCAGATCGTGCAGTTCGGAACGGTGGAGGCCCGAAAACGACGTCGAATCAGGCTTGTCCCGGGCCCAGTCGTGGAAGTTGTCTCGCTCGGTGTTCATGTAATACATTTTAACTAACATTACATGATTTTTGACAAGCCCCACGTTGAGTCGATACCCATCTCAACGCCGAGGCATCCTATGTGGACGCCGTCCAGAATCCCTGCTATGGTTTGTGGATACCGTACACAATGCAGGAGATGCGGATGCTGCTCCAGAACCAGAGCGCGGTGGTCCACGGTGGGGGCGGTGCGATCGGCGGCGCCGTGGCCCGCGCCTTCGCGCGCGAAGGCGCACGGGTGTTCCTCACCGGCCGGACCCAGTCCCGCCTCGACGCCGTCGCGAACGACATCCGCGCGGCCGGCGGGCAGGTCGAGACCGCCCGGCTCGATGCCCTCGACACCGATGCGGTCGAACGCCACGCCGATGCCGTGGCGGCACGGACGGGACGGATCGACGTCGCGCTGAACGCGATCGGCATCGCGCACGTGCAAGGCACGCCGCTGGCCGATCTTTCGCTCGCCGACTACGAACTGCCGATCACGACTTACGCGCGGGCCAATTTCATCACCGCCAAGGCGGCGGCGCGCCACATGGCCGCCAGGCGATCGGGCGTCATCCTCACGCTGTCGACGCCCGGCGCGCGGCTTCCGGGACCGGGCTACCTGGGCAACTGCGTCGCGAGCGCCGCGGTCGAGGCGTTGTCGCGCCATCTCGCGGGCGAACTCGGCGCCCGGGGCGTCCGCGTGGTCTGCATCAGGCCGCATGCGATCCCCGAGGCCGCCGCCATGGGCTCCCACACCCGCGAGGTGTTCGCCCCGATGGCCGAGCGCGCCGGGCTGACGATCGAGCAGATGCTCGCGGGCGCCGCCGCCGGCACCTTGCTGAAGCGCCTGCCGACCCTCGATCAGGTCGCGAACACGGCGGTCTTTCTGGCCTCGAAGCATGCCGGCGCCATCACCGGCACCGTCGCCAATCTCAGCGGCGGCTTCCTGGTCGATTGAGAGCGACGATTCGCACGTAACGTAGGCCTTCTCCTACAGAAAAGCCCAAGCGAAAAGCCCACCATCAAGGCATGAAAAATCCGATCAAACTCGTTATCGACGAGCCGGCGCCCGGGTCTTTTCTCTGGACGCTGCTCGAATGCGACGCCGGTGGCGTCCCCCACAAGGTGGTGCGCGCCGCCGAATACGGCGCCGACACCTACGAGGCCGCGCTGGCGGCCGGCACCCGCATGATGGACGCCGAGATTCGCAAGAACATGGCGCCGCACCCGGCGGGCACGGCCTGAACCTGCCGGCCGCCGGGGCCTGTTGACCCTCAGGCCAGGTGCGTCTTGAGCGGCACGGCCGGATCGGCCGCGACCGCCGGCTCGGGGCTGCGCCCCGCTTCGAGCAGCTTGCGGCTCATCATGTGGTCGACCGGCGCGTTGACCGATTCGACGCAGCGCAGCTGGCCGTCCACGTAGTGCAGCAGCGAGAACGCAGCCGCGCTGGCCCCGGGGCGCCGCACCGTGACGTGGCCGGGCGCGCCGGGCGCCGGCACCAGGCCGGCCATCTGCAGCCGCAGGCTGCCCTGATCCGACCAGAACCACGGCACCGCGTCGTGCGGCCGCGGCGCACCGGTCAGGGTCGCCACGGCGGTGCGGGCCTGGTCGTTGGCGTTCTGCACCGACTCCAGGCGCAGCGCCTGGCCGGCGCGCCGGTCCGGGAAGCGCGTGCAATCGCCCACCGCCAGCACGCGCTCGTCGCTGGTCTGCATGTAGGCGTCGACCACGATGCCGTCGGCGCACTCCAGGCCGGCGGCCTCGGCCAGCGCGGTCTCGGGCACCGCACCGATGCCGAGCAGCAGCAGGTCGATCGGCTGCGGCGCGCCGTCGACCTCGATCGCCATCAGCCGCGGCCCGTCGATCTGCATTGCGCCGCTCTGCACGCCCACGCGCAGGTCCATGCCGGCGGCGCGGTGGGTCGCCAGCACGTGCGCCGACAGCTCGGGGGACACGGCGCGGCTCAACAGCCGCGGCGCGCTTTCGAGCACCAGCACCTGCTTGCCGAGCGCCAGCGCGGTGGCGGCCACCTCGAGGCCGATGAAGCCGCCGCCGAGCACGGTCACGTGCTGCGCCGCGGCCAGCAGGCTGCGCAGCTGCGCCGCTTCGTCGGCGGCGCGCAGCAGGGCCACGTTGGACAGTCCCGCCAGCGCCGACAGGCGGCGGGCGCGGGTGCCGGTCGCGAGCACCAGGCGCTCCCAGCCGAGCACGGCCCCCGATTGCAGCGTGACCGTGCGGGCGGCGCGGTCGATCGCCAGTGCCGCATCGCCCAGGTGCATCGTGATGCCCGATTCGGCATACCAGGCTTCGGCCCGATGCTGCTGCGGCTGCTCGTCCGGGCTCTTCAGGAAGGTCTTGGACAGCGGCGGCCGGTGATAGGGAATGGTCGCTTCCTCGCAGACCAAGTGGACGCGCCCGCCCTGCCCGGCCTCGGCCAGGCCGGCGCACAGCTGGGCGGCGGCATGGCCGCCTCCGACGATGACGATGTTGGTGCTCATGAATGCTCTCTGGTCGTGTGGCGGCCGATCGGCCCGGGTCCCCGGGGTCGCTGCAGCGCACCGAATGCTACTGCGCCCCGGGGCGGCCTTGGGCTTAGGATGGCGGACGCCGAACGGCGGCGAGTTCGCCGCCAGGAGACAAGGACCCGCATGATCGAGCTCTATCACTGTGTCAGCGCACGTTCGTTCCGCCCGCTCTGGGCGCTCGAGGAACTGGGCGCGCCCTACCAGTTGCGCATGCTGCCCTTTCCCCCGCGCGCGCTCCAGCGCAGCTACCTCGCGCTCAATCCGCTCGGCACCGTGCCGCTGCTGCTCGACGGCGACACGCGCATGACCGAGTCGTCGGCCATGTGCCAGTACCTGGTGCAGCGCTGCGACCCCGGCAACCGGCACGGCCTCGCGGTGCGGCCCGACGAGCCCGGCTTCGGCGCCTGGCTCAACTGGCTGCATCACGGCGAGGCCACGCTGACCTTCCCGCAGACCATCGTGCTGCGCTACGGCCGCTTCGAGCCCGAGGAGCGCAAGCTGCCGCAGGCGGCGGACGACTATGCCAAGTGGTTCATCGCCCGCCTGCGCGGCATCGACGCGGTGCTGCAGCAGCATGCCTTCCTGGCCGCCGACCGCTTCACGGTGGCCGACATCTCGGTCGGCTACGCGCTGCTGCTGGCCAACGAACTCGACCTGGTGCCGCGCTTTCCGGCCGCGGTGGCCACGTACTGGGAGCGGCTTCAGCAACGCGACGGTTTCCGGCGCGCGCTGGCCGCCCAGCACGACGCGGCCGTGGCGCAGGGCGTCTCGCCCTGGACCTCGACGCGTCCGCCACCGGTGGAGTCTGCCTGATGGCGCCGCCGACCTGTCGCATTGACGGCGGCCCCGGCCGGCCTGCATAAACTAAACGGGCATGGACTTCCACAACCCGCTGTTCGAGAGCCTGGCGCTGCCGCTGGTGCTGTCGTTCGGGGCCACCGGCCTGCTGCGCGCCGTCCTCGGCGGGGTGCATGGCCGGCGCTGGGCCTCGGCGGGCGTGGCGCCGGCGATCCTGGTCGCCTCGGCCTGGGTGCTCGGCTGGCAGATGTGGCCGGGCGAGCTGACCGAGGAGCTGCCCTGGATCTACGCCTCGGCCGCCTTGCTCGGCATCGGCCTGGAAGGCATGCGTGCGATGAAGCGCACGACCTGGCTCGCCTGCTGCGTGCTGTGGGCGCTGGTGCTGATAGGGCTCAGCGACCAGCCTGCGGTGCTGCAGGTCGCCACCTGGGCGGTCGGCGCCGCGGTGATCGCGGCGGTGCTGGGCGCGCCGCTCGAGCAGGCCGACGCGCCGGCCAGCCTGCTGATCGCCGGCCTCGGACTGTCGGCGGTGGCTTTCATTTCCGGATCGCCGCTGCTGTTCGAGCTCGGCCTGGCGATCGCCGCCGCCATTGCCGGCTGCGCCTTGTGGCTTTGGCCCAAGGTCCGCATCGGCTTCGGCGCCAGTGGTGCGGTGGTCTGCGTCATCGCCTGGCTGACGCTGGCGCAGGGCCTCGCCCTGCTGACGCCAGTGCAGCCCGAGGTACTGTTGCTGCTCGCTTGTGCCCTGACGTCGGGGCCGACAGTGCAGTGGCTGCGGCGCGGCCGACGCCCTGCGATCGATGCGGTGATCGTCGCGGGCCTGGCGGCGCTGTGGGTCGCAGGCGCGCTCGCGCTGGCGCTTCATGGCGAGGCCCAGGCAGCTCGCCAGACGCCGGACACCCCCCATTCCACGCCCCCACGCCTTGCTGACAAGCCATGATGCACGCCTCCCCCACCCTCCCCGGCATCGATGTGCTGTGGCCGCTGTGCCTGGAGATCGCGTCGCGCCGGCGCAGTCGCCAGCCGCCGCCGGCGGCGGACGCCGGCGCGCCGATCGCCTGGAACGCGGCGGGGGGCTTCGCGTTGCAGGGGCTGTGGGACGACCAGGCGCTCGAGCTGTTCGATCTGCTCAAGCCCCTGCTCGACCAGCCGCGCGCGGGCACGCCCTGGGCGATCGGCCAGCTCGGCCAGAGCCTGGATGGCTGCGTGGCCACGCATGGCGGTGACTCCAACTACGTCAACGGGCCGGAGATGCTGGTGCACCTGCACCGCCTGCGCGCGCTGTGCGACGCGGTCATCGTCGGCGCCGGCACCGCGGCCATCGACAACCCGCAACTGACGACGCGGCGGGTGCCGGGCCCGCACCCGGTACGGGTGCTGCTCGACCCGGCGCTGCGACTGCCGGCGACGCTGCGCGTCTTCTGCGACCGCCAGTCAGCCACCCTGCTGGCCTGCGACGCCGCACGCACGTCCGAAGCGGCGCGCCGCGTGGGTGCCGACCAGGTGCTCGGCGTGCCTGGCCTGCTGCGTCCCGATGGCAGCGCCGACCTGCACGCATTGCAAGCTGCCTTGCAGCAGCGCGGCCTGGGCGTGCTGTTCGTCGAAGGCGGCGGCGTCACCGTGTCGCGCTTCATCGCGCAGGGTTGCCTCGACCGGCTGCATCTCAGCATCGCGCCGGTGATCATCGGGGCCGGCCGGCCAGGATTGCAATTGCCGCGCAGCGCCGCGATGCGCGATTGCCTGCGACCGCCGGGGCGCCTGTTCCGCATGGGCGCCGACGTGCTCTGGGACCTTGATCTGCGCGCCGCGCGGTCTGCGGATTAGGGCCAGACGGCAAGCAAGTCCGCGTGGCCGATGCGAAGCCGGGTGCGCACGAGCAGTTGCATCCGTTCGGCCGACCATGCGGCCACCGATGCGGCGGCGCCGGCGTCCTGCTCGCGCGCGGCGGCCGCGCTGCCTTCGATCAGCGCGGCCAGCATCGCCTGTGCCTGGGCGCCGTCGCGAGCGTCGATGTGCCAGTCGCTGGCGATGCGCTGAAGCTCGCAGCCCAGCGCGCGCAGCCGATCGCCCACCGCCTCCACCGCCCTGCCGCCCAGCGCCGGGCCGAAGCCCTTGTCGCCCCGCTGGTGCGCCTCGAACAGACGCAGAACCGCCTCATCGGCCGCCCGCTTCGGGGTCCAGTCGACGCGCCCGTCGACCGTCAACGCGAACAGCAGCGCCGCCTTCGCCGCGCAGGCGAGGGTCAGCAGTTGGTCGAGCCAGGCGGCCGACACCAGGTCGAGCAGCGCCGACGCCGTGATCAACCCGACCCCGGCCAGCGGCAGCGCGGCCAGCTCGCGGGCGAGATCGAGGTGCACGACTTCCACATCGGCCTGCCAGTCCGGTCCTTCGATGCGCAGCCGATCCCCTTGCGTGCGCACCGCGAAGCCCTGCGCCGCCGCCCAGGCCGCGAGCGCGCCGGGCAATGCCGCCAGCAGCCGCGGATCGTGATCGACCAGCCGCCAGTGCTGCGCGCCGCCCAGGCGGGGCGCCAGTTCGCGCAGGTTGGCCCCGGTGCCGGAGGCCAGGTCGAGCACGCCGAGCGTGGCGCCATCACCGCGCAATCGGCGGGCCAACCCGACCAGGTCGAAGGCAGCGGCCGATGCCTCGCGTGCGGCCCGATCGAAGGATTCGCGCAGCGCGAGCCAGTCGGCGCTGAATCCGGTCATGGCAACGGTGCGCGCGCGGCGGCGTCGAGGGCGACGGCAAAGCGCGCTGCACGCGACGCCCAGGTCGGCAAGCCGCGCCGGGCTTCACGGGCGCCCTCGGCCAGCCGGGCCCGCAGGCCGTCTTCGTCCAGCAGGCGCCGCAACGCAGCCCGCAACGCGTCGACCTCGCCCGGCGGAACCAGCAGGCCCGCCGTGCTCGGCACGGTGTCTGGAATGGCGCCGGCCAGCGTGCTGATCACCGGCAGGCCGTGCGCCAGGGCCTCGGCCAGCGCCATGCCGTAGCCTTCGTGGAAGGACGGCAGCACGAAGACATCGGCAGCCTGGTAGAGCGCGCGCAGGCCGGCCTCGTCGCATTCACCGTGGAGCCGCACGCGATCTTGCAGGCCCCGGGCTTCGATCGCGGCCGCCAGGGCCGCCGCGCAGGCCGGGTCCATCGCGAGGCTGCCGGCGCAATCCAGCGTCCACGGCCGATCGCGCAGGCCGGCCAGCGCATCGACCAGCAAGGCATGGCCCTTGCGCGGCGTCACGCTGGCAACGCACAACAGCGCCAGTGCGGCCACGCCCGACCCCTTTGCCAGCGGCGCGGGATCGGTGCCCGGCTCGACCACCGTGATGCGGGCGTCCTCGACGTCGAAGGCCGCCAGCGCCCGCGCCGTGGCCGGGCCGGTGACGACGACGCCGCGTGCGGACGCCAGCGCGCGCCGCTCGCTCTCGAACAGCACCCGCTGCCGATCGGGCGCCAGCCCGGTCTCGAGCGACAGCGGATGGTGCACCAGCGCGACCCAGCGCAGCCTCTGCGCATGAGCGGCAGCGAGGTCGGGCAGCACGCCGAAGCCCAGCCCGTCGACCACCACCAGCGTGCCATCGGGAAGGGCCTCGATCAGGCGGCGAGCCAACGCCAGGGCCGATGCATCGGGATCGGGAAAGCCGGGTCCCAGTGACTGCACGTCGACCTGCCAGCCGGCCGCGCGCAGGCCGTCGATGATCCGGCGGTCGTAGCCATAGCCGCCGGTGCGGGTGCCGAGATCGCCCGGCACGAGGAAGCTGCAGCGCGCGTTCAATGGATTCAACCCGCCTCGGCCGGCAGTGCGCCCTCGTAGGCGGCCCAAGCCACGTGCGATTCGTTGAGCCGCACCCTCAGGCCCGACAGCCCGCTGGCGTGCGGCCCGAGGTCGCCGACCGGGATCCGCGCGGCGACCCGATCGAAGATCACGCGGGCCATGAACTCGGTGGTCGTGTTGCGTCCCTCGAAGGCCGGGTCGTCGTCGAGGTTGCGCAGGTTGAACTCGCCCAGCACGCTGCGCAGCACCTCGGTCGCCCGCGCGATGTCGACCACCATGCCGTCGGCATCGAGTTCGGCGCGGCGAAACTCGAGATCGACCACGTAGGTCGCGCCGTGCAGGCGCTGGGCCGGGCCGAAGGCCTCGCCGCGAAAGCTGTGGGCGACCATGAAGTGGTCGCGGACGTTGACGCTGTACATGCGGGGGCTCCTGGCAGGTTGGGTCTCAGGCGTAGTCGATGCGCTGGCACAGCGTGTCCGGCGCACCGGCGGCAAGGCGCGCCAGCACCTCGGGCAACTGGTCGAAGGGCGCGGTGTCGGTCACCAGCAGGTCGAGCACCGGGTCGCGCAGCAGCGACAAGGCCAGCGCCAGCCGCCGCCGGTGCGGCCAGCGGCTGCGCTGGGCCGGCGCCACGTGGCCGACCTGGGAGCTCTTGAGCACCAGCCGGCGCGAATGAAAGGCCTCGCCGAGTGCCAGCGACACCGGCCGCTCCCCGTACCAGCTGAGCTCGATCACGGTGGCCTCGAAGGCTGCCAGTGCCAGCGCCGTGGCCAGGCCCTGGGGCTGGCCGCTGGCATGCAGCACCAGGTCGGCCTCGGGCCGCGCGTGCTCCGGCAGCGAGAAGGCGACGCCGAGCCGCTCCGCCACTGCGCGCCGCGAGGACCGCACGTCGACCAGTTCGACCTCGCAGCCCGGCAGCCTTGCAGCCAGCCAGGCGACCAGCAGGCCGACGACCCCGCCGCCCACCACCGTGATGCGATCGCCGACACGCGGCGCCGCATCCCAGAGCGCATTGACCGCGGTCTCCATGTTGGCGGCCAGCACCGCGCGCCCGGGCGGCAGGCCTTCGGGCAGCGGGTGCACCGCATCGACCGGCACCACGTAGCGGGTCTGGTGCGGATGCAGGCAGAAGACAGGACGGCCCCGCCAACCTTCGGGGCCCTGCTCGACGATGCCGACGCTGGCGTAGCCGTACTTGACCGGTGCGGGGAACGCGCCCGCTTGAAACGGTGCGCGCATGCGCTCGAATTCGCTGGTCGGCACCTCGCCGCGGAACACCAGCGACTCGGTGCCGCGGCTGACCGCACTGTGCAGCGTCCGGACCTCGACCTCGCCGGCGCCGGGCGCGGCCATCGGCTCGATCCGGATCGCGGCGCGGCCCGGCGCTTCGATCCAGCAGGCGCGCGGTGCGGCGGCAGTGACTGGGGATGGGTGGGCTGGCATGCTGCTTTCCATCTTAAGGCGATGCCCGTGCATTAGTTCACGCTGCAGACTGATCGGCTCTGTTAGCCTGACGCCATGCGCGCCCTCATCCTGATCCTCAATGTCGCCCTGCTCGCGATCGCCTGGTGGGCGGCCTCGCTGACCGGCGTCCTGATTGCGGCCGGCCTCTGCTTCGTGCTCGTGGCCGGCTTCTTCGCCTTCTCGATGGCCCGCACCGAAGCCCGCGAGTCGCGCCAGATGCAGCGGGCGATGGGCCGCAACACGAGCTTCCTGGCGGAGCTGCTGGGCCCGCGAAAGCGCTGACGGATTCAGCCCACGGCCGCCTTGGCCACCGCCACCGCCGCTTCGCGCGGCAAGGCCACCGCGTTCTTCACCGCCAGGATCTCCGCCATCACGCTGACCGCGATCTCGGGCGGCGTCTTGCTGCCGATGTAGATGCCGATCGGGCCGCGCAGGCGCGCCAGCGATTGCTCGGTCTGCTCGAAGTGCTCGATCATCCGTTCGCGCCGGGCCTCGGCATTGCGCCGCGATCCGATCGCGCCGACATAGAAGGCCTCGCTCTGCAGCGCCTCCAGCAGCGCCAGGTCGTCGAGCTTGGGGTCGTGCGTGAGCGCCACCACGCAGGTCCGGCGATCGGGCTTGAACGCGGTCACGGCATCGTCGGGCATCTCGGTGGTGATGGCGACGCCGGGCAAGGTCCAGGCCGTGTGGTATTCGGTGCGCGGGTCGCACAGCGTGACCGCGAAGCCGCTGAACTTGGCCATCGTCGCCAGGTATTCGGCCAGCTGGCCGGCACCGATCAGCAGCATGCGGTATTCGGGGCCGAAGGTGTTCACCAGTTCGGTGTCGTCGACCAGCAGCTCGGCCGGTGAGGTCGCCTCGGCCAGCGCCACCGCGCCATCCGCCAGCTGCACCGTGCGCTGCATCAGCTGCCCCTGCTCGAGCGCCGCCACCAGCGTCTTCAGGGATTCGGCGTCGGGGTCGTATTCGAGCAGCAGCTCCAGCGTGCCGCCGCAGGGCAGCCCGAAGCGATGCGCCTCGTCGGCCGTGATGCCGTACTTGACCAGCGCCGGCGCGCCCGTGGGCATGACGCCGTCGCCGTGGGCGCGGCTGTAGCGGGCGATCAGGTCGTCCTCGATGCAGCCGCCCGAGACCGAGCCGACCACCGCGCCGTCCTCGGCCAGCGCCATGATCGAGCCGACCGGGCGCGGCGACGAACCCCAGGTGCGGACCACGGTCGACAGCAGCGCACGGCGGCCCGCCAGCCGCCAGTCGCGCAGGGTGCGCAGCACCATGACGTCCAGGTTTTCCATGGCTCAGTCGGGGTCCTTGTTGTCGGTGTCGGCCTTCTTGCCAATGCCTAGCTTCTGCATGAAGCCGGCCACGGCACCGACCTTCTCGGCCGGCGCTTCGGCCGCCGCCTCGGGCGGCGGGCCGTAGCGGCTCTGCATCTCGGCATCGAAGCGCTTGAAGAAATCGTCGGCCGTGGACTTGGCGGCGCCGTCGATCAGCCGCTGGCCCATCTGCGCGATCTTGCCGCCGACCTGGGCCTGCACGGTGTAGTCGAGCTCGCAGCCCTCGGCGCCGTCGGCCACCGGCTTGAGCGACACGCTCGACGCACCCTTGGCGAATCCGGCGACACCGCCCTGGCCCTCGAAAGACAGCTTGTAGCTGTCGGGCGCCAGGATGTCGGCCAGCGTGACCTTGCCGCTGAACTTGGCCGACACCGGCCCGATCTTCAGCGCCAGCCCGACCGAGTACTCGTTCTCGCCGGTGAGCTCGAACCGGTCGCAGCCCGGGATGCACTTCTTCAAGGTCTCGGGATCGTTGAGCGCATCCCAGGCCTGTTGCTGCGTGACGCCGAGACGGCGGTTGCCGAGCATTTCCATGGTGGATTCCTTGTTGTCTTGGTGGGTGAACGGGCCGCTATCGACCTGCGCGCATCAGCGCCGCGAGGCTCGAAGCCAGCTGTTCGAGGGCGCTCAGATTGTGGACCGCGAGCATCGCGTCTGCATGGCGGTGCAACATGGCCGCACCGCGCGCAAGGGGAGCGTAGCCCTCGTAGCGCAGCAACGGGTTGAGCCACAGCACGCGCCGCGAATGCCGCTTGAGCCACAGCAGTTCGTGCTCCAGCGCCTCGGGCTCGCCGGTGTCGAGGCCGTCGCTGATCACCAGCACCAGCGTGCGGCGTCCGGTGAGGCGCCGCGCGTGCCTGTGGCGCAGCTGGGCCAGCGAATCGCCCAGGCGGGTGCCGCCGGCGAAATCGTCGATGGCGGCGCCGGCCGCGGCCAGCATCGCATCGGTGTCGGCGATCCGGAAGGCCGGTGTCAGGTCGGTCAAGTGGGTGCCGAAGGCGAACACGTCGCGCCGGCCCGCGCGCCGGGTCGACGCATGCAGGAAGGCCAGCAGCAGGCGGGCGTAGCGTTCCATCGATCCCGAGACGTCGATCAGCACCAGCAGCGGCAGCGGCTGGCGGCGGCGCGAGAGCTTCGGCAGCCGCAGCATTTCGCCGCCGGTGCGCGCCGCCTCGTGCAGCACGCCGGGCCAGTGCATGCGCGAATGCACGCCGCCGTCGCCGGCCACCCGCAGCCGGCGCGAGGGCAGGGTCGGCACCGGCAACGCAATGTCGCGCGCCAGCCGCTCGACCAGCCGGTACTCGGCGGCGCCGAGCGCGTTGAAATCGGCATGCTGGACCCGCTGCCGGTCGCTGGCGGTCATCGCGGCATCGAAGTCGATCTCGCGCTCGGTCTGCGCTGGCTTGACCGCATCGCGCGGGGCCGCCAGCGCCTCGCGCACCCGCGGCCGGCGCTTCGCCGGCTCGGCCTTGCCTTCGGCGCTCGGCAGCATCTGGGCCAGCAGCTTGTTGGCCAGCTCGGGATCGCGGAACCAGGCGTCGAAGAGCTCGCGGAACACCCCCCGGTCTTCCTCGCGGCTGATCATCACGGCCTCCATCGCGGACGCCAGGTCGCCGCGGCTGTCGACGCCGACCAGCATCGCGGCCTCGGCCGCGAGCCCGATGCGCATGGCGTCGGTGCGCACGCCGGCGCGCCGCAGCGCACGGCCGAAGCCCGCCAGGTTGCCTGCGAGCTTGCCGCGGCGGGCATCGCCGAGCTGCTGCACTCGCTCTGTCAAGACGGGGCCTCCTCCTCGGGCTTGAGCAGGTCGGAGGCCAGCTCGCGCGTCAGCGCGGCGACATCGTCGCGCTGCTTGAACAGGATGCCGGCGGTGTCGGCCACCACCTCGGGGTCGAGTTCGACCGTGTCGAGCGCGATCAGGGCCTTGGCCCATTCGACGCTCTCGGCGATGCCCGGCGCCCGCTGGAAGGCGCTGGCGAACGGGGCCGTGCGCAGCCGGCCGACGAAGGCCGCGACCTGCTCCGACAGCACCCGGCCGGCCTCCGGCACCTGGGCCCGCACGATCGCCAGCTCGCGTTCGCGCTCCGGGTAGTCGAGCCAGTGATAGAGGCAGCGCCGCTTGACCGCGTCGTTGAGTTCGCGCGTGCGGTTGCTGGTGAGCAGCGTGACCGGCGGCACCAGCGCCCGCACCGTGCCGAGTTCGGGGATGCTGACCTGATACTCGCCCAGGTATTCGAGCAGGAAGGCCTCGAAGGGCTCGTCGGCGCGGTCGACCTCGTCGATGAGGAGCACCGCGCCGGGCGGCGCGGCCTGCAGCGCCTGCAGCAGCGGCCGACGGATCAGGTAGCGCGGCTGGTAGACCTCGGACTCGATGTCGCTCGATGCGCCCTGCGCCTCGGCGGCCCGCATGTGGAGCAGTTGGGCCGCGTAGTTCCATTCGTAGAGCGCCTCGCGCTGCTCGAGCCCGTCGTAGCACTGCAGGCGCAGCAGTTCGCGCCCGAGGGCGGCCGACAGGGCCTTGGCGAGCTCGGTCTTGCCGACCCCGGGCTCGCCCTCGAGCAGCAGCGGACGCTGCAGCTTGAGAGCCAGGAACACCGCCGTCGCCAGCCGTCGATCGGCGAAGTAGCCGACGCCTTGCAGCGCCTGCACGACCGCATCGATGGAGGAGAAAGGCGAGGTCGCGGCAGGCGTGGTGTCAGTCATGACGGGAGGATACCGGCGGCCAGGCCGGCGCCGGGCCGCCCCAAGGCGGCCTGCGGCCCCCTCGGGGGGCAGCGAGGACACGCAGTGCCGAGCGTGGGGGCCACATTCAGCCGAGGGCCTTGGCGACCGCGCGCTGGGTCAGCACGCTGATCAGGTTGGCCCGGTAGTCGGCCGAGGCATGCAAGTCGCTGTTGAGGTCGGAGGCGTCGATCTTGACGCCGGCCGCGGACTCGGGCGTGAACGCCTTGGCGAGCGCGTCCTCGAGGCCCTTGTGCCGGAACACGCCGTTGCCAGCGCCCGTGACCGCCACCCGCACGCCGCTGTCGGACTGGGCGACGAAGATGCCGACCAGCGGGAAGTTCGAGGCCTTCTGGCGCAGCTTCTCGTAGGCCGCCCGCTTCGGGATCGGGAACCGGATGGCCTTGATCAGTTCGCCGTCTTCAAGTGCGGTGGTGAACAGTCCCTGGAAGAAGTCGTCGGCCGCGACCTCGCGCTTGTTCGTCACGACCGTCGCGCCGGTCGCCAGCACCGCGCTGGGATAGCAGGCGGCCGGATCGTTGTTGGCGACCGAGCCGCCGAGGGTGCCCATGGCGCGCACCTGGCGGTCGCCGATGTGTGCCGCCAGGTAGGCGAGCGCCGGAAAGGCGGCCTGGATGTCGGCGTGGTTGGCAACGTCCAGGTGCCGGGACATGGCGCCGATGACGAAGCTGTTGCCATCGCGGGTGATCCCGGTGAGCTCCTTGACGCCGCTCAGGTCGGCCAGTTGCTCCGGGGCCGAGAGGCGCAGCTTCATGGAAGCCAGCAGGGTCTGGCCGCCGGCCAGCGGCTTGGCGCCGGCAGCGGCCAGCTTGACCGCGTCGGCCAGGGTGGTGGGACGTTCGAGGGTGAAGGCGTACATGGTGTTTTTTCCTTCGGTGTTCAGGGAGCCGGACGGCCTTGGGTGCTGGCGGCGAGCGAGGGTTGCGGGGTCGTGCTCGCGCTGCCCTTCTGCATGGCCTCCCAGACGCGGTGCGGCGACGCCGGCATGTCGAAGTCCTTGACGCCCAGCGGCGCCAGCGCATCGAGCACCGCGTTGATCACGGCCGGCGGCGAGCCGATGGCGCCGGCCTCGCCGCAGCCCTTGGTGCCCAGCGGGTTGTGGGTGCAGGGCGTGCAGACGGTGTCGAGCTTGAACATCGGGAAATCTTCGGCGCGCGGCATCGCGTAGTCCATGAAGCTGCCGGTGAGCAGCTGGCCTTCGCTGTCGTAGACGCAGTTTTCCATCAGCGCCTGGCCGATGCCCTGCACCAGGCCGCCATGCACCTGGCCCTCGACGATCATCGGATTGATGATGGTGCCGAAGTCGTCGACCGCCGTGAAGCGGTCGACCTTGACCTCGCCGGTCTGCTTGTCGATCTCGACCTCGCAGATGTAGGTGCCGCCCGGGAAGGTGAAGTTGGTCGGGTCGTAGAAGGCGGTTTCGTTGAGGCCGGGCTCGAGCTTGTCGAGCGGGTAGTTGTGCGGCACGTAGGCCGTCAGCGCCACCTGGCCGAACGGGATCTTCTTGTCGGTGCCCTTGACCGTGAACTCGCCGTTGGCGAACTCGATGTCGGCGTCGCTGGCTTCCATGAGGTGGGCCGCGATCTTCTTGGCCTTGGCCTCGATCTTGTCGAGCGCTTTCATGATTGCCGCGCCGCCCACCGAGATCGAGCGCGAGCCGTAGGTGCCCATGCCGAAGGGCACGCGGCCTGTATCGCCGTGCACCACGTCGACCGCCTCGACCGCGATGCCCAGGCGCGCCGCCACCACCTGTGCAAAGGTCGTCTCGTGGCCCTGGCCATGGCTGTGGGAGCCCGTGAACACGGTCACGCTGCCGGTCGGATGGACCCGGATCTCGCCGCATTCGAACAGGCCCGCGCGCGCGCCGAGCGCACCCGCGATGTTCGACGGCGCGATGCCGCAGGCCTCGATGTAGCTCGAGTAGCCCATGCCGCGCAGCTTGCCCTTCGCCTCGCTGGCCGACTTGCGCGCAGCAAACCCGGCGACGTCGGCCAACTGCCTCGACTTGTCCATGCAGGCGTGGAAGTCGCCCGTGTCGTACTGCAGCGCCACCGGCGTCTGGTAGGGGAAGGTGGCGATGAAGTTGCGCTTGCGGATCTCGTCCTGGCCCAGGTTCATTTCCCAGGCGCAGCGCGACACCAGCCGTTCGAGCAGGTAGGTGGCCTCGGGTCGGCCGGCGCCGCGGTAGGCATCGACCGGCGCGGTGTTGGTGAACCAGGCATCGACCTCGACGTAGATCTGCGGCGTCGTGTATTGGCCGGCCAGCAGCGTGGCGTAGAGGATGGTCGGCACCGCGGTCGCGAAGGTCGACAGGTAGGCACCCAGGTTGGCGTTGGTGTGCACCCGCAGCGCCAGGAACTTGCCCTGGGCGTCCATCGCCATCTCGGCATGGCTCACGTGGTCGCGGCCGTGGGCGTCGGACAGGAAGCACTCGGAGCGCTCGCCGGTCCACTTGATGCTGCGGTTGAGCTGCTTCGAGGCCCAGGTCAGGCAGACGTCCTCGGCATAGAGATAGATCTTGGAGCCGAATCCGCCGCCGACGTCGGGCGCGATCACGCGCACCTTGTGCTCGGGCAGGCCGAGTACGAAGGCGGTCATCAGGAGCCGTTCGACGTGCGGGTTCTGGTTCGACACGTAGAGCACGTACTCTTCGTTGGCGCGGCTGTAGCTGCCGATGGCCACGCGCGGCTCCATCGGGTTGGGGATCAGCCGGTTGTTGACCAGGTCGAGCTTGGTGACGTGCGCCGCATTGGCAAACGCGGCATCGACCGCCGCCTTGTCGCCGATCGCCCACTTGTAGCATTGGTTGTCGGGCGCCTCGTCGTGGATCGTGACGCCGCTCTGCTTCTTCGCGGCATCGGCCACGCTGACCAGCGCCGGGTGCACGTCGTAGTCGACCACCACCGCCTCGGCCGCGTTCTTGGCCTGCTCGACGGTCTCGGCCACCACCATCGCGACATGGTCGCCGACATAGCGCACCTTCTTGATCGCGAGGATCGGGTGCATCGGCTCCTTCATCGGCGTGCCGTCGGGGTTGTTGATGAGCCAGCCGCAGGGCAGCCCGCCCATCTTTCCCTCGATGTCCTTGCCGCTGAAGATGCCGACCACGCCGGGCATCTTCGATGCCGCGGCAATGTCGACGGACTTGATCGTGGCATGCGCGTGCGGCGAGCGCACGAAGATGCAGTGGGCCTGGTTGGCCAGGTCGATGTCGTCGGTGTACTGGCCGGCGCCAGTCAGGAAGCGATAGTCTTCCTTGCGCTTGAGGGCCTCGCCGATGTGCGGCAGGCCTGCGAAGTCGGGTGCGCCCATGTCGTGCTCCTCAAGCGGTGGCCGTGGTCTTGGCGGGCGCGGCGGACATCGCCTCGCCACCCATCTGCACCGCCTTGACGATGTTCTGGTAGCCGGTGCAGCGGCAGAGGTTGCCGTCGAGCAGTTCGCGGATCTCGGTCTCGCTGGACTTCGGATGGTGGGTGCACAGGTCGATGGCGCTCATCACCATGCCCGGCGTGCAGAAGCCGCATTGCAGGCCGTGGCACTCCTTGAAGGCCGCCTGCATCGGGTGCATGGTGCCGTCGGGCTGGGCGATGCCCTCGATGGTGGTGATCTGGGCGCCGGCCACCTGCGCGACCAGCACGTTGCACGACTTGACCGCGCGGCCGTTGACGTGGACGGTGCAGGCGCCGCATTGCGCGGTGTCGCAGCCGACATGCGTCCCGGTCAGGTGGAGATGCTCGCGAATCGCTTGCACGAGGAAGGTGTTCGGGGGGGCGTCGACCGTGACCTCGCGGCCGTTGACCGTGAATGGAACCTGCATGTGGCTGTCTCCGTTGTAGGTGATGGCTGAACTTCGGCCGCATGATCTTGGACGGGCGGCAAAGGCACGATCCTAGGCAAAACCCTAGGCGCTTGCGCGTTGTCCTTGAAATTCTCAAAATGAAACAGCTCGCCCTCCGGCGAGTCCCGAACAGGCGCCGCCGAGGCCCGATGTCCACACGATGACGCCCTCTTTCGCTTCTCCCCCGCCCGAGCGCACCCTGTCCATTGCCCAGGCGCGCCGCGCGTGGATCGACGGCGAGCGCCCGGCCGATCCACTGGCGGCGCCGGTCGAGCCGTGGCTGGTTCGCTCGTGGCAGCGCTGCCTGGCCGCCGGCCACCGCCCGCGGCAGCACGTGAGCTTCGATCCGGTCTCGGCCGAGCAGGCGCAGCGAGTGGCCGAGCGCAACCGCGCGCTGGTCACAGCAGCGCGGCCGGTGCTCGACCGCCTGTCGCGGGCGATCGCCGACACCCGCTATTTCGCCATCCTGACCGACGCCGACGGCATCGTGGTCGACATCGGCGCCCTGCCGTCCGGCAGCGACCCGGCCGCGCGGCATGCGCGCGACATCGCGCGCGTCGGCGTCGACCTGTCGGAGCGCGCCGTCGGCACCACGGCGATCGGTGCGGCGCTGGCCGAGCACGCCTCGGTCTGGCTGCATCGCGGCGAACATTTCTTCGACGACACCAGCATCTACAGCTGCGCCGGCGCGCCGCTGTTCGGCCCGCGGGGCGAATGCATCGGGATGCTCGACCTGACCGGTGTCCAGGTGGTCGAGCGGCCCGAGCTGCGCCACCTCGCGGCGTCCTCGGCCCGCAGCATCGAGAACGCACTGGTGCAAGGCCACCCCTGCGAGCTGCTGCTGCAGATCGGCTGGCCCGGCAGCGTCGCCGGCACCGACACCGAAGGCCTGCTTTGCATCGACGCCGACGGCGGCATCAGCGGCGCCAATGCCGCGGCGCGCCAGATGCTGCACCAGCCGCTCGGCGGGCGACCGTCGCTCCATTGCAACGACCTCTTCGCACTGCCGCCGCAGATGCTGTTCGATGCCGCCCGGCGCGGCGACGCCGTGCTCGAGGTGCCGCTGTGGTCGGGCTTGCGGGTCCAGGCCCGGCCGCGGCTGGCGCGGCAGCCCAGGACGGGCGCGGTCGCTGGCGCCAGCGCGCCGCGGCTGCGCGACGTCGAGTCGGCCCTGATCCGCAAGGCCGTCGACGACGCCCGCGGCAATGTGGCGGAAGCCGCGCGGGCCCTGGGCATCAGCCGCGCCACCGTCTACAGAAAGCTCGGCCGGGGGCGCTGACGGACCTCACGCCCGGCATCGCCCTAGTGACAATTTTACAAATTGTTGCTATTGTCAGCGCCTGTTAAAACCTGCGCGCCGAACCCGGCGGCCTGATTGGACGTTGACCATGCGTGAGCCCGAGGCCAATAGCTTTTCCCTGCCGTCGAAACCCAATCGGCGCCAAGTCATCACCCGCATCGCCGGCGCCGCCGGCCTTGCTGCCGCAGCCGGCTTCGGACTGCCCGCGTTCGCCCAGGCCCGGACCATCCGCATCGGTGCTTCGTTCGACAACAGCAGCGTCGAGAAGGCCAACGGCATCGCCCTCTTCGTGGGATCGTCGGCCTACTTCAACGGCCTGAACCGCGCCGGCGGCATCAATGGCACCAAGGTCGAGCTGGTGATGGCCGATGACCAGTTCAAGCCCGACATCGCCAAAGCCAACGCCCTGGCCTTCGCCGCCGACAGCTCGGTGCTGGCCATGGTGCACCCGCTGGGCACGCGGCAGACCGCCGAGATCAGCGATGCCGTGCCCGGCATGGCGGTGGTCGGCCCGAACACCGGCACCGTCTCGCTGCGCAAGAAGGCAGCACCCAACACCTTCTGGGTGCGCGCCAACTACGACCAGGAACTCGACCGGCTGATCGCCACCGCCGCCGTGCTGGGACAGTCGCGCATCGGCATCGTCTATTCGGAAGACCCGCTCGGCCAGTCGCTGCTGGCGGGTTTCAAGGCCGCGCTCGCCAAGGCCAAGCTCGAGCCGGCGGTGATCGCCAGCACGCCGAGCACCACAAGCATGGAGGTCGACGCAGCCGCCGCCAAGATCGCAGCGGCCGAGCCGCAGATCGTCATCATCGGCCTGGCCGGCACCGCGCCGGCCTTCGTTCGCGCGCTGCGCAAGGCCGGCGGCAAGAGCAGCGCCTACGGCCTGTCGATCACGGCCAGCGCGCTCGGCGCGATGGGCGACCTGGCCCATGGCCTGGGCTTCGCGATCGTCGTGCCCTCGCCCTTCGCGACCAAGTTCGAGATCGTGCGGCGCTACCAGGCCGACATGCTGGCCAACGGCGTCAAGGAGTTCTCGCTGCCGAGCCTGGAGGGCTACATGGACGCCTGCGTGCTGGCCGAGGGCCTGCGCCGCGCCGGTCCGTCGCCGACGCGCGCCGGCGTGATCGCCGCGCTGGAGCACATCGAGGGCTACGACCTGGGCGGCGTGAAGATCAACTACGGCCGCGGCAACCGCGAAGGCAACCAGTTCGTGGATGTCGCGGTGATCAGCTCGAACGGCCGTTTGATCAGCTGAACGGGGGCGCCGGCCGCGAGCGGGTTTCGCGCGGCTCGCGCAGAATCGCCGGATGATTTCGAGCTATTCAACGGTCGCGCCTTCGCGCGAAGAGGTCGACGCACTGCCCGGCCCCACCCTGGTCGAGTTCGGCACCGACTGGTGCGGCTTCTGCAAGGCGGCGCAGCCGCTGCTGGCCGAAGCGCTGGCCGCGGCGCCCGCGCTGCGCCACCTCAAGATCGAAGACGGCAGCGGCCGCGCGCTGGGCCGATCGTTCAAGGTCAAGCTGTGGCCGACGCTGGTCTTCATGCGCGACGGCCGGGAGGTCGGCCGGCTGGTGCGCCCTGCCAGCGCGGAGCTGATCCGACAGGAACTCGGCCGGCTCGGCACGGTGGCCTGAGTCCCGAAAATCAGCCGGGCAGCGCCACCACCACCGCCGCCTCCTCGACCATCGCCAGCACGCGCTGGCGCCCGCGCAGCGCCGTGCCGCTGGGCGCGAAGCCCACCAACTGCAGGCCGCCTTCCAGCGCCACCGAGATCTCGTCGCCGTCCTCGCCACGCGCCACGCCGGCGACCATGCCGGCCAGTTGGTTGCCCCTGACACGGCGCTCGGCCGAGGCTCGCTCGACCCGAACGGCGGTTGCCTTGCACAGCGCGATCGCCTGCATGCCCTCGGCCAGGCCGAGCAGTTCCGCGCTCTCCTGCGTGATGCGGGCGGCAAGGCACTGGCTCCCGCCCAGCGCCAGGCGCACCCGCACCAGGCGGCCGGTCGACTCGATCGCCTCGACGGTGGCCGGCAGCTGGTTGCGCATGCTGGTGCGGATCGCGAGCCGCGCCACCGCGTTGCCGGCGCCGGCGGCCGAGCCGCCCGCCGCTTCGGCGTGCGTCTGCACCGCGCGCCGCGCCACCTCCAGCGCCTGTGCGAGCTCGAGCAGCTGCGTACCGTGCGCCGTCAGCGTGGCGCCGCCGCCGCCGGCACCACCGACCGCACTCGCCACCAGGGGCACGCCGGCCAGGTTGGTCAAGGTCGCGACCGCCTGCCAGGCGGCCTTGTAGCTGACGCCGGCGTCGCGCGCGGCCTGCGAGATGCTGCCGGTGCGCCCGATGCCGCGAAGGATGTCGATGCGCTTGTCGCTCATGCCGTGGCCGAGCGCGTCGCCGAAGCGGGGGGATGCGGTTGCTTGTGCTTTCGCCATGGCGGCATTGTGCCGACGGCGCGCACGCGCCCTGCCCCGGATCAGGCCCCGACCGGCACCTTGTCCAGGAAACCCGTGACCGACTGCAGCCGGCCGGCTTCGAGCTGCGCGAAGTCGGTCCCCTCGATCAGGTCCTCGGCGCCGCTGGGGCCCAGGGTCCACGAGAAGCGCAGCCGGTCGCCGTGCGCGTCGGGCTGGCCCTTGAGGGCGAAGCGAAAGCCGGGAAAGCGCAGCTGCACGCCGCCGACGAGCGCGCTGATCTGCGTGCGGCCGCTGGCCTGCGCCAGCGGATCGACATAGCGCGCGTCCTCGGTCCAGTGGGTTTCGAGCAGCCTCAGGCGGCGCTCGGCATCGGTCTCGTTCCAGACGGCGATGTAGTGCTCGGCCACGCGGGTGGCATCGATGGTGGCGGTGTTCATGGCGTTTCCTTTCGATTCACGACCCGCAACAGCGCGGGGTGAACGAATGGTCGCCGTGCGGCCTCCGCGGGTCGATGACCCCGGAGGTCATGGACCCATTGCGAGCAGGTTCTCAGGCCGGCACGCCTTGCGGTCGGCCCGCGCTGCCACGTCCCGGCGCGACCGGCAGGTAGCGATCGACCGACAGCCCGTCGGTGCGAATCTCCGGACGCCGCCCCGTCACCTGGTCGGCCACCAGCTTGCCGGAACCGCAGGCCATGGTCCAGCCCAGCGTGCCGTGCCCGGTGTTGAGGAACAGGTTGCCGTAGCGGGTCGGGCCGACGATCGGCGTGCTGTCGGGCGTCATCGGCCTCAGGCCGGTCCAGAAGCTGGCGCGCGGCAGGTCGCCGCAGGGGAACAGGTCGGTGATGACGCGCTCCAGGGTCTCGCGCCGGCGCGGGTTCAGGCGCAGGTCGAAGCCGCCGAGTTCGGCCATGCCGCCGACCCGGATGCGGTCGTCGAAGCGCGTGACCGCCACCTTGTAGGTCTCGTCGAGCACCGTGGACTGCGGCGCCAGCGAGGGCTCGACCAGCGGCACCGTCAGCGAATAGCCCTTGACCGGATAAACCGGGATGTCGAGCCCCAGCGGCGCGATGAAGTCGCGCGAATAGCTGCCGAAGGCCAGCACGTAGCGATCGGCGGTGAGCACTTCGCTCGCCGCGCCGCCCAGGCGCACGCCGGTGATCCGGCCGCCTTCCGTGACCAGGCCGTCGACCGGCTGGTCGAAGCGGAAGTCGACGCCCAGCCCGCGGGCGATCGCCGCCAGGCCCTGGGTGAACAGGTTGCAGTCGCCGGTCTCGTCGTTCGGCAGGTGCAGGCCGCCGGAGAGCAGGTCGCCGGTGCGCGCCAGGGCCGGTTCGACGCTCGCCAGGCGGCTGCGGTCGAGCAGCGTGTAGGGCACGCCGCATTCTTCGAGCACGGCCAGGTCGCGCTGCACCGCGTCGAGCTGCGCCTGGGTGCGAAACAGCTGGAGCGTGCCCTGGGTGCGCTGCTCGTAGCGGATGCCGGTCTCGGCGCGCAGCGCGCGCAGGCAGTCGCGGCTGTACTCGGCGACGCGCATCATGCGTTCCTTGTTGAGCGCATAGCGATCGGGCGAGCAGTTCCTGAGCATCTGCGCCATCCAGCGCAGCTGGAACAGCGAGCCGTCGGGGCGGATCGACAGCGGCGCGTGCTTCTGGAACATCCACTTCAGGGCCTTCAGCGGGATGCCCGGCGCCGCCCAGGGCGTCGAGTAGCCGGGCGACACCTGGCCGGCATTGGCGAAGCTGGTTTCCTGCGCCGGGCCGCCCTGGCGATCGATCAGGGTCACCTCGGCGCCATTGCGCGCCAGGTAGTACGCGGTGGTGACGCCGATCACGCCACCGCCCAGAACGATCACTTTCATCGCAGAACTCCAAGAAAGCAGGAAAGGAGTCAATGTTATGAATTGATCGTCGGTAAACTCCACTGAAATTCAGCCGCGTTGCAGTGTTTTCAGCTGTTCCAAGCCTGCCAGAGGGCTCCAAGGAGTGAAATGACCGACCTCGACCGCACCGACCGGAAAATCCTCGACATCCTGCAGCGCCAGGGACGCATTTCGATGACCGACCTGGCCGAGCAGATCGGCCTGTCGACCTCGCCATGCTCCGAGCGGGTGCGACGCATGGAGCGCGAGGGCGTCATCAGCGGCTACCACGCGCGCATCGACCCGCAGGCACTCGGCAAGACCTTGCTGGTGTTCGTCGAGATCACGCTGTCGTCGAAGTCGGCCGATGTCTTCGACAAGGTCCGCCAGGAGCTCCTGCACGTGCCCGAGGTGATGGAATGCCACCTGGTGTCGGGCGGCTTCGACTATCTCGTCAAGGCCCGCCTGCGCGCCATGAGCGACTACCGCAACCTGCTCGGCGACCTGCTGAAGAAGCTGCCGGTGCCGGCCGAGTCGAACAGCTACGTGGTGATGGAGGAGATCAAGGAAAGCCTCTACCTGCCGATGGACCGCTGATTCGACATCAAGGGCCGCCGCGGCGGTAGGCGCCGGGCGCGCTGCCGGTCCACACCTTGAAGGCGCGCTGGAACGCCGCGCTGTCGGCAAAGCCCAGTTCGAAGGCCAAGGTCGCGAGCGGCACCGTGCCCGAGATCAGGCGAACGATCGCGGTGTCGCGGCGCAGTTCGTCCTTGAGCGACTGGAACGAGGTGCCTTCGCTGGCCAGCCGCCGCTGCAGGGTCGAGGTCGACATGTGCAGCGCCTCGGCGGTGGCCGCGAGGTCGGGCCATGCCGGCTGGGTGTGCTGCAGGTGGCCGCGCACGCGCGCGCTGCACAGGTCGTCGCCGCGCCGCGGCACGATCACCTGGGCCCGCGCGTCGGCCAGGAAGGCGCGCATCGCGGCCTCGTCGCGGCGCACCGGCTTCTTCAGCTGCGCGGCGTCGAACCAGAACGCCGACTGCGCGCAGCCGAAGTGCAGCGGCGCCGGAAACACCTTGCCGTAGCTGCTGGCGTAGGCCGGACTCTGGAACGCGAAATCGAAGCGCACCGCCGGCAGCTGCCCGCCCGCCAGCCAGGCCAGCAGACGCCAGACGACGCGCAGCATCAGTTCGTGCAGGAAGGCCGGGCGCGCCTGCGACGGATCCACCACGCGCAGCGCCACGCCCGCCAGAGCGCCGTCGCGCACCGGTTCCAGCAGCAGGTCGTCCTGCAGCAGGCGAAACACGTGGGCGACGCGGCGGGTCGCGGCTTCGAGCGTCGGCGCGTCGATCGCGGCGCGGGTCATGAGGGCCAGGCTGCCCCGCCTGACGGGCCGCGACAGGAAGCCCAGGCATTCGTCGTCGAAGCGCTCGATCAGGAGCCCGAACAGCGCCACGTACTGGTCGGCCGTGACGCGCGCACCGGGTTCCTGCAGCAGCCCGGGCGGAATGCCGGCCTCGGCCAGCAGGTCGTCGCAGCAGCAGCCGCGCGCCTGGATGCCGGACACCATGCCCTTGACGAACGCGATCGAGATCGTGACCGGAGGACGCAGCATCGATCGATGGCTCATGAGGGCGAGGGTTGAGGTCTTTTGCCATCGGATCGATGCGAAACGCAATCGTCCGGATGGCCGGCGGTTTCTACCATGAGCCCACCCAGAACAAGGCCACGGAATCCCGGGGTCGGAAGGAGACAAAGGCATGTACCTCACCCAAGCACTGCACCGCGCGGCGCAGCAGCATCCGGATCGCGTGGCGCTGCGCTTCGGCGACCGCCAACGCAGCTTTGGCGAACTTATCGACCGGGTGGCGCGCCTGGCAGCGGCCCTGCAGACGCTCGGCATGCAGCGCGGCGACCGGGTCGCGATGCTGTCGCTCAACTCCGACCGCTACCTCGAATACCAGATGGCCGTGCCCTGGGGCGGCGGCGTGCTCAACCCCTGCAACATCCGCTGGTCGGCGGCAGAGATCCTCTATTCGCTGAACGACTCGGGCTCGACCATCCTGCTGGTCGATGCGAGTTTCGCCCCGCTGGTCGAGCCGTTCAGGCGCGAGGCCACCAGCTTGCGCGAGGTCGTGTTCTGCGGCGACGGCGAGGCGCCCGCCGGCATGCACGGCTACGAGGCCCTGCTGGCCGAGGCCGTGCCGGTGCCCGACGCGCTGCGCCGCGGCGAAGACCTGGCCGGCATCTTCTACACCGGCGGCACAACCGGCTTTCCCAAGGGCGTGATGCTGAGCCACACCAACATGTGCAGCTCGGGCATGGCGCTGCGCGCCGAGGGCCTGGCCGGGCCCGACGGCACCTACCTGCATTGCGCGCCGATGTTCCACCTGGCCGACATGGGACTGGCGATGCCGCACTGGATCGAGGGCAACACGCATTCGATCATCCCGGTCTTCAACCCGGAGCAGGTGCTCGACGTCATCGAGCGCGACCGGGTCACGCACGCGCTGCTGGTGCCGACCATGATCCAGATGCTTGTCGACCACCCGGCGATGAAGAAGCCGCGCGACCTGAGCTCGCTGCGCGCCATCGCGTACGGTGCCTCGACGATCGCCGAGGCGGTGCTCGAACGCGCGATGAGCGCCCTGCCCGGCGTCGAATTCGCACAGGCCTACGGCATGACCGAACTGTCACCGCTCGCGACCCTCAATCCACCCTGGTACCACACCCGCGAGGCACGCCACCTCGGCAAGCTGCGCTCGGCGGGCCGGGCCAGCCATTGCACCGAGGTCCGCATCGTCGACCCGCAGGGCGTCGAGGTGCCGCGCGGCACGGTCGGCGAGGTGATCGTGCGCGGACCCAACGTGATGCAGGGCTACTGGAACCAGCCGGGGCTCACCGCGGCGGCGCTGCGCGACGGCTGGATGCACACCGGCGACGGCGCCTGGATGGACGACGACGGCTTCATCTTCATTGCCGACCGGCTCAAGGACATGATCATCACGGGCGGCGAGAACGTCTATTCGGCCGAGGTCGAGAACGCCCTGGCGCAGCATCCCGCCGTGCTGGCCTGCGCGGTGATCGCGATCCCGAGCGACGAGTGGGGCGAGAGCGTGCACGCGGTGGTGGTGCGGCGGCCCGAACAAGAGGTCGCGCCGGCCGCGCTGATCGCCCACTGCAAGTCCCTGATCGCGGGTTACAAGTGCCCGCGCAGCGTCGACTTCGTCGTTGCGCTGCCGCTGTCGGGCGCCGGCAAGGTGCTCAAGACCCGGCTGCGCGAACCCTTCTGGCAGGGCCGCGAGCGCGCCGTGGCCTGAAGCCATTCCCACACCAAGGAGCCTTTCATGAACCAGGACGTCTACGTCGCCGGGGTCGGCATGATCCCCTTCACCAAGCCCGGGGCCGGCGAGGCCTATCCGCAGATGGCGGCCCAGGCCACCCGGCAGGCGCTCGCCGACGCCGGCATCGGCTACGAGCAGGTGCAGCAGGCCTACGTCGGCTATGTCTACGGCGACTCCACCGCCGGACAGCACGCGCTGTACGAGGTCGGGCTGAGCGGCATTCCGATCGTCAACGTCAACAACAACTGCTCGACCGGCTCGACCGCGCTGTTCCTGGCGCGCCAGGCGGTGGCCAGCGGCACCGCCGATTGCGTGCTGGCGCTCGGCTTCGAGCAGATGCGCCCGGGCGCGCTCGGCGCGGTCTTCAACGATCGGCCGAGCCCCTTCGAGCGCTTCGACCAGGCCTGCGCTGATCTCGTCGGGCACGACGAGATCCCGCTGGCGCTGCGCTACTTCGGCGGCGCCGGCCTCGCCCACATGCAACAGTACGGCACGCAGCTGTCGACCTTCGCGAAGGTGCGCGCCAAGGCCAGCCGCCATGCGGCCAACAACCCGCTGGCCATGCTTCGCAAGGTGGTGACCGAGGAAGAGGTCATGAATGCGCCCGTGATGTGGCCCGGCGTGATGACCCGCCTGATGGCCTGCCCGCCGACCTGCGGCGCGGCCGCGGCCGTCATCTGCTCGAGCGCCTTCGCCGAGCGGCACGGCATCCAGCGCAGTGTGCGCATCAGGGCGCAGGCCATGACCACCGACCGCCCCGCCACCTTCGAGGCCCGCGACATGCGCGAGGTGGTCGGCTTCGGCATGGCGCAGGCGGCGGCACGGCAGGTCTACGAGGCCGCGGGCATCGGGCCCGACGCCCTCGACGTCGTCGAGCTGCACGACTGCTTCGCGCAGAACGAACTGATCAGCTACGAGGCGCTCGGCCTGTGCGGGCCCGGCGGCGCCGAGCAGTTCATCTGCGACGGCGACAACAGCTACGGCGGCAAGGTGGTCACCAACCCCTCGGGCGGATTGCTGAGCAAGGGGCATCCGCTGGGCGCCACCGGCCTGGCCCAGTGCTACGAGCTCACGCACCAGCTGCGCGGCACGGCCGAACAGCGCCAGGTCGAAGGCGCCCGGCTGGCGCTGCAGCACAACCTCGGGCTCGGCGGCGCCTGTGTCGTGACCCTCTACGAACGCGTATGAACAAGGAGCGCCCATGATCGACAAGAAATGGATCGGCCACGAACTGCCCGCATCGGTGTTGCCGATCGAGCGCAGCCGGCTGCAGTTCTTCGCCAAGGCGATCGGCGAGACCGATCCGGTCTACACCGACGTCGCCGCGGCGCGCGATGCCGGCTACCCCGACCTGCCGGCACCGCCGACCTTCCTGTTCGCGGCCGAGCTCGACTCGGGCGCCTCCGAGCAGTTGCTCGCCGACCTGCAGATCCCGATCGCCAAGCTGCTGCACGGCGAGCAGGGCTTCAGCTTTCATGTGGCGGCCTGCGCCGGCGACACCGTGACCGTGCGCAGCACGATCAGCGACATCTACGACAAGAAGAACGGCGCGCTCGAGTTCGTCGTCAAGACCGCGCGCGCCACCAACCAGCACGGCGAGCTGGTCGCCGAACTGCGCACCGTCATCGTCTGCCGCCACTAGGAGCATGTCCGAATGAACCCTCCCACCTTCGACAGCGTGCAGGTCGGCGACGCCTTGCCGCCGCTGCAGCTGCCCGCGGTCGACCGCACCACGCTGGCCCTGTTCGCCGGCGCCTCGGGCGACCACAACCCGATCCACATCGACATCGACGTGGCGCGCCGCGCCGGCATGCCCGATGTCTTCGCGCAAGGCATGCTGGGCATGGCCTGGCTCGGCCGCCTGCTCACCGCCTGGGCGCCGCAGAGCCGGCTGCGCCGCTTCGACGCCCGCTTCCAGGGCATCACCCACCTGGGCAATGCGATGCGCTGCAGCGGCACCGTGGTCGAGAAGCTCGAGCAGGCCGGCGAGCGCTGCGTGCGCATCGAGCTGCTGAGCGCCAACCAGTTCGGCCAGACCAAGATCGTCGGCGAGGCGCTCGTCGCGCTGGCCTGAAACTAAAAGGAAGAAAAGCATGACAAGCAAACTCGAAGGCAAGGTCGCCCTCATCACCGGCTCGGGCCGCGGCATCGGGCGCTCGATCGCGCTGAAGCTGGCCAGCGAAGGCGCGCGCATCGTCGTCAACGACCTCGACGCCGAGCCGGCCCAGGAAGCCGTACAGGCCATCCGCGAGGCCGGCGGCCAGGCGGTCGCCTGCATCGGCAACGTCACGGCGCCGGATTTTGCCGAGCGCTTCGTCGCCACCGCGGTGAACGAATACAAGGGCCTGGACATCATCGTCAACAACGCCGGCTACACCTGGGACAACGTGATCCAGAAGATGAGCGACGAGCAGTGGTACGCGATGCTCGACTGCCACCTGACGGCGCCGTTCCGCATCCTGCGCGCCGCGCAGCCGGTGATCCGGGCGCTCGCCAAGGCCGAAGGCGAAGCCGGCCAGCGCGTGATGCGCAAGGTGGTCAACATCTCGTCGGTGGCCGGCCTGTTCGGCAATGCGGGCCAGGCCAACTATTCGACCGCCAAGGCCGGCATCGTCGGCCTGACGCAGACGCTGGCCAAGGAATGGGGCCGCATGAACGTCACGGTCAACTGCGTGGCCTACGGTTTCATCAAGACCCGGCTCACCGGCAGCGCCGCCGATGGCGGCACCGCCCGCATCGACGGCCGCGACATCAAGGTCGGCGTCAACCCCGATCTGATGGCGGCGATGGAACGCAGCATCCCGCTCGGCCGCGGCGGCACGCCCGACGAGGCGGCCGGCGCGGTGTACCTGCTGTGCATTCCCGAGTCGGACTACGTGAGCGGCCAGACGCTGATGTGCAGCGGCGGGCTGACCGGGATCTAGGGATGACCGCCCTCGTACGCAGTGCCTTCCACGACGGCGTGACCACTCTCACGCTCGACCGCGCCGAGGCGCTCAACGCGCTCTCGCCGCCATTGATGGTCGAACTCGCGCAGGCGCTGCGTGCCGCCGGCGCCGACGAGAGCACGCGCGCGATCGTGCTGACCGGCGCGGGCCGCGCCTTCTCGGCCGGCGGCGACATCGGCTGGTTCGGCGAAGTGCTGGCCGGCGGCGGACGCCACGCGCAGGCCGAGATCGGCCGCTACATGGAAGACGTCGGCAACCCGCTCACGCAAGCCATCGCCGAATGCCCGGTGCCGGTGGTCGCGGCGGTCAACGGACCCTGCGTCGGCGGTGCGGTCGGCATCGCGCTGGCGGCCGACCTCGTGCTGGCTGCGCGTTCGGCGTACTTCCTGGTGCCGCAGGTGCCACAGCTCGGCGCCGTGCCGGACCTCGGCGCCACCTGGCTGCTGTCGCGCCTGCTCGGGCGCAGCCGCGCCCTGGGCATCGCGCTGCTCGGGGAGCGGATCGACGCCGCGCAAGCCGAGCAATGGGGCCTGGTCTGGCGCTGCATCGCCGATGCCGAACTGCAGGCCGAAGCCCAGGCCCTGGCGCGGCGGCTGGGCCGCGCGTCGGCGGCCGCGCTGCGCGACACGCGCCGGCTGATCGACGCGGCCCCCGCCCACAGCCTCGAACAGCAGCTCGCCTGCGAGCGCACGGCGCAGCGCCGGCACGTCGCCGGCCCCTTCTTCAACGATGCCTGCGCGCGCTTCCTGGCCCGCGCGGGCTGACGCCACTGACGAACCCGATCCATGCTCCCCACACTGCTGCGCCATCGCTGGATGGACGACGACATCGAAGCCTTCCGCGCCCCCGTGCGCCGCTACATCGCGGCCGAACTGGCGCCCCATCTGGACGGCTGGCGCCGCCAGGGCTACATCCCGCGCGAGGTCTGGCGCCCGTTCGGCGAGCTGGGATTCCTGCTGCCCGAACTGGACGAAGCCCACGGTGGCGCTGGCGTTTCGCTGGCCTATCAGCTGGTGGTGCAGGACGAACTCGCCAAGGCCGAGGTGCCGGCCAACACCGCGGTCCACAACCTCGCGGCGCACTACATCCTCGACTACGGCACCCAGGCCCAGAAGCAGCGCTGGCTGCCGCGGCTCGCCAGCGGCGAGCTGCTGGCCGGCATCGCGCTGACCGAGCCCGGCTGCGGCTCCGACCTGAAGGCCTTGCGCACGCGCGCCCGGCGCGACGGCGATGCCTACCTGATCGACGGCGCCAAGACCTTCATCACCAACGGCTTCACCGCCAGCCTGCTGGTGGTGGCCGTGCGCACCGGCGACGCCGGCAGCCGCGGCGTCTCGCTGGTGGTGCTCGAGACCGACGACCTGCCGGGATTCAGGGTCGGCCGAAGGCTGGAGAAGCTGGGCCAGCACGCATCCGACACGGCCGAGCTGTTCTTCGACGGCGTGCGCGTGCCTGCCGACCACCTGCTGGGCGAAAAAGAAGGCGAAGGCTTCGTGCAGCTGATGAGCCAGCTGCCCTACGAACGCCTGCTGCTGTGCGTGCCGGCGGCCGCGGTGATCGAGCGCGCGGTCGAGCTCACGCTGGCCTACACGCAGCAGCGCAAGGCCTTCGGCCAGAGCGTGTTCGATTTCCAGAACACCCGCTTCAAGCTGGCCGAGTGCGCGACCCTCGCGCATGTGGTGCGCAGCTTCGTCAACGACTGCATCCAGCGCCTGCTCGACGGCCAGCTCGAGCCCGAGGCGGCGTACATGGCCAAGTTGTGGTGCACCGAGCAGCAAGGCAAGGTCACCGACGAATGCCTGCAGTTGTTCGGCGGCTACGGCTACATGACCGAGTACCCGATCGCCCGGATGTACGCCGACGCCCGCATCCAGCGCATCTACGGCGGCACCAGCGAAATCATGAAGGACCTGATCGCGCGAAAACTCGGCGCCTGAAGGGTGCGGGCAGGGGCTCGCTAGAATCCCGCCCCTTGTCCCCCGTCCGCATCGCGCTCCATGAACATCGTCGTCAACGAAGAACTGAAATCCTATATCGACCCGTTGACCCCGGACGAATACGAATCCCTGGAGCGCAGCATCCTCACCGAGGGCTGCCGCGATGCGCTGGTGCTGTGGGGCGACGTGCTGGTCGACGGCCACAACCGCTACGGCATCTGCCAGAAGCACGGGCTGCCGTTCCAGACGGTGCAGAACACGCGCTTCAAGTCCATCGAGGACGTGCACCTGTGGATGATCGACCAGCACCTGGGCCGGCGCAGCGTGTCCGACTTCCTGCGCGGCGTGCTCGCGCTGCGCAAGAAGGACATCGTGGCCGGCCAGAAGGCCCGGGCCGCCGGGGCGCCCGCGGATGACGCCGACGACCCGCCCTTCGATGCCGATCCGGCGCTGCCGCCGGCGGCGCCGCTCAACAGCCGCGAGGCCATCGCCAAGGCCGCGCGCCTGAGCAGCAGCCAGGTCGTGATGATCGAGAAGATCCAGAAGCAGGCGGCGCCCGAGCTGGTGGCAGCGGTCAAGTCCGGCACGATCTCGATCAATGCGGCGGCGGCCGTGGCGTCCCTGCCGGCCGAAGAGCAGATCGCCGCGGCCAACGGCGGCAAGGACGAGCTCAAGCAGGCCGCCAAGCGGGTGCGCGAGGGGAAGCGCCCGGCACGCCCGGAGCCTGCGAAGGCCGAAGCCTCGGATGAACCCGACGAGGTTCAGCGCCTCACGCAGCGGGTCGCCGAACTGACGGCCGAGAACGCGGACCTGCGCCGCCAGGTGGCCTCGCTGCACGCGCTGCTGGCGGCCGAAGCCTGACGCGCGCAGCGTCCTCGCCCGCGAGAACGATGGCGTCGCTGTCTCCCACGGTCCCATGAGCATCCCCTCGGCCACCCAGGACCCCGCCCTGCTGCGGCGATTGCTGCGAGCGAAGGACCGGCTGGACGCCGCGTCGCACGAGGCATGGTCCGTGGCGCGGCTGGCGCAGGTGAGCGGCGTCTCCATGGCCCACTTCGCGCGATCGTTCAAGCAGGCCTTCGGCATCCCGCCGCACCGCTACCTGCTCACGCGGCGCATCGAGCGGGCGATGACGCTGCTGCGTGAAACCGATCTGTCCATCACCGACATCGCCTTTTCCACTGGCTGGACCAGCCTGGGTACGTTCGGGCGCACCTTCCGCGACATCACCGGCGACAGCCCGGGTGCGATCCGCGCGCGCGGGAAGGCGACGGCGCAGGAACTCGGACGCGTGCCGGCTTGCGTCGTCAGCGCCGCGCGCCGGCCCGACCTCAAGACCGCAGTTTCGGAGAAGCGGCGTCGGGCCATGGACGGTACAAACGGGCCCGAACAACAGGAGATTCCATGAATCAAGGCATCGAAGTGGTCGGTTTGTACGTGCGCGATCAAGACGAAGCGCTCGCCTTCTATACGGGGAAGCTCGGATTCCGCGTCCACACGGACGTGGGAAACGGCAACTATCGCTGGCTCACGGTGCAGCACCCGGACCAGCCGTCGTTCCAGCTCGGCCTGTTCATTCCCGGGCCGCCGGTGCTCGATGCGGCCACGGCGCAGACGGTGCGCGAGATCGTTGCCAAGGGCGCCATGCCGCCGCTCGTGCTGACCGTCGACGACTGCCGCGCCGCCTACGGCCGGATGCTCGCCCAGGGGGTCGAGTTCACGCAGGAGCCGGTGGATCGCTATGGCACGGTGGACGCCGGGTTTCGCGACCCGTCGGGCAACGGGTGGAAGCTCATCCAGCGGCGCGATTGAGGCGCGCGCGCTTGCTCCAAGCGATCTCGTGACCCACGACACATGAAACGGCCGTAGGGCGCTTCCAGGGTGTTTCATCCTATCGCGTGGCGTTGGGAAAGAAGAGTTGCTCGCCGCCGACCTTGTAGGCCGCGATGGTCGACTGCCCGGCCGGCGAGATCACCCAGTCGACGAACTTCTGGGCCCCCGCGCTGTTGAGATTCGGGAACTTGGCCGGGCTCACCACCATCACGCCGTACTGGTTGAACAGCCGCTTGTCGCCTTCCACCAGCACCGCCAGGTCGGCGCGGTTCTTGAAGCTGAGCCAGGTGCCGCGATCGGCCAGCACATAGGCGCCGCTCGAGGCTGCGATGTTGAGCGCCGGCCCCATGCCGCAGCCGCACTCCTTGTAGCCCGTGCCCTTCTTGTCGTTCGGCAGCGGCTGGCCGGCCTCGCCGATGCCGGTCTGCGTCCACAGGCGGCGTTCGGCGGCGTCGGTGCCGCTCTTGTCGCCGCGCGAGACCAACGGCGCATTGACCGACGCGATCTTCTTCAGCGCGGCCACGATGTCCTGGCCCTTGACGCCGGCCGGATCGGCCTTCGGTCCGACCAGCACGAAGTCGTTGTACATGACTGGAAAGCGCTGGACCGCGAAACCTTCGGCGACGAACTTTTCCTCGGCGGCGGTGTCGTGCACGAACAGCACGTCGGCATCGCCGCGCCTGGCCATGTCGATCGCCTGGCCGGTACCGACCGCAACCACCTTGATGTCGATCCCGCTGGACTGCTTGAAGGCCGGTAGCAGGTGCGAGAACAGGCCCGACTGCTCGGTCGAGGTGGTCGACGCCATCGTGAGGGTCTCGGCCGGCGCCGCCAGCGCACCCGCCGCCAGCGTGGCGGCCCCGAAGGCGCGCACCAGGGCCTTGGACAGATTGAACAGCTTCACACCAGTTCTCCTTTGACAAACAGACGGGCTTCCTCGGGCAGCGGCCCGTGGAAGAAATCATGGACCGGCAGGTCGGCCACCTTCCGGCCGTGCTCGAGATAGACGACGCGGCTCGCGAGCCGCTTGACCTGTCCGAGGTTATGGCTGGCAAAGACCAGCGTGCGGCCCTGCGCCGCATCTGCGATCAGCGCCTCGACATCGCGCTTGGCGGTGGGGTCGAGGCTGGCGGTCGGCTCGTCGAGCAGCAGCACCTCGGGATGCAGCGCCCAGGCGCGCGCCAGCGCCATGCGCTGCTGCTGGCCGCCCGACAGCGTGCGGGCATTGCGCCCCGCGAGCTCGGCCAGCCCGACCCTGTCGAGCGCGACGATGGCCTCGCGCTGCGCATCGCGCCAGCGCGAACCCTTCAGCCAGAGTGCCAGCGCGACGTTGTTGCGGACGCTGGCGCGAAGCATGTGCGGCCGCTGGAACAGCATGGCCTGCGACATCGGCGGCACATGGCTCTCGAAGGCGCCGCCCGCGTGCGGCAGCAAGCCGTGCAGCAGCCTGAGCAGGCTGCTCTTGCCGCTGCCGTTGGCACCGATCAGCGCCACCCGCTCGCCCGCCCGGATCTCCAGGTCGACGCCGGTCAGGGCCTGCACCTTGCCGAAGCGCAGCACGATCCCGCGCAGGCTGAACAGCGGCGCCCCGGCCGTCATGGCCCGACCTCCAGCGCCCGCACGCGCATCGCATCGGCCGCCCCGCCGTCGACCCGCTCGCGCCAGGCGCGCAGCGCCGCGATCGCCAGGTTCAGCGCCAGCACCACCGCCAGCAGCACCAGCCCGAGGGCCAGCGCCAGCGGCAGGTCGCCCTTGCTGGTCTCGAGCGCGATGGCAGTCGTCATCACGCGCGTGAAGCCGTCGATGTTGCCGCCGACGATCATCACGGCGCCGACCTCCGACACGGCGCGGCCGAAGGCCGTGATCACCACCGTGACCAGCGCATAGCGCTCGTCGGCCGCCAGCAGCAGGCCGCGCGCGAGGCTGCGGGCGCCGAGCGAGCGCAGCTGCTCGCCATGGGCGCGGTCGGCGTCCTCGATCGCCTGCCGCGTCAGGGCCGTGACCACCGGCAGCACCAGGATGGTCTGCGCCAGCACCATGGCCTTGAACGAGAACAGCCAGCCGAGGAAGCCGAGCGGGCCGGAGCGCGAGAGCAGCAGGTAGATCACCAGGCCCACCACCACCGAAGGCAGCGCCAGCAGCGTGTTCAGCAGTGTCAGCAGCAGGCCGCGCCCGGGGAAGCGCGCCACCGCCAGCCAGGCGCCGAGCAGCAGGCCGAAGCCGCAGGCCAGCAGGCAAGCCGTCGCGCTGACCGCCAGCGAGCGCCCGACGATGGCCCACAGCAGCGGATCGGCGGCAACGACCAATTGCCAGGCGGCAGCGGCGCTGTCGACGAAGGTGTTCATGCGGGGCGTGGGAGGCGAAGCGCAGGAGCGCGCTCAGAGCGCGCAGGTCCTGAAGCCGAAGAAGCCGTCGTCGCGCTCGGGCAGCGCGAAGCCGCGGCGCTTCGGCGAGCGCAGCCGCGCCCGGGTGGCGAACGAGGCGCCGCGCAGCACGCGGGCCTGGCCGAAGGCGGGCTGGGGATCGAACTCGCCGCCCTGGCTCCAAGGATCGGCGCGAAAGCCCGGCCAGGGGTGCAGCGTCCCGGCGGTCCATTCGTGGACGTCGGCCCAGCGGAAGCCGCGCCGGGCCGCCGTGTGGGCGGCGATTTCCCATTCGACCTCGGTCGCAAGGCGCCGGCCGGCCCAGCGGGCCCAGGCATCGGCCTCCCACCAGGCGACATGGACGGCGCTGCGGTTGCCGGCGGCACGCACCGTGCGGCCGAACTGCTGCTGCAGCACCGAGCCGCCGGTGCCATGGCGGGCCGCACCGATCTGCTCGACATGGCGCGGCCCGCGCCGGCCTTCGGTCTGCCGCGCCAGCCATGCGAGGCCTTCGGTGCGCCACAGCTCGGGCCGGTCGTAGCCGCCGTCGTCGACGAATTCGACGTATTGGCTCCAGGTCACGGGCTGGGCATCGATCTCGAACTCGGGCACGTCGACGCGCTCGATGCCGCGGTCCTGTGCAAAGGCAAAGCCACCCTCCGCCAGGCCGAGCTCCCACGGCGTGGCAGGCAGCGAGAGCGGCGGCCGCGTCACCGCGGCCGGCGGCAGCTCGACCTTCAACGGCAGGCCCAAGGTCTGCGCCATGACCAGCAATTGCTCGCCGCGCAGGTCCTCATGGAACAGCGCGAGCCGATAGAAGTAGAGGCCGGCGTCGGTCTCGGCCGCATGCTCGAGCAGCTCGAGCGTGCTTTCGAGCGTGTCGAGCAGATAGGCCTTGGTCTGGGCCAGGTCGGGCAGCCCGGGCGCATCCCGATCCGCGGGCGCGCGCTGGGCCGGGTTCCACCAGTCGTCGGCGTCGGGCTCGATCGCCGCCAGCCGCGTGGGACGCACCGGGCACTCTTCACCGAAGGCGCGCTGCGTGTTGCGGCCGATCCACCATTCGGCGAACCAGCCGATGTGGCCGGCCAGCCAGACCGGCGGGTCGATGCCCGCGACGCGCGGCACCGCGAGCGTCTCGCCGCCCAGCGCCTGCTCGTAGAGCGACAGCAGGTGCAGCGTGTGGTTGCGGGCATCGATCAATGCCAGCGAGAGCAGTTCCCTGCCGGCCCGGCGCATGTCGGGGGAGTCGATCGACGGCGAGGTGCCGGCCGGGCTCACAGCTTGGCGCCCTGCAGGTAGGCGTCGAACGGCGCCTCGGTGAAACGGTCCGCGAACAGCTGGCCCTGCTGGAAGGCACGGTAGTCGCCGTGGAGCTTTTTCCAGGCCGGGTTGCTGCGATCGAGGGCGTGGCACAGGTCCATCGACGCCTTGAAGGCGGCGTCGAGCAGCGGCCGGGGGAAGGGCTTGATCTGCGCCCCCGCGCCGGCCAGTTCCCGCAGCGCCGCCGGGTTCCGGGCGTCGTAGCGGCCGATCAGCTCGGCGTGAACCGTGGCGCTGGCGGACTGCAGGATCGCCTTGTAGTCGGGCGTCAGCGCATCGAAGGCCTTCTGGTTGACCAGCAGGTCGAGCTGCATCGCGCCGGCCCACCAGCCCGGTGTATGGCAGAAGCGCGCGACCTTGGGCAGCCCGAGCTTCTGGTCGTCGTAGGGGCTCAGGCCCTCGGCCGCGCCCAGGCCCTTGGAGAAGGCCTCGCGCAGGTCGCTGCCCGACGCCGGGCCCTGCACCACCCCGCCCAGGCGAGCGATCACCCGTCCGGCCAGGCCATCGAAGCGGACCTTCAGGCCCTTGAAGTCGTTCGCGCCGCGCAGTTCGCGGGCGAACCAGCCGAGCCGCTGGGCCCCCGCGCTGCCGCACGGAAAGCCGACCGCGCCGAAGCCGGCGTGGAACTCGCGGCTGAGCCTGAGGCCATTGCCTTCGGTCATCCAGGCGTTCAGTTGGCGCGCGTTCATGCCGAAGGGGATCGCGGCGCCGAAGGCGAAGGCCTCGTTGTGGTCGACGAACAAGGCGCCCGAGGTGTGGCAGGCCTCGATCGCGCCGCGCTGCACGCCGTCGAGCACGTCCCGCGCCGACATCAGTTCACCGGCGGCATGGACCTCGACCTGGAAGCGCCCGCCGCTCATCTCGCCGACCTTCCTGGCGAAGGACTCGGCGGCGCCGAACAGCAGGTCCTGGGACTTGGCGAAGCTCGATGCCAGCCGCCAGCGCGTCAGCGCCTGCGCATGCACGGCCGGCGCCACGCCGGCAGCGAGCACCCCGGCCAGGCCGGCACGCTGGATCAGAAAACGACGTTGCATCGATCGGAACTCCTGGAAAGCCCCCAAGGCGGGGACGCGCGATTGTAGGAATCACTGAACGCGGGGCCTGTAAGCAGCTTATAAAATGGCCGCCCCCGTTCTTCCCTTTCCCGAAAGATCTTCCCAAATGAGACAACTTCCGTTCAAGACCTCGCTGCTCGCACTGGCGACCTTCGCCGCCTTCGCCGCCCAGGCCGCCGACCTGAAGATCGGCGTGGCCGAAGCCTTGTCGGGCGGTGCCGCGCAGTATGGCGTGGCGATCCGCAACGGCTTCGAGCTCGCAGCCGCCGAGATCAACGCCGCCGGCGGCATCAACGGCAACAAGATCGAGCTGGTCGTCGCCGACGAGCAGGGCAAGAAGGAAGAAGCGATCAACGTCTTCAAGAAGCTGATCTTCCAGGACCAGGTGCTGATGGTCTTCGGCCCGACGCTGTCGAACTCGGCCCAGGCCGCCGACCCGATCGCCCAGGCCGCCAAGACCGTGGCCTTCGGCACCTCGAACACCGCCGACGGCATCACCTCGATCGGCGACCATGTGTTCCGCAACTCGGTGACCGAAGCCGACGTGCTGCCCGAGACCATCAAGACCGCGGTCAAGAACGCCGGCATCAAGAAAGTCGCCGTGCTCTATGGCAACGACGACGTCTTCACCAAGAGCGGCTACGACAACTTCAAGAAGGCGCTCGACGACCTGAAGATCCCGGTCACCACGACCGAGACCTTCGCCAAGGGCGACGTCGACTTCAAGGCCCAGCTGACCAAGATCAAGGCCAGCGGCGCCGATGCGATCGTGCTGTCGGCCCTGCTCGCCGAAGGCGCGCCGATCATGGTGCAGGCCCGCCAGCTCGGCCTGAACGTGCCGATCATCGGCGGCAACGGCATGAACTCGGTCAAGGTGTTCGAGCTCGCCAAGGGCAACTCCGACAACCTCTATGTCGGCAGCCCCTGGTCGGCCAGCAACGCGACACCCGAGAACACCAAGTTCATCAAGGCCTACAACGAGAAGTACAAGACCGCGCCCGACCAGTTCGCGGCCCAGGCCTACGACGCCATGTACATCGCGGCGCAGGCGCTCAAGGGCGTCAAGATCAGCGGCAACCTGACCGCCGACCGTGCCGCCGTGCGCGACGCGCTGCCGAACGCCAAGTGGACCGGTGCCACCGGCGCCTTCCAGTTCCGCCGCGCCACCGACAAGGCCGGCAAGCCGGCCGGCTACGACGCCCAGCAGACCCCCATCGTCAGCGTGACCAAGGGCGCTGAATTCGTAATCGCTAAATAGCGCTCGCCCCCAGGTTGGCTCACTTCGTGTAGCCGCCCACCCCCTACCGGGGGCAACACCTGAAGCCCGGCAAAGCCGGTTCTTCGGTGTTTCACGAACAGCGGGACCGGCTTTGGCCGGCCCGCTCTTTCCGGAACGGAACTTCCATGCTTGAACAGCAACTCGTCAACGCACTCTCTCTGGGATGCGTCTATGCGCTCTTCGCGCTCGGCTTCACGCTCATCTTCGGCGTGCTCGGCGTCATCAACCTCTCGCACGGCGCGGTCTTCATGGTCGGTGCCTATGCCGCGGTGCAGGCCATGGCGCGCTTCGACCTGCCGCTGTGGGCCGGACTGCTGTTCGCTTTCGTGTTCTGCGGCCTGCTCGGCCTGCTGATCGACTTCCTGGTGCTGCGGCCGCTGCGCGCGCGCAACGCCCCCCACCTGATCCCGATGATCGCCACCATCGGCGTCGCGATCATCCTCAACAACGGCATCCAGGGCATCTTCGGTGCCGAGAACGTGCGCTTCCCGGCCGGCGTGGTGTCGGGCGAATCGCTGGACCTCGCGGGCATCCACCTGACAGCGCTCGAACTCGGCATCATCCTGCTGTCCTTCGTGCTGATGGGGGTGCTGATGGTCGCGCTCAAGCGCACCCAGCTCGGCCGCGCCCTGCGCGCGATCGCCGAATCGCCCAAGGCCGCCTACCTGCTCGGCATCAATGTCGAAGGCCTGTTCTTCCTGACCTCGTTCGCGGCCGCCGCGCTCGGCGGCCTGGCCGGGGTGCTGATCGGCCTCTATTCCAACGCCGTGTTCCCGCTGATGGGCCAGCCGATGCTGCACAAGGGCATCGCGGTGATCATCCTGGGCGGCATGGGCGACATCCGCGGGGCGATGCTCGGCGGCCTGTTCCTCGGCTTCGCCGAGGTGCTGTCGGTGGCCTACATCGGCTCGACGATGCGCGACGCGGTCGCCTTCGGCCTGCTGTTCCTGGTGCTGCTGGTGCGGCCCAAGGGCCTGTTCGGCTCCATGCAGGAACGCAAGGTCTGAGCATGGACGCCCTCAACAACTTCTGGTCGGTCTACAGCAACCTGGTGCTCACGCTGGGCACCAACGCCCTGCTGGCGCTGTCGATCTGGCTCACCCTCTCGTGCGGCATGCTGGCGATGGCCAACGCCGCCTTCATGGGCATCGGCGCCTACACCTCGGCGATCCTCACGATGACCTACGGCGTGCCGTTCCCCGTCGCCATCGCGGCCGGCATGGCGGCGCCGGCGCTGACCGCCTTCGTGATCGGCAAGCCGACGCTCCGGCTCTCCGGCGTCTACCTGGCGATGGCCACGCTGGCCTTCGGCGAGGTGGTCCGCATCGTGGTGCTCAACGCCGAATCGCTGACCGGCGGCGCGCTGGGCCTAAACGGCATCCCGCCCATCACCCAGTGGTGGCACGTGGCGCTGGCGCTGGTGCTGGTGCTGCTGGGCCTCTGGCGGCTGCGCCGCTCCAAGGTCGGCCGCGCCTTCGAGGCCATCAAGGAGGACGAAACCGCCGCCGGCCTGATGGGCATCGACGTCCAGGCCCACAAGATGCTGGCCTTCGTGCTCGGCGGCGCCATCGCCGGCCTGGCCGGCGTGCTCAACGCGCACCAGACCTTCTTCATCGGCCCGAACGAATTCGGCTTCGACCGCGGCGTCGACATCCTCACCATGACCGTGCTCGGCGGCATCAACGGCCTCACCGGCCCGGTGCTCGGCGGCGTGATCCTCACCATCCTGCCCGAGGCGCTGCGCGCCTTCGGCGACTTCCGGCTGGTGGTCAACGGCGTGATCCTGGTGCTGATCGTGCTGTTCCTGCCCAAGGGCATCTGGGACCCGGCGCGGTTCCGCCAGTGGTTCGGACGCAAGGGAGCTGCGGCATGAGCACGACTCCTCTTCTCCAGCTCGACGGCGTATCGCGCCACTTCGGCGGCCTCAAGGTGCTGCAGGACGTCAACCTCGAAGTGCCGCAGGGCGGCATCTTCGGGCTGATCGGACCCAACGGCGCCGGCAAGACCACCGTCTTCAACCTGACCACCGGCCTGCTGCCGACCACCGGCGGCACGATCCGCTTCGAAGGCCGGGACCTGGCCGGCGTCAAGCCGCACGAGATCACGCGCGGCGGCATCGCGCGCACCTTCCAGAACATCCGCATCTTCAAGGAGATGTCGCTGCTCGAGAACGTGATGGTCGGCATGCACGCCAAGCTGCGCTACGGCGGGCTCGGCCTGCTGGCCTCGTCGGGCCTGTTCCGCAGCGAGGAGCGGCGCGCGCGCGACCGTGCGCGCGAACTGCTCTCGTGGGTCAAGCTCGACCACAAGGCCGATGACGCGGCCGACAACCTGTCCTACGGCGACCAGCGCAAGCTCGAGCTGGCACGCGCGCTGGCGACCGAGCCGAAGCTGCTGCTGCTCGACGAGCCGGTGGCCGGCATGAACAGCAGCGAAAAGACCGACCTGATGCACGAGATCCGCAACATCAGCGGTCGCGGCTACACCATTTTCATGATCGAACACGACATGCGCTTCGTGATGGGCCTGTGCGAGCACATCGCCGTGCTGAACTTCGGCCGCATCATCGCGCGCGGCGGGCCGGACCAGATCCGCAACGACCCGCAGGTGATCGAGGCCTACCTGGGCCGCGAGGAAGACGAAGCGAGCAACGAGGGAGCCACGGCATGAGCGCTTCCTCTTCTTCTCCCCTGCTCAAGGTCGAGGGCCTGAAGGTCTCCTACGGCCACATCGAGGCCGTCAAGGGCATCGACTTCGAACTGCACGAAGGCCAGATCACGACGCTGGTGGGCGCCAACGGCGCCGGCAAGTCGACCACGCTGCTGGCCCTGTCGGGGCTGGTCAAGAAGGCCGCCGGACGGGTGCTGCTGGGCGGCCAGGACCTGACGTCGCTCTCGCCGCACAAGATCGTGGCCTCCGGCATGGTCCAGGTGGCCGAGGGCCGCGCGACGCTGACCACGCTGAGCGTGCGCGAGAACCTCGAGCTCGGCGGCTACACGCGGCGCGACAGCCGCGCCCAGCGTGCCGACGACCTCGACCACATCTACACACTGTTCCCGCGGCTCAAGGAACGCTCGGACGGCCTGGCCGGCAACCTCTCGGGCGGCGAGCAGCAGATGCTGGCGATCGGCCGCGCGCTGATGGCCAAGCCCCGCGTGCTGCTGCTCGACGAACCCTCGATGGGCCTGGCGCCGATCATCGTGCAGGACATCTTCCGGACGCTGCGCGAGATCAACAAGGCGGGCCTGACGGTGTTCCTGGTCGAGCAGAACGTGCGCCAGGCGCTGAAGATTGCCGACCGCGCGTATGTGATCGAGACCGGGAAGATCGTGCTGGAAGGCGACGGGCGCGAGCTGCTGGGGAATCCGAAGGTGCAGGACGCGTACCTGGGCGGGTAGAACCTACCCAGGCAGCGTTTCGGGCGCCGAAGCCGCGCCCTGCGGTTGCGTTGCGCGGTAGGCCGCCTCCAGTTCGCTGGCGACGCGCTCCGGCTCGCCCCAAAGCTCGGCGATGGCGCGCTCCCCGACGCATTGGCCTTCCAGGCGCACATAGATGAACGGAAAGTTGCCGCCCAGTCCCCGGGCGACATGCAGCAGGCAGGCCGCCAGGGTCGCGAAGCCGCTTTCGTTGAAAGAGACGGGCGGCACCACGCCGCCCGCCCGCGGCGCGCGCACGCCGTAGGCGTAGGTGTGCGTGAAGGCATCCTGGCGCAGCTCGACAACCGGCTGCATGGAGCGCGCGACCTGCTCGAAGATCCTGTCCATCGCGCCAGTGTACGGGTTGCGGCGCCCCGGCCAACCGGCCGCCCGGTCAGTGACGGCTAGAACCGGGCCCGGATCGACTGCTCGATCCCGGCCGCGTCGAGACCGATGCCCGCCAGCAGCTTGGCCGGATCGCCATGCTCGATGAAGCGGTCCGGCAAGCCCAGCTGCAGCACCGGCTTCTGTACGCCCGCTGCCTGCAGCGCTTCGAGCACCGCGCTGCCCGCGCCGCCCATGATCGCGCCCTCTTCGAGGGTGACGATGGCATCGTGCGTGCCGGCGACCTTCAGCAACAGCTCGACGTCGAGCGGCTTGGCCCAGCGCATGTTGACCACCGTGGCGTCGAGCGCCTCGGCGGCCGTGAGCGCCGGATACAGCAAGGTGCCGAAGGCCAGGATCGCGATGCGGCGGCCCTCGCGCCGCAGCTCGCCCTTGCCGAAGGGGAGTGCCTCGAGCGTCAGCGGCGGCGTGACGCCGGCACCGGCGCCGCGCGGGTAGCGCACCGCCACCGGGTGGTCCTGTTCAAAGGCACTGCTCAGCAGCTGCCGGCATTCGGCCTCGTCGGCCGGGCAGGCCACGCTCATGTTCGGAATGCAGCGCAGGAAAGGGATGTCGTAGGCACCCGCGTGCGTCGCGCCGTCGGCACCCACCAGCCCCGCGCGGTCGAGCGCGAACACCACCGGCAGGTTCTGGATCGCGACGTCGTGGATCAGCTGGTCGTAGGCGCGCTGCAGGAAGGTCGAGTAGATCGCCACCACCGGCTTCAGGCCTTCGCAGGCCAGTCCGGCCGCGAAGGTGACCGCATGCTGCTCGGCGATGCCGACGTCGTAGTAGCGGCCCGGAAAGCGCTGCTCGAACTCGACCAGCCCCGAGCCCTCGCGCATCGCCGGCGTGATGCCGACCAGGCGGCCGTCCTGCGCCGCCATGTCGCACAGCCAGTGGCCGAAGACCTGCGTGAAAGTCTGCTTCGGCGCCGTCGCGGGCTTGACCAGCCCGACCGCGGGGTCGAACTTGGACGGCCCGTGGTAGGCCACCGGGTCGGCCTCGGCCAGCTTGTAGCCCTGGCCCTTCTTGGTGACCACATGCAGGAACTGCGGGCCGTCGAGATGCTTGAGATTCTCGAGCGTCGGGATCAGCGAATCGAGGTCGTGGCCGTCGATCGGGCCGACGTAGTTGAAGCCGAACTGCTCGAACAGCGTGGCCGGCACCACCATGCCCTTGGCATGCTGCTCGAAGCGCTTGGCCAGCTCGAACAGCGGCGGCGCCGCGCGCAGCACGCTCTTGCCGACGTTCTTGGCGGCGGCATAGAAGTTGCCGCTCATCAGCTGCGCCAGGTAGCGGTTGAGCGCGCCCACCGGCGGGCTGATCGACATGTCGTTGTCGTTCAGGATCACCAGCAGCTTGCAGTCGCAGACGCCGGCGTTGTTGAGCGCCTCGAAGGCCATGCCGGCCGTCAGCGCGCCGTCGCCGATGATCGCCACCGAATGCCGGTCCTCGCCCTTCTGCTTGGCCGCCATCGCCATGCCGAGCGCAGCCGAGATGCTGGTCGACGAATGGGCCGTGCCGAAGGTGTCGTACTCGCTCTCGCTGCGCTGCGGGAAGCCCGAGATGCCGCCGAGCTGGCGCAGGGTCGGCATGCGCTCGCGCCGGCCGGTCAGGATCTTGTGCGGATAGGTCTGGTGGCCCACGTCCCACACCAGCCGGTCGTGCGGCGTGTTGAAGACATGGTGCAGCGCGACCGTGAGCTCGACCGTGCCGAGGTTCGAGCTCAGGTGGCCCCCGGTGCGCGACACGTTGTCGAGCACGCAGGTGCGCACCTCGTCGGCCAGTTGCTTGAGCTGCACGCGGTCGAACCGGCGCAGCACGGAGGGATCGTGGATGGTGGGGAGCAGCGGAGCCATGGGGATGTGTTGTTGTTATCGATCGCGGTCCACGATCATGCGGGCCAGCGCCCGCAGCGCGGCGGTGTCGGCCAGGGTGCTGCGATCGAGCGCGGCGAGCGACCGGGCCAGCAGTTCGCGGGCCTGCGCGCGGGCGCCGTCCAGGCCGAGCAGCGACACATAGGTGGGCTTGTCGCTGGCGGCGTCCTTGCCGGCGGTCTTGCCGAGCGTCTCGGAATCGGCGACGACGTCGAGGATGTCGTCCACCACCTGGAACGCAAGACCCACGGCGGCGCCGTAGTCGCGCAGGGCGGCGAGCACCGGGGGCGGCTGCCGGTCGCCGCAGGCCGCGCCCATCTCGACGCTGCCCTGCAGCAGCGCGCCTGTCTTGAGCCGGTGCATTTCGCGCAGCTGGGCCTCGTCGAGCGCCAGGCCGACACTGGCCAGGTCGATCGCCTGGCCACCAGCCATGCCCTGGCTGCCGGCCGCCGTGGCCAGCAGGCGGCAGAGCTGGGCCTGGACCTCCGCTGCCACTTCGTCGCCGGCGGGCGTGAGCAATTCGAAGGCCAGCGCCTGCAGGGCGTCGCCCGCCAGCAGGGCGCCGGCTTCGCCGAACGCCACGTGGACCGTCGGCTTGCCGCGGCGCAACACGTCGTTGTCCATGCACGGCAGGTCGTCGTGCACCAGCGAGTAGGCGTGGATCAATTCGACCGCGCAGGCAGCGCGCAGGGCCGCGGCCGGCTGGCCTCCGACCGCTTCGCTGGCCGCAAACACCAGCAGGGGCCGCAGCCGCTTGCCGCCGTCGAGGACCGCATAGCGCATGGCATCGCCGAGCCGGACCGGGGCATCGACGCCGACCCATCGCGACAGCGCCGACTCGACGCTCGCCAAGTGGGGGTCGCTCCAGGCGGCCAGCCGCGCCGCATCCCAGCGCGAGGTGTCCACGCCCTTCATTCGCCGGCCCAGACCTTGAGGCTGCCCGCGTCGAGCACCTTGATCTGGTCTTCGACCGCCTGCAGGCGGTCGCGGCAGAAGGCGAGCAGCGCGGCGCCGCGCTGGTAGCTGCCGAGCAGCTTGTCGAGCGGCAACTGGCCGGATTCGAGTTCGGTCACGAGTTGTTCGAGTTCCTGGAGCCCGGCTTCGTAGCTCGCGGGCAAGGGACCGGTGTCGGGCGAGCTGGCCACGGCGGACGCATCGGCGGGCATGGGAGAGGGAGGCACCTTGGGCATTCAGGGGTTTGGCGTGAAACGCGCCATTTTAGGGCGGGGGCAGGAATGCGGCGCCGAGGGTACAATCGCCCTCTCCCAAAAGCCGGCGCTGCCGGCGCACTCCTTCGGGCCGTCCACACCTTCGACGGCAGCCTTCCGTTTTTATTTCTCTCTCCCTGTGGGGAGCTTGGTCAGGTCACCCATGTCTGATTTAAGTCTTCAACTGCAGCAGGCCTCGAGCCAACTTCCGGTTTCCGCGTACTTCGACGAGGCGCTCTACGCCCGCGAGCTGCAAACGCTCTTCGCCGACGGGCCGCGCTATGTCGGCCACCGTCTCACGGTTCCCGAACCGGGCAACTTCCATACCTTGCCCCAGGAACAGCAGGGCCGCGCGCTGGTGCACACGCCGAAGGGGGTGGAGCTGATCTCCAACGTCTGCCGCCATCGCCAGGCGCTGATCCTGCAAGGCCGCGGCCAGCTCGATGCCCAGGCCGGCGGCAACATCGTCTGCCCGCTGCACCGCTGGACCTACGCCGCCGCCGACGCCCGCACCACCGGCACCCTGATCGGCGCCCCGCACTTCGAGCAGGACCCCTGCCTCAACCTGCACAACTACCCGCTGACCGAATGGAACGGGCTGCTGTTCGAGCAGAGCGCCAACGGTCGCGGCCGCGACATCGGCGCCGACCTGTCCCGGCTCGGCCCGCGGCTGGACCTCGACTTCGAGGGCTACGCCTTCGACCGTGTCGAACTGCACGAGTGCAACTACAACTGGAAGACCTTCATCGAGGTCTACCTCGAGGACTACCACGTCGGCCCGTTCCACCCCGGCCTCGGCAGCTTCGTCACCTGCGACGACCTGCGCTGGGAGTTCGGCCATCATTTCTCGGTCCAGACGGTGGGCGTGGCCAACCGGCTCGGGCGCGCCGGCAGCCCGGTCTACCAGCGCTGGCAAGAGCAGCTGCTCAAGTACCGCAACGGCAACCCACCCCGCTACGGCGCGATCTGGCTCAGCTACTACCCGCACGTGATGGTCGAGTGGTATCCGCACGTGCTCACGGTGTCGACGCTGCATCCGATCGGGCCCCAGAAGACGCTCAACATGGTCGAGTTCTTCTACCCGGAAGAGATCGTCGCCTTCGAGCGCGAATTCGTCGAGGCCCAGCAGGCCGCCTACATGGAGACCTGCGTCGAAGACGACGAGATCGCCGAGCGCATGGACGCCGGCCGCCGCGCCCTGATGCTGCGCGGCGACGACGAGAGCGGCCCCTACCAGAGCCCGATGGAAGACGGCATGCAGCAGTTCCACGAGTGGTACCGCCGCGAGATGCGCAGCCCCTCCTGATGCAGGCGCTCTGGATGGTGCTGGGCGCACTGATCTTCGCCACCATGGGCGTGTGCGTGAAGTTCGCCTCGGCCTGGTTCTCCAGCGCCGAACTGGTGTTCTACCGCGGCCTGATCGGCATCGTCTTCCTGTGGGTGCTGGCACGCAGCCGCGGCGTCACGCTGGGCACGCGCTACCCCGGCATGCATGCCTGGCGCAGCCTGATCGGCGTGGTCTCGCTGGGCGCCTGGTTCTTCGCCATCGCCCACATGCCGCTGGCCACCGCCATGACGCTCAATTACATGAGCAGCGTCTGGATCGCCGCCTTCCTGGTCGGCGGCGCCCTGCTCGCCTGGGTGCCGGTGCCGGGCCGCGACGGCAACATTGCGCGGCCGCCGCTGCAAGGCCCGCTGGTGCTGACCGTGCTGGCCGGCTTCGGCGGCGTGGTGCTGATGCTCAAGCCGACGGTCGGCGACAACCAGGGCTTCGCCGGACTGATGGGCCTGCTGTCCGGCCTCACGGCTGCCTTCGCCTACATGCAGGTCGTCGCGCTGTCACGCCTCGGCGAGCCCGAGGCGCGCACGGTGTTCTATTTCGCGGTCGGCTCTGCCGTCGCGGGCGGCCTCGGCACCCTGCTGGGCGGGGCCACGCCGTGGGCCGAATGGACCTGGGGCCACGCGCTGTGGCTGCTGCCGGTGGGCGTGCTGGCGGCGCTGGGCCAGCTCTGCATGACACGCGCCTACGCCAGCGCCAAGACTGAAAGCGGTACCCTGCTGGTCGCCAATCTCCAGTATTCCGGCATCGTCTTTGCGGCGATCTACAGTGTGCTGCTGTTCGGCGACCGGATCGACGCCTCGGGCTGGGCCGGCATGGCACTGATCGTCTGCAGCGGAATCGCCGCCACCGTGCTGCGCCAGCGCTCGCTGCCCAAGGCGCCCGCCGAGGAACACTGAAGGGGAGCTTCCATGTACACGACCTTGATTTCCGCCGAGCAGCTGAAGACCCTGCTGGCAAGCGGCACCGCATCGATGGTGTTCGACTGCAGCTTCGAGCTGATGAAGCCCGACGCCGGCCCGCAGCTGTACCGCGCGGCCCACATCCCGGGCGCGGTGTACGCCAACATCGACACCGACCTGAGCGCCAAGCATGGCGCGCCGGGCGCCCACGGCGTGGTGGTGGCGCAGGACGATGGCCCGCCGGCCTCGGGCGGGCGCCACCCGCTGCCCAGCCGCGAGCGCTTCGCGGCCTGGCTGTCGAGCGTCGGTTTCGCTAACGGCATGCAGGCGGTGGTGTACGACCGCAATGGCGCCAACTATTGCGGCCGGCTCTGGTGGATGCTCAAGTGGATGGGCCACGAGGCCGCGGCCGTGCTCGACGGCGGCCTGCAGGCCTGGCAGGCCGCGGGCGGCGAGGTCACGAGCCGCGAGGAGCCGACGCATTTCCAGTCGAACTTCGTCGCCGGCGCGCCGCTGCTGAAGCTGGTCGACACGCGAACGGTCGCGGCCCGGCTCGAGCAGCCTGACCAGACGCTGATCGACGCCCGCGCCGCCGCAAGATATCGCGGCGAGGTGGAACCTCTGGACCCGATCGCGGGTCACATCCCGGGGGCCCTGAACCGGCCCTTCACCGAGAACCTCGGTCCCGACGGAAAGTTCAAGCCGGCCGCGCAGTTGCGCACCGAGTTCGAGGATTTGCTGGCGGGCCGGGATCCCGCGACGGTCGTCCACCAATGCGGCAGCGGCGTGAGCGCCGTGCCCAACCTGCTCGCCATGCAGATCGCGGGCCTCGGGCCGACCGCGCTCTATGCCGGCAGCTGGAGCGAATGGAGCAACACGCCGGGGCTGCCGACCCGGCAAGGCGCCCAAGCATGACCCTGTTCCGACGACCGTTCGTCACCTTCGCGATCACCGCCCTCCTGGCCGCTCCCCTGGCCGCATCGGCCCAGGCACAGGCCGCCCACGTCCATGGCCAGATCAGGCTCGACGTCGTGGTCGACGGCCCGACCATCGTGATCGCGATGGAATCCCCGCTCGACAACTTCGTCGGCTTCGAGCGCGCACCGCGCACCGACGCCGAGAAGAAGACCGTCGAGGACGCGATCGCGCAGCTGCGCGCCGGCGCCGACCTGTTCAAGATCGATCCGGCCGCGAACTGCAAACTCGGCCCGGTGACGCTGCGCTCGGCCACGCTGGGGCTGGGCAAGGGCGAAGAAGGCGCCGCTGAAGGCCACGCCGACCTGGACGGCAGCTTCGCATTCAACTGCACCAACGCGACGGCCGCCAAGTTCATCGATGTCGAGCTGTTCAATGCCTTCAAGGGGCCGCGCCAGATCGAGGCCCAGATCGCCGCGCCGCAGGGCCAGTTCAAGCGCACGCTGAAGCGGCCCGCGACCCGGCTGGCCTGGGCCAAGTAGCCTGACCGTGAGCCTTGTCCTTTCGGCCGCCGCGCTGCGCTTCGCCTGGCCAGGCGCCGACCGCCCCTGCATCGACATCGAGCGCTTCGAGGTCGATGCCGGCGAGGCCGTGTTCCTGCACGGGCCGAGCGGCTGCGGCAAGAGCACGCTGCTGTCGCTGCTGGCCGGCGTGCTGATCGCCGACGCCGGCCAGGTCCGCCTGCTGGGCCACGACTGGGCCGCGCTCTCCGGCGCCGCGCGCGACCGGGCCCGGGTCGCGCACGTGGGCTACATCTTCCAGCAGTTCAACCTGCTGCCTTACCTCAGCGTGCTCGACAACGTGCTGCTGCCCTGCCGCTTCTCGGGCCGCCGCATGGCGCAGGCTTCGCAGGACGGCTCGGCACAGGCGCAGGCCCGCGAACTGCTGGCCCGCATGGGCCTGGACAGCAGCCTCTGGCAGCGCCAGGCGATGCAGCTGTCGGTCGGCCAGCAGCAGCGCGTGGCGGCCGCCCGGGCCTTGATCGGCCATCCCGAGGTCGTGATCGCCGACGAGCCCACCTCGGCGCTCGACGAGGACCGCCGCGAGGCCTTCCTCGACGTGCTGCTGGCGGCCTGCGCGGCCCATCGCAGCGCGCTGGTCTTCGTGAGCCACGACCAGCGCATCGCCGCGCGCTTCTCGCGCCACGTGCTGCTGCCCGAGATCAACCGCGCCGCCTCGGGGGTGGCGGCATGACGGCGCTGTTCGGCATCGCCTGGCGCAGTGCCTGGAACCGGCGCTTCACGCTCGCGCTCACGGTGCTGTCGATCGCGCTGTCGACCTTCCTGCTGCTCGGCGTCGAACGCATCCGCACCGAGCTTCGCGAGAACTTCTCGTCCTCCGTGTCGGGCACCGACCTGATCGTCGGCGCGCGCACCGGCTCGACCCAGCTGCTGCTGTATTCGGTGTTCCGCATCGGCGCCGCCACCAACAACCTGCAATGGAAGAGCGTGCAGGCGCTGGCCGCCCACCCGGGCGTCGCCTGGGTGGTGCCGGTGTCGCTCGGCGACTCCCATCGCGGCTTCTCGGTGCTGGCCACCACGCCGGCCTATTTCGAGCGCTTCCGCTACGGCAACCGGCAGCCGCTGCGGCTGCGCGAAGGCAAGCCCTTCGCCGAGCTGTTCGACGCCGTGGTCGGCGCCGAGGTGGCGGATTCGCTCGGCTATCGCGTCGGCCAGCAGATCACGCTGGCGCACGGCAGCGGCGAGCTCGACGTCTCCGACCATGCCGACAAGCCCTTCACCGTGGTGGGCGTGCTCGCGCGCACCGGCACGCCGGTCGACCGCACGGTCCACATCGGGCTCGAGGCGATGGAGGCGATCCACCTCGAATGGGTCGGCGGCGCGCCGATGCCGGGCCTCAAGATCCCGGCCGAGCAGGTGCGCAAGTTCGACCTCACGCCCAAGACCGTGACGGCGGTGCTGGTCGGCCTGAAGAACCGGGCCGCCGTGTTCGCGGTCCAGCGCTGGGTCTCGACCTATGGCGGCGAGCCGCTGATGGCGATCCTGCCGGGCGTGGCACTCGACGAACTCTGGCGCGTGGTCGGCGTCGGCGAGAACGCGCTGCTGCTGATGTCGGCACTGGTCGCGCTGGTGAGCCTGGCCGGGCTGGTGTCGGTGGTGATGGCCGGCCTGAACGAACGGCGCCGTGAACTCGCCGTGCTGCGCGCGGTCGGCGCCAGCCTGCGCCACGTGCTGGCGCTGCTGGCGCTCGAAGGCGCCCTGGTGACGCTGCTGGGCGTGCTGCTCGGCGTCGTGGCGACGGTGCTCGGCGTCGCCTGCCTGTCGCCCTGGCTGCAGTCCCATTTCGGTCTCGCGCTGCGGCTGACCGAACCCACGCAGAACGAATGGCTGCTGCTCGCGAGCGTGCTGGCGGCCGGCTGGCTCGCCAGTTTGCTGCCGGGCATTCGTGCCTACAGGCTGTCGCTTGCCGATGGACTCTCACCCAGGATCTGACACATGAACTTGCGCCCTCTTCTTCTGTCGCTGCTTTCGTTCACCATCGCCGGCAGCGCCCTCGCCGCCGGCCCCGCGCCGCAGGCCACCTCTCCGACCCAGCCGCTCGGCGGCAAGGTCGCCGACACCAGGGCCGTGCCGGGCCAGCCGCGCGTCATCACCTGGGAAGAGCTGGTGCCCAAGGACTGGGACCCGGGCAAGGAGCTCAAGGGCATCGACCTGAGCAAGCTCGACGATAGCGACCCGCGCGCCAACGAGCTGCTCATGAAGCTGCAGGAGATGTCGAACAATGCACCGACCAACCCGGCGCTCAACGGCGTCGAGGTCAAGATCCCGGGCTTCATCGTTCCGCTCGAGGAGAACAAGGGCGAGGTCACCGAGTTCCTGCTGGTGCCCTACTTCGGCGCTTGCATCCACACGCCGCCGCCGCCGGCCAACCAGATCCTCCACGTGCGCCCGAAGCAGGGTGCGAAGTTCCGCGCCATGGACACGGTCTGGGTCAGCGGCAAGCTGCAGACCGTGCGCAACGACTCGATGATGGGCGTGAGCGGCTACCAGATCGCCGCCGACAGCGTCACCAAGTACAGCGGCAGCCCGAAGCCCTAACCACCCGCCGCCCTAGGCCGGAACAACTGGTAGATGCGGTCGTAGAAATCGGCCGGGAAGCGCCAGTAGCGCGCGCCCTCGGGGCTCTGCTGCTCGTCGAGCCCGCGCCGCGGCGGCGGCGCATTCAACAGGAACTGCGCCACCATGTCGCCGCTGACCCAGGGGTCGTCGTACCAGAAGGCGTGCGAACTCTCGGGCAGGTTGGGGATGTCGTTCGGGTCGACGCGGATCAGGTCGAAGCGCAGCTTGCGCGATGCGTCGACCAGGAAGCGGGTCTGCTCCTCGTCGAGTTCGGTCACGTCGGGTCGGCCCGCGCGCGAGGCGCGGCCGACGATGGCGGCGAAGCGCAGCACCGAGTCGTTGAGGTTGGCGGCAATGCTCACGCGCTCGATGATGTCGATGTAGCCGGTCAGCTCGTTGACGAAGCGGCGGGTGTCGATGTCCGGCGCCGCGAAGTAGATCTGCCCGAGCCGCAGGCGCTGCTGCAGCTGGGCCCGCGTCTCGCCGGGCCGCGGCGTGCCCAGCTGCACCAGTGCCGGGCTCAGCACCTGCGCGCCGGCGCTGTAGGCCAGCACGTCGATCTTCGACGCCGTGGTGTTCTCGCCCAGCAGCTCGACCATCCGCGCGAAGGGCTCGACCGTGCTGGCCGCATTGTTGACGTCGGTCAGGTAGCGCAGGATCGATCCCGCAGAAGGCCACATGAAGACCAGCACCACCATCCGCCGTCCGGTGAAATGGCGAAACTGCGCCGCCTGGGCGGCCGCACGGGGGACCGTGTTGTTGGAGCCATGCACGTAGATCAGCAGCTCGCTGTTGGGACTGGCGGCCAGCGCCTTGTTGATCATCGCGAAGAAGGCCTGGGCCTCGGGCGAATTCTTCACGTCCTCGTTCGAGCGCAGCACCGCCTTCTGCTCGAGCCGCTCGAGGTGGACGATCGGGCGCTCGTCTGGGTCGGCGCTGGTCGACAGCCGATGCAGCGTCTCCCAGTCGAGCGACTCGTCGCCGACCCGCACATGCGCCACGCCCATGCGCAGGTCGTCGGTCGGCACGATGGTGTGGACCGGGTCGGGATGCTCGATCAGCGCCAGCCGGTTGGTGGCATAGAACACCGGCACGTCGGTGGTCTTGAGCTTCTCGCCGATGTTCTCGAAGGGGTCGATGTCACCGTTGCTGAAGCTCACCGGGGTGGGCATCAACCGCACCGGGGCGTAGCAGCCGGCCAGCAGCACCGCGGCCAGCAACGAGAGGACAAGGCGAGCGGCCCGGCGGATTCCGACTTGAGAGGGGTGCATGCGCCGGAAGTATAGGGAGCCCCCCACAGACGGCTGCGAACGTGCCACCATGGCGGTCCCGAAAAAAGGAGACCACCATGTCCGATCACGTCTACAAGCTTCTGGAACTCACCGGCTCGTCCCCGACCAGCAGCGACGATGCAGTGCGCCGCGCGATCGCGAAGGCCAGCGAATCGGTGCGCAACATCCAGTGGTTCCAGGTCACCGAGACCCGCGGCCACGTGGTCGACGGCAAGGTCGGCCACTGGCAGGTGACGTTGAAGGTGGGCTTTACCCTCGAGGACTGAGCCTCCGACTCGCCCCGAAGCGGGTCGAAATCAATCCGGTGCCTGGATCACCCGGTCGAATTCCTCGTCGGCCGGCACGTTGTCGGCGTCGAGTTCGCTGGCGTCGGTGAGGTCGATGCCGGTTTCTTCCGACAGCTCGTCGGTGGCGCCGGTTTCGTCCGAATCGAATTCCTCTTCGTCCTCGGGCAAGACGTCATCGGTGTCGTCGATCTCGGGTTCGTCTGCGGCTTCTCCGGACCGCAGAGGGGGGTCGGCGCTGGTCATGATCGGACTCCTAGATTGCTGCTTTGCATGATGCGCTCCAGTAGGCGCGCCCCAGCCGAATCCACCTCATCGGCGAAGGGACAAGAAGCTTGTCAGAAAGCGCCGCGGGTGTCCATTCAATGCGTGTGGGCCGCTTCGTGGGCGGCGTCATGGCCTGCCCCCTCGTGGGCATGGTCGTGGTCGCCATGCGCCAGGCGGCTCACCAGCGTGACCAGCACGATGCCTGCCACCAGCCAGACGATCTGCAAGGCGGTCTGGCGCGCGGGAAGGCGTTTCTGCAGCTGCGGGATCAGGTCGGCCAGGGCCACGTACACGAAGCTGCTGGCCGCCAGCACCAGGAAATACGGCAGCCAGCCGTGCAGCCGGTCGACCAGCCACCAGCCGACCACGCCGCCGAGCGCCGTCATGGTGCCGGCCAGCGAGACCTTGACCAACGCCGCCCGCGGGTTGGCTGAACTCTGGCGCAGCACCACCAGGTCGCCGATATGGTGCGGCACCTCGTGCGCCAGCACCGCGATCGCCGCCACCATGCCCAGCCGCAGGTCGGCAATGAAGGCCGAGGCGATCAGGATGCCGTCGCCGAAGCAGTGCACGCTGTCGCCGGTGAGCACGGCCCAGCCGCCGCCGCCGCGCGGCGCATGCGCATGGGCATGGGCATGGGCATGGGCATGGCCGTGGCCGTGGCCGTGGTCATGGCCCTGGTGATGCTCGTGGCCGTGGTGCCACAGCTCCGCCTTGTCGAGCAGGAAAAAGAAGACCAGCCCGAACAGCAGCACGCCGAACAGCACGCCGGGTTCGATCCGGCTCTCGAAGGCCTCGGGCAGCAGATGCATGAAGGCGGTCGCGAGCAAGGCGCCCGCGGCCAGGCTCAGCAGGTGCTGCGGATTGACCCCGCCGGAGCCGCTGCGCACGCCCACACGCAGCAGCAGCGCGGCGATCCAGACACTTCCGATGCCGGCGACCAGGGTCGCGGCGATGATGGCAAACAAATTCATGGCGGCTTCGCGCTTGGGAGGCAAAAACAAAAGCCGCCCATCGGACGGCTTCGGCGCTTCGATCTTATCAACCGTGTCAAGGGGGATGCCCCGGAACCCCGCGATAGGCGCGCGCCGCCAGCGCCGACGCCAGCACCTGCGCAGGGTCGAGCAAGTCCAGGCCTTCGGTCCCGGCCGCCTCCTGCAGCCCGAGCGGGATCTCGGTGCAGCCCATCACGATCGCGACCGGCCCGTGCCGCTGCGCCAGCTGCAGCGCCACCCGGCTGAAGCAGGAACGGGCCAGCGCCATGTCGCCGGCCTTCACGCCGTCATAGATGCCGCGCATGAGGAGGCGGCGCTCCTCGTCCCGCGGCAGGTGGCAGGCGATGCCGGCGTCGGCCATCGCCTGCGCGTAGAGACCGACCCGGTAGGTGCCTTCGGTCGCCATCAGCGCGGCGCCGCGCACGCCCTGCGCCGCCAGGTGGGCCGACACCTCCCGCGCCACGTGGAGCACCTCGACCTGCGGAAAGCGGGCCTGCAGCGTCCCGTGCCAGGCGTGCGCCGTGTTGCAGGCAATGGCCACGGCGCGGCTGCCCAGCGCGGCCAGCCGCCCCAGCGCCTGCAGCATCGGCTCCAGCGGCTGGTGGGCGCCGGACTCGCTCGACTCGAGCGCACCGCTGCGGTCGGGCACCGGCACCTGGGCCAGCCAGTGCTCCGGAAAGGCCTGGTCGCCGACCACCTGGCCGTGCGCGCGCAGCAGGCGGGCGCAGGCGTCGACGAACAGGCGCACGAAGTCCGCGCCGGCCGCCGGGCCCATGCCGCCGAGGATGCCGACCGTTTGCGGCGCGAGCATGCGATGCCGCCTTCGGGTTCAGGTCGCGGGCTTGTCGTTCGGCGCCTGGATGTTCTCGCGCAGCTGCGGGCTCATCGGCAGGTTCAGCGGCACGCCCTTGGGCGGGATCGGCTGCAGGAACCACTTGGCGTACATCTTCTCGAACTCGCCGCTCTTCATGAGGTCGATGAAGGTGTCGTCCACCAGCTTCTTGAAGGCCGGGTCGTCCTTGGGCAGCATGCAGGCATAGGGCTCGACCTGCAGCGCGTCGCCGACGACCTCGAAGTCGGCCGGGTTCTTGGCATTGGCCATCAGGCCGAACAGCAGGATGTCGTCCATCGCGAAGGCGACCGCGCGGTCGCTCTCGACCAGCAGGAAGGCGTCGGCGTGGTCCTTGCCGAGCACCAGGTCCATGTCGAGGTTCTTCTCGATGTTGTACTTGCGCATGACCAGGGCGTTGGTGGTGCCGGTGGTGCTGGCCACGGTCTTCTTCGCCAGGTCGGCGTAGTTCTTGATCTTCGAAGACTTCTTCACCAGCAGCCGGGTGCCGGTGTAGAAGTGGTTGATGGCGAAGCTGACGTCCTTGGCACGCGCCGTGTTGTTGGTGGTCGAGCCGCACTCCAGGTCGATGGTGCCGTTGCTGATCAGCGGAATCCGGTTCTGCGAGGTCACCGGCATCAGCGCCACCTCGAGCTTGGGCTTGTTGAGCTTCTTCTTGACCGCGTCGACCACCGCATTCGACAGCTCGACCGAGAAGCCGATCGGCTTCTCGCCGCCTGCGAGGTAGCTGAAGGGCACGGACGATTCGCGGTAGGCCAGGGTGATCTTGCCGCTCTCGGCGATCTTGGCCAGGGTGTCGGCGGCTTGGGCGCCGGTGGTGGCTGCGGCGAGCAGGACCGCGGCCATCGATGCGGAGAATTTCATGGAGCCCTTTCGGCTGATTGAAGGTAAGCGAGTGTAGGAATCATTCCTGCGCGGCTCACAATTCCTTTTCTGCGCCGGGGCATGACCAAAAGTTATGGGCTGGGCATGCCATGTGCTTTGGCTATGGGCTGCCGCGCTTTTGGCATTTCCCGGCGCGCCGGCGCGAACCTACAGTCGACCCTTCCGAAACAAGAGAGAGGAACGCGTCATGCACGTCTGCGTGCTCGGGGCCGGCATCGTCGGCCTGGCGACCGCCTGGCGGCTGAACCGCCAGGGTTTCCAGGTCAGCGTGATCGACCGTGCCGCGCCCGGCGCCGGAGCGAGCGGCGGCAATGGCGCGCAGCTGAGCTACTCGTACGTCCAGCCGCTGGCCGACCCGTCGATCTGGAAGCAGTTGCCCAAGCTGCTGCTGTCGCCCTCCTCGCCGCTCAAGCTGCGCCCGCAGCTCGACCCGCTGCAATGGCGCTGGGCCCTGGCCTTCCTGGCGGCATGCAACGCCCGCACCTCGCACGAGAGCACCGCCAGCCTGCTGGCGCTCGCGGCGCGCAGCCGCGCCGCCTTCGAGGCCATGCGGGCCGACATCGCGCCCGACTGCGATTTCTCGGCCACCGGCAAGCTGGTGCTCTACGCCAGTGCTGCATCGCTGGCCGGCGCCCAGCGGCAGCTCGAACTGCAGCGGACCATGGGCAGCCAGCAGCGCCTGGTCACGGCCGACGAGTGCATCGCCATCGAGCCGGCGCTGGCCAGCTACCGGGCGCGGATCGCCGGCGCCGTCCACACGCCCAGCGAATGTGCGGCCGACTGCCTCAAGGTCTGCACGGAACTCCTGCGGGCGCTGCGCGCGCGCGGCGTGCGCTTCATGCTCGACACCGAGATCACCGGCTTCGATGCCCGGAACGGGCGGGTGGCGGCGGTGCACACCGCCGCCGGCGACGTCGAGGCCGATGCCTTCGTGATGGCGCTGGGCACGGCCTCGCACCGGCTCGGGCGCCAGCTCGGCGCCTACCTGCCGGTCTATCCGCTCAAGGGCTACAGCATCACGGTCGATGTCGATCCGACACCGGGCGCGGCGCCGCAGGTGAGCGTCACCGACAGCGTCCGAAAGGTGGTGTTCGCGCGCATCGGATCGCGCCTGCGGGTGGCCGGCATGGCCGAGCTGGTCGGGCACGACTCCAGCATCCCGGCCCAGCGCATCGAGGCGCTGGCCGAGGCCACGCGCGCCGTTTTCCCGCGCGCCGGCCGGCTCGAAGCACTGCAGCCCTGGACCGGCATGCGGCCGGCCACGCCGACCGGCGTGCCGATCGTCGGGCGGCTCGCGGGCGCCCCCTCGAACATGCTCTTCAACACCGGCCACGGGGCGTTGGGGTTCACGCTGGCGTTCGGCTCGGCCGAGCGGGTGGCGGAGGCGCTGGACTGACTTCGACCCCGCGAGGTCGACTCCGTGCGATCATTCCGGGCCTCGACGGAGTAGCCATGATCTCGACCGACTGGAAGCGCCGCGCCAGGCTGTTCATCCAGCGCTTCTGGCAACCCACCTCCGCCTGCATGACCTGCATGCCGGGAAGCTGGAGCAATCTGATGAGCGCGGCGCATTGGGCGACCGCGCTGCAGACCGGCCTGGTGACCGGCATCCTGGCCGTGCTCCTGACCTTCACGCCGGCGGCCAGGCTCTACGGCAACCGGTACGGCAATGCGCTGGTCGTCGGCTGCCTGACCGCGCTGGGCGACGCCTACTCGCATGCCAATCACTACGGCATCCCCTACGCCGAGGCGCTCGTGACCGGGCTCATTTCAGGCCTGCTCACGCTGGCGGGCTCGTACCTGTTCGAAGACCGCGCGCGACGCCTGCGGGCGGCATGGGCGCGGATTTCAGGGCGCTGAGCGGACGCTCAGGCCGGCCGGCGCCAGCGGCCGGACTCGGGGCACACCACGGCCCGTTCACCGTTCAGCAGCACCTGCTCCTGGTCGATCCCCAGGGCGGCGGCGGGATCGGTGTCGAAGTCCACCCGGAGTGTGCGTCCCACATGCGGGTCCTCGATCGGCAGTTCCCAGGTCAGGAACACCTGGGTGCAGTCCTGGCCGGGCGCGAAATCGGCCGGGTCGAAGCCACTGCCTTGGCGCCGGATGACGGCATGCGGCTGGCCGGTGTCGAACACCACCGCCGTCCCGCGGGCCAGCGGGATTCGATGGCCCGCCACCGGAAAGTGCAGGTCCAGGCCCTTGTCCTCGCTCACGAAGAGATTGCAGAAGGCGGCCCCGCCGTAGTGCTCGCCGTCATGGTGGTACCGCGCTCCCCGGCAGGCCATCAGGGCGACCTCGCTGGCGGCCAGCACCTCGGACAGCCCGAGCGTGCGCGTCCAGTCGGACATCGCCTGCACGCAGTGCCGCAAGGCCGGCCAGCGGGCACGCGCCCGCGCCAGCGGCAGGGGCTCGACGTCGCCGGGCTCGAGTTCCAGGCGCGCAGCGACCTCCCGCTCCCAATCGGCAACCAGGCGGGCGGGCGGCACGGGCAGGTCGAGCCGGCCCCACAGCACGACATCGCTCACGCTTCGGCTGCGCAGGGCGTCGCCGCTGTGGAACAAGGACGTCAGGCGGTCGGGCGGACGGCTCATCCCGGCCCCTTCATCTCCTCGATCGCCTCGCGCATGAAGCGGGTGATGCTGCGCACCGCGACCGAATCCGGCCGGCCGGCGAAGCGCAGCGCGCGGATCGGCACCGGGATGTGCGGCTCGAGCGTCAGCACGTCGACCTTGCCGCGATCGGCCGAATTCGCGGTGCAGCCGTCGACCAGCGCCACGCCCAGTCCATGGTGCGCCATCGCCAGCGCCGCGTGATAGGTCTGCACCGTGACCACCGCCTGCTGGAAGCCCACGCCGGCCTGCCGGCAGGCCTGGCTCAGGCTGGTGCCCACCGGGTCGCGGCTGTCGAGCCCGATCACCGGCATCTTGACCAGGTCGTGCAGGGCCACCGAGCCGTTGCGCAGCAGGGCCCGCGGCAGCATGCCCTTCGGGGCGATGCAGACCATGCGGCTGTCGGCCAGCGCCTCCTGGGTCAGCGAGGGATGCACCGCCGGGCTGAACGCGAAGCCGACATCGGCCTCCTGGAGCAGCAGCGCCGACATGATCTGCGGCGAATGCAGCGACTCGAGCGTCACCGCGATCGACGGATGCTGCTCGCGGAAGCGCTTCAGGGCCCGCGGCAGCACCTCGTAGCTCAAGGCCAGCACGCTCAGGACGCGGAGTTCGCCCGCATCGCTCGCCGTGCGCAGGTTGGCCGCCAGCCGCTGCACCTCGTCGAGCTGGGCGAACAGGCGCTCGATGTGCGGGTAGAGGGCCAGCGCCTCGGTGGTGGCCGAGAGCCGGCCCTTGGCGCGCTGGAACAGCGGAAAGCCGAGCTGGATCTCGGCATGCTGCAAGGTGCGGCTGACCGCCGGCTGCGTGATGTTGATGAGCCGCGCCGCGGCGCTCACGCTGCCGGTGAGCATGATGGCGTTGAAGACCTCGATGTGGCGCAGGCGCATCAATCGCTCAGGGGGATGAGATCTTGTCGCGCGAGATGTCCATGATCAGCTGCGCCGACAGCGCCAGCCGCGGCTCGATCGAATCGATCAGCACGTACTCGGCGTCGGCCGAGTGCGCGCCGAAGCCCTGCAGGCCGAAGCGCTCGACCACCGCCGCCTTGGTTTTCAAGGCCGCGAAGGCCGCATCGGTGCCACCGCCGGCGACCTTGTCGTCGGCGCCCAGCTCGCGGCCCATGTCCCTGTAGATCTGCTGCGCATGCAGCGCCAGGGCCAGCGAGGCGTCGTTGGCCTCGAGCGGCGGCCGGCGGCGCTCGAACTTCAGCTCGACCTTGGCCTCGGGGACGAGCTGCTTCTTCACGCGCTCCTGCACCTGCTGCTCGATGCGGTCGTAGTCCGCGACCCTGAGCACCCGCACGTCGGCGCCCGCCGTGGCGCTGGCCGGGATCACGTTGCGGTTGCTGCCCGAGCGCGAGATGGTCCAGTTCATCTTGAGACCGGTCGCCGGGTCGGACAGGTCGCGCATCTGCAGGATCTGGTGCGACAGTTCGTACAGGGCATTCACGCCCAGCTCCGGCGCCGACCCCGCGTGCGAGGCCTTGCCGGTGACGTTCAGGGTGACCGAGGCGATGCCCGCGGTGGCCAGCGACAGCTTGTCGCCGTGGATGTAGGCACCTTCGTAGGACATCACGACGTCGTGCTCGCCACCCAGCTGCGTGATCAGCTTGCGCGCGCCGGGCGAGCTGATCTCCTCGTCGCCGTTGATCAGCACGGTCAGCGTGCCGTACTCCTTGAAGTCCATCGCCTTCAGCAGCGCCAGCGTGTGGGCGATCACGGCGATGCCCTGCTTGTCGTCGGCGATGGCCAGACCGTAGGCCTTGTCGCCTTCGATGCGGAAGGGCTGCTTGTTCAGCATGCCGATCTGGTAGACCGTGTCCATGTGCGCGATCAGCATGATCTTCTTGCTGCCGGTGCCCTTGAAGGTCGCGCGCACGACCTTGCCGATCTTCTCGGGCGTGTCCTCCATGCGGTAGGCGTCGGCCGAGGGATCGATCAGTTCGACCTGGCCGCCGAGCGCACGGAACTTGTCCGCGATCAGGTTGGCGATCTTGTCGAGCCCTTCGAGGTCGCGGCTGCCGGATTCGATCGAGACCAGCTGGTTCAAGGTCTGCAGCAGCGCCGGTTTTTCCTTGGCGGCCAGCGCGGCGATGCGTGCATCGGGGGCGGCGGATGCGCTGCCCATCCAGGCGGCGCAGACGGCGCAGAGCGCAAAGGTGGCGAGAGCGGAGCGTTTCATCGGGTTCATTTTTCTCTTGGGGATTCTCAATGTGCCTTGTCCCAGTTGGGTCCGAAGCCGATTTCGGCCAGCAGCGGGACCTTGAGGTCGGCCACGCCGGCCATCAGGCGCGGTATTTCGGTGCGGACCCACTCGACCTCTTCCTCGGGCACTTCGAAGACCAGTTCGTCGTGCACCTGCATGATCATCTTCGTGCCGCGCTGCTCGGCATCGAGCACCTGCTGCACCTTGACCATGCTGAGCTTGATCAGGTCGGCCGCCGTGCCCTGCATCGGCGCATTGATCGCGGCGCGCTCGGCGCCGCCGCGGCGCGGGCCGTTGGGCGAGTTGATCTCGGGCAGGTAGAGCCGGCGGCCGAACACGGTCTCGACATAGCCCTTCTCCTTGGCCAGCGCCTTGGTCTCGTCCATGTAGACCTTCACACCAGGGTAGCGGGCGAAGTAGCGCTCGATGTAGGAGGCCGCGGCCTTGGTCTCGATGCCGAGGTTGCGCGCCAGCCCGAAGCTGCTCATGCCGTAGATCAGGCCGAAGTTGATCACCTTCGCATAGCGGCGCTGCTCGCTCGACACCTGGTCGACCGGGACGCCGAAGACTTCGCCCGCCGTTGCGCGATGGACGTCGATGCCCTCGGTGAAGGCCCGCAGCAGCGATTCGTCGCCGCTGATGTGGGCCATGATGCGCAGCTCGATCTGCGAGTAGTCGGAGCTCGCGATGACACGGCCCGCGGGCGCCACGAAGGCCTCGCGCACGCGCCGGCCCTCGGGCGTGCGGATCGGGATGTTCTGCAGGTTGGGGTCGTTGCTCGACAGCCGCCCGGTCACCGCCACCGCCTGCGCGTAGTGCGTGTGGACGCGGCCGCTGCGCGGATTGGCCAGCAGGCCCAGCTTGTCGGTGTAGGTGCCCTTCAGCTTGGACAAGCCGCGGTGCTCGAGGATCTTCGCCGGCAGCGGGAAATCCTCGGCCAGCTTCTCGAGCACTTCCTCGTCGGTGCTCGGTGCGCCGCTCGGCGTCTTCTTGATCACCGGCAGCCCGAGCTTGGTGAAGAAGACCTCGCCGATCTGCTTGGGCGACCCGAGGTTGAAGGGCTGGCCCGCGAGCGCGTAGGCCTCCTCCTCGAGCGCCATGATGCGCTTGCCGAGTTCGTTGCTCTGCGACGCCAGGGTCGGCGCGTCGATCAGCACGCCGTTGCGCTCGATCCGGTAGAGCGTCTCGCTGCTGGCCATCTCGAGCTCGTAGACGAAGCGCAGTTTCTCGTCGGCCTCGAGCTTCGGCCAGAGCACCCGGTGCACGTCGAGCGTCTGGTCGGAGTCCTCGCACGAATATTGGGCCGCCTTGTCGATCGACACCTGGCTGAACGAGATCTGGTGCGCGCCCTTGCCGCACAGGTCCTCGTAGTCGATGCCGCTGCGGCCCAGGTGCCGCTCGGCCAGGCTGGCCAGGCCGTGCGGCTTGTGCACTTCGAGCACATAGCTCTGCAGCATGGTGTCGTGGGCGTAGCCCTGCACCTCGATGCCATGGTTGGCGAACACGTGGCGGTCGTACTTGACGTGCTGGCCCAGCTTTTTCTTTGCGCCGTTCTCGAGCCAGGGCCTGAGCTTGGCGAGCACCTCGTCGCGCGGCAGCTGCGCCGGCGCATCGGGGTAGTTGTGGGCCACCGGGATGTAGGCCGCCGCGCCCGGCTCGACGCTGAAGCTCAGGCCGACGATCTCGGCGCGCATCTCGTCGAGCGAGGTGGTCTCGGTGTCGAGCGCGACCAGCTCGGCGGCCTCGATCTTGGCCAGCCAGGCGTCGAAGGCCTCCCAGGTCATGACCGTGTCGTAGACCAGGTTGCTGACCTTCTCGGCCGCCGCCTGGGCCGGGTCGCTGAACAGGTCGCCGTTTGCCTCCGGGCCGCCGCGCTTCTTGTTTTCCTCGATCAGTTCGGGCGGCACGGCGTGCGCCTCGAGCGACTTCACCAGGCTCTTGAAGCCGTACTGCTCGTAGAAATCCTTGAGCGCGTCGACCTGCTGCGGGCCGATCGCGATCGCGTCCAGCGCCGGCAGGCCGGCCACATGCTCGCCGAGCTCGCAGTCGGTGCGGATCGTGACCAGCCGGCGGCCCTGGGGCAGCCAGTCGAGGGCCTGGCGCAGGTTCTCGCCGGCCTGGCCCTTGACCTCGGCCGCGCGCGCGATCAGGGCATCGAGCGAGCCGTATTCGAGCAGCCACTTGGCGGCGGTCTTGGGGCCGACCTTCGGCACGCCCGGCACGTTGTCGACGCTGTCGCCGACCAGCGTCTGATAGTCGATCATCAGGTTCGGCGGCACGCCGAATTCAGCCGTCACGCCGGCCACGTCGCGCTTCTTGCCGTTCATGGTGTCGATGATCGTGACGTGCTCGTCCACCAGCTGGCTCAGGTCCTTGTCGCCGCTGGAGACGATCACCTCGATGCCCTGGCGGGCGGCGGTGCGCGCCAGCGTGCCGATCACGTCGTCGGCCTCGACCTCGGGCACCGTCAGCACCGGCCAGCCGAGCATCCGCACCACGCGGTGGATCGGCTCGACCTGGCTGCGCAGGTCGTCCGGCATCGGCGAGCGGTTGGCCTTGTAGTCGGGATACCAGTCGTCCCGGAAGGTCTTTCCGGGCGCATCGAAGACGCAGGCCGCGTAGTCGGCCCGCACCTCGCGCCGCAGCGCCTGCATCATGTTGATCATTCCTCGGATGGCCCCGGTGGCGGGGCTGCCGTTGTCGCCCGGAACGGCGCGCAGATCGGGCATCGCGTGGAAGGCACGATAGAGGTAGCTCGATCCGTCCACGAGCAGCAGCGTTTTCTTGTCGGTCATCGGGCCATTTTGCCGTGCCGCGCGGCCGCCCCCGGAAGGCCGAAAAGATCGGCCCTCGTGGCTATCTCCGGACCGGACCCGGACCTACAATCTCTTCCATGTCTTCTTCCATGCCCCTGGTCCGCCTGGCACTGCTCGCGCTGGCCTGCGCCGCGCCCGCCGCCGTCGTCTTTGCGCAAAACCCGCAGCCTGCGGCCCCGGCGCCCGCCCAGGCGCAGCCGGACCCGGACAAGGCCGCCGGCCGCCAGAACCAGACGATCGAGCGCATCCACGTCGAAGACAGCGGCGCCACCATCGACGAGCTCCGCGTCGGCGGCCAGACCCAGGACATCAAGGTCAAGCCCAAGAACAACGCCCCGCCCTACCAGGTCCTGCCCAACACCGAAGAGCGCAGCCGCAGCCAGGGCCAGTCCGACTCCAGCGCGGGCGAAGGCGGCTCGCGGGTCTGGTGGAACGTCTTCAAGTTCTGAGCGCGCAGTGGCGGTTTTCACGGAAGTCGGATTCGACGAAGCAGACGCGCTCGTCCGGCGCCTCGGCCTGGGCGCCCTGACCGCCCTCAAGGGCATCGAGGGCGGCATCGAGAACACCAACTACTTCGCCAGCACCGAATCCGGCGAATATGTCCTGACCCTGTTCGAGCGCCTGGGCGCCGAGCAGCTCCCCTACTACCTCTGCCTGATGAAGCACCTGGCGGCGCGCGGCATCCCGGTGCCCGAGCCGGTGGCCGACCCGGCCGTGGCGCCGCCCCAGGGCCACCCGCTGTCGATCCCGGCCAACGCCCCCTGCGAGCTGCTGCACACGGTGGCGGGCAAGCCGGCGGCGGTGGTCCAGCGCCTGAACGGCAAGAGCGAACTGGCCCCCTCGGCCGCCCATTGCGCCGAACTCGGCCGGCTGCTCGCCCGCATGCACCTGGCGGCCCGCGACTACCCCCGCATCCAGCCCAACCTGCGTGGCCTGGCTTGGTGGAACGACACCATGCCGGTGGTGCTGCCCCACCTGGACGCCGCCCAGGCCGCGCTGCTGCGCAGCGAGCTGGCCTACCAGAATCACGTGGCCGAGTCCTCGGCCTATGCGGCGCTGCCGCGCGGGCCGGTGCATGCCGACCTGTTCCGCGACAACGCGATGTTCGACACCCACGCCAGCGCCGACGCGCCACGCCTCACCGGGGTGTTCGATTTCTATTTCGCCGGCGCCGACAGCTGGCTGTTCGACCTCGCCGTCTGCCTGAACGACTGGGCGATCGACCTGGCCAGCGGCCGCCACGATGCGGCCCGGGCCGATGCCCTGCTGGCCGCCTACGGCACCGTGCGGCCGCTGACGGCGCCCGAGCGGGCATTGCTGCCGGCGATGCTGCGGGCCGCGGCGCTGCGCTTCTGGATCTCGCGCCTCTGGGACTTCCACCTGCCGCGCGAGGCCACCATGCTCAAGGCCCACGACCCCACCCACTTCGAGCGCGTGCTGCGGCAGCGCGCCCACGCCACCTTCGAATTCGCGACCGGCGCCGACGCGCTGGCCGCCTGACCGGACCCGATGAAACTCAATCTCGTGCCGGCCCGTACCGGCGTGCTGTGGGTCCGTAGCGGGCTCAAGGCCTTCGCCCGGCAACCGCTGGCCTTCATCTCGCTGTTCTTCTTCTTCATGGCGCTGGTCTCGATCGCCTCGCAGCTGCCGCTGGTCGGCGCCGCGATCGCGCTGATGCTGCTGCCGACGATGACACTCGGGCTCATGGCCGCGGCACAGCAGGCCGCCGGGCCCGAAAAGTCGGCGGCCGGCACCGTGTTCCTGGCCGCCCTGAACGCGATTCGCGCCGACGTGCGGCCGATGGCGGTGCTCGGGGCCCTGTATGCCGGCCTGTTCCTCGGGGTCATGGCGATCTCGGCCCTGGCCGACGGCGGCCAGTTCGCCCGCGTCTACCTGCTCGGCGGCCCGCTCACCCGCGAGCTGGCGGAATCGACCGAATTCCAGGTTGCACTCTGGATCGCCATGGGGCTGTACCTGCCGCTCTCGCTGGCTTTCTGGCACGCACCGGCGCTGGTCCACTGGCACCGCGTGCCGCCGGCCAAGAGCCTGTTCTTCAGTTTCGTGGCCTGCTTCAAGAACTTCGGCGCCCTCACCGTGTTCGGCCTGGCCTGGGTCGGCGTCTTCATCGGCGCCGGCATCGTGCTGAGCCTGCTCGCCAGCCTGCTGGTGGCGGTGGGCGCGATGGGTGCCGGCGACGGTGCCGCCGCGATCGGCGGCGCCATGATGATCGCCGGCGCGCTGGTGATGGCGGCGATGTTCTTCACCAGCACCTGGTTCACCTTCCGCGACTCGTTCCAGGAGTAGCCAGGCTCGGCCCCGTGCCGGGCTGCGCCGGCCGGGGGCCGGGTCAAGGTCAGACGGGCGTGAGCTTGGCGACCGAGAGCGCCAGCCACTTGATGCCGTGGCGCGGGAAATTGATCTGCGCGCGGGCGTCGTCGCCGGTGCCTTCGAGCGCAGTCACCGTGCCCTCGCCGAACTTGTTGTGGAACACCTGCATGCCCGAGCGCAGCCCGTGCGACGGCGCGGCCTTCTGCGGCGGCACCGGCGGGCTGGCGAACGAATCCTTGCTGAAGCCGCCGGCGCCGCCGCGGGTCGTGGCATAGCCGCCGCCATAGCCGAAGGCCGAAGGCGCGAAGCCCTGGTTCTTGGGCGTCAGCCACTTGAGCGCGCCTTCGGGCAGTTCGTCGAAGAAGCGGCTCTTCAGGTTGTAGCGGGTCTGGCCGTGCAGCATCCGGGTCTGCGAGTGGCTCATGTAGAGCCGCTGGCGTGCGCGCGTGATGGCCACGTACATCAGCCGCCGTTCTTCCTCGAGGCTCTCGTTGTCGCTCATCGAGTTCTCGTGCGGGAACAGGCCCTCTTCCATGCCGGTGATGAAGACGCAGTCGAACTCGAGGCCCTTGGCCGCGTGGACGGTCATGAGCTGCACCGCGTCCTGGCCGGCCTGGGCCTGGTTGTCGCCCGATTCCAGCGCCGCATGGGTCAGGAAGGCGGCCAGCGGGCTCAGGGTCTCGCCTGTTTCGGCGTCGGGCGCCAGCGGCTCGTCGAGCAAGGGCCGGTTCGGGTCCAGCCCCTGGCTGGCCGGCGACTGGCGCAGCTCGTCGACCGGCAGCGCCACCGCGTCGCGGCCGAAGCCCTCCTGGGTGACGAAGCTCTCGGCCGCGTTCACCAGTTCTTCCAGATTCTCGATCCGGTCGGCGCCTTCGCGGTCGGCCTTGTAGTGCTCGATCAGGCCGCTGTGGTCGAGCACCAGCTCGATGATCTCGCGCAGCGACAGGCCCTGCGTCTGCTCGCGCAGCACGTCGATCTTCGCCACGAAGGCAGTCAGGTTGCTGCCGGCCTTGCCGCCGACAGCGCTCACCGCGTCGTGCATCGACCGTCCGGCTGCGCGGGCCGCGTCCTGCAGTTGCTCGATGCTGCGGGCGCCGATGCCGCGCGGCGGGAAATTGACGATCCGCAGGAAGCTGGTGTCGTCGTCCTTGTTCTCCAGCAGCCGCAGGTAGGCCAGCGCGTGCTTGATTTCGGCCCGCTCGAAGAAGCGCAGCCCGCCATACACGCGGTAGGGCACCGCGGCATTGAAGAGCGCCGTCTCGATCACCCGGCTCTGCGCATTGCTGCGGTAGAGCACGGCCATTTCCTTGCGATCGATGCCGTCGCGCACCAGCTGGCGCATCTCCTCGACCATCCATTGCGCCTCGGCGAAATCACTGGTCGCCTCGTAGACCCGCACCGGCTCGCCGGGGCCCTGGTCGGTGCGCAGGTTCTTGCCCAGCCGCTTGGTGTTGTGGCTGATCAGCGCATTGGCCGAATCGAGGATGTTGCTGTAGCTGCGGTAGTTCTGCTCGAGCTTGATCTGGTGCGAGACGTCGAATTCGCGCACGAAGTCGGCCATGTTGCCCACGCGCGCCCCACGGAAGGCATAGATGCTCTGGTCGTCGTCGCCGACCGCGATCACGCTGTTGTCGTTCGGCGTGAAGCGGCCCTCGGCCGTGGTGCCCGAGAGCATCTTGATCCAGGCGTACTGCAGCCGGTTGGTGTCCTGGAACTCGTCGATCAGGATGTGGCGGAAGCGCCGCTGGTAGTGCTCGCGGACCGGGTCGTTGTCGCGCAGCAGCTCGTAGCTGCGCAGCATCAGCTCGCCGAAGTCGACCACGCCCTCGCGCTGGCACTGTTCTTCGTAGAGCTGGTACAGCTCGACCTTCTTGCGGTCGTCGTCGCTGCGGGCCTCGACGTCGCGCGGACGCAGGCCGTCTTCCTTGGCGCCGGCAATGAACCATTGCGTCTGCTTGGCCGGAAAACGTTCGTCGTCGACGTTGAACTGCTTCATCAGCCTCTTGATGGCCGAGAGCTGGTCCTGGGTGTCGAGGATCTGGAAGGTCGACGGCAGGTTGGCGAGCTTCCAGTGGGCGCGCAGGAAACGGTTGCACAGGCCGTGGAAGGTGCCGATCCACATGCCGCGCACATTGACCGGCAGCATCGCGCCCAGCCGAGTCATCATTTCCTTGGCGGCCTTGTTGGTGAAGGTGACGGCCAGGATGCCGCCCGGCGACACCTGCCCGGTCTGCATCAGCCAGGCGATGCGGGTGGTCAGCACCCGGGTCTTGCCGGAACCGGCGCCCGCCAGGATCAGGGCGTTGCCGGCCGGCAACGTGACGGCGGCACGCTGCTCCGGGTTGAGGTTGTGGAGCAGCGGCGAATCTGCGGCGGCCGCGAGGTCGGTGAACATCCGTCGATTGTAGAAAGCCCTGCGTATCGAGGTTATACGAAGTTGCCCAAGCCCCCGACGCGGGCAAGCGTGTAAAATCAGTCACCGGGCCCAAGTTTCTTGCGCCCGGTTTTTTGTGCCCGTTTCACGCTGCGTTCCGCAGTGCAGACAGCTCGAAAACCGGCCGGACCAAGCGCTCATCCACCTGACACAAAGGAGCTTGGTATGCAGATTTTCGACTACGACAACATCCTCTTGCTGCCCCGCAAATGCGTGGTGGAAAGCCGCTCGGAGTGCGACGCCAGCGTCACGCTGGGCGGGCGCAGCTTCCGCATCCCGACGGTGCCGGCCAACATGAAGACGGTGGTCGACGAGACCATCTGCACCTGGCTGGCCAAGAACGGCTACTTCTACGTGATGCACCGCTTCGACCTGGACAACCTCCAGTTCGTCAAGGACATGCACGCCCAGGGCGTGTTCGCCTCGATCTCGCTGGGCGTCAAGAAGCCCGACTACGACACGGTCGACCAGATGGTCGCAGCCGGCCTGACGCCCGAATACATCACGATCGACATCGCGCACGGCCATGCCGACAGCGTGAAGAACATGATCGGCTACCTCAAGAAGAAGCTGCCCAAGAGCTTCGTGATCGCCGGCAACGTCGGCACACCCGAGGCCGTGATCGACCTCGAGAACTGGGGCGCCGACGCCACCAAGGTCGGCATCGGCCCGGGCAAGGTCTGCATCACCAAGCTCAAGACCGGCTTCGGCACCGGCGGCTGGCAGCTGTCGGCGCTCAAGTGGTGCGCCCGCGTGGCGACCAAGCCGATCATTGCCGACGGCGGCATCCGCGACCATGGCGACATCGCCAAGAGCATCCGTTTCGGCGCGTCGATGGTGATGATCGGCTCGCTGTTCGCGGGCCATGAAGAGTCGCCCGGCAAGACGGTCGAGGTCGACGGCGCCCTCTTCAAGGAGTACTACGGCTCGGCCAGCGACTTCAACAAGGGCGAATACAAGCACGTCGAGGGCAAGCGCATCCTGGAGCCGATCAAGGGCAAGCTGGCCGACACGCTGGTCGAGATGGAGCAGGACATCCAGAGCTCGATCAGCTATGCCGGCGGGCGCAAGCTGATGGACATCCGCAGGGTCAACTACGTCACCCTGGGCGGCGACAACGCCGGCGAACACCTGCTCATGTAGGCCGGCCGGGCTCAAGCCTCCAGCAGCTGCGCCGCCAGCTGGTGCAGCCGGTGCGCCGGCTCGGCCAGCGCATCCAGGACGCTGAAATGGTTGCGCCCGGGCATCAGTTCGCACACCGGCACGGTCCGCGGACCCCAGGCATCGCGGATCAGCGCGTTCTGGCGCTGGAATTCCTCGCTCTCGTCGCCGCCGGCGACCGCCCAGAGCCGGCCCCGCGCCGGCGCCGGCCACAGCGCCGGGCTCAGGCGCCGCGCCTGGGCGTCGTCCAGCCCCAGCGTGTCGGCGATGAAGGGCGCGTGCTGCAGCGGCCGCAGGTCGTGTATGCCCGAGATCGACAGCGCGTTGCGCACCAGTTGCGGCGGCAGATCGGGCGCGACCGCCTGCCAGTCGCACCCCAGCAGCATCGCCGCCAGGTGCCCGCCGGCCGAATGGCCCGAAACCGTGATGCGCAACGGATCGCCGCCATGCGCCGCGACGTGGCGCCAGGTCCAGGCGAGCGCCTGCACCATCTGCAACGCGATGTCATCGATGCCGACCGGCTGCCCGGGCGTGCCCGGACACAGCGCGTAGTTGGGCACCACGACGCAGACACCGCGGTCGTTGAAGGGTCGGGCGATGAATGAATGCTCGCTCTTGTCGAGCGCGCGCCAATAGCCGCCGTGAATGAACACCAGCACCGGCGCATCGGGCACCGGCGCCGGAAAGACGTCGAGCGTCTCGCCCACGCCGTGGCCGTAGCGCAAGTCGACATGGCAAGGCTGGGCGGCGCGGGTGGCGGCGGATTCCGCCGCCCAGCGCTCGAAGTAGGCCGGATGGTCGGGCACCAGGGCGCGGTTGTTGTACATGCGGTCCAGCCAGGCGGGATCGTACGAGGCCATCGGTTCTGCTCCAGGGTGTGCGAGGCGCGCATCTTGGCACGGCCGCCACGCCGCCGTGCAAACCGGGGCCGGTTCTGGTTAGAATTCTGTCTGCGTTGGGGGGGTAGCTCAGCTGGGAGAGCGCCGCGTTCGCAATGCGGAGGTCGTGAGTTCGATCCTCATCCTCTCCACCAATTCTCTAGGTTTCACGCGGATTCCAGCGGCATCAGGGCCGCAGTCCACAACGGAGCCCACAACGCGCCGTGAGTGAACGACATAGGCGGGTCCACGAGCCCGCTTTTTCACGATGACGCCGCGCGTCGCGCCGACCCGGTTGAGTGGGCCTCGCCGAATATCCCGACCACGATGAACGGCCCAGGAGACGCGCAGCGCCAGCTTGGCCAACCTCCCATCACCCGCATCGCGTCCGCGCGGCCGGCGCCCGCTTGGCGCGTCGGCCGCGACCGGCAGGCAGGCGCTCCACCCCTCCCCGGGGTGCCTGAAATGGCCGAATAACTCTCTGATCGACACGCCACACGATTTCAGCTCTTAGGGACTTTTTTGGCCCCAAGCGAAGTTTTGCCGCCCGCGCCCTGTCGGCGTACAACCGCAGAGCCATGCCCGACCTCGATCAGCTCCTGACCACGGCCACCAACCCGACCACGCCCGCCCGCGTGCGGGTGCGCGCCGCGTGCGCGGTTCTCGATGCGCTCAAGCCACCGAAGGCGTCGAGGGCTTCGCGCCGGCCGGTGGCTCGCAGCCCCGACGAGTTGCGTGCCGCGCTCGAAGTCTTGCAAGCCCGGCGCGCGCAACTGGAGCGGTAGTAGGCCATGCTGATGCGTGCCGGCCATCATCCGGCGCACGGGCTGGAGGTTGCCTGCTCGTTCTCGGAGATCGCAGCCGAGCTGAACATCTCGAAACAGAGGGCGGCGCAGATCGAGGAGCAGGCGCTCGCGAAGCTGCGCGTCTTGCTGGCGCAGCGCGGCTATGTCATCGATGACCTGATCGACACGGGCATGCAGGCCGACCACCAACCTGCGCGCGCTAGGATGGCGCGATGACAGCCATGCTACCCCACGATCCAGCGCCTCCCAGGCAAGCTGCAACGCCTGCTGTTCCCGACAGCGAGTCCGTGCCGAAAGTGCTCGATACCCTCGTAACGATGGTCCACGCGCTGCGGGACGCGGGCCTGAATCACGAGCAAATCATGGCGGCGCTGAAAGCGCACAAGGCCAAGAGGGACGCGGCGCTTCCGAGGTAGTAGATGGTCCCGGTGCCCAAGCCCAAGAAACCCCGGCCGAGACCGAGCCTGCCGCTGCCCCTCCTGCGCCCGCCGAAGAACCCGCTGGAGCCGCTACCGCCGCGCCGGCTGTGGGGTACGAAGCCCACGCCAGAATAATTTCACCGCCTCGGTCCCTGACGGCGCCTGCGACGATCTGCAATTCGGGCGACTCCCTGATCGTTCATCGCCCCGCGTCGGCATCATCGGCAGATGCCCCATGTGAATCCGCTCGACACCGCCGACATGCTGACGCCCGACCTGAGCCTGGCTGCTCAACGCGCCGGCAGGGCGTTGGCCAAGCTCACCGAGGCTGAGCTGCTGGCCGTGCTGGGTGTGGAGCTTCAGCGGCGTGGTCTCCAGGAGCTGGGGGCGCTTCCGAAGCCCCGGGCGAAGGTGGTCAGACGCAAGGTGCCTGAACGCGAGCAAATGATGTTGGTGCTGCCCGTGCACAACGACATGGCAGACCGATGAACTGCTCACCGGCTCAGAAAGGCGCGTTGGCCAAGCCCCGCGTGCCGGTCAAGGGCAAAAAGGCGCCCAGATCGACATCCTGTTAAGGACACGATGCGGCCAGAGTAACCGAGAACGCTGCCGCGCAGCGCGGCGGTGGTTTTGAAAGGACAGCATGACTGCACACGCGCAAATCAAACGTGAGCTTGGACTGAGTCCGGCCAATTCCTGCGTGGCGACCTGGAACTCCAAGCTCGACGCCTATTGGTTGGACATTCCGACCGCGAAGCTGTCGCGCCACGAGACGTTTCACATCGTGTTGCGTGGCCGCGAGCATATGCTTCACCTAGCCATTCCCACGAGAGCCTTGCGACGGGAAGACTTCTACTGCATGGAGAGTTCGCATGGAGTCGAGATTCTTCGACTGGTGCTCGACGCTCCGACGCTTGTTGACCGCCGTGGTCAGGCAAGACGCGATCTGACGCCCTATCTGGTCTTGTCCAAGGGAAGAGTTGCCGAGCGACCCACAGAGGGGAGTGGAAGCGCCAGCGAAAGCGCCGCGCGAACGGCAAGGCCGAGCAGCGCGGTGAAGCAGGCGACGACCCGTGTGTTCGATCTGCGCAAGGCTCAGCACGGGGTCTGGCATTCCGTTGAATCGCGCGTGCGGAAAAAGTCTGGAACGCTGCTGGCGCCCGGCGAGCGCGTCACGAGCGACAGCGAGGTAGCGCGGCTGCTCGGCTACGGAAAGGCTGAGTTGATTGCGCATTTCGACGCGCTGTTGAGCGCATCGCCCGAATTCAATTGGCGAAACAAATCCGGCTGGGCGCCTATCGGCGCGCGCTCGTGGGACATTGACCACGTGCTGCCAGTGAAGGGCGCCAAGACCTTCGAGGAAGTGCTGGCCCGCTCTGCGCTGTCAAACCTGCGGCCGATGTGGAAGCACCACAACGCGGCCAAGGGTGCCTTCCCGCACGCCTTGGCCATTGGCCCGCGCGACGAACTTGTGGCCGAACTGAAAGTCGTTCGCGCCATGCTGGACGATGGGAGCGTCGAATCCGCCAAGGCTGCCCTTGACGGGGTGCTGGCCGGTCTTGGAGAGTCTCACGCCTAAGGCCGCGCGGTCCGCCTGCCGAGCAGGCTGACGTTAGTGTGGAAGCGGTGAGACTCCTTTCGGAGCCCTGCGCGTTGGAGCGAGCACGTTATGCGGGCTTCGCTCTGCAATACTCCGTGCCATACAAACTAGTACAACGATTCATGTCCAAGCTGCACGTAACCCAGATTGAAGGCTTCCTGAAGGCCAAAGTAGGCGGCCTGATCGACCTAAGCGATTGCGCAAACCACTCCGATCAGGCGCAGCTAAAAAAGATACTTCTGACGCGCGGGCTTGCTGCGCTCGCGGCGTCGCACATGACCGAAGAACCCATCGAAGAGTTGTCGAAGTCAGTGACGGATGGCGCTCAGGATGGCGGCATTGACTTGGTCTATTTCAACGCAAATGAGCGGACTCTGTACTTGGTGCAAACAAAGTGGCACGAGGACGGACATGGCTCTATAGAACTCGGAGATGCGCTGAAGTTCATCGAGGGCGTCAAGAAGGTTCTGGACAATGACCTATCACAACTGAATGAGCGCATTCGAGCGAAGTCGCCGGAGATCGAAAGGGCACTCTTTGACGCAAACGCGAATTTCGTGCTTGTGATAGCTCACACGGGACAAGAGGAGCTTAGCAGTGAAGTGCAAAATGCGCTTAACGCCTATGTGGCTTCGCAGAATGACACATCGGACCTGATGTTCCTGCGCGTGCTGAAGCAGGGTGAGTTGCACAAAGCAGTGGCTGCTGGGTTGGCGGGCGCTCCCGTGTCGGCAGAGGTCCAGCTTTACGGGTGGGGGCAGACAAAGGAGCCGCACTTCGCTGTATACGGCCAAGTGTGTGCCGCTGACGTAGCCGCTTGGATGAAGATCAATGGAAGTCGCCTGTTTGAGAGGAACCTTCGACAATTCTTGGGAACTAGCCAGGTCAACCAAGACATCGTCGATACGCTACTGACTCGACCCGAAGATTTTTGGTACTTCAACAATGGCATCACTGCTGTTGCGTCCGGCCTGGCAAAGAAGCCAATTGGCGGAAATTCAAGTGAGTCCGGCATCTTCGAGTGCGCAGGGTTTTGTGTTGTAAATGGCGCCCAAACCGTTGGCTCTATTTTTGCGGCAGCAAGCCAGAACCCCGAAGCGGTTCAAAAGGCGATGGTGCCTGTGCGCATCATCTCAAGCGAAAAAAGCCCATCCACCTTCGCGTCTGAGGTGACCCGCTATACGAATACTCAGAACGCGATTGAAAAGCGGGATTTTGTTGCGTTAGACCCTGAGCAGGAACGGATCCGGCAAGAGCTTCATATCGAAGGCATCGACTACGCATATAAGTCAGGCTCCTCAAGCGGCTCCACTGCAAAAAGGTTCGACCTCGTCGAGGCGACAGTCGCGCTAGCTTGTACGCATTCAGACGTTTCACTGGCTGTCCAAGCGAAGCGCGAAATTGGTAAGCTATGGGAAGATCTTTCGAAGGCTCCGTACAAGCAGCTCTTCAATAGTGGTGTCAGCGGACCAATGGTGTGGCAAGCCGTGCAAGCACTGCGGGCAGTGGACCAGGCGTTGAGTGTCGAGGCAAACAAGTATGGCGGACGGGACAGCTTAGTCTGTGTTCACGGCAATCGATTCATCGAGTGGGCTGCATTGAAAACGCTAGGAATCAGTTCGAGCCAGCCGTTTGCCTCAGTGGAGGCGAAGGTCCCAGAAGTAGTTGCAGCCACCGTCGCCTGCTTGGTTGCCGCGGTGAAGGCCAACTATGCCGACTCGTACCCCGCCAGCCTTTTCAAGAATTTGGGCAAGTGCAAAGTCATTGCTTCGAAGATGTAGCTTTGGGCGCCCCCGTCTGACTCGTTGGGAAGACCTGCCAAGGTTCAGCAGTTTTGCGGGGCTCGGCCGGGCAGTCGTGTGCGAGCGCTTCACACCCAAAGGTATGCCGACCGCTAGCCGTCAGTCGATAAGGTGTTTAAGGCTGTGGAGGTCGGACAAGAACTCCTCACGCATCTTCGTTGTATAGATGCGCGCGATCTTGCCGTCGTTCTGGCGCTCAACAATCTTCTTCAGATCGGCCGTGCGCGATTTCCAAGTCATTCCGTCGGTGACGAAGAGTAGCCATGAATCGCGACGCATAGCGTTGATGATCGCATCAAGGTCGCCAATGATGTCGGTCATCTTCGAGCCGGTCGCGCCATAGCCCTTCACCTCAATCACGATTCGCGGAGCATCACGATTGGGCACGGCCACATCACACTTTGCGCTGTTGTTGCCTACGCCGGTGAATGTGCAGCGCGTCACATATCGAGTACCGAAGACTTCCTTAACCATTGCTTCGGCGAAATCCTCCAGGCCACGCCCGCGCTTCTGGCCGGAGATCGCCGATCCGCGCCCTGACCTCAGGCGTTCGACAAGAATATCGCTCCAGACAGGTTCATAGTTGATGCTGGTCGCCATCGCATCCGGCAGCTTGAGCTCCTCCAAGGCTGCGAGGTACGCCTCAGGTTCGCTCTGATAGCGCTTCTTGCCGATTCCTCCGTTGCCGAGCAAGCTCCTAAGTTCCGCTTCCATTGTGTCTTTCGACAGGGCAAGAAACAGGCGTGCGCATAAAAGCCCCTCATCGAAATCGCCGGCAAGCAGGTCGGCCATATCGGGCCTGCCGTACACCTGCTTCTTCGGGAGATCGGTCAGCTTTGCGATTGCGTTAGCGGCCGTCTCGTCCATCCAGTCAACAGCCAGCGGGCTGAGGTTACCGATAACTTCTTCCAGGGATTGGTTTCGCTGCCGCATCAACTTCCTACGATCAGGTATTCGGTGACCGAAGCTCGCTCGACGCCTTGGTGGGTGCCAAAGTGGTAGCGGTGAGGCTTCTCGAAAACGCGCACCGTGCTCTTGTACCGACGCAGCAGGCTTTCGAGCTGATCAAGATCAGGGAAGCCGTTGGAACTGTATGACAGCGCGATCTTGCTTCCCTTGAAGCGCGCAAACATGCGGTCGAAGGCTTCGACGGCCGTCCGCCGATAACTAAATGGCGTGTATCGCTTTGCGATCTTCCGTACCTTCGTAGTTGTGTCCACGGGAAGGCCCTGCCAGTAGCAGGATAGACCTTCTAAGAAGTGATACCGCTTGATGTAGCAGTTGTCGTCAGAGCGTGGGACATAGGGAGGATCGAGATAGACAAGATCGACCTTGCGACGCGGGAGTTCGAACAAATCGCACCGGAGCGCTTGGTTCTTGCGGCCGTTGTCGAATACAGCCGCGTTGTAAACCTCAATCTGCTCCAGAAAATGCTCTTCGAGCGAGAGCCTCAGATCGCGACGTCCATCGTCGTAGTGCGACAGGTCGCCCGAAATGGTAAAGACGCCCCGGGGTTGGCGCTTTGAGCAGGAGCGAAACAGTGCGGCGAAGGCGAGGGCCTGCTGATGAGGATCCTGAAGCTGGCGAATGTTCCCGGACACCCTGTCTAGGAAGCGCAAGTCCTCGGCAGTGTAGAAAATCCCCCCGAAAGTGCGTTCGATGAAATCATGGGCCGGCGGAGTGCGGTCGAGCAGTCCCTTGATGGCTTTGCCATCAAGATGCACGAAACTGTTTTCAACGGTCGCGCGCGCGACGGTGCTGGCGAAGTTGAGAAAGTCCGATGCCACCACCCGGCGCCCCATCGATTTCATCAGATAGGACACGCAGCCGGTACCCGAGAAAGGGTCCAAGGCGCTTTCAAAGTCAAGAGTATTCAGCGTCTCAAAAATCCAGGGTAACAGCCGCGTCTTGGATCCCATGTAGCGAAGCTCGGGATACTGCGTCGCGCGCGCCGGCATGGCACCGAGGGCCGCGTTCGAGCGCCTCAGAGGGACGATGGTAGGTTCGATCCGAAGGGCGTTAGCTGTTCTTGTCATGCGAAGGTTGTGCGTAGCAACGGGCCACCAATCATTGCGCGACCGCGCGCGCATCCTACACCGGCTCCTGGCCGGCTCTAAGCCAAGATCTGCCGGACCTTCCAGGTTCCGGACTATCGGCCAGCCCACAAATGAAGCTCGCAACACCGACAGCTCCCTGCGCTTGGGTCCGGGAGAGCGATTGCGCTCGCACGCCCGGCTTGGCGGCGCCGCGTCAGAAGTAGTGACAGATCACGCGGGGGACGCCGTCGTCGGGCTGCCGCGAGAGAATGGTGGACATGATGCGCAGCAACCGAGCCGTTGGTTTGGCGCCCGATTCGCAAGAGCTGGTGCGTCGAGGACGTATCAGTGAGAGCATGCGCGTGTGGTGGGCCGCCGTGCCGAAGTGCTGCGCACTCAACAGGCTCGGGCAGCGATGCGGCCAGCCGGTGGCCGAACCGGGTCAACTGTGCCGGTGGCATGGCCACCCCATCAAGGACAGGAAGCCGCGCAAGGTCTCGACGGCCGTGGGCGAGGAGCGTGCGCCGTCCCGGGAGCACGGGCGCGTCATGCGCAAGGTCTGGAGAACCGATCCATTCGCACGCGGTTTTTCTGTCCGCATGGACGCGCCGGGTGAAGCGGCGTTCGCGGTGTGGCTGGCCGCGCATGGCCTCGGCGGTGACTGCGACGCCCCCGACCAGCGATTGCCCGACAGCGTGCTCGACTGGTGCCGGTGGAAGGTGCGCGGCCTGCTGCTGCAAGGCGTGGACGTGCGCGGCGGTGAAGGCTCGCGGCTGGCGGATCAGGCACGCGAGCGGATGGCCGCGCTGGGGCCGCCGTGCGAGAGCTACTGCGACATGACCGAGCAGAGCCACCGGCTGGCCTGGCGGGTGCGCTCGGGCGCGAAGGCGGACAAGCCCTACACCGAGCCGGTAGCGGGACACGGCCGGCGTGTCGTGCCGGCGCCCGTCAAGGCATCGGCAGGGGCGGTCGTGGTGGGTAATGAGTGGCGCCTCTGATCGGTCCGGCGCGGCTGGAGGCGGCCGAGTTGCGTGAGCTGGAGCACGCTCGAGAGCGCGATTTGGTGTGGGGCGAGGGGGATGCGTGGATTCGGCGGGCGCGTGAGCGGATCGAGCTGGAGCGGGCGCGGCGGCTGTTTGGGTAGTTGGGCCGGCCGATGTTCCATGTTCTGGGCTTCGCATCTGACGATGCAACGAGTTCCGGCAGACTGCATCCTCGCCGGCCGGCCCGTGCGGACCAGCATGGACCCGAGCTAGGAAAAGTCTAGGAAAAGTACTAGTGACTTTGCCCAGACTTTTCTGAAGTCGGGTCCATGCTGGTCCATGTTTCACCGGCGTTCACCGCAATGCAAAGTCACATTCAGGGGGCCGTGCTTTGTCGATCCGGCAGGCTGTCGAGTACCTCCAGCGGCACCACCCCGGTGGCGGTGGCGAAACGGGGCGGCATGGCTTTTTCGCCTCGCTCAATTTCATCGCAACGCTCATGGACAGGGGCGGATTTCCACCGCTCATGCCCACCGAGAATCCACGTGCGGGCCTTGTCCTGGCCGATGGTGGTCCGCATGCCCGGGATGGCGCCTACCGCCCGCATGGCGGCGACGAACTGCGCGGTGTCGGGGAGGCTCGTCGTCATGACAGACGAAAAAGCGCCCGCGTTCACGATTCGCGCCGCCACAGACGAGCGGATCATCTCACTCGGCCATCGAGCGACCAGCAGCGCGGCATTGCGCTCCGGTTCCGAGCGGCCCGCGTCGATCATGTCGAGCTTGGCCTGATTGAGCATCGCATGCGCGCCGGGATTGAAGGCGCTGATGTCGCGCTGGCGCAGGAACTCACGCACGCTGGCAATGAAAAGCGGATCGTCCATCAGGGCATACAGCCGGGTGTAGTAGCTCGCATCGCGCGGGTCGCCATCGTGCCGAATGACATTCCAGCGCCGGTCGCCGGTGGTCAGCGGGAGTGCATCGGGCCGGTTGCTCCACACCAGCCACCGCTTGACGTTCTTTTCGAGGCGCTGCTTGCCGTACTTCGGATTGACGGTCGTGAAGCTCTCGGTCAAGGTGCGGCGCAGCACGTCCTCCTGGTCCGCGCGGACGCCAGCGCGCCGGCTCTCGTTCAGCTCGTCCACGATCACGAGCTCCTTGCGGGCCAGCGCGCCATTGAAGCCGTTGCGCAGGTATCCCCCCAAGTCAAACCCCAAGGCGGTAGCCCCGGCAAAGACACGGGCGAGTACGCTGCCCATCCAATTGCGCCCCAGCCCATGTGCCCGCGCGATGTGCGCGAAATGCGCGTGCGGCAGCGTGCCGGGGTCTTGCTCGATGTGCGCAAGCCAATCGAGGAACAGCTCCCGCATGTCGGGCTCGATGATGAGGAATTCGACGTGTTCCAGGAAGGGCGTGACGCGCTGGCGCCAGTCAATCGGCGTGATGTGCGGGCGAAGAAGCCAGAGGTTGAATGCGGGTACTCCGTTGGGATCAAAAGTCATTTCCCCTTCACCTGGCGCATAGGTGAGGACGTGGCGCTGGAGCTTGTCGGGCGAAGCGAACCACCGAGAGGACACTGGCACTTCGGCCGGCCCGCTATTGCCGGTGAACTGGTGCTTGCTCGCCATCGTGGCCTTCTTGAAAAGCTCCAGGGTTTCATAGTGGGTGCGCAGCTCATCACGCAGGGCCACCTGGCCGGTGCCGGCAAGATAGACGGCATCGGCCAGCATTTCCGACAGCGTGAACGAACGCGCTCGATGGTCCTGCGGATTCGCGGTGCCCGTGGCACCAATGTTCACCGAGGCCTGACGCATGGCAGCTTGCGCGGCCACCTTCCCGTGGGCGTCCGGGAGGGTGTATTGACGGATCCATTGCGCCGCGCTGTCACGAGTGCTGCGCCGTCCGGCGCTCTGAGAAACGGTATGGATGGCGTGTTTCGGATCGGTCAAGACGCTCACGATCTCGTCATCCGTGAGTTTGGCCTTCATCAACTCGATGGCCGCGCCCAGCACCGCCTTGGAACGATCCCCGCCGTAGTGCGAATCCAGCCCGTCCAGCGACTCGATGAGCGCGCGGACGTGCGCGCGGATTCCGCGCGCCGCCAAGTCTACATCGACGTAGGCGCCACTGGTCGAGGTTGAGGGCGCGGCAGCAGCGGTGGTCGCACCGGCAGGCGTCGGGGCAGCGACGGGGGCAGCGTTCCCCGAGGGCGGCACGGACGTATTGCCCGGCGAGTGTGTGTCCCACTGGCCATGCCACTTCGCCAGGATGGCGGGGTCGGGCGTCCGCAGCGTCTCGAAGCCCGGCAACACATGGCCGGTCAAGGTCAAATACCGGCCGGCCTTCGAGTTGTCGTAGGCTTCACGCCCCAGCGTGTTGTTGGTGAAGTGTGCGCCCGGCAAGTGCCCGAGGCCGATGACGTGCACGCCGTCACCGCTGGGGGAAAGTTCCGCGTAACAGTCCAGCTCCTTGATGGCCTCCTGTGCGTCGGGGCTCAACTTCCTGACACCGTTGGCATCGGGCGCAATGCAGTCATCCAGGTCGAAGCCGAACATCGGCACCGGATCGTCGGGGCTGAACACGCGCCCGATGCCGTCGAACATCGGTGAGCCATCCGGGTTGCGTGCCGCCAGCGCGGCCTTTGCTTCGGCCATCGTGCACCAGGTCGCCGGGTTGGTGGTGCTGGCGTACTGGCCGTTGGTCTGGAATGGCGGCTTGGTCCACTTGAGCTTGCCGTGCTTGTCCTTCTTGAGCACGAACCGCCACATGACAAGGAACCGGCCGGCTTGCATCTCGGGCGGGATGGCATCGAAGCGGATCGCCGGAGCCTGGGGCTTCGGGGGAGTTCCCGATGCAGCGGTGGTTGACGCAGGGGCTGGCGCAGGGGTCGCGGCCGGCGTAGCGGCGGTCGCTGCCGGTGCCGGTGCCGGTGCCGGTGCCGGTGCGGGGGAGGCCGGGCTGGTCGGCCCCCTCGGTGCAGGAGTCCACCGCCTGAGTGCGGCAGAGAAACGCGCCAGCACGTCACTCGGAGGCGTTTCGTCGGAGTCGGCCTTGGCCGTCAGCTCGGCGCCCGACATGCCCAGGACGATGTGCACCTCGTCGCGGCCCGCACCCGCCTGCCGGGCCGCATCGAGCGTGATGCGAATCATTGTTTTCCAGGGGATCGGACGGCTCATGATGCATCCCCGTCGCTGCGCTGCGCAGCGGTCCGGGCAGCTTCCGCGGCCTGCTCGTGCGCGCGGTGAATTGCCTTGGCGCGTGCGATGACGGGGCCATAGTCCAACAGGCTGATCGGCCCGTCGCGCGCCGTCTCGAACACGGCTTCGTGCAGCGCATCGACCATGGAGGGGGTCAGTTGCGCGGGCGTATCGCCAATGTCCAGATGAATACCACCCCCTGGCACCCACAAGGTGTCAGGCGTGCGCCAATCGAAGGCGTCGCGCCGCACGATGCACACGAGCTGCATGCCCATTGCGGGAGGTGCGCCAAGGCCTCGCTCCATGTCGTTCGTCGGCGGGCGCACGCGCAGGCGCCGGCCGGGATTGCGCGCGAACCAGGCGGCGTCCTTGGCCATGGTTTCCGCATCGGCCGCCACGCGCTGCTCGAAGCCCCGCACGAGCATTCGCATCGTTTCGTCACTCATGGCTTCCCGCGTGCCAAGCACCGCCAAGTCCGAATAGAGGCCCTGCGCCGAGCTGCGGCACGCAGGGCACCGGAGGCCAAGCTGATCCAGGGTGGGGCTATCGACTACGCCCACCGCCAAGAGGTCGGGCATGCAGCCGCAGCCCCCGCACATGAAGGGCGGCGCAAGGGCCTGCACGTGCTCGACGGCTTCGTCTTCGCGGCCGAGCACGCGCGGATCGCGGTGGCTGTGCCGCAGCACTGCCAGGCGCCAATCATCGGGAAGTTCGACGGTCTCGACGCTGATGTCGGGGACGTTGGCGGCATGGGCCGCGCGACGGTTGGCGCGGCGCTCGGCAATACGTTGCTGGCGCCGGCTGGCGCGATTGGATTTCATGCGAATCTCCTTGTGAAAGATCGCACGGCAATGCCTTTCCTTGCCGCCTTTTGCGCGCGCTGCGAAAATCGAGGCAGGTTCTCAACCTCGCGCCTCGCGCACCTCAGGACGGCCAGCATTGACGTGCTGGTCGTCCTTTTTTCAGACGGTTGCGGACGAGGCCGTCGTTTTGCGCAGGGTCTGCGCGGCGGCGGTGGCTTGGCTGTCGCCGACGGCGATGGCTTTGCACGCGGACTTGCGCCTCGCTTCGAGCAGGGCAAGTCGTGCGGGCGCCGTCGGCGGAGGGCCACGACGCAATTTCGTCCCTTGCTGGCGCGCGTTAAGCGAAGCCTGGCAACGAGCCAGATAGGCCCGGATGTCGTCGAGTCGCCAAGCGACGGCGGCAGGGCCAATCGGGATGCCAGGCGGCAGGTCGCCTGCCGCAATCAGTTCATAAAACCGAGAACGCGAGAGCGGCAGGTAGTGGCTGAGAATTTCATGGAGTCGGACCAGACGCGCCCCTTCAGGCGCAATGGCCGTCGGCTCGACGGTGGGAGTGGGCTTTTTCATGTTGCGCAGATAGATGAAGTCAACGAGCCCGCGCTCATACGCGGGTGCCCGTCCTTTCTGCGCATTCAAATTCAAGAGGCCCGGAAACGCGGGTTGTCCTTCAAGATTTCTCTGCCAAGGCCATCAGCCTCGGCGCCAGGCTGCCACCGTTTCGTGGTGCCTCGGAAAAAGACTTGCACAAATTATGGACCCTGTTGGACTAGTGGACAACCGTCTACGCGACCTCCCGCGCCAAGGGCACTACATTGGTGGCTTCGGCCTGTCTGCCGGTGCAATGGGCTCCCCATGCAGCCATCAAGCTGCGACGCGCAGCCATCATGTCGTCGCGCGCATATGCACGCGAGACGGCATTGCCAACGGCGTGCGCCAGCGCCAATTCAATCTCACGGTCAGAAAAGCGTTTGATCGGCGCGCCACCCTTGATCGTCACTGACTGCTCGTGCGCCCAGTCAGCAAAGCTGCTGCGAAAGCCGTGCAGCGTGATGTCGGCGTTGAGTTGCTGCACGACTCGCAGCAGCGACATATCCGTCAACCCCTTGCCCGAACGTTTGACCACCGGGCTTTCGAAGATGAGAGCGCCACCATCCTTTTTCGGCCCGAGCCGCCGCAACAGTTCCACTGCATCGTCCGACAACGGCACGCGGTGCAGTCGGCGTCTCTTCATGCGCGCCGCTGCGACGGTCCACACGCAGGTCTCCAGATCGATCTCGCCCCAGGTAGCGCCGCGCGCCTCGTTCGACCTGGCAGCCGTCAGGATTGCGAATATGGCGCAGGCGCTGGTTGATGATTCCAACGCCAGCAGCTTTGCGACAAAGGCCGGCACCTGCGCATGAGGCAACGCGGCGTGATGCTCGCGCTCGGCCTCGGATTTCTTCAAGCCTGGAAGCAGGCGCTCCAAGTGGTCCTTGTGGCGCGCCGGATTCAAACCGGTATACCACCCCTGCGCCATCGCGTAGTCAATGACCACCTGCAAGCGGCCGCGCAGGCGCCTGCCGGTTTCAGGGGCAGCATCCAGCACGGGTGCGATGATTTTCACCACATCGTCGGTAGTGACTTCACCGATTGGCTTCTTGCCTATTGCGGGCGTGGCGTACTTGGCCAGCGTCGCCGACCACTGCCATTGATGCTTTGGGGAGGTGAAGTTCTGCGCGGCCATCACCAGCTCGGCCACTTCGTCGAAGGTGCGGCGTCGTTGCCGAGCCTGATCCTCGGCCGCGCGCATTTCGCCGGTGACGCGCTCGCGTTCATTCAGAGGATCAAGGCTTCGAGCGAGAAGTCGCCGCGCGTCGTCGCGGGCTTCTCGCGCAGCCTGGAGGCTCACCAGCGGGAACACGCCCAATCCCATCTCCCGGTCCTTGCCGGTGGGCGAGCGATACCTCAGTACCCAGTTGCGTGAAATCTCGCCGGCCGCCGTCTTGCGCACCACCAGTTGCAGGCCGTTGCCATCGGCGTGCTTGCCCAGCCCCGCAGCTCGGGCGCCCTTGTCCGTCAGTCTGTTTGTCGTTGCCATCTGCGGCCGCTCCTTCACTCGGCCACGTGGACTGGTCCACAACTCAGTCCACAACCAATATTGTGGACTGGAACGGACAACGTCGGACAGTACCGGACAAAGTTTCAGGGCCTTCTTCGAGTGAAAACAGGCAAATCAAGGCGGCAATCGACTGTTTTCCGAGGAGCAGCATGCGCGCTTGATAAGTTCATCCTCTCCACCAACACTTTCTTTTCGGCCGCGCGCTGCCCCGCCTCGGCGCTCTCCACCTGGCCGGCGATGGCGCCGGCGGTGAAGATGGGCAGGCTGACGTCGGCCCCATAGCTCCAGATCCGCGCCCAGCCGACCCCACAGGTCGGACAGCGAGCGGCTCGCCTGGCCGAAGGTGCCGGTCTCCTGGCTGAAGGCCGCGTCGGCGACGCGCCCCGGGCGGGGAAGGTCGATCCGTCGGCCAGCAGCAGCTCGACGCCATAGTCGACCCGGTCTTCGTTCGGCGCATCGGGACCCCCTCAGGACCCGAAGGGACCGATGTCGAACACCATGCTCGAGATGGCGAGGAAGCCGAGCAGCAATAGCAGCAGCGCCACCGCCAGCGTCAGCGACGGCGGGAATTGGCTCTCGGCATGGATCAGCCCCTGGCTCTTCAGCATCTTGCGTTCGGCGCGCAGCCCGGCCATGAAGGTGCAGTGGTAGACGATGCCGGAGACCAGCATCGCGATCCCGATCAGGACCAGCGCCTCGCCGAAGCGGCGCGCCGCCATGCTGCTCTTGACCACCTGCATGTCGTGCAGCTTCTGGAACACCTGGAAGATCGTGAAGCCGAAGCCGATCAGCGACAACGATGTCCGGATCACCGACATCAGGGTCCGCTCCGCGCTCATGCGCGTGCGCTGGAACGACATCCCGGTCCGGCGCGAGGACAGTTCGACCGAGACCCGATCGAAGTCCGCCCCCGGGTCGACCCACGCCTTGTCATCTGCCATGCCCGCACCTCCTTGGCTACTTGTCCGACGCAAACACCTTGTTCCAGTCGCGCTTCATGTCGACCACGGTCCAGCCCCGCGTGCCGGCTTCGTCCAGGGCCTTGTCGAGCTTGCCGACGCCGGACGTCCGGTCGTAGGCGTACTCGCGCTCGGCGTCGGTGTGATGCACCAGGCCCATGAAGCGGGGCCCGGCGCCGGCGGCGGTCCATTCGAGCATCTGCTGGTCGCCGTCGGAATTTCCGAAGGCGAAGATCGGGCGCCGGCCGATGAAGCGCTGGATGCCGACCGGCTTGCCCGCATGGTCGTCGACCAGGTCGATCTTCGCAAGCTTGAGCAGCACCGGCTTGCCGTCGGCGCCGGTCTTGAAGGCCAGCTGCCCGGTCGATCCGACCACCTGCTCGGGCGGGATGCCGTAGACCTTCTCGGCGAAGACGCGCATGAACTCGACGCCGCCGCCCGAGACGATGAAAGTCTTGAAGCCGTTCTCGCGCAGGTAGGCGAGCAGCTCCAGCATCGGCTGGTAGACCAGTGCCTCGTAGGGTTGCTTGAAGCGCGGATGGCGGGCCTTCGCGAGCCAGTCGGCAACGGTGCGCGAGAACTCCTCGGTCGTCATCCCCGCATGGGTGGCGGCCAGCACCTGCATCAGGCCCTTCTCGCCCGAGGCCGCGAAGGCCTTCATGTCGCCCCCGAGGATCGCGTCGAAAGGCGGCGTGGTCTTCCATTCGGGATGCTTCGGCGCCAGCGCCTTGACCCGGTCGAGCGCGAAGGCGAACTGCACGTAGATCGGCTGCTCCAGCCACAGCGTGCCGTCGTTGTCGAAGACCGCGATGCGCTCGGCCGACGGCACGAAGCTCGCCGAGCCCGGGGTCGTGACATCGGCCACGAAACGCTGGATCGCCTGCTTGGCGGCACCGTCGTTCCAGGAAGGCAGACCCTGCGCCTGCGCCACAGTGGCCGCGGCCATCAGCCAGGCCAGCAGCAGGAGGCGGCGCGCCGCGCGCGTGACCGAGGATCTGGACTTCATCATCATGGATTCCTTCATGCGCAGCGGACCACGGCCGGCGGCGTCCAGCGGCCGTCGAGCACCGCGGACTCCGGCCAATAGGCGCGGATCGAGAGCGAGAACTCGCTCGCCTCGCCAGCCGGTGCCGGCAGCCAGTTGCTCTCGTGCTCGGCACCGGGCGACTGCGGCTGGACGTGGATGGTCAACGAGCCGTCGGCGGCGAACCGCATCCTGCTCTTGCTGCCCACCGCATAGCGTCCCAGCGCGTTGACCTCGAAAAGATGGCGGCCGTTGTAGAGGCTCATCGACCAGAAACCCTTCACCGGCGGCACAGCCCCCTGCGCGAAGGTCACCGTGTAGCGTCCGCTGCCGCACAGGCGCGCGCCGTCGCGGTCGAAGTCCTGGTGGAAGCACTGCGCCTCGTTGGGCTTGTTGACGAAGATGTTCGATTTAGCGACCGCCGTGCGGGTGAAATAGTCGGTGCCGAAGCAAGCGCCGTTGGCGATCGTCGACCAGTGGTGCGGCAGCCGGCGGCCATGGCTGCGGAACTCGAACAGGGGCTCGACCAGCTCGCGGTCGGCCGCCGCCACCGCCTGCTCGAAGACCTGCCTGAGGCGGGCGTCCCTGGCGGCGGCAGCCACCACCGCGAGCACCTGTGCATAGCGCGCCGACTCGCCCGGCAGCGGCCTGGCATCGGCCAGCGCGGCGGGCAGGTCGGCCAGGAAGGTCTCGGGCGCCACCCAGCGGGTTTCCGCGTCCCCGCCGCCGGCCGCGGCCGGCACCACCGGCACCTGGCGCCAGTCGGTCGTCTTCATGCGGCCATCGAACTGCGCCACCGGGTACAGGCCGAGCTGGCTGATCAGCCGCTGCACCGTCTTCAGGTCCGGGACGCTGTCGTCGCGGAACACGCGCGGAATCACCACCCCGGTACGGGTCTGCGAGACGAACACCCGGCGGATGCCCGGCGGCACCGTGCCGACCCAGTTCGGTCCCACCAGCAGATAGAAGCCCGGCGGCGAGCCGTACATGAGGCCCAGTTCGGCAATGCTGTCGGTGCGCGAATCCAGCACCTGGACAACCCAGAAGCGATCGCCGAAGTCCGGCACCTGCAGCACCACCGGCGACTGGTCCAGGGCGACGATGCCGCTGCCGCACACCAGGTCATGGTTCGGGCAGGCCACCGCCCGCCCGGCGGGATCGACGTAGTCGGTCAGCATCGTGAGGCTGTTGGCCGGTCCGGCCGGCAGCACCCCGCCCAGCAGCATCGGATGCGGCAGGCGGCCGAGGGCGATGCGCCGGTTGTAGACGTTGACGATCGGCCAGGCCCAGAAGTAGGCGTCGCGCGCCACCAGGCGCACGTAGTCGTCGCTGAGCCGGGCCTCGGGGTCGGGCCCCGGGACGGCCGGCGCCAGGGCCAGCGCCTGCAGCGGGAAGCACTCGGCGCGGCCACGCGGCAGGCCCGGGCCGGCCCTGCGGCCGGTCCACCCACGCGGGCGGGCCGGGCGGCTCATGACGCTGTCCCGGAAGCGCCGGCCGGCGCTCAGTTGGCGCCGCCCGCGGAGGCTTCGGCCATCTTCGACAGCGCGTCGTCGATGGTGAAGGTATTGGGCTTCTGCACCGGCGGGAAGTCCTTGAAGGTGGCGGCGAACTGGTCGGCGATCGCGTAGGCGCCATAAAGGATGTAGGCGTGATACAGGAACCACTCGTAGTAGCTGTTCGACGTCGTGTCCGCCCGCTCGAAGGGATCGGTCCGCAGGTTGAAAATCTTCGGCAGGCGCAGCCGGACGAAGGGTTCGGCCCACACCGCCATGGTGCCGGGCAGCCGCTGCTCCATGAAGACCACCTTCCAGTTGTCGTAGCGCAGGCCGAGGATGTCGCCGTCGTCGCTGATGTAGACGAAGAGCTTGCGCGGGCTCTCCTTCTCCTTGCCCGTGATGTGGCCGAGCAGGCTGAAGCCGTCGATGTGGTTCTTGTACGTTCGGCCGATCGCCTGCACCCCCTTCTTGCACTTCTCGACGATGTCGGGCTCGCCCGCCATCTCGAGGAAGGTCGGCAGCCAGTCGTGGTGCTGGACGATGCCGTTGGAGACGCTGCCGGCGGGCACATGGCCGGGCCAGCGCACCACCATCGGGATGCGGAAGGCGCCTTCCCAGTTGGTGTTCTTCTCGCTGCGGAAAGGCGTCATCGCGCCGTCGGGCCAGCTGTTCATGTGCGGGCCGTTGTCGGTCGAATACATGACGAAGGTGTCTTCGGCGATGCCGAGCTCGTCGAGGTAGTCCAGCAGCTGGCCGACGTTCTTGTCGTGGTCGATCATCGTGTCGTGGTAGGGCGACTGCCAGCGCCCGGCCTGCCCCAGGCTCTCGGGCTTGGTGTGCGTGAACATGTGCATGTGCGTGAAGTTGAGCCAGACGAAGAAGGGCTTGCCCGCCTCGTGCTGCTTGCCGATGAATCCCTTCGCCGCCTCGGCGAAATCGTCATCGCAGGTCTCCATGCGCTTCTTGGTCAGCGGGCCGGTGTCCTCGATCTTCTGCTTGCCGACGCGGCCCCAGCGCGGCTCCTCGGTCGCGTCGTCCTTGTCGGTGGCATAGGAGTGGATCACGCCGCGCGGGCCGTTCTTCTTCCTGAAATTGGGGAAGTCCTTCTCCGGGTAGTAGTCGTACATCTCCGGCTCTTCCTCGGCGTTCAGGTGGTAGAGGTTGCCGAAGAATTCGTCGAAGCCGTGGTTGGTCGGCAGCATCTCGTTGCGGTCGCCCAGGTGGTTCTTGCCGAACTGGCCGGTGGCATAGCCCCGGGTCTTGAGCAGCGCCGCGATGGTGACGATCTTGTCGCTCATGCCGATCGGTGCGGCCGGGATGCCAACCTTCGAGAGCCCGGTGCGGTAGACGCTCTGGCCGGTGATGAAGGACGAGCGGCCGGCGGTGCAGGACTGCTCGCCGTAGGAGTCGGTGAACTTCATCCCTTCCCTGGCGATGCGGTCGATGTTGGGCGTCTGGTAGCCCATCAGGCCGTGCGTGTAGCAGCTGAGGTTGGCGATGCCGATGTCGTCGCCCCAGATCACGAGGATATTGGGCGGCTTCGCTCCGGACGGGCTGGCGGCGGGCTTCTTCGATGCCATGTCGACTCCTGGTTGTGAGGGGTGCGCTGGCGCGTGCGGGCAACCCGCCGCGCCGCAGCGTGCCCACAGCATGCGCAAGTCGGGGACAAAACGCACTTGTCCCAAGGTGAAGCGGCGATTGCCCCTTGGTGCAACCCGCCCAGGGCGCGCCCTGGCGCCGGGCCGCTCAGGCGTCCAGCGCCAGGTGCTGGCCGTGCAGCGCCGCGGCGGCCGGCGAGGCCAGGAAGGCCACGGTCTGCGCCGCCACCGCGGTCGACACCCACTTGCCCGGGTCGGCGTCCGGCATCGCCTGCCGATTGGCAGGCGTGTCGAGCACGCTGGGCGCGATGCTGTTGACGGCGATGCCGTGCGGCGCGAGTTCCGCCGCGGCGGCCTCGACCAGGCGCTGCAGCGCGCTCTTGGAGGCGATGTAGGCGGCCATGGCGGCAGCGCCGCGGGCGGCGGTCTTGGCGCTCACGGCGACCACCCGGCCGGCCTTGCGCTCGATCATCGCGGGCACCAGCGCCTGCGTCACCGCCACGAATGACCAGGCGTTGAGGTTCATCATGCGGTCCCAGGCCGCGCGGCCGAGCGCATGCACCGGCTCGCCCATCTCGAAGCCGCCGGCGATGTGGACCAGGGCGTCGACCTGCCCGCCGAAGGAGGCCACGATGCGCTGCCCTGCCCCGGTCATGGCCTCGGTCGAGGTCACGTCCGCTTCGAGCAGCAGGTGCTGCGAGTTGTCCAGCCCGGGAAAGGTGCTGGCCAGGTGCTCCAGCCGATGGTCGACCAGGGCCACGCGCGCGCCCTGCCCGAGAAACTGCTGCACCACCGCGCGCCCCAGCGCGCCGGCGGCGCCCGTGACCACCACATGTCGGGGAAAGCTGGAATCGGTCATCGCAACGCTCCTGGTTGGGGAACGCATCGTAACGCCGGCGTCACCCCGGCGGCGGCTGGGCTGGCATCATCGGCGCTTCGTTTGCAAGGAGATATTCATGAAGGAAGTGGTTGTCGTCAGCGGCGTTCGCACCGCCATCGGAACCTTCGGCGGAAGCCTCAAGGACGTTCCGCCCACCAAGCTCGCCGCCCTGGTCACGAAGGAGGCGCTGGCCCGCGCCAAGGTCGACGGCAAGGACGTCGAGAACGTGGTTTTCGGCCACGTCATCAACACCGAGCCTCGCGACATGTACATGGCCCGGGTCGCTGCGATCGAAGGCGGCTGCGCCCAGGAAACCCCCGCGCTGACAGTCAACCGGCTGTGCGGCTCGGGCCTGCAGGCGATCGTCAGCGCGGCGCAGAGCATCCAGCTCGGCGATGCCAAGGTCGCGGTCGGCGGCGGCGCCGAGAGCATGAGCCGGGCGCCCTTCGCGTCCCTCACGGCGCGCTGGGGTGCCCGCATGGGCGACAGCAAGATGGTCGACATGATGCTCGGCGCGCTGCACGACCCGTTCCAGACCATCCACATGGGCATCACGGCCGAGAACATCGCCAAGAAGTGGGGCATCAGCCGCGAGACCCAGGACCAGACCGCGCTCGCCAGCCACCAGCGGGCGCAGAAGGCGATCGAGGCCGGCTACTTCAAGTCGCAGATCGTCCCGGTCGCGCTGGAAAGCCGCAAGGGCACCACCCTCTTCGACACCGACGAGCACGTGCGCAACGACGCCAAGATCGAAGACATGGCCAAGCTCAAGCCGGCCTTCCTGAAGGAAAACGGCACGGTGACCGCGGGCAACGCCTCGGGTGTCAACGACGCCGCGGCCGCGGTGGTGCTGATGGAAAAAGAAGAGGCCGCGCGGCGCGGCCTGAAGCCGATGGCGCGTATCGTGGCCTACGCCTTCGCCGGCGTCGACCCGGCCTACATGGGCATCGGTCCGGTGCCGGCCTCGCGCAAGGCGCTCGAAAAAGCCGGCCTCAAGGCCTCGGACATGGACGTGGTCGAGGCGAACGAGGCCTTCGCGGCGCAGGCCTGCGCCGTGACCCAGGACCTGGGCCTGGACCCGGCCAAGGTGAACCCCAACGGCTCGGGCATCTCGCTCGGCCATCCGGTCGGCGCCACGGGCGCGCTGATCACGGTGAAGGCGCTGTACGAGCTCGAGCGCATCCGGGGCAGGTACGCGCTGGTGACGATGTGCATCGGCGGCGGCCAGGGGATTGCCTGCATTTTTGAGCGGACCTGAAGAAGCGGCCAAAGTTATGGCTATAATCGTGGGATTGCCTGAGTAGCAGTAATGCTTTTCAGGGGCTCTTAGCTCAGTTGGTAGAGCAGCGGACTCTTAATCCGTAGGTCGAGTGTTCGAGTCACTCAGGGCCCACCAGCAAACCCATCACTGGTAAAGAACGGCGCTATCTAATCGATAGCGCCGTTTTCTTTTGCGCGCCATGCATCGAGAGGCCTGAAGGGCCGTGAAGAAAATCACGCAATAGTGTCCTGAGTGTCGCGCCGAACCATCAAATGTCAGTGACAGTTCAGGCCGGGCGCGGCAGAGTGTCTTGATGCTGTCAACATCCAGGAAACGCCAACCACCGGAACGCATCGAGGGCGCGCGATGGTTCTGCATCGCCGCTTTGTTCCCCTGGGTGGCGTCGGCCTGTCCGGTGAATCTGCCTTGATCGAGCACAGCATCGCGACCCTCCACGCCCAGTTGGCGCTCCATGCGCTCGCGCAGCCTTTGGCCCCGGCCCTGCTCTCCCCCGGGCGGCGGCCGATCGGCCATGCCGAACTGTTCGAGATCGTCCGCAGCCTGCGGTCCTGGCTGGCGGGCCACGGGTTCTCGCCGGCCTCGCGCATCGCCGTGGTCATGCCGAGCGGGATCGAGTCGGCCGTGGCCACCCTGGCGATCGGCGCCCAAGCCACCTGCATCCCGCTCCACCCGGGGCTGCCCGAGCCCGAATTGCTGGCCCTGCTCGCCGATGCGCGCGCCGACGCTGTGGTCGGGTTGCCCGGCGATGCAGTGCCGGCTCGACTCGCACGGACCCTGAACCTGGCCCCCCTGGACTTCGACCTTCCGCACTGGCTCGCGCGCGCATCGGAAGGCGCGGCGGACGTCAACGCCCCCTGGCCCGAGCCGTCGCAGACCGCCTTCGTGCTGTTCACCTCGGGCACCACCGGCAAGGCCAAGCGGGTGCCGCTCGGGCAGCGCCAGGTCGTGTGCTCGGCCCGCAGCATCGCGCGGCATCTCGCCCTCGCGCCGGCGGATCGCGCACTGTGCGTGATGCCGATCCATCACAGCCATGGCCTGGTCGGCGGCCTGCTCGCGCCGCTGGCGGCCGGATCGTCCGTGGTCTGCGCGCCGGCCTTCGACGCCACGGCCTTCATGCACTGGATGGCCGAGTTCGAACCCACCTGGTACACCGCCGCGCCCACCGTCCACCATGCCATCGCGGACCAGGCCTCCCGCGAAGGCATGGCCGTGCCCGCACATGCATTGCGCCTGATCCGCTCGGCCTCCTCGCCGATGCCGGTGGCGTTGCTGCAGCGCGTCGAGGAGCTCTGGGGGGTGCCGGTCATCGAGTCCTATGGCATGACCGAATCGGCCACCCAGCTGGCGAGCAATCCTCTGCCGCCGGCGCCGCGCAAGCCGGGCTCCGTGGGGCGCCCGGTCGGCGCCGAGCTGCGCGTGGTCGACGGACACGGCCACAGCCTGCCCGTCGGGCAGGTCGGCGCCGTGGTGGCGCGCGGTCCGGCCCTGTTCGAGGGCTACGAGGACAACCCCGAGGCCAATGCGGAAGCCTTTCGCGACGGCTGGTTCCACACCGGCGACCTGGGCCGCTTCGACGCCGACGGCGACCTGTTCCTCACCGGACGCAGCAAGGAGATGATCAATCGCGGCGGCGAGAAGATCTCGCCCTTCGACGTCGAGCAGGCCCTGCTGCGCCTGCCCGGTGTCGCCCAGGCGGCGGCCTACCCCGCGCCGCACCCGACACTCGGCGAGGACGTGCACGCCATCGTGGTTCCCGCGGCCGGCCACACCGTCGAGGGACAGGCGCTGCGGGCCGCGCTGTTCGGGCAGGTGGCCGACTTCAAGATCCCGGCGCGAATCCGCGTGCTCGAGACGATTCCGCTCGGCCCGGGCGGCAAGGTCAGGCGCCGCGACCTGCACGACCAGGCCGTTCGAGTCGACGCCGAGCAGATCGACCGGCTGCCCCCCCGATCAACCTCCGAATCCATCCTGATGGACATCTGGCAGGCGGTGCTCGGACGATCCGGGTTCGGCATTCGCAGCAATTTCTTCGAGCTCGGCGGCCACTCGCTGTCGGCGACGCAGATCGCTTCGCGCATCGGCGCGACGCTGAAGGTCGAACTGCCGGTGCGCAGCGTGCTGGAACACCCGACCATCGAGACCCTGGCCCGGGCGATCGATGCGCATCGACCGGCGCTGTCCGGTGGCGCCCCGGCGGGGCATCCCCCGATCGTGCCGGTCTCGCGCGACCGGCCGCTGCCGGTGTCGTTCTCGCAGCGCAACATGTGGATGTTCCACGACATGGACCCGCACGGTGCCGCGTACCACGTCCGCAAGGCGCTTCGCCTGCGCGGGCCCCTCCAGGCGGCGCCGCTGCGTCAGGCGCTCGACGGGCTCGTCGCCCGCCACGAGGCGTTTCGCACCACCTTCGCGATGGGGGACGCCGAACCGATGGCCACCATCGGACCGGTGCAGCCGGCGAACCTGGTCGGGCTGGACCTGCGCGCCATCCCCGGTCCGGAACGGGACACCGAACTGGAGCGGCAGGCTGCGCGCCTGGCCGCCGAGCCTTTCGACCTCGCGCACGGACCGCTGCACCGCTTCATCCTGGTCGAACTCGGCGCCCAGGACCATGCGCTGGTCCTGGTGCTGCACCACATGATCGGCGACGACTGGTCATGGGGCGTGCTGTTGCGCGACCTCGAGGCGATTTACAACGCCGCCTGCGCCGGAGCGCCCGCGCCCGCGCAGCGCCAATCGATCGACTTCGTCGACTACGCCAGCTGGCAACGCGGCCATGCCGACGCCGAGGCGCTGGCCGGCGACACCCGCTACTGGCTGCAGCAGCTCGCGGGCATGCCTCCCTTGCACCTGGTGGCCGACTCCGCCGTGACCCGCCGGCGCACCAGCCGCGGGGAGCAGGTTCGACGGTTGATTCCCGATGACTGGATGCACGAAGTCCATCGCTTCGGCGGTCGCCTGGGCCTGACGCCTTTCATGACCTTGCTGGCGGCGTTCCAGGTGCTGCTCGCGCGCCAGTGCGCGCAGCAGGACATCGTGGTGGGAACGCCGATCGCGGGTCGCACGCGGGTCGAGGCCGAGGCGCTGGTGGGCTCGCTGGTCAACACCCTGATGCTGCGCAGCGACGTGCAGCCCGCGATGAACTTCCGGGAGCTGGCCTGCCAGGTGCGCGAGACCTGCCTGTCGGCCTTCACCCACCAGCATGCGCCCTTCGACCACGTGATCGACAGCCTGCGGCGCAACAACAACGGCGCCCGGGTGCCCGAGGTGCGCGCGATGTTCAACGTGCTGAACACGCCGCGGCAGATTCCCCGGCTCGAAGGCCTGGACGCGAGCTTCATGCCGCTGAGCCTGGGGGCGACCCAGTTCGACCTAGCCCTCACCATCGAGACCGAGGACGAGCGTTCGCTGGCCTTGTCCTACTCCACCGAGCTCTTCGCGCCGGCGACAGCGAAGGCCCTGCTGGACAGCTACCTCCATCTGCTGGACCGGCTCATGCAGGATCCGGAACGGCCGCTGCACGAGCTGGCGGCCGCCGACCCGCTGGAGCTGGCCAGGCTGGCGACGTGGAACCAGACCGCCAGCGCCTACCCCCGCGCGATGACGGTGCACGGCCTGCTCGCGGGGCAACACGCGTCGGCCGGCACGGCGATCCTCCAGATTCCGGGCGATGCGCTGGGCTACCCGGAACTGTGGTCGCGCGTGCACCGCCTGGCGCACGCGCTCCGCCACAGGGGCGTGCAGCGCGGCTGCCGCGTCGGCCTGTGCCTGGAGCGTGGCCCGTCCATGGTGGTTGCGCAGCTCGCGATCCTGTCCGCGGGCGCCGCCTACGTGCCGCTGGACCCGGCCTATCCTCGCCTGCGCCTGCTCGACATGGCCCTGGACGCCGGGCTGAGCCTGCTCATGAGCCCGCCGGACATGGCCGAATGGTGGCGCGAGCACGGACTGCCGACGCTGGTGCCGGACGCCGAAGAAGCAGCGCTGATGGCGCAGCCCGACACGCCCCTGCCGCCCGACGCCGAGCGCGACGCCGGCGCCGGGGACGCGGCGTACATGATCTACACCTCCGGCTCCACCGGCAAGCCCAAGGGGGTGGTGGTGCCGCATCGGGCGGTGGTCAACTTCCTGCTGTCGATGCAGCGCGAACCCGGGCTCACGGCGCAGGACGCCGTGCTGGCCGTCACCACGCTGAGCTTCGACATCGCGGTGCTGGAGCTGCTGCTGCCGCTTTCGATCGGCGCCACTGTCGTGCTGGCGACCCGCGAGCAGGCCACCGACGGGATCGCACTCGGACAGTTGATCGAGCGCTCACGGGCTTCGGTGATGCAGGCCACCCCGGCGAGCTGGCGCATGCTGATCGATGCCGGTTGGCGCGGCTCGCCGACCTTCAAGGCCCTGGTCGGCGGCGAGAGCCTGAACCCGAGCCTGGCCCGCGAACTCCTGCAGCGAAGCGGCGAGCTCTGGAACATGTATGGCCCCACCGAGACCACGGTGTGGTCCACCTGCTGGAAGGTGCAGCCGGACGCGCAGGCCATATCGATCGGCCGGCCGATCGCCAACACCCGCGTCCACGTGCTCGATGCGCAGCACAGGCCATGTCCGCCCGGCGTTTCCGGCGAGATCTTCATCGGCGGCGACGGCGTCACCCTGGGCTATTGGAACCGGCCCGAACTCAGCGCCGAGCGTTTCATCGCCGATCCCTTCGATCCGGACCCGCAAGCCCGCCTGTACCGCACCGGCGACCGCGGGCGATGGCGGCACGACGGCCTGATCGAGCACCAGGGCCGGCTCGACTTCCAGGTCAAGGTGCGCGGCCATCGCATCGAGCCGGGCGAGATCGAGGCCCGCCTGCTGGCCCATCCTTCGATCGCGCAGTGCCTCGTGACGGCGCGCGAAGACCGGCCGGGCGACATCCGCCTGGTGGCCTACGTGGTCCTGCGCGAGGGGGCGCTCGACGCGCGCGCGCTCAAGGAGCACCTGAGGCCCTGGCTGCCCGGCTACATGCTGCCGCAGCACTACGTGGCGCTGGCGGCGCTCCCCTTGCTGCCCAACGGCAAGATCGACCGGCAGGCGCTCCCGGCGCCGAAGGCGGAGGATCGTTCGGCCGCCCGGCGCGGCGACGAGCCCGCCACCCCCGCCGAAATCGCCCTTGCGGGCGTGTGGGGCGGCGTGCTGGGCCTGGCGCCGTTCGAGATCTCACGCTCCGACAACTTCTTCGACCTCGGCGGCGACTCCCTCCAGGCCGCCCGCGTCGCCATCGACTTCCTGCGCCTCGGCGGCATCCGCCTGGAGCCTAGAAGGCTGCTCTTCGAATCGCTGGCGCAACTCGCGGCCAACGCTGCGATTCCCGCGCCGGCCCCGGCGTCGGCCGGCCATGCGCAACCCCGGCCGTATCAGGCAAGGCGGCGGTTGTTCAAGCGCCTGTTCAGGGACTGGCTGCCCTGACCGGGTCCTCGTACCAGCGGTCCTTCGCGAGCATCACCCGATGGTGCCCGCAGCCGGCCGGCATCATCGGAAAGCAGTTCTCCTCGGCCGCCACCTGAACGTCGAGAAAGAACGGGCCGTCGCTCGCGAGGCAGTCGGCCAGCGCCGCGTCCAGCTCGGCGGGCGCCGTGACGCGCCGCGCGCCCCAGCCGAAGGCCTTCGCCAGCGCCACGAAGTCGGGCAGCGCCTCGTTCCAGCTGTGGCTCAGCCGGTTGCCGTGGTTGAGTTCCTGCCACTGCCGCACCATGCCCATGTAGCCGTTGTTCGACAGCACCAGCTTGACCGGCGTGCGATGCTGCACGGCGGTCGACAGCTCCTGGATGTTCATGAGCACCGAGGCATCGCCGCTCACGCACACGACCAGCGCCTCCGGATGCGCGATCTGCGCGCCGATGGCCGCCGGCAGGCCGTAGCCCATGGTGCCGGCGCCGCCCGAGGTGAGCCAGCGGCCGGGCCGATCGAAGCGCAGGTACTGCGCGGCCCACATCTGGTGCTGGCCGACATCGGTGGAGACGATCGCGTCGCGGCCGGCCAGCCGGCCCTGCAGCGACGCCATCAGCTGCTGCGGCAGGATGGCGTCGGCGCGCGGCGCGAAGTCGAAGCAGCGCTCGGCCCGCCAGCGCGCGATGCGCTGCCACCAGGGCGCGAGCCGCCCGGGTGCCGGGCCGTCGAGTGCCGGCTGGGCCAGCAAGGCATCGAGCACCGCGCCGCAGTCGCCCGGCAGGGGCACGTCGACCTTGACCACCTTGTCGATGCTGCCCGGATCGATGTCGATGTGGATCTTCCGCGCCAGGGGACAGAACTCGTCGAGCTTGCCGGTCACGCGGTCGTCGAAGCGCGCGCCCACGCAGACCACGAGGTCGGCCTCGTGCATCGCGAGGTTGGCCTCCAGCGCGCCATGCATGCCCAGCATGCCGAGGAAGCGGGGATCGGAACCCGGGAAGGCGCCCAGGCCCATCAGCGTCAGCGTGCAGGGCGCGTCGAGGCGGTGCACCAGGCGCGTGAAGGCGGCGCAGGCCTGCGGGCCCGAGTTGACGAGCCCGCCGCCGCCGTACAGCACCGGCCTGCGCGCGGTGGAGATCAGGTCGGCCGCGCGCTGCAGGGCATCGGGCGGCGGCAGGACCGCCGCACGCGCCTTGCGCGCGGGCGCGGCCGGCTGCGTTGGCGCGGGCCGCTGCAGCAAGGCCGACTGCACGTCCTTCGGCACATCGACCAGCACCGGCCCCGGCCGGCCCGAGGCCGCGATCTCCAGTGCCCGGCGGATCACCGACGGAATGTCGTCCGCGCAGCGCGGCTGGTGGTTCCACTTGGTGACCGGCCGCGACATGCCGAGCGCATCGCTCTCCTGGAAGGCCTGGGTGCCGATCACCGAACTGGCGACCTGGCCGCTGATGCACAACACCGGCACCGAATCGCTCATGGCATCGAGCAGGCCAGTGATGGTGTTGCCGACGCCGGGCCCCGAGGTGACCAGCACCACGCCGACGCGGCCGGTGCTGCGGGCATAGCCCTCCGCGGCATGGACCGCCGCCTGTTCGTGCCGCACCAGCACGTGGCGCAGGCGCGGCTCGCCGTGCAGGGCGTCGTACAGAGGCAGCGCGGCACCGCCGGGGTAGCCGAAGAGCGTGTCGACGCCACAGGCGATCAGCGTGTCGAGCAGCGCGACGGCGCCATTGCGCAGGCGCGCTGATTCGAAGGGCGCCGGCGCGGCGGGCGGAGGGGAATGGGCCAGGGAGGATTGCATTCCATGATTCTTCCGGCTCTGGCGCAGAATAGGCTTCATTTTTCCGCCTTATTCGCGCCATTTAATGAAAACCAATCGCACTAAAGACGATTTGATCGAAGATTCATCGGAAAGAATCGATCTCGCCATCCTGCGGGAGCTGCGGGAGGACTCGCGCAAGACCCTGCAGGAGATCGGCGCCGCGGTCGGGCTCTCGGCCACCAGTTGCTGGACCCGCATCAAGAAGCTCGAATCGCAGGGCGTGATCAAGCGCTACACGGTCGACCTCGATCCGGCCAAGCTCGGCTACAACGACTTCGTGATCGTCCAGCTCACGCTCGAGAGCCATACCGACGAGACGCTCTACGAATTCGGCTGCGTGCTGGCGACCATTCCCGAGATCCAGGAGGCCTACCTGGTGTCGGGCGACTACGACTACTACATCCGCATCGCGGTGCGCGACACGCGCGATTACGAGCGCCTGCTGCGCGAAAAGCTCTACAAGATCCCCGGCATCCGCCACAGCAAGTCGAGCTTCGTGCTGCGGGTGCTGAAGGAAGCCAGCGTGCCGCTGGGGCATTGAGTCAGGCGGGCCGCAGGCTGTCCAGGTAGGCGTGGAGCGCGCCGCGCGCCTGGCGCGAGATCGCCGGCATGTCCGGCGCGCTGCGCACGCCGATGTGGGCCTGCGCCATCAGTCCGTAGATCAAGGTCAGGCAGACCCGTGCCGCCTCCGCCCTCGGGCCGGGCGGCAGGGCGTCGCTCGCGGCCGCGAGCGCCTGGCCCCACTCGTCGACGAAGCGGTCGTACATCTTGCGGTAGGCGTCGGGTCCGGAGAGCTGTCGTTCGAGCAGGTAGTGGGCGCCCCATTCGAGCGGATGCTCGCGGTGCGCCTCGATCTGCGATTCGATCGCCGAGTCGACGACCTCGCGCATCGGCTGGCCGGCGTGGCGTTCGGCCGCGTCGCGCAGCGCCATCAGCAGCGCCTTGGAGCGCAGGTGCAGGCAGACCCGCGCGAGGTCTTCCTTGCTCGCGAAGTATTCATAGAAGCTGCCGAGGCCGGTGCCGGCCACCAGGACGATCTCGCGGATCGTGATGCCCGCGTAGCCGCGCTCGACCAAAAGCCGAACAAAGGCGTCCTGCAGGGCTTGGGAAGTGTGAAGTGCGCGCGACTGTCGCGGCTTCCTCCTCGGGGGAGAAGTCGGTGAGCGTTTGATCCTGGCCTCCTTGCCTGGAACCCGAACACTCGAAGCGTCGGTTGTTCCTAGAATTTTTAGAGCTGACAGGCTGCATTCTGCAGCGCTGAAAAGCAGCGCCGCAGCCCGGCGCGGAACGCAGAAAAACGGGAGACGAGCAACACATGACAACCTTCCTCCGGGCGGCCTCGGCCGCGCTTGCGCTGGCCGCTGCCACCGCCTCGGCCCAACCCGCCTCGACCCTGAAGATCGCCTCGCTGGACGCCATGTCCGGCCCGATGGCCGGCCTCGGCCTCAACGTGCTCAAGAGCTTCCAGTACTCGGTGAAGATGGCCAACGACGAAGGCTGGGCCGGCCCGACGAAGTTCGAGATCGTGGCCTTCGACAACAAGCTCTCGGCCCAGGAGGCGCTGAGCCTGCTCAACTCGATCGTGGCGCAGGACATCCGCTACGTGGTGCAGGGCGCGAGCTCCTCGGCGGTCGGCGTGGCGCTGCTGGGTGCAATCGAAAAGCACAACAGCCGCAATCCGGGCAAGGAGATCGTCTACCTCAACTACGCCGCGCAGGCACCGGTGATGACCAACGCGCAGTGCAGCTTCTGGCACTTCCGCACCGACGCGAATTCCGACATGAAGATCGAGGCGATGACCACCCACATCGCGAAGCAGCCCGCAATCAAGAAAGTCTTCCTGCTGAACCCGAACTACGCCTACGGGCAGGAGGTTTCGAGGGCGGCACGCGAATCGCTCGCGAAAAAGCGGCCTGACATCGCGATCGTCGGCGACGACTTCCACCCGCTGGGCCAGGTCAAGGACTACTCGCCCTACATGGCGAAGATCAAGCGCGCCGGCGCCGACACCGTGATCACGGCCGACTTCGGTGCCGACCTCGCGCTGATCGTGCGGGCGGCGCGCGACTCGGGCCTGGGCGTCGACTTCTACACGCTCAACGCCAACAACTTCGGCGTGCCGGGCGCCATGGGCGCGGCGGGCGAAGGCCGGGTCAAGCTGGTCTCGGCCTTCAGCCCGAACGACCCGCGGCTGGCGTCCAGGCCGCTGCTCGGCGGCTTCAAGCGCCAGGTCGGCGAGGACTTCATCAACGGCCTGGGCCACAACGCGATCCTGATGCTGGCGCAGGCGATCCGCGAGACGAAGTCGACCGACCCCGCCACCGTGGCCGCGAAGATGGAAGGCATGCGCTTCGAGGGCCTCAACGGCCCGGTCGAGATGCGCAAGTCCGACCACCAGGCCCAGCAGCCGATCTACGTGCTGAGCTGGGAGAAGGTCGACGGCAAGACCGTGGTGCACGACCAGGAGAACACCGGCCTGGGCTGGAAGCCCGTGGCGATGGTCGACGCCAAGGCGGCCGAGCTGGGCACCACCTGCCAGATGAAGCGCCCGGCGGGCGGCTGAGCCCGCGCCCCCTTCACCCCCGAAAGGCACACCATGACAGGCATCCACCCCGACAACCAGGTCCCCGAACTCAAGGACTACAACCTCTACGCCAGCGACCCGGCGCTGCGCCGCGCGGTGGCGCGCGGCGGTGCCGGCTGGCGCGACGACGAGCTGCTGCGCCAGGGCGCGGAGTACGGCTGCGAAGCGACGATCCGCGCCGCCGAGGATGCCAACCGCCACGAGCCCGAACTGCACACCCACTCGCGCATCGGCGAGCGCATCGACCTCGTGAAGTTCCATCCTGCGTGGCACACGATGATGGGCATCGCGCGCCGCAACGGCATCGCCAACCTGCCCTTCGTCGACCCGCGCCCCTCGGCCTGGACCGCCTACGGCGCCTCGCTCTACATGCACAGCCAGATCGAGTCCGGCTCGACCTGTCCGACCACCATGACCAAGGCCTGCATCCCGGTGATGCGGCTCAATCCGGCGCTGTTCGAGGCCACGCAACCCAAACTGAACGCGACAGTGCACGATCCGCGCGACCTGCCCTTCGCACAGAAGGACTCGATGACGGTCGGCATGGGCATGACCGAGAAGCAGGGCGGCAGCGACGTGCGCACCAACACCTCGCGCGCGGTGCCGGCGGGCCGGGGCCCCTGGGGCGACGAGTTCCTGATCACCGGACACAAGTGGTTCATGTCGGCCCCGATGTGCGACGGCCACCTGGTGCTCGCCAAGACCGAGGAGCGCGGGTCCACCTGCTTCTTGGTGCCGCGCTGGCGGCCCGACGGCAGCAAGAACCCGGTCCAGATCCAGCGCCTCAAGGACAAGGTGGGCAACCGCTCCAACGCGAGCAGCGAGGTCGAGTTCAAGGAGGCCTGGGGCGTGCGGGTCGGCGACGAGGGCCGCGGCATCCCGACCATCATCGAGATGGCGACCTACACCCGCCTGGACTGCGCGCTCGCCAGCGCCGGCTTCATCCGCCAGGCGCTGGCACAGGCGCTGCACTACACGCGCAACCGCCACGCCTTCGGCAAGGCGCTGATCGAGCAGCCCGTGATGACCGATCTGCTCGCCGACATGGCGCTCGAGTCCGAGGCCGCCACCTTGCTGGCGATGGACCTGGCCTCGCACTTCGGCTCGACCGATCCCTTCGACCTCGCCTGGCGCCGGCTCGTGACGCCGGCCGCCAAGTTCTGGAACTGCAAGCGTGCGGTGGCGCTGACCGGCGAGGCGATGGAGGTCTTCGGCGGCAACGGCTATGTGGAAGACGGTCCGATGGGCCGCCTGTTCCGCGAAGCGCCGGTCAACTCGATCTGGGAAGGCTCGGGCAATGTGATGAGCCTGGACGTGCTGCGCGCGGTCTCGCGCAATCCGGACGACGCGCACCTGGTGCTCGACCATCTGCAGCAAGTGGCGTCGCAGGACAGCCGCCTGCGGGCCCAGGCCCAGGCGCTGCGCGACGCGGTCGTGCTGCCCCCGGCCGAACTCGAGCGCCAGGCGCGCCGCTTCACGCAGCGGCTGGTGCTCACGGCCCAGGCCTGCCTGATGCTGCAGCACGCGAGCGCCGAGGCCTCGGCCGCCTTCATCGGCAGCCGCTTCGACCCCGACTGGGGGCCGGTGACCGGCATCACCTCGGGCACCAGCGATCCGGCCGCGCTGCTGCGCGCCGCCTGGCAGTGAGGCGACAAGCAAGATGACGGATTTCGTTTCGATCCTCGACCAGCACGCCCGGGTGCAGCCGGGCAAGGAGTTCCTGCGCGCCGCGGGCCGCTCGTACAGCTACGCCGAGTTCGCCGAGCTGAGCCGCCGCGCCGCCACCGTGCTGCGCGGCCAGGGCATCGTCGCCGGCGACCGCGTGGCGCTGCTGTGCTTCAACACGCCGGGCTTCGTGCTCGCGCTGTTCGGCGCCTGGCGGCTCGGGGCCGCGGTGGTGCCGGTCAACCACAAGCTGCAGGCGCCCGAGGTCGACCACGTGCTGCGGCATTCGGGCAGCAAGCTGTGCGTGGTCGACGGTGCGCTGGCAGCGCTCGCGCAGAAGGTCGCGCATGCACCGGCGTGGCTCTCGACCGACAGCGCCGGCGCCGGCGCCGGCATGGCCAGCTTCGACGAACTGCTCGCGCAGGCCGCGCCCCTGGAGCGCGGCACGCCGCCGGCCACCGACGCGCTGGCCGAGATCCTCTACACCTCGGGCACCACGGGCAAGCCCAAGGGTTGCCTGCACACCCATGCCAACGTGTTCCTCGCGGCGGTGTGCGCGGCCGCCAGCACCTCGATCACGCGCCACGAGCGCACCCTGATCGCGATGCCGGCCTGGCATTCGTCGCCGCTCAACAACTGGCTGCTCGGCACCCTGCTGATGGGCGGCAGCGTGGTGTTGCTGCGCGAGTACGCGCCCAAGGCCTTCCTCGACACGCTGGCGCAGGAGCGCATCAGCTTCACCTTCGGGGCGCCGATCGCCTTCCTGGCGCCGCTGCAGGTGGTGCCCGACCTGCAGTCCTACGATTTCAGCGCGATGCGGATGTGGGCCTACGGCGGCGGGCCGCTGGGCGCCGACATGGCACGCAAGCTGGCCGACAGCTACCGCAGCGACCGCTTCGTGCAGGTCTACGGCATGACCGAATCGGGCCCGCTGGGCACGGTGCTCTACCCCGAGGAGGCGATCGCCAAGGCCGGCTCGATCGGCCGCGCCGGCGTGCCGGGGGTCGCGGTCGAGGTGCGCCGCGCCGACGGCGAGCGCTGCTCGGCCGGCGAAGTGGGCGAGATCCACCTGCGCTCGCCGGCGATCATGAAGGGCTACCTCGACAATCCCGAAGCCTCGGCCGCCGCGTTCGACGACGAAGGCTGGTACCGCACTGGCGACCTGGCGCGGATCGACGAAGACGGCTACCTCTTCATCGTCGACCGGCTGCGCGACATGATCGTCACCGGCGGCGAAAACGTCTATTCGAAGGAGGTCGAGGACGTGCTGGCGATGCATCCCGACGTGCAGGACGTGGCCGTCATCGGCCGTCCGCATCCCGAATGGGGCGAGACCGTGACCGCGGTGATGGCGGCGCGCCCCGGCCGGGTGCTCGACGGCGACGCGCTTCGCAAGTACCTCGAACCGCAGCTGGCGCGCTACAAGATCCCGCGCGCCTGGGAAATGCGCGAGTCGCTGCCGCGCACCGCGACCGGCAAGCTGCTCAAGCACCAGCTGCGGTAAGAATACGGCGATGACCCCTCCCCCGATCGAATCCGAACGCCCTGCCGCCGTCTTCACGCGCGAGGGCGAGGCCTGGCTGCCCAGCGCGCTGTCGCGCGGCCCCTGGGACCCTCGCGCGCAGCACGGCGGCGCTCCCAGCGCCCTGCTCGCACACGTGGCCGAAAGCGCCATCGACGAACCCGGCTGGCAGCTGGCGCGCCTGACCGTCGAGCTGGTCAAGCCGGTGCCGGTCGCGCCGCTCGCCACCCGCTTCAACATGCAGGCCGCGCGCTCGACCACCCGCCTCACCATCGACCTGCTGGCCGGCGACACGCTGGTGGCGCGCGGCCATGCGCTGATGCTGCGCGGCCAGGCGCTGGCCCTGCCCGGCGACCTGCCCGCTGCGTCGCCAGCGCGCCTGCTTCCGGCGCCGCAGGATTGCAGCCAGCCGCTGCGCATCCCGGGGCTGCCCGAGGGCGTCTCGTTCTACGCCACCGCGGTCGAGACCCTGGCGGCCCAGGGCGACGTCTCCCGGCCCGGCCCGGGCGCCGCATGGTTCCGGCTGGCGGTGCCGCTGGTGCACGGTGTGCCCAGCTCGCCCGCGATGCGCGCCGCCGCCGCGGCCGATTTCGGCAACGGGCTCAGCTGGGTGCTGCCGCCCGACCGCTTCCTGTTCTCGAATGCCGACCTGAACCTGCACCTGCACCGCGCGCCGGCGGGCGAATGGATCGGCCTGTCGTCGGAAACCCAGGTCGACGCCAGCGGCGCCGGCCTCACGCTGTCGCGGCTCTACGACGAGCGGGGTCCGATCGGCACGGCGGTCCAGACGCTGGTGCTGCGCGAGCGGAACTAGGGCGGACTGAAACCCCTCTTTCGGAATCCCGAAGCACGGGCGGCGCCGCCCGTGGCATCCTGCGCAGGCGATTCCGCAGGCAAGTTTCTGGAGAGATCCGATGGTCGAAGGCAAAGTGGTTCTGGTCACCGGCGCAGGGGGCGGCATCGGCCGCGACATCGCGCTGGCCATGGCGCGGCACGGCGCCCGCGTGGTGGTCAACGACATCGGCGCCGCGGTCGACGGCGCCGGCCACAGCGCCGGTCCGGCGCAGCAGGTGGTCGACGAGATCCACGCGATCGGCGGCGAGGCGGTGCCCAACACCGACAGCGTCGCCGATGCCGCCAGCGCGGCGCGCATGGTGCAATGCGCGGTCGACAACTTCGGCCGCATCGATGCGGTGGTCAACAATGCCGGCATCCTGCGCGACCGCTTCTTCCACAAGATGTCGGTCGACGAGTGGGACTCGGTGATCAAGGTCCACCTGTACGGCACCTACTTCGTGAGCCGCGCCGCCGCGACCTTCTTCAAGGAGCAGAACGCGGGCGCGATGGTGCACATGACCTCGACCTCGGGCCTGATCGGCAACTTCGGCCAGGCCAACTACTCGGCCGCCAAGCTCGGCATCGCGGCGCTGTCGAAGTCGATCGCGCTCGACATGCTGAAGTTCAACGTGCGTTCCAACTGCATCGCGCCCTTCGCCTGGAGCCGCATGATCGGCGCCATCCCGACCGACACCGACGAGCAGAAGGCGCGCGTGGCCAAGATCCAGCAGATGACGCCGTCGAAGATCGCCCCGCTGGCGGTCTACCTGGCGAGCGATGCCGCCCACGAGGTCAACGGCCAGATTTTCTCGGTGCGCAACAACGAGATATCGCTGATCAGCCAGCCGCGGCCGGTGCGCTCGGTGCACCGCTCCGAAGGCTGGACGCCGCAGACCATCGCCGAACATGCGATGCCGGCGATGCGGGCCAGCTTCTATCCGCTCGACCGCTCGGCCGATGTGTTCAGCTGGGACCCGATCTGACGAGCCCCCAAGCTTGCGGGACAATCTGCCCGTGAACTTGCACTTCGACCTTTTCGACCTCAAGCTTTTCGCATTCGTCGCCGAGGCGCGCAGCCTGACGCGCGGCGCCGACAAGGCCTGCATCTCGCTCGCGGCCGCCTCGACCCGCATCAAGCAGATGGAGGAGGCCATCGGCGGCAAGCTGCTGCACCGCACCGCCCAGGGCGTGAACCTCACGGCCGCCGGCGAAGCCCTGCTCTATCACGCCAAGCGCGTCATGCAGCAGATGGAACACCTGCGCATCGACATGCAGGACTTCGGCAAGGGCATCAAGGGCCACGTGCGGGTGTTCGCCAACACCACGTCGATCACCGAGTACCTGCCCGAGAAGCTGGCCGGCTTCCTGACCCAGCATCCGGCGGTGCAGGTCGACCTGCGCGAATTCCTCAGCGAGGAGATCGTGCGCTCGGTGGCCGACGGCGGCGCCGACATCGGCATCCTCGCGGGCGACGCCCACACCGGCGACTTCGACGCCCGCCCCTTCGGCCGCAACCAGCTGGTGTTGGTGGTGCCCACGGCCCACCGCTTCGCCGACGCCAGCGCGATGGCCTTCGTCGACACCCTCGAGGAGCAGCATGTCGGCCTGCACCATGCCAGCGCGATCCACCGCTTCCTGCTGCGCAAGGCCGAGTTGGCGGGCCGCGACTACGCGCCGCGGATCCAGGTCGGCAGCTTCGAGGCCATCTGCCTCATGATCGAGGCCGGCGTCGGGGTCGGCGTGCTGCCGGCCTCGTCAGCGCGGCGCCTGTCGCGCGCGCTGCGCATCAAGACCGTGCCGCTGACCGACGCCTGGGCCGAACGCGAGCTCAAGATCATCGCGCGCAGCCGCGAGCAGCTGCCGGCGTCCGCACGCGAACTCTTCGACTACCTGGCCCAGCCCTCGAAGCCGGACTGAGCCCGATGTCGGCCGACCTCAAATCGCTGCGCCTGTTCGTGGCCGTGGCCGACCACGGCAGCATCAGCGAGGGCGCCAAGCGCTGCCACATCGCGCTGGCCGCCGCCAGCAAGCGCATCTCCGACCTCGAGGCGCGGGCCAAGCTGCCGTTGCTGGTGCGCCATGCGCGCGGCGTCACGCTCACTTCAGCCGGCCACGGCCTGCTGCTGCATGCCCGCGCCGTGCTGTCGGCCATGGACCGGCTCGGCGCCGAGCTCGACGACTTCCAGAACGGCGTGGCCGGCGTGGTCAGCATCACGGCCAATGCATCGGCCATCGCCCAGTTCCTGCCGGCGCAGATCGGCTCCTTCCTGCGGCTGCATCCGGTGCTCAAGATCGACCTCCAGGAGCGCGCCAGCACCGAGGTGGTCAAGGCCGTGGTCGGCGGCCTGGCCGACATCGGCGTCATCGAGGGCCACACGCCGGCCGACGGGCTCGAATGCCTGGCCTACCGCAGCGACGAGCTCGCCGTCGTGGTGGCGCGCGACCATCCGCTCGCACGCCGCAAGCGGGTCGGCGTCGAAGAGGTGCTGCGGCACGACCATATCGTGGTTCGCGAAGGCACGGCGCTGCACCGCGTGCTGCTCGCCGCGGCGCTCGAGGCCCAGGTGCCGCTCAAGGTGCGGATGCAGGTCGGCAGCTTCGACATGGTCTGCCGCATGGTCGAGCAGGGCATCGGCATCGGCGTGCTGCCCTTCGCCGCCATCCTGCCGCAGCTGCAGATCCTGCGGCTGCGCTGCCTGCGCCTCGACGCGCCCTGGGCCATGCGCCGCCACCTGCTGTGCGTGCGGCGCGAGCAGGACCTGACCGCGGCGGCGCGTTCGGTGCTGGAGCATCTTCGGATGCCCGATCCGGCCTGACCGGCCCTTGATCTTTTCGAAGGAGAGACCCATGACGAAGACGCAAGTGCTGGTGATCGGATTGGAGCCGACGCTGGTCGACTTCAGCAGCATGCCCGACATGAACGCCGGCAAGGTCCGGGCCGGGCTCGAAGCGGACCAGGCGAAGCTCGCAGCCCTGGGGTACGAGGCCGAGCTGTGCCTGACCGACCTCGGGGAGACCGCTGCCGACGTGGTGGCCCGGAAGCTGTCCGAGAAGGCCTTCGATTGCGTGGTCATCGGTGCCGGCATCCGGACCATCCCGGCCTACTTTCTTCTGTTCGAGCAGCTGATCAACGTCGTGCACCGGGCTGCCCCCGGCGCCCGCATCTGCTTCAACACCCGCCCGAGCGACACCGCCGAGGCGGTCCAGCGCTGGTCGTAGCAGCCCGAGCCTTCGCGTCCCGCGAAGCCTCGCGCCCGCCACAAACGAATTGTTCTCCCGCTCGCGCGCGTCAAGAATCGCGCAACCAAGGAAGCAAAGGAGACATTCTTGAAGATCATCCGCGTCAGCGCCACGCCGCTGAACATCCCGGTCACCATCGACGTGCTGGGCCTGGCCAAGCAGACCTCGCTGTCGCTCTGCCTGACCGAGATCGAGACCGACACCGGCCTGGTGGGCCACGGCATGACCGCCATCACCGAGGAAGAGATCATCGCCGCCGCGGTGCGCGAAGTGGCGGGGCCGGCGCTGATCGGCGAAGACCCGATGGCCACCGAGCGCCTCTGGGAGAAGCTCTACTGGCTGCTCTCGCCGCGCGGCCAGACCGGCTACGCGAGTCACGCCATCGCCGCGCTCGACATCGCGCTGTGGGACCTCAAGGCCAAGGCACTGGGCCAGCCGCTGTGGCGCCTGCTGGGCGGCGCGCGTTCGCGGGTCCCGGTCTATGCCACCTTCGGCTTCGGCTTCTTCGAGCGCGACCAGCTGGCCGAAGCGGCAAAGCTCTGGGTGTCGCAGGGCTTCCAGCGGCTCAAGATGACGGTCGGCGGCCATGCGCTCGCGCGCCGCGACGAGCCGCGCCCGATCGACGAGGTAATCGACGAGGACGTGCGCCGCGTGGCCGCGGTCCGCGAGGCCGTGGGCCCTGACGTCAAGCTCTACGTCGACGCCAACTGCGGCCTCGACCTGTTCCACGCGACCCAGCTGGCGCGCCGCATCGAGCCCTACGGCATCAGCTTCTTCGAGGAGCCGCTGACGCAGAACGACGTGCGGCAGATGGCGCAGCTGCGCAGCCGCACCACGATCCCTCTGGCCTGCGGGCAGAACGAAGGCCTGGCCTTCCGCTTCCGCGACCTGCTGGTCAACCAGGCGGCCGACGTGCTGCAGCCCAACGTGACGATCTCGGGCGGCTACTCGCAGTGCCTGAAGATCGCCGGCATGGCCCAGGCCTTCAACGTGCCGATCGACAATGGCGGTGCCTGGCCCTTCCACAACATGCACCTGCATGCGGGGGTCGCCAACGGCGGCATGGTCGAATACCACTACGTCGCGGTCGAGATGCTGAAGAAGATTTTCGACGGCCTGCCGGTGCCCGACCAGGGCTGGCTCACGCTGCCCGAGACGCCGGGACTCGGCTTCGCGCCCAACGCGGAGCGGGTGCGGGAGCTGGCGAAGCTCCCGACCTCGCACGGCAAGGGCAAGGCCTGAAGCAGGCCATGGACAAGGACAACGGAGACACGATGAACAAGAGACAGCAAGCGACTCGACCCCCACGCCGTCAAGCCCTGCGCCTGGCGACCCTGGCGACGCTGGGCATGGCGCTCGGGATGACGGGCGCCGCCTGGGCCCAGAAGTACCCCGACCGGCCGATCCGACTGGTGGTGGGCTATTCGGCCGGCGGCGGCGTCGACGCCGCGGCGCGCATCCTGAGCGCCCGCCTGCCGGCGGTGCTGGGCCAGCAGGTGGTGGTCGAGAACCGCGCCGGCGCCACCGGCATGATCGCGGCCGACCTGGTCGCCAAGGCGGCGCCCGACGGCTACACGCTGATGATGGGCGACAGCGCCATGCTGATCACCAAGCTGCTGCAGCCGAAGATCGCGATCGATCCCCTGACCAGCTTCAAGCCGGTGGCGGGCGCCTTCGTCTCGCCGCTGATGATCGTCACCGGCAACGACTTCCCGGCCCGCACGCCGGCCGAACTGGTGACCGAGCTCAAGACCCATCCGGGCCGCTATTCCTTCGCCACCTCGGGCGTCGGCACGGTGCAGCACCTGGGCTTCGAGATGCTCAAGCAGACCACCGGCAGCTTCGTGGTGCATGTGCCTTACCGCGGGGCCGCGCAGATCGTGCCCGACGTGGTCGGCGGGCAGGTTCCGATCGGCGTCGTCAGCGCCACGGCGGGCATGGCGCAGGCCAAGGCCGGCAAGCTGCGCGCGGTGGCGCTCATGAACAAGGCGAAGCTCGACGGCGCCGACGGCGTGGCGCCGCTGGCCGATGCGCTGCCGGGCTTCGATGTCGCGCCACGGCTCTTCCTGCTGGCGCCGGCGGGCACGCCCGACGACATCGTCGACAAGATCTCGGCGGCCGTGAAGACCGTGCTCGACACCCCCGAGGCGGCCACCGCGGCGGCCGCGCAAGGCACCTTGCGCGCCTACGCGCCGCCCGCGCAGCTGCGCAAGGATCTGGCCGACGAGACGGCACGCTGGAAACGCATCATCACCGACCAGCGCATCGTGGCCGAAGGGAGCTGAAATGACGCAAGCGCACCTGGGCCTGATCGTTCCCCCGGCCGCCGGCGCGGTGCCGGTCGATGGCCCGCTGCTGTACGGAGAGCGCATCCGCTTCAGCGCCCGCGGGCTCGGCCTCGGCGAGATCTCCACCCGCGGCTACACCGAGGTGATCGATTCGGTGGTCGAGAAAGCGCTCGAACTCAAGGCCGAAGGCGTGGCCGCGGTCTCGCTGATGGGCACCTCGCTGAGCTTCTTTCGCGGCGCCGCATTCAACCGCGAGCTGCAGCAGGAAATGGCCCGCGCCACCGGGCTGCCCTGCAGCACGATGAGCAACGCCATCGTCGGCGGCCTGCGCAGCCTCGGCGTGCGGCGGGTCGCGGTGGCCACCGCCTACATCGACGAAGTCAACGTGCATCTGCGGCGCTACCTCGAGGACAGCGACTTCGAGCCGCTGGCGCTGCAGGGGCTGTCGATCTCCGACGTGCAGGCGGTCGGCGAGGTGCCGACCGCCGTGCTGGTCGACCTTTGCGCGACTGTCTTCGAAGCGAGTCCGGGCGCCGACGGCATCCTGATCTCGTGCGGCGGCCTGGTCACGCTCGACGCGGTGCGCGAGGTCGAGGCCCGCTTCGGCGTGCCGGTGGTGTCGAGTTCGCCCGCGGGCTTCTGGGACCTGGTGCGTTGCGCCGGGCTCGATGCGCACTCGCCGGGCCACGGGCGCCTGTTCGCCTGAACGCGCGGGCGGCTCAGCCGCGGTCGGCCGCGGCGAGCAGCGCCTGCGCCTTGAGCACCACGGGGCGGTCGACCATCTTGCCGTCGACCGCGACCGGCGCGCCGCGGCTGGCCGCATCGGCTTCGATCACGCGCCGTGCCCATTCGAGCTGCGCCGGCGTCGGCGAGAAGCCGCGGTTGACGGTCTCGACCTGCTTCGGATGGATGCAGAGCTTGCCGCCGAAACCCAGGCGCCGCGCCTGCCTCGCATCGGCCTCGACACTGGCCGGATCGTCGATCGAGGTGCTGACGCCATCGACCGGCGGCTGCAAGCCGGCTAGGCGCGACGCCAGCACGATCTGCGAACGGAACAGCAGCAGCTCGACGCCCTCGCCTTCGATGCCCAGGTCGGCCTGGAAGTCGATCGACCCGAAGACCAGCCGCTGGACCCTGGGCGCCGCCGCGATCGCGCCGAGCTGGTCGATGCCGCGCGCGGTCTCGATCAGCGGCCACAGCACGGCCCGAGGCAGAGCATCGGAGAGCCGCTGGAGCACGACTGCGTCCTCGGCCTTCGGCAGCATCAGCACGGCGATGCCGGCCTGCGCGCACATCGCGATATCGGCGGCGTGCCACGGGGTGTCGGCGGGGTTGATGCGCACGCCGACGATCGCGCCGCCATCGCGCCCACGCGCTCCGAGCCAGTGGGCGACCTGCATTCGCGCTTCGTCCTTGCGGTCGAGTGGCACCGCGTCCTCGAGATCGAGCACGACTGCGTCGGCGCCGCTCTGGCAGGCCTTGTCGAAGCGCGTGGGTTGATGGCCTGGTACGAAGAGCAGGCTTCGGGCGGTCTGTGTCATGTCAGGTCTCCAGTGATGCGTGTCGAGGGCATCGGGTTGTCCGGGGCGTGTGACGAGGGCGCCGGGTGGCCCCCTCCGCTCATGTCCCCCGCCTTCGGCTCCTCCTTTACTTCGCTGCGGGGGCCACCCGGCGCCCTCGTCACGGGTAGCGTCGTGTCGTGCTGGCCGAGGATGAACCACCGACTTGTCGGATCACGTCGATGGTGTGCTCTGCGCAGCGAAATAAAGGAGGAGGCCGCAGGCCGGGGGACATTCGCGGAGCAGAGTACGCCGTCGGCGTGATCCCGCCCCCAACCTAGCCCAAAAGGCGTCCGACGCGCGGCGCCGCCGCCAGCGACCAGATGCCATCGCACAGCGCCTGCGCCTCTTGCGGCGTGGCTGCATCGCCATACGCGGCGAGCCGTTTCATCTTGTCCTCGATCTCGGCCCGGCTCAGCGTGTTGCCGGGGTCGCCCTTGGGTTCGTCGACCCGGCCCGAGAAGGTGCGCCCGTCGGTGGTCGTGACGCTGACCTTGCCGATCCAGCGCGCCGGGTAGGCAGTGTCGACCTCGCGGTCGAGCTCCATCATGACCTTGTCGCGGAACGTCGCCACCTCGGGCGCCAGGTAGTCGCGGTCGAATTCGGTCAGGCCGGCGCGGCCATGGACCGCAATCAGCCCGAGCACCGTGCCCATCGAGAACTTGCCCTGGTGCACGGTGGTCGGCACCACCACGCGGCCCAGCACGTCGATCGCGCCCTGGTGAACATGGGTCACGACGCGCGCGATGTCGCCCTGCTGCAGCTGCTCTCGCCTCATGACCTGCAGCAGCGCATCGGCGGCCGGATGCGTGTGGCGGCAGGAGGCGTGGTACTTGAACGAAGTCTCGGCCAGCGTCCAGCGCGTGCCCAGCCCATCGACGAGGCGCGCGGGATCGGCATCGGTCGACATGCCCACGCCCAGGCCTTGCGCGCCTTCGAGCACATGCTGCGCGCCCGTGAAGCCATCCTTCGCGAGGTAGGCCGACATCAGCCCGCTCGCCGCCGCATGTGCGCAGTGAAGCTGCTTCGAATCGGCGGCGTCGCGCAGGAACTCCCACACGCCGGCCGACTGGGTGCCGGCCGAGCCGAAGGCGTGCAGCATCTGGGCCGGCGTGAGTTCGAGCAGCCGGCCCACGGCCGCAGCGGCCGCCAGCGTGCCGGCGGTGGCGGTGGTGTGGAAGGTGCGGTAGTGCGAACGGCCGAGGAACTCGCCGACCCGGATGCCGACTTCGTAGCCGGCCACCACGGCCGTGAGCAACTGCGCGCCGCTCGCGCCCAGTGCCTGTGCGGTCGCCAGCGCGGGTGCGAACACCACCGCCGCCGGATGGAACACCGAACCGTTGTGGACGTCGTCCTGCTCGACGTAGTGCGAGGCCGCGGCATTCACCAACGCCGCGAAGACCGGCGAAGTGGTACGGCGCGAGATCAGCACCTCGCTCGGCCCCTCGGCCGGCCCCATCATTTCGGCAAAGCGCTGGATGGCCTGCACCGGACGCGCCGACCGGGCGGCGAGCACCGAGCCCAGCCAGTCGAGCATCAGGTCCTCGGCGCGACGCAGCACCGGATCGGGAATGCGCGCGAACGACAGTTCGGCCGCGAAGGTGGCGAGCGTCCGGCTCGGGTGTTCGGATGCGTGGGTGCTCATGGCAGGGTCTCGGTCGAAAATGTTTCGTTGCTCACACGGCGCCGTCGGAACGCAGTGCCGCGATGGCGTCGGCGTCATAGCCGCACTGCGCCAGGATCGCATCGGTATGCTGGCCCAGGGTGGGCACCGCATCCATGCGTGCATCCCATTCGCGCGGCACGCCCGGCGGCAGCAGCGCCGGAATCGGGCCGGCGCCGGTGCCCACTTCGGTCCAGCGCCCGCGCGCCGCCAACTGCGGGTGGTTCCAGACGTCGTGCATCGTGTTGACCTGCGCGGTCGCGATCTGCGCGGCGTCGAGGCGCTGCATGATCTGCGCCGCGGTGAAGGGCGCGAAAGCCTGCACGATGATCTCGCGCAACGTATCGCGCGACGCGGTGCGCTGCGTGTTGGAGGCAAAGCGCGCATCGGTCGCCAGGGCCGGCTGCTCCAGCACCTGGGCGCAGAACACCTGCCATTCGCGCTCGTTCTGCAGGCCCAGCATGACCAGCTTGCCGTCGCCGGCCTGGAACGGACCGTAGGGATAGATCGTCGCGTGCGCGGCGCCCGCGCGCGGCGGCGGCTCGGCACCGTCGAAGGCGTAATACATCGGGAAGCTCATCCACTCGACCATGCTCTCGAGCATCGAGACGTCGATGCGGCAGCCCTTGCCCGTCTTGCCGCGCTGCAGCAGCGCCGCGAGGATGTTGCTGTAGGCGTACATGCCCGCCGAGATGTCGGCGATGGAGCAGCCGGCCTTCGCCATGTCCTGCGGCGTGCCGGTGACCGACAGGAAGCCGGACTCGCTCTGGATCAGCAGGTCGTAGGCCTTGCTGTCGCGGTAGGGCCCGGGCTTCTGCGCATCGTCGCCGTAGCCCGAGATGTCGCACACGATCAAGCCCGGATGCTTCGGCGACAAGGCCTCGAACGACAGGCCCAGCCGCGCGGCCGCGCCCGGCGCGAGGTTCTGCACCAGCACGTCGGCTTCGGCGACGAGGCGCTGGAGGATCTCCCGGCCCTGCGGGTGCTTGACGTCGAGCGTGAGGCTCTCCTTGGAGCGGTTGGTCCAGACGAAGTGCGAGGCCAGCCCGTGCACGCGCTGGTCGTAGGCGCGCGCGAAGTCGCCGCTGCCGGGCCGCTCGACCTTGATGACGCGGGCGCCCAGGTCGGCCAGTTGCCGGGTGCAGAACGGCGCCGCGATCGCGTGTTCGAGCGTGAGGACCGTGATGCCTTCGAGCGGCCGCATCAGAAGCTCCTCGGCAAGCCCAGCATGTGCTCGGCCACGTAGCTCAGGATCAGGTTGGTCGAGATCGGCGCCACCTGGTAGAGCCGGGTCTCGCGGAACTTGCGCTCGATGTCGTATTCGCAGGCGAAGCCGAAGCCGCCGTGGAACTGCAGGCAGGCGTTGGCGGCCTCCCACGAGGCCTTGGCCGCGAGGTACTTCGCCATGTTGGCCTGGGCGCCGCAGGGCTCGCGGGCGTCGAAGCGGCGGCAGGCCTCGTAGCGCATCAGGTCGGCCGCCTCGACCTCGATGAAGGCCTCGGCGATCGGGAACTGAACGCCCTGGTTCTGGCCGATCGGACGGCCGAAGACCACGCGCTCCTTGGTGTAGGCGGTGACCTTGTCGATGAACCAGTAGCCGTCGCCGATGCACTCGGCCGCGATCAGCGTGCGCTCGGCGTTGAGGCCGTCGAGGATGTACTTGAAGCCCTGCCCTTCTTCGCCGATGAGGTTCTCGGCCGGGATCTCGAGGTTCTCGAAGAACAGCTCGTTGGTCTCGTGGTTGACCATGTTGAGGATCGGCCGCACCGTGAGCCCGTTGCCGATGGCTTCGCGCAGGTCGACGATGAAGATCGACATGCCTTCGGACTTCTTCTTGACGTCGGCCAGCGGCGTGGTGCGCGCCAGCAGGATCATCAGGTCGGAGTGCTGGATGCGCGAGATCCAGACCTTCTGGCCGTTGACGACGTAGCGGTCGCCCTTCTTCACCGCGGTGGTCTTGATCTTGGTGGTGTCGGTTCCGGTCGACGGCTCGGTCACGCCCATCGACTGCAGTCGCAGGTCGCCGCTGGCGATCTTCGGCAGGTACTGGCGCTTCTGCCCCTCGGAGCCATGGCGCAGCAAGGTGCCCATGTTGTACATCTGGCCATGGCAGGCGCCCGAGTTGCCGCCCGCGCGGTTGATCTCCTCCATGATCACCGAGGCTTCAGTGAGCCCGAGGCCCGAGCCGCCGTATTCCTGCGGTATCAGCGCGGCCATCCAGCCGGCCTTGGTCAGGGCGTCGACGAATTCGGCAGGGTAGGCGCGGGCCTCGTCGACCTTGCGGAAGTACTCGTTGGGGAACTGGGCGCAGAGGTCGCGCACGGCGTCGCGGATGTCGGGGAAGCGGGGATTGGAATCGGTCATGGCGGTCAGGAGGATGAGAGTTCGGCGCTGGCCTGCATCAGCAGCGCGCCCTGGCCGTCTTCGGCCCAGAGTGCAACCTTGCCGTCGGCGTCGGCCGCGTGGCCGCAGACCCGCAGCAGGCGCCCGCAGGTCAGCGGGCGCACGGCCTTGAAGCGGTAGGCGCCCACGCGTCGGCCCGGGTTGTGCAGTTGCGCCGCCTCGAGCAGCAGCGTGGCGATCAGCGGCCCGTGCACCACCAGGTCGTCGTAGCCCTCGACCTGCGTGACGTAGGGATGGTCGTAGTGGATGCGGTGGCTGTTGAAGGTGAGCGCCGAGTAGCGGAACAGCAGGGTGGCGTCGGGCCGGTGCTCGTTCGACCAGGCCGCATCGGCCGGCGGAACTTGCGGCGGCGCCGATTCGCCCGGCTTCGCCGCCTCGCGGTAGACGATGTCGTGCAGGTCGCGCAGCACCAGCGTGTCGCCTGCGTGCACCTCGTGCGCGACCTTGACGAATACCAGGGCACCGGCCTTGCCCTGCTTCAGGGTGACGTCAGCCACGCGCGAGGTCTTGCGCGCCGGCGCGCCGAGCGGCAGCGGCGCGAAGAACTCGAGTTGGCTGCCGGCCCACATGCGGCGCGGCAGCGGCACCGGCGGCAGGAAGCCGCCGCGCGCCGGATGGCCATCCGGACCGAGCTGGATCTGTGGCGCGGTCGGCAGGAAGTAGCACCAGTGCCACAGCGGCGGCAGCGCCCGGCCCGCCGGCCAGGGCTGGTCGTCGTTGCGAAGGGTGGCGGCCAGCGCGCTCGCGGTCCAGGGCGACAGCAGGTCGTCATGGGTCTCGGTGCGGCCGATCCAGGTTTGCAGGTGGGCGATGTCGAGCGGGTCGGTCATGGCCTGGCCTTTCAGTCTTGGCGCGGGCTCCCGGCCTCGCGCTCGACCCGCTGCCAGATCTCGACGCCCATCGGATCGTCGATCTCCTCCAGGATGTGGCCGACCAGGCCGATGGCGCGCGCCATCACACCGAAGCCGCGGATGATGCGCCAGGGGAAGCCGAATTCGGCCGCGATGGCACCGATGGCGCCGGTGGCATTGATCGGCAGCGACTTGCCCGAGACCCGCTCGGCTTCTGCCTGCACCGCCTGCATCAGCGCCACGTAGTGGCTCGACAGGCCGTTCTCGGCCGCGATCTGGAACAGCCGCGGCGTGCGCGGATCGATCGGCTTGTGCAGCGGATGGCCCAGGCCCGGCACGATCTCCTTGCGGGCGCGGTAGGCGGCGACGATCTCGCGCGCCAGGTCGGCCAGCGGCCGGGTGGGCTGGGTGCCGGGCGGGATCGCCTCGTACAGCATGCGCGCGGCGCCTTCGGTGCTGCCGACGAACACGCTGCCCAGCCCGCAGAGGCCAGCGCCCACGGCGGCCTGCAGCGCCTCGGGCGCGCCGGCGTAGGTCAGGCGGGCGACCAGCGCGCTCGGCGTGATGCCGTGCTCGACCAGCGTCACCACGATGGCGTTGAAAGTGATCGATTCCTGCGGGGTCGGCACCCGGCCGGTGAGCTCGAGGAAGGCCATGTCGCCGAGGTTCAGGTGGCCGAGGATCTCGGAGGGCAGGTCGCGCCCGCGCACGGTGATCTTGTCGGGCGTGCTGTGGCCGAGTTCGGTGTGCAGGGACTTCTTGATCTTGGTCATGGCGGAATGGGTGCGCGAAATGTCGACCCCGCGAATCTAGTCCCGTTGCAGCGATCGCGGTCTGTGATTGCCGAAGGCTCCCTTCGGCAATCGTGAACGTCGGTGCGCGCCCGCTCTGGCACGCTCCCAACCCGGATCTCACCAAGTTGGACACCATGGACCACGACTCATTGGCCGCCATCCGCGAAGCGGCACTGGACTATTTCGAGCGCAGCGGCAGCATCCGCCGCTGCCGCGCACTGACCGAAAGCCCGCGCGGCGCCCAAGCGGCGGCCTGGTCCGCGCTGGTCGCACTGGGCTGGCCCGGCATGCTGGCGCCCGAGTCCGCGGGCGGCCTGGCCTTCGACCTGGCCGGCGCCGCGGAACTGCTGCGCGCCGCCGGCGAGCACGTGGCGCCCGAGCCACTGCTGGCCGTGGCCGGCCTCGGCGCCCTGCTGCTGCGGCGGCTGGACGGTGCCGCCGCCAGCAGGCTGCTGTGCGAACTGGTCGAAGGCCGGAGCCTGCCTGCCTTGGCCTGGCAGGAAAGCGCAGGCGACCTCAGCGACGTGCCACTGGATTGCGGCTGTGAAGCCGATCCGCAGGGCCGCGTGCTGCTGCAGGGCGAGAAGATGATGGTGCTGCCGGGGGCGGCCGCCAGCGGCTGGCTGGTGTCGGCGCGCGGCGATGACGACACCGTGCTGCTGTGGGTGCCGCGCGGCACCGCCGGCGTGACCGAGACGCTGACGCCGCTGGTCGATGGCGAACAGGCGGCCACTTTGCGCTTCGACCGCGTCTCGCTGCCCGCCGAAGCCGTGCTGGCCGAAGGCAGCACCGCCCGCGAGGCGCTGCGCCAGACCCTGGCCGCCGGTCAGATCCTGCAGGCCGCCGAACTGACGGGCACGGCGCAGGCGATGCTCGACCAGACCCTGGCCTACCTGCGCACGCGCGCGCAGTTCGGCAAGCCGATCGGCAGCTTCCAGGCGCTGCAGCATCGGGCGGTCGACATGTTCATCCAGCTCGAAGTGGCGCGCGCCACCCTGGCCGAGGTGCTGGCGCTGGCGGCCGAGCCGGGTCTGCCGATCGAGCGGCTCGAGGCCGAGGCCAGCCGCGTCAACGCACGCTGCAGTTCGGCCGCGCTGCAGATCTCGCGCTCGGCGGTGCAGCTGCACGGCGCGATCGGCTACACGCAGGAATGCGACCTGAGCCTGTTCTACAAGCGCACGCTGCGGCTCGCGGCCTGGCTCGGCAACGCCACGGCGCACCAGCGCCGCTATGCCGCCCTGGCCGAGGCCGGCGCCCGGGCCAACGAGGCGATCGCCTGGACCGGCGAATTCCCGCGCACGGCCGACTGGGGCGCCATGCCCGAGCCCGACTTCCGGCGCATGGTGCGCGCCTTCCTGCAGCAGCGCTACCCGGCACGGCTGCGCTACCTGTCGCACCGCGCGCGCTGGAGCGAGATGCGCGACTGGTACCTCACGCTGTCGGCGCAGGGCTGGGTTGCGCCGGCCTGGCCGCAGGCGCATGGCGGCATGGGCCTGCCGGCCGACAAGATGATCGCCTGGATCGAGGAACTCGAGCAGCACGGCGTGGCCCGCGCGCCCGACCAGGGCATCGTGATGATCGGGCCGCTGCTGATCCAGCACGGCACGCCGGCCCAGCAGCAGCGCTTCCTGCCGCGCATCCTGAGCGGCGAGCATGTGTGGTGCCAGGGCTATTCGGAGCCCAATGCCGGCTCCGACCTCGCCGGCCTGCGCACCGAGGCGCTGCAGGCGCGCGATGCTGCGGGCGACCACTTCATCGTCAACGGCCAGAAGATCTGGACCACGCTGGCGCAGGATGCCAACCACATCTTCATGCTGGTGCGCACCGACCGCGACGCCAAGAAGCAGGAAGGCATCAGCTTCCTGCTGTGCGACCTGGCGACGCCGGGCATCACGATCCGGCCGATCCACACGCTCGCCGGCGAGCCCGAATTCTGCGAGGTGTTCTTCGACAACGTGCGGGTGCCGGCCGAGAACCTGGTGGGCCGGCTGCACGGCGGCTGGACCATCGCCAAGGCGCTGCTGGGCTTCGAGCGCATCTTCCTCGGCAGCCCGAAGCAGTCGCAGTACGCGCTGGGCCAGCTGGCGCGGCTGGCGCGGGCGCGGCGGCTGTTCGCGGACCCGGTGTTCATGCAGCGCTATACGGCCCTCAGGCTCGACGTCGCCGACCTCTCTGCCACGTACGCGGGCTTCGCCAACATCGTGAAGGCCGGCAAGCCGTTGCCTTCCTCGGTGTCGCTGCTGAAGATCTTTGCCAGCGAGACCTACCACCGCATCGGCGCACTGCTGGTCGAGGCCAGCGAGGAACAAGGCGCGATCGCCGGCGATGTCGACGTCGACGGACAGCCTTTCAATGCGCTCTCGCCATTGATCGGATCGACCTCCGCGATGATCTATGGCGGCACCAACGAGATCCAGCGGAACATCCTCGCGCGGCAGGTGCTCGACCTGCCGGGCTGAGGTCCAGCAACCGTCGTCTGGTGGAGTTGGGGCGGGGCTCACGCCGACGGTGTGCTCTGCTCCGCGAATGTCCCCCGGCCTTCGGCCTCCTCCTTTATTTCGCTGCGCAGAGCACACCATCGGCGCGAGCCGTCACGGCCGTCGTTCATCGGCTGGAACCACCTTCTGCTACCCGTGCCGAGGGCACCGGGTGGCCCCCGCAGCGAAATAAAGGAGGAGCCGAAGGCGGGGGACATTCGCGGAGGGGGCCACCCGGTGCCCTCGGCACGCGCCCCGAACGCGTCCCCGCCAGACCACCGACCCGACTACGGCGCCGGAACGACCTCGTAATACACCCCGCTCGATCCGAAGTACGGCTTGTACCAGGTCGATCCGAACTGATAGAAGTTGACGCCGTTCACCACCATGCTGCGCGCCCCGCCAGGCAATGCGGCCACCTGCGTGCCGAGCGGCAGGTTGCTCTGGGTGACGTAGACGGGCGGCGGCACCACCACTGCAGGCTGCTGCACGACCACGGCGGGACGGTATGAATCTGCGATGGCGGCACCCACCGCCATGCCCGCAACGGCGCCCACGGCCGCGCCGCAGCCGTAGCAGCCGGCGGGTCGGTAATAGGGGTGGTAGGGGTGATAGCCGCCGACCGCGACGGCGCCGCCCCGCCAGCCTCCCGCTGCAGCAATCCAGGCGCTGGCATCGGACAGCGGAACGAAAACGCCCGCCACGACCGCGATGCCGAATAGGAGTGTCTTGATTGGCTTCATCGCGCTGCTCCTCTGCCTGATCACTTGTCCTGGCCCATCTGCTTGAACTCGAGCTTCACCGCGCCTTTCGGGATGCTCGCCTTGAAGGTCTGCGCCGGAACCGCTGCGTCGAGCTTCCAGTCGGACAACTCCACGGTGAACGTCGGCTGACGCTCGCCCGTCCGGTACGACACGACCATCAGGCGCGGCAGCTTGTCCGAGGTGCCGATCCACACTTCCCAGTCGAGGCCCGGCGCGGTGAATGCCAGGTGATCGGTCTTGACGCCGCCGACCGTCGTCTGGCCGACCCAGAGCGCGCTGGTGAAATCCTTGGTCAGGAACGCATACGGGTCCGCCACCAGAAGATCCAGGAAAGGCGCCGTGGCGTCAGACCCCGGCTGCACGCCGTTCATGAGCGCCTCGAGGAAGCCGCCCGCCGCATCGCGCTGCGCATAGAACTTGCCACCTGCTCCGACCACTGTCACGGTCTTGCCGTCGTAGAAGGCGTCGCTCGGGAACAGGTCGCCGCGCGCCGACACGAACAACTTGTCGGGCCGCTGCATCACCACGCGCGACGATGCATGGAGGCTCACGAACTGACCGGTCGGCGAGTGCGTCGGCACGATGCCGCGCACCTTGAAGCTGAGTGTCTTCGCGCCGGCCAGCGTGTCGCTCATGGCCTTGAGGAGCGTCAGTGCCCGCTGGTCCTTGATGTCCTTCGCGGGGGCGGCCGCGGGCACGGCCTTGTCTTGCGCCAGTGCAAGGCCGGGCGCCCACAGCGATGCGGAGGCCGCGAGCAGCGCGCAGGCAAGCGGTCGGGTGATTCGTCTCGGGCTGACGTTCATGCGGGCTCTCCAGCGGTGGCGCTCATGGCTTCTCCGCCACTGTCTGCGCCCTCGCGCCCGCTGTCTATTGCCCTTTAGGGAGGGTGCGGCGGAGCGGCGCGCCATCCTCGACTAGGCATAGTGACGGACCAGCAAGACGGCAAGACCCACCACCAGGACAGCGATGACGGCCAGGTTGCGCTTCCAGCCGGCGACGTATCTCTCCTGCTCGAGGTGCTGCCTCTCGGTGGCGAGATTCTCGCGCCGACGCGCCGAGGACCATTGACTCTCCCAATCATCGAAGCTCTGTTTCATGTCATAAATTGTTACGATTCGCGGGCTCGAAGTATAGGTAAAAGGTTCGCATTTTGATTTGCGGGAAATGGACCTGTCAGGTCGTAGGCGTCGTCTGACACGGTTGAAATTCGAGGATCGGCGTCATTCGAAGTTGACGCTGGTCGCGGTCAGCACGCCGTCCGCGACCTGTTCGCCATGCACGTGCACCTTGACGCCGTTGCCCAGATTGGCCGCAGTGCCGTTCGTGAACAAGACACCCCGGCCACCGGCATTCACGGGCTGCCCTCTGACCTTGAAGTCGGAGGCCGAACGGAAGGCACCGACGGTTCCGATCAGGTCGAACGAAGCCGGCCCTCCGGTACCGGGTATGTGGCGGATCTTCAGCTGGGTCGCCTTGAGGACGCCGCCAGACAGCTTGCCGCCGACCTCCACCTTGACGCCATTGCCGACGGCTCCCGAAGGCCCGCCCGTGATCCGCGCCGATGACGCGTCGACTCGGAGGCCCAGCACGCGCAGGGCGCCCGTGCCCGCGAAGTCCGTGATGACGCCGGCGAGCTGCACCGTGGTGCCCTCTGCCGTCGGCACCGGGTACCACCACTGCACCAGGGTGGCGGCGAGCCTGCCCGGCGACGCGCTGTCGGCCCGCACGCGCACGATGGTCCCGTCGGACAGCGGCCGACCGTCCAGGCTGCCGGACAACACGGCACTGCCGTAGTCGACGACGAGGCCGCCGAGCGTGAAGCTTCGCGCGATCGCGTCGAGGTTCTGCACCGTGCCCGTGAGAATGAACGCAGCGGGGTCTCGCTGCTCGACCCGGGTCGCCCGCAGCACGCCCGGCGCCGCAGGCAGCCCCCAGATCTGCAGCGTCTGGCCGAGCCGCAGCGCCGCAAGACCGGTGGCGTCGGCCCACACGGTGGCCTCGTCGGTGGTCACCGTGGTGCCGAGGACGACGAAGCGGCCCTGGGCCAGGTCGACCGACAGCAGCGGGCCGCGAATGTCGGCCGCCGAGTCCACGCGGCGGGCGATGCCGCTCGTGAAGTCGGCGTTGACCGGCCCCGTGACCTTCGCGCTCATTCCCAACTGCAGCCCCGCGGCGTCCTCGATGTGCCCGACTGCGGACCCGGTCTCGTAGCGAAGCCCGTTGACGATGATGCTGCCCGCGCCGTCGACCGCACCGATGCCCGTGGCGTCGGCGGTGCTCACGCCCGTGCCTCCCGAGCCGACTCCCGATCCGTCGTCGCCGCCAGAGGCCGCGGTGCTCGTCGAACTGCTGCCATCGTCGGCCGCGATGCCGCCCAGGCCGTTGCCGCTCGGTGTGGCGTCCGCCGTCAGCGCAGGACTGCCGCCGGCACTCGCGAGCGATGCGCCGCCCGCGGCATTGCCCAACGCTGCCGCGCCGCCGCCACCGCCGCCACCGCCACCCCCACAAGACAGCAGCGAGGCGACAAGCAACGCCAGGATCCCGATGCGAAGCGCTTGGTTCTTCATGCTTTTTTCCCTGATGATCTGGAGGTTGCTGCCGGCACGGGTGCGCTGGTTCCGGCTGCGGTGTCTTCGTAGTAGGTGTAGATGCCGACCCGGATCCGCCCCGTCGCGCTCTTGTCGGCGGCTTCGTAGGCGCGCGTCATTTCCTGCGTCAGGTCGTGATGCAGTCCACCCCACCGCTGCCGCACGAACTGGTGGATCCGCTCGCAGTCCTCGAGCGAAATTCCACCGGCGAACACCGACCGTTCGAGCAGCGGCGGCTTGGCGCCGAAGGTGTTGGAGACCGCGGCCGACAGGTGATCGCGCGTGTTGTCACCCAGGAACGCAAGCATCTCCTTCAGGTCGCCGGCCGGAACGAAGCCGGCCGCGTCCAGTGCCACACGGCCGTCGCCTTCGCTGACCATGTTGAGCCGCACCAGTTCGTCGAGGATGGTGCGATGGTGCACGTTGCCTCGACTGGCGTGGCGGGCCAGCGCCTCGAACGAAGGCCCGCTCCCTTCGGCCACGATCGGCAGCCGTCGAAGCTTGGGGTCGTCTGCCAACATCTGCAGCCACAGCGTGATCGTCTTCGCTTCGGCGGACAGCTCGGATCTCGGCAGGTCTTCGGCGCCCTCCTCCCGCACCTTGACCGTGACGGCCTTGCGATTCAATCCCGTCGTCACCGAGATCTGGCTGATGTTGGGTTCGACGCCCTGCTCGAGCCATGTGCGGCGCGCTTCATCGACCATGATGTCGCGCAGCAGTTCATCGAGATGCGAATGCTTGACGCCGAAGGCCAGGGCCAGCCGCACCAGCGGTCGCAGCACGCGCGCCCAAGCCCCGAGCACCCAAGTCAGTTGGCCCTGCCTGTTCTGGGCGATCCCTTCCCGAAGGGACGGTCGGCCGCGCGGATGCCTGGCGTTCTTCGATCCAGCGGGATGAGCGGCCATGGCGCCTAGTTGCCCGCGCTACGGCGGGGCCGAGCCGAGCTGTTTGCGGCGGCGCGTCGGATTGGGGAGCACTTCATGCACGACCTCTGTCGGGTTGTTAACGCCCGGTTACCACTGGGACACAGTCACAAGCCTGTGTCTTACAAATCCGTTGCAACCACTATAGGACAAGAGCGCTTAAATGTGAAAACTTCCCATCCAACTGGAGAGACCCCATGTCAAGCAGCACACACGACGGAAAGCCGGCCAGTCGGAAGCCCAGCCGGGCCTCGGTATCGATCCGCCGCCGAGGAGCATCTGCGCGAGACTCGCTGCGACCCGGCGAGATGAGCGCGCGCAGGGCCTGGAATGCCGCCGTGCGGGCAAGACAGGCGATCCACCTTCGCATCGTCGCCGCGTTTCGCAGCCAGGTTGAGGGCCGGGGGCCCGGACCGACCGATATCGAGTTGCGTCTGTTCGCCCGGATCGCCGTCGCCGAGGAAAGGCTCAGGCGAGCCTTCCGGCGGGCCAGGGTCCATCCATGCTGCAGCTCGGCAACGTCGTCCATGCGAGTTGCGGGACTCGGGCGCCTGGGAGACTTCCGATGATGGCCGTCGAAGCGTCAGACTGGACCGCCTCGGCGCCGTCCAGCACCGCCTTCGGCAGCCTGATCGATCTGGTGAGGCTGCGGATCAGTGCCAGTTCGGCCGAGGTATGCGATGCCTGCAACACGATCAACCTCGGCTCGGCGCGCTATTGCAAATGCTGCTCCCACAAGCTGGCGGGCTTCTATGTCGCCAAGGGACTGGGGACCATGGCGGCACCGCAATGGGATGGGCTCGCCGTGCCGCGACGCGCGTCGGCGCTGGACTTCGTGGCGTTTTTCATCGTGATCAATTCACTTGTGCTCGTCACCAGTCTCATTCCTGTGCCGTAGCGCGGCCGTCGCTCGCCCGGCGTGGGAAGACACAATGACCAAATACTGCGAGGCTTGCCACGCGCCCAACCGGGACAGAGCCAGGTATTGCCGTGGTTGTGCGGGCAAGTTCTCAGGTGTGCGCTTCGATGCGGCTGCGTTTGCCCACACACTGCCCGACGCGCATGCCGCAGCATCCATGCCATCGGCGAGGCCGCGGGACGGGCTGACTCGCGCACCAGCCGAAGGAGCGAAGGCGCATCATCGCGGCAAGTTCGGACTGCCGGCTGGAATCGATATCTCGCTGGTGCTCCTGGTGCTCGCGCTGCCGCTGCTTGCAGGCGCCTTCGTCTATTGGTACGCGAGTCGCTCTCCGGTCCGGACACAACGCATTCTCGATCCGCCGCCGGTATCGGTTCAGTCTCCAGCGGCGGCGCAGACAACGCTGGTGACTTTCTCGCCGCCCGACCTGCCGCCGCCCCTGGTGGCTCCGGCGCAGCAAGATCAACCCGATCTGGAAACAAGTCCCGAACCGCAGGTCCCCGCACCTTCGCAGCGGACGGCACCGCGTCGACGAAGCCAGGCCGTGGCAGCCACGCCGAAACGAAGCCACGACACAGTGACGACCGCGGCCGTTGTCGAGACGGGTCGCCGGGGGGTGAGCGCACCCGCGGCTGCCCAGGCTTCGAACCTCAAGCCGGATGACGTCGAGGCGCTGCAGGTCAAGCGCTCGAGGACGGATCCGGGAAGAGCCGCCGTCCTCGTCATGCCGAGCAACCCGCCATGCGATCGCTACAACCCGTTCGGAGAACGCGTCTGCCTGGGCGCAGCGGCGGCAGGACCAGTCAATCGACACGTGTCGGTGACCGGTGTGGGCAGCCGTGCAATGGCGGCCATTTCGAGCGCTGATCCTGGTGGAAGCACCACCTCTGCTTCTGCGGGGTCCAGCGCGGCGTCCCCGGCCAGCGTGGGAAGCGGCGCAGGCGCGGCCGGTGCAAGTTCAAGCGCGGGGGCAGCCGGCGGGGCTGGAGGTCCTGGTCCCGGAGGTGGTGGGGGCGGTGGCGGGGGCGGATCAGGCGGGGGCTCCGGGGGCGGTGGCCCTGGGGGTGGTGGTGGTCCTGGCGGTGGTGGTGGTCCTGGCGGTGGCGGTGGTCCCGGGGGCGGCGGCGGCCCTGGTGGCGGCGGGCCCGGGCGATAGCCCCCCACGCGCAACAGCGCTAGCCCAGCCTTCCAACCTCCCCCCGCAGCATCGCAGCCAGCACCGCCGCGCGCGAGCGCGGCAAGCGCGACGCCGGCACCACGATGCCGAGCGCCGCATCGCCGCACGAACCCATCGCGAAACGCATGCCGACACCCGCGATGCCCTTGGCGACGATCTGCGCATGGCCCAGTTCGCGGGTCTGGCGGATCCAGCGCTGCAGCTTGGCCGCGCTCATGTGGTGGGCCTGGTATTCCGCCTCGTACCGCGCATAGTGCGCGGCGATCTCGGCGTCGCTCATCGTCGCCAGCAGCGAGAAGCTCGGGATGCCCAGCCCCAGCAGGCGCATGCTGCCCACCGTCTCGAAGAAGCTCCGGATCGGATGCGCGCCCTGCTCCAGGTGCAGGCAATGGCTGTAGTCGCCCGACCGAACGACCAGGAACACATGCTCGTCCGAGCGGCGCGCCAGCGCCTTCATGGCCGGCAGGCAGCGCTCGACCAGCGGCGCGCGCTGCATCGCTGCCAGCCCGAGCGCCATGGCCTCGATGCCGAGCCGGTACAAGCCGGAGGCGGCATCGCGGCCGACCAGCCCGGCCCGCACCAGCGAAGACACGATGCGGTAGGTGGTGGTCCGGTCGAGCCGCACGGCCTCCACCAGTTCGGGCAGCGCGATGCCCTGCGCGTGCTGCGCGGCGATGCACTGCAGCAGCTGCATCGCCCGGTCGATGCTTTGCGCGCCGCGCACCACCGGGGCCGCGCGGGAAGAGGATTCAGTCGCAGCAGTCATCGAGGCAGTCGCGTGGCGCAGAGTTCGGGTGTGCACATTGTGCACAACGGGGCGCGACCGGGGCGACTCGAACAAGGGAGGCGCTCGACAAGGTCATTTGCGGGGGCGAAGCAGCGGCTCGCTCACGCCGTTGATCCCTCTTGATGCAGGCCCATCCGCACGTCCAGAAGGACACCCAGAGCTACTCGGTTTTCTCGACTCAACAAGCAATGAGCCAATCAGCCGCACTGGCCTTCATTCAATGGCTTCGTTCGCAATCGAGGCGTTGAAGGCCGGCGCCAACAATCGACCGCATGTGATCATTTCATTGCCTCGACGTCGGTCAACGTCCACGTCTTGTCGAAGAGTTCCTTCTTCGGGCCGTAGAGGCGGAACAGGAGTTCGAACCGCCGTTTAGGATCGGTCGGCACCCAGTTGGACGTATTTCCGACAGGCGCCTGCGGGCCGAAGTACACGTCCGTCGAGCCGTCGGCGTTTTTCTGCACCGCCGTGGCGTTCGACGCGAGGCTCGGACGAGACATCCCGACGATCAACGCATGCGTCTCGCGGTCGTAGGCAGTCACCGACCAGTATTGCTCGATGGGCGCATTCGCCGGCACCTTCAGCCGGTAGGTCTTTCCGCCCTCCAGCGGCCTGCCGGCGCTATCGCTGGTATTCATGAGATAGAACTGGGCGCCTCCCAAGACCTTCGGGCTGAAGTACGCCATGTGGTACATCACTGCGCGGCCGTCGAGGCCGTACTCGTCGGGGTCGGCGAACTTGTTGCCCAGTCCGTCTCGGGTCTCCGGCGGCACGGGCACCGACCACCGCGTTCCATCGTAGAACGGCGGCACGAAACCACTCTCATACTTGAGGCCAATGACTTGGTGCGCCTCCCGCGCCGCCTTGCTGAAGAGCGCCTTCGTCTTGGCGTCAGGGTTGAAGGGCTTGCCCTTTTCGATACCCAGCGACTTGAGCGAATCGATCATCACCTTGTCGCGCGTGAGCCAGGGTTCGGCCTGCACAAAACGGTTGAGCAATTCGAAGAATGTCGCGTCGTAGGGAATGGTCGCGTCGAAGGGCTTGTCGTAGACGTCCACGAAGACCGTCGAATCGGGATTGGCGCCCAGCGGATAGACCTTTACCCGCTTGCCGTGATCGACGGCGGACTGAATGTCGGCGTCGCTGCGACTCTTGAAGTTCGAGCGCAAGATGACAAAGCCCCGGTAGGTCTCCGACTGCAGCACGATGTAGCCGTCCGGCGTTTTCTCGGTGTAGCCCGGCGGCAGGATGAGGTATTTCGCACCCTTGCCCTTGTCCTCTCCGGCCGGCCCGACATCGGCGAGCGCGTTCTGCCATGAGACGTCGAAGCTGCCCACGATCACATGGTCCTCGTCGGCCGGCGGAATCTCCACCACCACCGGACCCTTCGACGTGTCATAGAAAGGATTGAGGTAGATCGTGTCCGGATTGGGGGTGAGCGTCTGGTTCTTCCAGTTCACCGGACGCGACCAATAGACGACTTGGTTCAGCTTTGCTCCATTGGCGCTCGCCGCGTCCAGCATGCGCTCATAGTTGACGGCGGGCATGCCCCAGATCACGGCTTCGACAGCCCGACGCTCGACCGTTCGGCGCCGCAGCTCGACTGCGGAAAGGGTCTGTGCGTGCGCGGTCATGGCGGCGGCGCCGAGCACCAAGCCGAGCGTGAGGATCTTTTTCATGCGAGAACCTTTGAATATGACGTGATGCTAGATCTTGCGCCAGCTGATCAGACCGTCCCACATCTTCTTCCAGTACTGGTCAGGTTGCGCATCCGGTTCCAGCGCGCCGAACCACTCAAGAAGAACATTCGGGTTCTTGTCGGGTTCGTAGGTGAATGTACTGGTGAAGACCGGCCCGTCCTTTCCACCAAAATTGAAACGGCCGAACAAGAGTTGCTTTCCCCTCGGCTCTTGCGCCTGGTAATTGAATTCCTGTGAGCCCAGCCGCATTTGTGCCGTGAGCTTGCCATCGTTCGCAAGGCCGATCCGAAGCGTGCGTGCGGCGAAGAGTCCGAGAATCATCGGATCTCCCGTGAAGAGTTTCTGGTACTCCGACTTATAAGAGCCGGGGAGACCTCGCAAGTCGACCGGAGTCAGTTTCGCTTCCGTCTTGGCGCGCGGCGGCGCCGGGAACGCGACAAATCCCGTTTTCAGATGGAATCCCTTGCGCGCCTTGTTGGACGGATCGCTCGGGCTGGGCTTGGGATCGCCCCGCGCGTAGTCGGCAGTCATCACCTGCTGGCCCTCCGGGACGTCTCCGACGGGTCTCGCGATGCTGCTGATGTACATCTTCTTGAAATGGACGATGTCGCCGGTAGAGTGCACGCCGGTGGGGCCGGCGAGCACGTCGGGTTGATCCGGCACTTCGACAACCATGGTGACCCCCACGCCATATCCCCGCTGGCGCCAATTCTCGATTTCCGGAGTGAGCTCCTTGAGCCGGTCGACTGCCAGCTGGACTTCATGGCCCTGCAAAGCGCTGAACAGGCCCGCGTTGATCAAGGCAGCCGCCCCTTCGACGCCCCCCTTGATATCCTGCTGGGCGATCGCTGGCTCGGGAACGCGGATGGGCTCGACCACCTGGCCTCGTCCCTCGAAGGGGCCGGTGGACCGAACCGCGAACGGCTCTTGGGTCACGCCGCCTCCGCCGCGGCGATTGGCGACCTCGGACACTTTGCCTCCGCGGAGGGAGCCGGTCTTTTCGGTCTTGGCTCCCCGTCCGCCGAGGCTTCGGTCGGTTGTCGGAGCTCGGCCGCGCGAACGATCACTGGTTGACCTCGCCCGGCCGCGCCCTTCGGCTTCGATGGCATCGGGAATCTCCGGAGGACCCGCCGTCTTTCCGACTTCCTTGGCCTTCGCTGCTTCCTTGTTCTTGATGGCCTCGTTGCGAGGATTCGGGAGGGTCTTGTCAGGGTCGACGATCACCGAGATCATGATTCGCCCACCCTTTTCGCGCGGCATGACACGAACGCAGTCATGACACAACGGGCGCGACACCACCAAACCGTCAATGTCCACGCCTCTTTCCTGTCTGTAGGCCTTGATCAGTTGTTCTGCATGTTCGAGTCCGCCCGATCCCGGGGGCGGACCGTCATTCGGCCCATATTGCCGGGCGGGTCCCTGAGGTCTCTTTTCCGAGATACCCTGCTCCGTGTCTCCCACGTAGACGAGGTTGAGCTTCTCCGCGGCTTTGCGAATATCGGGCCCGTTCGGGATGCCGGCGACGGCATACACGAGCCTCGGGTCCTGGCCGGTATTCCTTTGGCTGACCATGGCGATCGCAATGACGCCGTCCGCCTTGAGCTCGATCCGGACCTTGCGGGGCAGCGCTTCATAGAACTGGCGCAAAGAGTCCTCGAGAAACTGCATCGACTTCTCGTGAATGACACCTTCCGGAACCTTGTTTCTTTGCAGCGCCTTCGTGGCGTTCTGCTGAACGACGTGCGTGAGCTCATGGGCAATCAGCTGGCGGCCTTCTTGCGTGCCCGGCGAGTAGCGCCCTTCGTTGAACACGACATCGTGCCCGACCGTGTATGCATGGGCATGAACGTCACGCGCGGAGCCAGCGGCAAGGGCATCGGAATGGACACGGACCCGCGTGAAGTCGTAGCCGAAGCGATGCTCCATGTCGCGTCGAACCGACGGCTCGAGGGGAGCGCCCGCGCTCGCCAGGGTTTGCATGACGCTCGCGGGAACCTGTTCGGATGGGCCGCCTGTTCGAGACGAGTAAGGCTGAATCGCGAGCGGTGCCGCTGCGCCACCGGCCCTGACTGCCTGCGAGGCGATGCGATCGGCCTCCTGCTCGTAGACGTCGCCCGGCTCGCTGATCTCAAGCTTGGCTTGAAGTTCGCGGTAAACGGACGATCGGGTCGTAGACAGGCCGGCCATCGGCTTCGCGGCCGGGACTTTGAGCATTTGCATGCATCCTCCGGAGGCCTTCGTTGGAAGGACACGAGTCTCGAACGCCTCGGCAGCAAGGTCAAGGCCCACCTCGTTGCCGCACATCAAGGGTAATCCCGCAACGCAGTGCCCATTTGTGCACATTGTGCACACCTGGGCACTTTGTCGTTGCGAACCCGCAGGGACTCGTCTGCAATGCGTTCACCCCTGCAGAAGCCCCAGCCGCCAAAGACCCCCTTCACCAGATGCAGATCGTCCCGTCGCAACTTCATTGCGAAAGTCCCCACCCATGACTCCGTTCCAATCCCGCCTTCATCCGGCGTCCGAGGCCTTCCAGGCGCAGCGCGCCGGCATGCTCGCATTGATCGACGAGCTGCGCGCGCTGGAGCAGCGCGCCGCCGATGCCTCCGCGCGCGCCACCGCCAACTTCGAGAAGCGAGGCGCGCTGCTGCCGCGCGAACGCATGAGCCGGCTGCTCGACCCCGGGGCGCCCTTCCTGCCGATCGCCAATCTCGCGGGCTATGGCATGGACGACCCCGATCCGGCCTCCTGCGTGCCCGGTGGCTCGCAGATCGCCGGCATCGGCTTCGTGAGCGGCGTGCGCTGCATGGTGGTGGTGACCGATTCCGGCATCGACGCCGGCGCGCTGACCGAGTCGGGCAACCAGAAGCTGATGCGCTGCCAGGAGCTCGCGCTCGAGAACAAGCTTCCCTTCGTCCACCTGGTCGAATCGGCCGGCGCCAACCTGCGCAAGTACCGGGTCGAGAAATTCATCCGCGGCGGCGGCATGTTCTACAACCTCGCACGCCTCTCGGCGGCCGGCCTGCCGATCGTGACGGTGGTTCACGGCTCGTCGACCGCCGGCGGTGCCTACATGCCGGGCCTGTCGGACTACGTCGTGATGGTGCGCGGCCGGGCCAAGGCCTTCCTCGCCGGCCCACCGCTGCTCAAGGCCGCCACGGGCGAGATCGCGACCGATGAAGAACTCGGCGGCACCGACATGCACGCCAGCGTCAGCGGCCTCGCCGAATACGTGGCCGAGGATGACGCGCACGCCATCGCGGTCGCGCGCGACATCGTCGCCAACCTCGGCTGGCGGCGCGCCGCCGACGATGCGGGAGCCGCCTTCCAGCCGCCGCGACTCGATCCCGAGGAACTCGCGGGCGCGATGGTGCTGGAACACCGGAAGCCCATCGACATGCGCGAGGTGATCGCGCGCGTCGTCGACGATTCGTGCTGGATGGACTTCAAGCCCGACTACGGGCCGGCCACCATTTGCGGCAATGGCCGCATCGAAGGCCACAACGTCGGCTTCGTCACCAACAACGGCCCGATCGACCCCGCCGGCGCGACCAAGGCGGCGCAGTTCATCCAGCTGTGCAACCAGTCGGGCACGCCGATCGTCTACCTGCAGAACACCACCGGCTTCATCGTCGGCCGAGCCTCCGAAGAGGCCGGCATGATCAAGCACGGCAGCAAGATGATCCAGGCGCTGGCCAATTCCCAGGTGCCGCAGGTCACGGTCTATTGCGGCGCCTCGTTCGGCGCTGGGAACTACGGCATGTGCGGCCGCGCCTTCCATCCGCGCTTCTGTTTCTCGTGGCCCAACGCGCGCACCGCCGTGATGGGCGGCGAGCAGGCCGCGACCACGCTGGAGATCGTGGCGCGCCAGCAGGCCGAACGAAAAGGCGCGACCGTCGACGACGCCAAGCTCGCGGCGCAAAAGGCCGAGATCGTCGCCAACTTCGAGCGCCAGGCGAGCGCCTTCCACACCAGCGGCCATCTGCTCGACGACGGCGTGATCGACCCGCGCCGCACGCGCGACGTACTGGCCCTCGTGCTCGCGACCGCGCGCGAAGCCGAACAGCGCACCACCCGCCCGATGCAGTTCGGCGTCGCGCGCTTCTAGCCCCGAGGACTCCCATGCTTTACACATCCGAACACCAGGCGCTGATGCAGAGCATCCGCCGCTTCATCGCCTCCGAGATCGACCCCTTCGTCGACGAATGGGAAGCCGCCGAGATCTTCCCGGCGCACGACCTGTTCCGGAAGATGGGCGGCCTCGGCTTTCTCGGCATCACCAAGCCCGAGGCCTATGGCGGCCTGGGCCTCGACTTCTCGTATGCACTGGCGGCCGCCGAGGCGATGGGCTACGCGCGCGCCCAAGGCGTGGCGATGGCCATCGGCGTGCAGTCGAACATGGCGACGCCGGCGCTGGCGGCCTTCGGTTCCGACGATCTCAAGCGCGAGTTCCTGGCGCCCGCGATCGCCGGCGAGATGGTGGCCGCCATCGGCGTGTCGGAACAGGGTGCCGGCTCGGACGTCGCCTCGCTCAAGACCCGGGCCCGGCGCGACGGCGACGACTACGTGATCAGCGGCTCGAAGATGTGGATCACCAACGGCACCCAGGCCGACTGGATCTGCCTCTTGTGCAACACCTCCGAAGGCGGCTCGGCGCACAAGAACAAGTCGCTGATCATCGTGCCGCTCACGCAGGACGGGAAACGCACGCGCGGCATCGAGGTGCAGAAGATCAGGAAGTTCGGCATGTGGAGTTCCGACACGGCGCAGATTTTCTTCGACGAGGTGCGCGTGCCGGTGCGCCATCGCATCGGCGAAGAAGGCATGGGCTTCATCTACCAGATGAAGCAGTTCCAGGAAGAGCGGCTCGACGGCGCGGCGCGGCGCCTGTCGGCCATGGCCTGGATCCAGGAGACCGCCGACTACCTGCGCCAGCGCCAGGCCTTCGGCCGGCCGCTTCTGGACAACCAGTTCATCCAGTACAAGCTGGCCGAGCTCAAGACCGAGCTCGAAGCCCTGCGCGCCCTGGTCTACGTCGCGACCCAGACCTACATCGAGGGCGGCGACGTGGTTGAGCTGGCCTCGATGGCCAAGCTCAAGGCCGGGCGGCTGTCGCGCGAGATCGCCGACTGGTGCATGCAGTTCCAGGGCGGCATGGGCTACACCTGGGACAACCCGGTGTCGCGCGCCTACCGCGACTACCGGCTTGGCTCCATCGGCGGCGGCGCGGATGAAGTGATGCTGATGGTCATCGCCCGCCAGATGGGCCTCATGAACATGGACGCCTGAAGCGATGGCCCCGACCATGGACTACAGGCACCTCCTGCTCCGGCGCCGGCACGACGTGCTGTTCGCGACCTTGCACCAGCCGAAGACGCGCAACGCCCTCTCGCCCGAGGTGGTGGCCGAGCTCGCAGAAGTGATCGGCCTCGCCGAGTCCGACGTGGCCGTGCGGGCGCTGGTGCTGCGCGGCAGCCAGGGCTTCTTCTGCGCCGGCGGCAATGTCGGCAGCTTCCAGTCGCGGCTCGACGCCGACCCCAGCGGCGGCGAAGACCCCGTGGCCGCGCGCAACCGCGAGTTCGGCCGCTTCATGCAACGCCTGGCCGCGCTGCCGGTGCCGGTGATCGCCGTCGTCGAAGGCGCAGCGATGGGCGGCGGCATGGGCCTCGCCTGCGCTGCCGACATCGTGCTGGCGACGCGCGATGCGCGCTTCGCGCTGAGCGAGACCTCGCTCGGCATCATCCCGGCGCAGATCGCGCCTTTCGTGGTGGCGCGCCTGGGCCATCGGATCGCGCGCCGGCTCGGGCTCAGCGGCGAGCGCGTGAGCGGCGACACGGCCTTGCGCCTCGGCCTCGTCGATGAACTCGCAGCCGATGGTGCGGCACTCGACGAACTGCTCGCACAGTGGCTCGGCCGGGTCGGCGCCTGCGGGCCGCTGGCCAATCGCGTGCTCAAGCCGCTGCTGCAACGCTGCGGGCGTGAAAGCGATGAATCGCTGCTCGACGACGCGGCCCGCCAGTTCGCCGGCTGCATGCGCAGCGAAGGCGCCGAGGGCATCGCGGCCTTTCGCGAGAAGCGCGCCGCCGCATGGCATCGCGAATTCAGCGCCGCCGAGATCCGCGAAGCGCAGGCCGTGCCGGCCTCCGCCGCCGCCTGAGGAACAACTTCCATGACCACGCGCAAACAGATCCGCCCCTTCCACACCGTGCTCGTCGCCAACCGCGGCGAGATCGCGATCCGCATCCTTCGCACCGTGCGCCGCATGGGCTACGGCAGCGTCGCCGTGTACTCCGAAGCCGATCGTTCGAGCCCCCATGTGCGGGCCGCCGACCGCGCCGTGCTGATCGGCGGCGCGGCGCCGCGCGATTCGTACCTGAACATTCCCGCCATCCTCGAAGCGGCGCGCCGCACGGGCGCCGACGCGGTGCATCCCGGCTACGGCTTCCTGGCCGAGAACGAGGACTTCGCGGACGCGGTCGATGCCGCCGGGCTGGTCTTCATCGGCCCTTCGGGCGCGGCGATCCGCGCGATGGGCAACAAGGCGCAGGCCAAGCGGCTCGTGATGGCCGCCGAGATGCCCTGCATTCCCGGCTACCAAGGCGAGGACCAGCGCGACGCTGCCTTCGTGCACGCGGCCGCGGACATCGGCTTCCCGGTGATGGTGAAGGCCGCGGCCGGCGGCGGCGGGCGCGGCATGCGGCTGGTCGAGGACGCCGCCGCGCTGCCGCAGGCCCTGGCCTCGGCGCGCTCCGAGGCCGAGGTGGCCTTCGGCTCCGGCGAACTGATCCTCGAACGCGCGGTGGTCGCGCCGCGCCACGTCGAGATCCAGATCCTGGCCGACAGCCACGGCCACGTGATCCATCTCGGCGAGCGCGACTGCTCGGTGCAGCGGCGCCACCAGAAGGTGATCGAGGAAGCGCCCTCGCCCGCCGTCGACGCCGCCCTGCGCGCACGCATGGGCGAAGCAGCGGTCAAGAGCGCCCGGGCGATCGGCTACATCGGTGCCGGCACGATGGAATTCCTGCTTGACCGGGACGGTCGCTTCTATTTCATGGAGATGAACACCCGCCTGCAGGTAGAGCATGCGGTGACCGAGGCGATCACCGGCCTCGATCTGGTCGAATGGCAGTTGCGCATCGCGGCCGGCGAGCCGCTGGCGATCCAGCAGACCGAGGTGCGGCTCGACGGCCATGCGATCGAGGTCCGACTCACGGCCGAAGACGTGCCCGCGGGCTTCCTGCCGCAGACCGGCCCGGTGCTGCGCTGGCGGCCGCCGGCCGACGGCCACGACGTCCGGGTCGACCATGCGCTGGCCGAGGGCGGGGCCGTGTCGCCGCACTACGACTCGATGGTCGCCAAGCTGGTGGCGCACGGCGCCACGCGCGAGGAAGCATTGCGCAAGCTGCTGCGGGCCACCGAACACTGCGTGCTGCTCGGCCTGCCGAGCAACCAGGGCTTCATCGCCGATTGCCTGGCCGATCCGGTGTTCGCCGACGGCCTGCAGGTCAACACCGGCTTCGTGCCGCAGCGCTTCGGTGCCGCCCTGGCCAAACGCGCGGTGCCGACCTCGCGGACCGTCGCGCTGGCGGCCTTTGCGGCGCTGGCCGAGGCGATGCCCGGCGCGGCGGGCTCGCTGTCGATCGCGACCCACGCGCTGGGCCAGCAGCCGGCGCGGATCGCGCTGGCCCAGGGCAGCGTTCGCTGGGACGTGCGCCTGGCCGGCCAGGGCACGCACTGGGTGGCCGAGGTGCAGGGCCGCGATGCGGCACCCGAGCGTCTCGTGCTGCGCGATGCGCGCTGGCACGACGACGGCCGCAGCGCCATCAGCGCCGAATGCGACGGCATGGTCGAGAGCGCGGTGGTCGCGGCCCAGGACGACGCGCTGCACCTGTTCCACGCCGGCCGCGCCTGGCGCTTCGAGCGCACCAGCGAGCGCAAGAGCCGGGTCGCCGAAGGCGGCACCGGCGCCATCACCGCGCCGCTGACCGGCCGCATCGTCGAGGTTGCGGTGCGCGCCGGCGACGCGGTCGAGGCCGGCCAGCGGCTGGTGGTGCTCGAAGCCATGAAGATGGAGCACCAGCTGACCGCCCCGCTGGCCGGCGTGGTGGCCGAAGTCTGCGTGCAGGCCGGCGGCCAGTCGGCCAAGGGCGCGCTGCTGCTGCGCATCGAGGCCCGGGCATGACGAGGGCGGTGCGCATCGGCGGCGCCAGCGGCTTCTGGGGCGATTCCGCCATCGCCACCCCGCAGCTGCTGCAGGTCCCGGGCCTGCAGTACCTCGTCTACGACTACCTGGCCGAAACCACGATGTCGATCCTGGCGCGGGCGCGCGCCAAGGACCCGGCACTGGGCTACGCCACCGACTTCGTGCACGCCGCCATGGCGCCGAACCTGGGCGCGATCTGCGCCCGCGGCGTGCGCGTCATCGCCAACGCCGGCGGGCTGAACCCCGAAGCCTGCCGCGACGCGCTGGAGGCGGTCGCGCGGCAGCAGGGGCTGGCGCCCCGCATCGCCGTGGTCACGGGCGACGACCTGATGCCGCAGTTCGACGCGCTGCGCGCCCAGGGCCTGCGCGACCTGCACACCGGCGAGGCACCGCCGGCCGGCCTCTACTCGGCCAACGCCTACGTGGGCGCCCGCGGCATCGCGCAGGCCCTGGCCCTGGGTGCCGACATCGTGATCACCGGCCGCTGCGTCGACAGCGCGGTGGTGGTCGGCGCGCTGGCGCACGAGTTCGCCTGGCGCTGGGACGACTGGGACCGCATCGCCGCCGGCACCTTGGCGGGCCACGTGATCGAATGCGGCGCCCAGGCCACCGGCGGCCTCTTCACCGACTGGGCGCAGGTGCCCGACTGGGCCAACATGGGCTATCCGGTGATCGACTGCGCCGCCGACGGCAGCTTCGTGCTGTCCAAGCCCGAAGGCACGGGCGGCCTGATCCACCCCGGCGCGGTCGCCGAACAGGTGCTCTACGAAGTGGGCGACCCGGCCCACTACCTGATGCCCGACGTCAGCTGCGACTTCCGCCAGGTGCGGGTCGAGGCCGAGGCGCCGGGCCGGGTGCGCGTGAGCGGCGCCCGCGGCCGGCCTCCGACCGCCAGCTACAAGGCCAACGGCACCTGGCGCGACGGCTGGCAGCTGCAGCTGCTGATGGCGATCCGTGGCATCGATGCACCCGCCAAGGCGCGCAAGACCGCCGACGCCCTGCTCGAGCGCACCCGGGCCCAGCTGCGCGGCCGCGGGCTGGCCGACTACACCGAGACCCGGGTCGAGCTGCTCGGCTGCGAGGCACTCTACGGCGCCCACGCCCGCAGCCTGCCGACCCGCGAAGTGGTGCTCCGGATCGCGGCGCGCCATGCCGACCCCCAGGGCCTGGCCTTCCTGCAGCGCGAGTGCGCCTCGGCCGGGACTTCGATGGGACCGGGCACGCGCTCCTCGTTCGCGGGCCGCGCCGACGTGCAGCCGGTCATCAAGGTCTTTTCGTTCCTGGTGCCGAAGGCGCAGCTGGCGCTGCGGGTCGCGCTCGACGACAGGAGCGAGGCCGTCGCGCCGCCGGCGCAGGGCCCGGCCACCGCGCCCTCGCCGCTGGACGTCGACGCCACGCGGATCCAGCCCGGCGACGACGCCGTGAGCGTGCCGCTGGTGGCGCTGGCCTGGGCCCGCAGCGGCGACAAGGGCGACGACGAGAACATCGGCGTGATCGCGCGCCGCCCCGAATTCCTGCCGCTGCTGCGCGCACAGCTCGGGCCGGCGCAGCTGCGCGCGTACTTCGCGCACCTGGTCGACGGCAAGGTCGAGCGCTTCGAGGTCCCCGGCCTGCACGCGCTGAACTTCGTGCTGCAGCGGGCGCTGGGCGGCGGCGGCGTCGCCAGCCTGCGCTCCGACCCGCTCGGCAAGTCCTTCGCCCAGATGCTGCTCGACCACCCGGTCCGGATCCCGCGACGCTGGATCGACGAAGGGCTGGTGACCGGCCCGGCGCCGGACCACGCTTCCCACCCATAACCCAAGGAGAGACACGATGACATCGATTGTTCGCCGCAAGGCACTGGCTGCCGCCCTGGCGCTGTTCGCGATCGCAGGTGCCGGCGGCAGCGCATCGGCGCAGGAGGCCTATCCCTCCAAGCCGATCCGGGTGGTGGTGCCCTACACGCCCGGCGGCGTCTCCGACGCGGTGACCCGGCTGGTGATGCAGAAGCTGGCCGATCGCCTGAAGGCCACGGTGGTGGTAGACAACCAGGGCGGCGCCAACGGCCAGATCGGCTCGGCCGCGGTGGCGCGGGCGGCGCCCGACGGCTACACGCTGCTGGTGGTGGTGGCGGCGCACGCGATCAACCCCAGTCTCTATCCCAGGATGAGCTACTCGCCGCTGCAGGACCTGCGCGGCGTGAGCGAGTTCGGCGCCATCCCGCTGCTGATGGTGTCCAGCGCGCAATTGCCGCCGACCGACCTCAAGGGCTTCGTGGCCTGGGCCAAGGCCAACCCGCAGCGCGCCACCTTCGCCTCCAGCGGTGCCGGCTCGGGCGCGCACCTGGTGGCCGAGCAGTTCGCCCAGACCGCCGGCGTGCCGATGACCCACGTGCCTTACAAGGGCATCGCGCCGGCCCTGCCCGACCTGTTCGCGGGCCAGGTCTCGGTCATCTTCGACTCGGTGCAGACCATGATGCCGCACATCAAGGCGGGCAAGCTGCGCGGCCTGGCGATGACCAGCGCCAAGCGCTGGCCCGCGGCCCCCGACGTTCCGACGATGGCCGAAGCCGGCTACCCGGGCATGACCGGCGGCAGCTGGATCGGCCTCCTGGCACCCGCCAAGACGCCCAACGAGATCGTCCACAAGCTGTCGGCCGAGTTGCAGCAGGTGTTGCAGCTGCCCGAGATCCGCGACAAGCTGATCGACTACGGCATCGACCCGGTCGGCGGGAGACCGGAGCAGTTCGACGCCTTCATCCGCAGCGAGGCCGCGCGCTGGGCCGAGGTGGTGAAGAAGGCCGACATCCGGCTGGAGTGAGAACGATGGCAGCCATCCTCGAAGGCATCAAGGTGCTGGACCTGACCCGGGTCATCGCCGGGCCGCTGTGCACGCAGATCCTGGCCGACATGGGCGCCACGGTCTACAAGATCGAGAAGCCCGGCGAGGGCGACGACACCCGCCGCATGGGGCCGTTCCTGCCCGATGCCGAGGGCGCCGACAGCAACGATTCGGCGCTCTACCTGGCCTACAACCGCGGCAAGCAATCGGTCACGCTGGACATCGCCACGCCCGAGGGTGCCGCGCTGGCGCGCGAGCTGGCGGCGCGCTGCGACGTGGTGGTCGAGAACTACAAGGTCGGCACCTTGGCGCGCTACGGGCTCGACGAGGCCAGCATCCGCCGCCTGCGCCCGGACATCGTCTACTGCTCGGTCACCGGCTTCGGCCAGGGCGGCCCCTACGCCGGCCGGCCGGCCTACGACTTCATCCTGCAGGGCCTGGCCGGCGTGATGAGCACCTGCGGCCAGGCCGAGGGCACGCCGGGCGCCGAACCGATGCGCACCGCGATCCCGATCACCGACGTGGTGACCGGGCTCTATGCCGCGATCGGCGTGGTGGGAGCGCTCTACCACCGGCGCGAGACCGGCGAAGGACAGCATGTGGATGCGGCCATGCTCGATGCCTCGGTCGCGCTCAACGGCCATCTGGCGCTCGGCTTCCTCATGAACGGCAAGGTGCCGCCGCGGGTGGGCAACACCAACCCGATCGCCTCGCCGTCCGAGGTGTTCGCCTGCGCCGACGGCCACCTGATCGTGGCGGCCGGCAACAACGGCCAGTTCCAGGCGCTGTGCCGCGCGCTGGGCTGCCCCGGGTGGACCGACGATCCGCGCTTCGGCAGCAACGCGCTGCGGGTCGCCAACCGGGGCCCGCTGCGCGACTTGTTGGCCCCGGCGCTGGCCGGCCGGCTGCGGGCCGAGCTGCTCGCCGCGCTCGAAGCTGCCGGCGTTCCCTGCGGTCCGATCAACGACATGCGGGGCGTGTTCGAGGACCCGCAGACCCGGCACCGCGAACTGGCCTTGCGCCTGCCGCACGGCCGGGGCGTGGACGTGCCGAGCCTGCGCAGCCCACTGCGTTTTTCGGGCACGCCGGTGGTGCACCGGGCTTCGCCGATGCTGGGCGAGCACAGTGCGCAGGTGCTGGCGGCGGAACTGGGCCTGGACGCCGAGCGGCTGCAGGCGCTGCGCGAGCGCGCGATCGTCTGACGCCTGCGGACCTATTCGGCCACCTCCACCAGCCCCTCCTTCGCCGCCGCGGCGAAGCTCGCATGATCGGCCTCGGTCTGCGCCGCATAGGCGGCGGCGAACGCCACCAGCGCATCGTCGAACACGTCCGACTTGCCGAGGTAGCCGCCGATCATCGCCGCGTCGCCCGACTTGGCGTGCGCCAGCGCCAGCGCCCAGCCGCAGAGGCGGCAGTACTCGATGAAGCCGGCCTGCGTGGTCTGGCCCGGCTCCATCTCGATGCCGCCCTTCATGTCGCGCAGCTGCCGGATGTAGAAGTGCACGCCGTCGATCTCGCCCCAGCCGAGGAAGATGTCGGGCGAGCCCTGGATCAGCCGCTGCCCGCGCACCACGCGCTCGCCATGATTGGTGGGCGCGTCGGGCGATGCCGCGCAGCCCACATAGGCTTCCAGCACGGAGGGCTGCGCTTCTTTCAGCTGCAGGAACAGCGGGTCGTCCCAATCGCGCCCCTGCATCAGGACAATCCAGCAGCGGGTGCCGACGCTGCCCACTCCGACCACCTTCTGCGCCGCGTCGAGCACGCGGTAGCGCGAAAGAAGCAGCCGCCGGTCCGGGGCCAGCGACTCGAGGTAGTGGGCCAGGCAGTGCCCGATCGCCTCGTCCACCGGCCGCCCCATCGAGGTCACGCTGGCGCGCACGATGAAGGGGTGCTGCTCGATGATCCGGTGCTGGTCGTCGACCAGGTCGGTCATCTTGTCGAGCACCTGCATGTGGGTGCGCTTGCGCGCCTTGTCGAGCACGGCATCGGCGCTCCCGCGCATGGCCGGCGGCAGCGATTCGAGCAGCCGGTCGCTGTGGATCGTGTCGTACCAGACCTCCATCTGCCCCATGCCCGCATAGCGGCGCATCCGGCTGCGATAGCTCTCCACCGCGGCCCGCGCGGCGGCTTCCCGCCCCGCCTTGTCGCACGACAGATGATCGGCCGCCACATAGGCACTGGCCGCCAGCCGCTTGACGTCCCATTCCCAGGGCCCGGGCTGGGTCTCGTCGAAATCGTTGATCGCGAACACCAGCTGCCGCTCGGCCGACGCGAAGACGCCGAAGTTGGCGACATGCATGTCGCCGCAGGCCTGCACCTGCAGCCCCGTGTTCGGGCTCGGCGCCAGGTCGGCCGCCATGACGGCCGCCGCGCCGCGCAGGAAGGCGAACGGCGACTGCAGCATGCGGGCGTGCCGCACCGGCACCAAGTCCGCTATCCGGGTGCTCGCCTGCGCCAGCAGGATCGCCACCGGATCGACCTGCGGTGAGCGCTCGAAGGCGCCATGGCTGGCCCGGGGCAGACGCTCTCGCAGCGCCTTGCCCATGGCCATGCGCTCCTCGACACTGGGCCGGGGCGTCGTGAAGGCGCTCGCCAGGGCGCGTGCCCGGCGGTCCAGTTCTTCGTCGGGGTCGGCTCTGTCGGCGCGCGCCATGGGTGTCTCCGGTGTGGCTCTTTCGCGCATCATGCCGCAATCCCATGCCCGGCAGCCGGGCGCCGATTCAATGCGCGATGCGCTGGCGCCACTCGCGCGGCGAGCAGCCGAAACGCTCGCGAAACGCCCGGCTGAAATGCGCCGCGTCGCTGAAGCCGCGGCCATAGGCGATCTCGCCGACCGTGCGGCCGGCGGCGCGCGGGTCCAGCAGATCGCGGCTGCAGGCCTCTAGCCTTCGCTCCCAGATGTACTGCGCCGGCGTCACCGGCTCGCTCTTGAAGACGCGGTGGATCTGGCTCACCGACAGGCCGAGCGCAGCCGCCAGCGTGCCGACCGACAGCGCCGGATCGTCGAGCTGCTCGTCGATGCGGCGCTTGATGCGCGCCAGGTGGAAGGCGGTCAGGTTGCTCAGCGCCGGCGCGCGCGCCGCCGGCAGCGTCTGCAGCCCGGCCACCAGGATGTTGAGCACGCCATTGGCGACCGCCAGCGCCGACGCCGGCTGCAGCGCGTCGATGTCCTCGTGCAAGGTGCGGATCATGCCCAGCAGCAAGTGGCCGGCGCCCTCGCGGCCCGACACCGTGGTGGCGGTCAGGGCCTCGGTCTGGCGCAGTTCGCTGCGCAGGCGCTCGCCGGGCAGCTTGAGCACGATCTGCTCGAAGGCGTCGTCGAACTGCAGCTGATAGGGCCGCGTGCTGTCGTAGAGCGCGAAATCGCCCACCGACAGCACGGCGTCGCGGCCGTCCTGCCGGACCACGCCGCGGCCGCGGGCCTGGATGCTGACCAGGAAGTAGTCGTCCGACGAGCGCGCGATGTGGCCGGCGGTGCGCATCACCTTCTGCGGCCCCGACGTGACCACCGAGACATCGAGGCTGGGCAGCGTGTGCTGGCGGATGCTGCCGTCGAATTCGCCCCTGGGGCGATCGCCCGGCACCGGATCGCAGCCGAGCTGCACGTAGACGTTGCAGATCATGTCGGTCCAGTAGGCGAGCCGCTGCTCGCGCGGAACGACGGCTGTGCTGAGCAGTTGGGTCATGGGGATCCTTCCGGGGAGGTGCGCCAAAGGGCCGCTTGCAACGCTGGATCAAGAACGCCGCGAATTCCGGACAAGGCGCTTCCAGGCGGCGAACTTACGCTTCAAGCAACCCGCATGCCACCGCGCTAACCCGGATGCCGCGGGCCCCTTCCACCCCTTTGGAGAAACGCCATGTCCAGCACCACCCATCCCCGCCTGCGCGTCGCCGCGGTGCAAGCCGCCCCCGTCTTCCTCGACCTCGACGGCACCATCGACAAGACCATCGACCTGATGGCCCAGGCGGCCGGCCAGGGCGTGCAGCTGATCGCCTTTCCCGAGACCTGGGTGCCCGGCTATCCGTGGTGGATCTGGCTCGATTCGCCGGCCTGGGGCATGCAGTTCGTGCAGCGCTATCACGACAACGCCCTGGTCGTCGGCTCGCCCGAGTTCGACCGCATCCGCGAGGCCGCGCGCAAGCACCGCATCTGGGTCTCGCTCGGCTACAGCGAGAAGGCCGCCGGCAGCCTCTACATCGCCCAGGCCCTGATCGACGACCAGGGCAACACGCTGCAGACCCGGCGCAAGCTCAAGCCGACGCACGTCGAGCGCACCGTCTTCGGCGAAGGCGACGGCTCGGACCTCGCCGTGGTCGAGACGGCTATCGGCAACATCGGCTCGCTGTCGTGCTGGGAGCACCTGCAGCCGCTCAGCAAGTACGCGATGTACTCGCAGAACGAGCAGATCCACTGCGGCGCCTGGCCCAGCTTCTCGCTCTACCGCGGCGGCGCCTACGCGCTCGGCGCCGAAGTCAACAACGCCGCCAGCCAGGTGTACGCGGCCGAGGGCCAGTGCTTCGTGGTGGCGCCTTGCGCCACGGTCTCGAAGGCGATGCACGACCTGCTGTGCACCGACCCCGGCAAGCAGCAGATGCTGCTGGTCGGCGGCGGCTTCGCGCGCATCTACGGACCCGACGGCTCGCCGCTCGGCAAGAACCTGGCCGAGGACGAGGAAGGGCTGGTGGTGGCCGACATCGACCTCGGGATGATCTCGCTGGCCAAGGCGGCCGGCGACCCGGCCGGCCACTATTCGCGGCCCGACGTGACGCAGCTCCTGTTCAACAGGAAGCGGCGCGAGCCGGTGGTGCTGCAGGGCCCGGCCGAGCCCGAGAAGGCGGTCGCCGAGCCGGTGTCCACGCCGGTCGAAGCGGCTGCGGCCGCCGCCCGCCAGCCGGTCGTGGCCTGAGCCGCCGCCTCACAGGGGAAGCGCCATGGAATCCGCCATTGCCGAACACCTGAAATGTCCGCGCACCCGGCACCGCCGGGTGGAGGACGACTACACGCCGCCCTACCCCGTCTGGTCGGCTCGCGCAGCCGCCGGCGTGGGCCAGGTGGTGATGGGCTACTTCGGCGTGCAGTCGCGCGGGCCCGAGCTCCAGGGCCGCGCCTGCGCCGCCCTGATGAAGATCGCGCAAAGCTTCGGACTCGCCGACGGGCCGGGCCACCACGACCTGGCCCACTTCGTCGACGCCGAGGGCTGCGACAACATGATCGCGATCGCCTACTGGAGCGACCCGGCCGCCTTCGGACGCTGGTGCGCCACGCCCGAGATCGACGACTGGTGGCGCTCGCCGGCGCGGCTCGACGACGGACTGGGCTACTTCCGCGAGATCGCCTCGCCGCGGGCCGAGCACTACGAGACCATGTTCAGCACGCCCGACCGCTTCGAGGGCGTGGGTGTCGTGATGGGCGGCGGGGTCAGCGGCGAGATCCGGGAGCACGGCTACTGGGGTTCGATGCGCGACCGGATCCCGTTGTCGCAGACCGATGCGATGGTGGCATCGGGAAGCCGCAGCGCGATCCCGGCCACGCCCGCGCCGGGCCAGCGCGTGCGCATCGCGGGCCACCCCAACGTGGCGATGATCCGCTCGGGCCAGGAATGGACCGACACCACCGGCAAGGAGCGCACCCTCTACCTCGAGGACATGGAGCCGACCTTGCGCGAGGGCATGGACTTCCTGCGCGACCAGGGCCTCGCGATCGGCTGCTACAGCAACCGCTACATGCACCACCTCGACGCCAGGGGCGCGCCGCTGCAGAAGTCCTTCGGCCTGAGCTTCTGGCGCTCGCTGGCCGACATGGAGCGCTGGGCCGAGTCGCATCCCACGCACGTGGCGATCTTCGGCAGCTTCATGCGCTATGTGCAGGAGCTCAACTTCGAGCTGCAGCTGCGCGTGTACCACGAGGTGTCGGTGCTGAAGATGGACGAGCAGAGCTACGAGTACATCAACTGCCACCCGCGCACCGGGCTCATGAACGGCCTCGCGGCCTGAGCGAGGGCTGTCAGCCCTCGTCGGGCACGCCGCGCAGGATCGCATCGCGCAGCGCCGCGGGGATCTCGAGCGCGCGATGCGTCTCGAGCGAGGTCGTCACCAGCACCTGCCGCATTTGCATGCGCAGTTCGCCGTCGGCGCCCACGCACTGCAGCGCCAGGGTCAGCGAGCGCGTGCCGAGGCGCTCGACCACGAGCGCCAAGGTCACGCTGTCGCCGAAGCGGCTCACGGCGCGGAAATCGGCCTCGACCCGCACGGTCGGCAGGCCGATGCGCTGCTCGACGATCAGCCGCTGGTAGCCCACGCCCATCGCATTGACCCAGTCTTCGACCAGGCCGTTGAACATCACGAAGTACTGCGGATAGAAGACGATGCCCGCCGGGTCGCAGTCCGAGAAGCGGATCAGCCGTTCACGGCGGAACGCTGCGGCGGCGGCATCGCTCACGCCGGCTCCTCGCCGCCGGCCTCGTTGCGCATCACGTGCACGCGCAACTGGCCCAGCTGGCTGTGCAGCTGCTTCACGGTCTTCATGTCGAGCCCCGAGAACATCTCGAGGATCCACTGCTCGTGCTCGCTGGCCATGGCCTCGAAGCTGCGCCGGCCCTTGGGCGTGAGGCTCACGATCCAGGCCCGGCGGTCGTCGGGGCTGGCGGTGCGCGAGACCACGCCCTCGCGCTCGAGTTCGTCGGTGAGCCCGGTCACGTTGCCGCCGGTGACCATCAGGTAGCGCGACAGCACGCGCATCTTGAGCCCGTCCTTGTAGCGGTAGAGCTGGGCCATGTAGTCGAAGCGCGCCAGCGTGATGTCGAAGCGCTCGCGCAGCCGCTTGCGGATCTCGGCCTCGATCTGCGTCGTGCTGGCCAGCATGCGCAGCCAGAGCTTCAGCACGGCGTGGTCGTCGTTGCCGGCGCGGGCCTCGTGGCCCAGTTCCTCGGCGTCGCTGAGCGCCGCGTGCGACGGGTCGTTGGTGCTGTCGATCACGTGACTTCTCCCCCCGACACCGAGATCGACTGGCCGGTGACCGAGGCCGCAGCCTCGCCGCAGAGCCAGCGCACCGCATCGGCCACCTCGGCCGGCTGCACGATGCGGCGCTGCGGATTGACGACCGCGAACTCGGCCAGCGCATCGGCTTCGCTGCGGCCGGTCTTGCCGACCACGTTGGCGACGCTGTTGCGCAGGATGTCGGTGTCGGTGTAGCCGGGGCAGACCGCGTTGACCGTGACGCCCTTGCGCGCCACCTCGAGCGCCAGCGAGCGCGTGAGCCCGATCACGCCGTGCTTGGCCGCGGTGTAGGCAGCGACGTAGGCATAGCCCTTCTGGCCCGCGGTGCTGGCGATGTTGACGATGCGGCCCCAGCCGGCATCGAGCATGTCGGGCAGCGCCGCCTGCGCGCAGAGGAAGCTGCCCGTGAGGTTGACGCCGAGCATGCGCTGCCAGAGCTCGACCGAGGTCTTGAGGAAAGGCGCGCTCTCGGCCTGGCCGGCGTTGTTGACCAGGATCTCGACCGGGCCCGACGCCGCGCGCAAGGCCTCGAAGGCCGCGCGCACTGATTCGGCATCGGCGACATCGACCGCGGCCACCCCGTGCCCGCTGCCCGCCAGTTCGCTGCGCACGCGCTCCAGCGCGGCGCTGTCGCGGCCGAGCAGCGTGACACGGGCGCCCTCGGCCGCCAGGGTGCGCGCGATCTCGGCGCCGATTCCACGAGCCGCGCCGGTCACGACCGCGTGGCGCCCATTCAGTGAATTTTTCATGGCTAGCAAAACCGTTGACAACTAAACATTTTAACCACGGGTGCTTTTTCTGGGGCTCAGCGCATCAACCGGCCGCCATTGAGATCGAGCGTCGTGCCCGTGACGAAGGCCCCGGCCGCCGAGGCCAGGTAGACCACGGCTGCCGCCACTTCCTGCGCCTCGCCGAAGCGGCCGAGCGGGATGCCGCGAAGCAGCGCCTGCTGCCGCTCCGGCGCCATGGCGTCGAGCAAGGGGCTGCGGATCGCCGCCGGCGCCAGCGCATTGACCGTGACGCCATCGGCCGCCAGTGCCTGCGCGAACGAGCGGGTCAGCGCGATCAGCCCGGCCTTCGAGGCCGCGTAGTGGGCGCCGCTCGCCGCGCTGGCCTGCTGGCCGGCGATCGACGTCAGGTTGACGATGCGGCCCGCACCGCGCTCGCGCATGTGGCGTCCGGCGATGCGGCAGCCGAAGAAGCTGCCGCGCAGGTTCACCGCCATCACCTCGTCCCATTCGCCGGCCGTGATGTCCCAGAGCGAGGTCGAGGGCGTCAGCGCGGCGTTGTTGACCATCAGGTCGATGGCGCCGAAGTGCTGCACGGCGGCCTCGAAGCTGCGTTCGAACGCGGCCTCGTCGCGGACATCGAGCGCCATCGCGATGCAGCGGTGGCCAGCGTCGCGAAGGCCCGCCGCCACCGCCTCGACGGCTGGAGCGTCGACATCGGTCAGCATCACGCCGGCACCCGCCTGCGCCAGCCCCAGCGCGATCGCGGCTCCCAGGCCCTGCCCCGCACCCGTCACGAACGCCGCTTGCCCGTCGAGGGAGAACATCGCTTCAGCCCTTGGCGCGTGGGGTGCCCGGCCCGCGGTCCCAGGTGGCGGCCGACACGCCGCGCTCGCGCAGCTTGTACTTCTGCACCTTGCCGTTCTCGGTGCGCGGCAGGTCGTCGAGCAGGTCGACATAGCGCGGCACCGCGAAGTACGGCAGGCGCGACTCGCAGAATCGCATGAGTTCGGCCGGCTCGATCACGCTGCCGCTCCGCGCCACCAGCGCGGCCATCACCTCGTCCTCGGCCAGTTCGGAGCCCACCGGATAGACCGCGCAGGCAGCGACCGCCGGATGGCTCAGCAGCACCTGCTCGACCTCGAAGGAGGAGATGTTCTCGCCGCGGCGGCGGATCGCGTCCTTGATGCGATCGACGAAGCGGAAGGCGCCGTCGGCCTCGCGCAGCACGCGGTCGCCGGTATGGAACCACAGGTTGCGCCAGGCCTCGACCGTCTTCTCGGGCATGTTGAAGTAGCCGCTCGCGAAGGCGTAGGGCTCGTCGGCGCGCAGCAGCAGCTCGCCGGCCTCGCCCGCTGGCAGCTCGGCATCGTCGGCATCGGCGACCCGGGCCTGGAAGCCCGGCCGCAACCAGCCCATGACGCCGCTGCGCGGCGAATCGGGGGCGGTGGCGATCGCGAAATTGGTCTCGGTCGAGCCGTAGCCTTCGAGCAGCCGCACGCCGGTGCGTGCGAAGAAGGCCTGCCCGGCCGCCGCCGGCACGCCGGGGCCGAGCCCGGTGCGCACGCGGTGCTCGCGCTCGCCGGGCCCTTCGGGCTGGGCCAGCAGGATCGGCACCATCGCGCCGAGCAGGTAGACCACGGTGGCGCCGCTGGCCCGCATCGAAGGCCAGAAGCCCGAGGCCGAGAAGCGCGACTCGAACACCACCTCGGCGCCCGTGAGCGCGGCCTGCGAGAAGGTGTTGAGCGCATTGATGTGGAACAGCGGCAAGGTGGTGCACAGCACGTCGTCGGCGCCGACGCCGAGCACCTCGGCGCTGTTCACGCCCCACCAGAAATACTGGGCATGCGGGCAGACCACGCCCTTGGCCGGGCCGCTGGTGCCCGAGGTGTAGAGGATGGCGAGCGGGTCGCCGGGCTGGACCGCGGCCGGCGCGATCGCCTCGGCGCCTGCCGGCCAGGGCACCAGGCGGATACCTTCGGGAGGCTGCCAGCTGCCGGTCGCTTCGCCGATGACCCAGATCGTCTGCAACGCCGTGCGCGCCAGGTCGGCGGTGTGCAGCCTTTGGAGCAGATCGGCCTCGATCACCAGCAGCCTGGCCTCGCTGTTGGCCAGGAAGTATTCGAGCTGGGGGCCCATCGACGCGGTGTTGACCGGCACCGCCACGGCGCCGAGCCAGCCGGCGCCGAGGAAGGCTTCGACGAACTCGATGCGGTTGCCGCTCATGAGCGCCACGCGGTCGCCGCGCGTCACGCCGCATTGCGCCAGCGCCCCGGCGCGGATGGCGGCGGCCGCGGCCGCATCGGCATGCGACCAGCTGCGGCCCGCGACCCTGAGCAGGGGCCGCTGCCCGAACTCGGCCGCTTGCCGCTGCAGCATCGCAGGCAGGGTGCGCTGCGCCGCCGGCAGCTGGCGCGGCTCAATCGTCATCGTGGGTGCCTCCGCCGAGGTAGGTGGCCTGCACGCGCGGATCGCTCTCCAGCTGCTCCGAGGGCCCCGACAGCGCGATCTCTCCGGTCTCCAGCACATAGCCGTGGTCGGAGCTCTCGAGCGCGGCGCGCGCGTTCTGCTCGACCAGCAGGATCGACACGCCGTCGTCGCGCAGCTTGCGCACGATGGCCAGGATGTCGCGCACGATCAGCGGCGCCAGGCCCAGGCTCGGTTCGTCGAGCATCAGCAGGCGCGGCGCCGACATCAGCGCCCGGCCGACCGCGAGCATCTGGCGCTCGCCGCCCGACAGCGTGTCGGCGCGCTGCGAGCGCCGCTCCGCCAGCCGGGGAAAGCGCTCGTAGACCTGCTGCAGCTGGCGCTTGAGCGCAGCGCTCGCCAGCCGCTTGGAGTAGGCCCCGAGCTGCAGGTTGTCGAGCACGCTGAGCTCACCGAACAGCTCGCGCTTCTCGGGCACCAGGCACAGGCCGCGCTCGACCCGCGCCTCGACATCGAGCCCGTGCAGGTCCTCGCCCTCGAACTTCAGGATGCCCTTGCTCGGCAGCAGGCCCATCGCGGCGGCCAGCAAGGTGGTCTTGCCGGCGCCGTTGGGGCCGATCACCGAGATGATCTGGCCGTGCTCGAGCTTCAGCGTGACGCCGCGCACCGCGTCGACCTGGCCGTAGGACACGTGCAGGTCGCCGATTTCAAGCATGGTCGAGCCGCTCATACGACGCTCCCCAGATACGCCGCCTGCACCCGTTCGTCGGCCCGCACCGCCGAGGGCACGCCCTCGACCAGCTTGGAGCCGAAGTTCATCACCACCAGCCGGTCCACCAGTTTCATCACGAAATCCATGTCATGTTCGACGATCAGGATCGTCACGCCGTCCTCGCGCAGCTTGCGCAGCAGCTCGCCGAGCGCCATCTTCTCCTTGCGCCGCAGGCCGGCGGCGGGCTCGTCGAGCACCAGCAGCACCGGGTCGGCCGCCAGCGCCCGCGCAATCTCGAGGATGCGCTGGGTGCCCAGCGGCAGGCTGCCTGCGAGCTCATGCGCCCGGTCGCCGAGGCCGATGCGGTCGAGCTGCCGCTGCGCCTCCTGCAGGATCTGGCGCTCCTCGGCGCGGTCGAGCCGCAGGCCGGCCTTCAGCACGCCGGCGTTGGTGCGGGAGTGGGCGCCGAGCGCCACGTTGTCGAGCAGGCTCATGTGCGGGCGCAGCTTCACGTGCTGGAAGGTGCGCGCCAGACCCAGGCGCGCCACCGTGCGCTGCGGCAGGCCGGCGATGTCCTGGCCGAGGAAGCGCACCTGGCCCGCGGTCATCGGCAAGGTGCAGGTCAGCAGGTTGAACATCGTCGACTTGCCGGCGCCGTTGGGTCCGATCAGGCCGACGATCTCGCCCGCCTTGACGTCGAAGCTCACGTCGTTGACCGCCACCAGCCCGCCGAAGCGCTTGACCGCCCCGGTCACCGTCAGGATCGGCGAGCCGCGATCGGGCAGCGTGCGGTGCGCGAGCGGCTCGACCGGCGTCGCCGACGCCTGCGCCGGCGCCGCGCTGAAGCGGCCGCGGGTCCAGCGCCGCACGAAGCCCATCAGGCCGCCGCGCGCGAAATGCAGCAGCAGGATGAACAGCGCCGCGAAGGCCACCGCCTCGAGCTGGCCGGCGCGCTGCGTGAGCATCGGCAGCACGTCCTGCAAGCCGTTCTTGAGCACCAGCACCAGGGCCGAACCGACCAAGGCGCCCGCAAGCTGCCCGAGACCGCCGGCCACCGCCATCAGCAGGTATTCGATGCTGGCGCGGACGTCGAAGGGCGACGGGCTCACGAAGCGGTTCATGTGGGCATAGAGCCAGCCCGCCAGGCCCGCGAACAGCGCCGCCGTCACGAACAGCGTGAGCCGCACGCGGTAGGCGTCGGCGCCGACGCTGGCCAGCAGCGTGGCGCCGCCGCGCAGGCTGCGGATCGCGCGGCCCGGCCGCGACTGCAGCAGGTTCTGGCTGAACAGGAAGGCCAGCCCGACCAGCACCCAGATCAGGTAGTAGATGGCGCGCGGGTCGGCCAGCGACCAGCCGCCGATGCGCAGCGGCGGGATGTTCGACAGCCCGGTGTGGCGCCCCAGCGCATCGACGTTGCCGAACAGCATCGCGATCGACAGCCCCCAGGCGATGGTGCTGAGCGGCAGGAAGTGGCCGCCCAGGCGCAGGGTCAGCATGCCGATGGCCAGCGCGGAAAGGCCGGTCAGCAGCAGCGCGAACAGAAGGCCGATCCAGGGCGACATGCCCTGCGTGGTGGTGAGCCAGGCGGTCGCATAGGCCGCGATGCCGACGAAGGCCGCCTGCCCGAAGGAGGTGGCGCCGCCGATGCCGGTCAGCAGCACCAGGCCCAGCGCGACCAGCGCGCCGATGCCGATGTCGTTGAGCAGCGAGACCGTGAAGTTGCCGGCCAGCATCGGCGCGATGGCCAATGCGACGACGATCACGCCGATCCAGAAGTTGCGGTTGCGAAGGAGGCTCATTGGTCCACCTCGTCTTCTTCCTCTTCCGAATGCACGCTCATGAAGGAGCGCAGCATCAGCACCGGGATCAGCAGGCTGAAGACGATCACGTCCTTGAGCGCGCCGCTCCAGAACGAGGCGAAGCTCTCGACCACGCCGACCGCGAGCGCGCCGATGGCGGTCATCGGGTAGCTCACGAGGCCGCCGATGATCGCGGCCACGAAGGCCTTGAGGCCGATGATGAAGCCGGAGTCGTAGTACATGGTGGTGACGGGTGCGATCAGCACCCCGATCAGGCCGGCCAGCAACGAGGCGCTGCCGTAGGCCAGCAAGGCGGTGCGCGCCGGCCGGATGCCGACCAGCCGCGCACCGACCCGGTTGACGGCGGTGGCGCGCAGCGCCTTGCCCGCCACCGTGCGCTCGAACACCAGGAAGAACAGGCCGCTCAGAACGATCGCCGCCCCGACCATCAGCACCACCTGGCCGCTGACCGAGAAGCCGTCGCCGAGCGCGATGCTGCCACTGGCGAGCGGCTGGGTGCGCGAGCCCTCAGGCCCGAAGAACAGCAGGCCCAGGCCCGACAGCAGGAAGTGCAGCGCCAGCGAGACGATCAGCAGCACCAGCACCGACGCATCGGCGATCGGCTGGAACACCACGCGCGCCAGCAGCGGCGCGATCGGCACCACCAGCAGCACCGTGACCGCGATCTGCACCGCCGCCGGCATGCCGGGCCGCGAGGTGGCCCAGGCCAGCAGGCAGGGCAGCAGCGGCAGCACGCCCCAGGCCAGGATCGCCTTCGGCACCTTGCGCCCTTCGCCGCGCCGCAGCAGGCTGCCGACTTCGGTCAGCGTGGCCAGTGCGGCCAGCACCATCACCAGTCCGATGGTCGGCGGCAGGCGGCCGGTCTCGAAGGCCGCCAGGGTCAGCGCGGCAAAGGCCGCGATGTCGCCGAAGGGCACGAAGACCACTCGCGTGACGGAAAAGATCAGCACCAGCCCGAGCCCCGCGAGCAGATAGACCGCGCCATTGGCGAGCCCGTCGATGCCCAGGATGAGCGCCACGTCCCATGTCATTGAAATGCCCTTCGAAAAATGTTGCCCCCACGCTCCCCCACTGCGTGTGGGTCGCTGCCCCCCGAGGGGGCCGCAGGCCGCCTTGGGGCGGCCCGGCGCCGGCCTATGTCCGCACCACTCTCAGCCTTTCTCATGGCGCCAATTTCCATTGGCCGTTGTCGAGCTTGACGATCACGCGCGCGCGCTCGTCGACGCCATACAGATTGCCTGGCTTGAAGTTGTAGACCCCATGCGTGCCCACCACTTCCTTCGTGCTGGCGATCGCGTCGCGCAGCGACAGCCGGAACTCGGGCGTGCCGGGCTCGCCCTTGGCGCGCGCGGCGGCATCGGTGAAGACCAGCCAGCCGTCGAAGGAGTAGGCCGAGAAGGCATCGCTGGTCGGCGCGTTGTTGACCTTCTGGAAGGCGGCGCGGAAGTCCATCGCGATCTTCTTGGTCGGGTAGCCCTCGGGCAGCTGCTCGGCGACGATCACCGGGCCGGTGGGCATCAGCGCGTTCTGTCCGGAGGCGCCGACGACCCGCACGAAGTCGGGGTTGATCAGGCCGTGCTGGCCATACACCGGCCCCTTGAAGCCGCGCTCGGTCAGCGCCAGGAAGGGCAGCGCACCCGGCGTGCCGGCGCCGCCGGTCATCACGGCGTCGGGCTTCATCGCCACCAGCTTGAGCACCTGGCCGGTGACCGAAGCGTCGGCGCGCGCATAGCGCTCGTTGCCGAGCACCTTGATCCCGGCCTCGGGGGCCGACTTCATCAGCGCGTTGTAGACCAGGTCGCCCCAGGCGTCGGAGAAGCCGATGTAGCCGACCGTCTTGACGCCGTCCTTCTTCATGCGCTGGACCACCGCGTCGATCATGAGCTGGGTCGGCTGGGCGACCGTGAAGACCCACGGGTTCTCGGCCGCATCGAGCTGGATCGGCGTCAGCCCGATCATCGGCACCTTGGCATCGCGGCCCACCTGCGCCATCGCGATCGCGGCCGGCACGCCCGAGGTGCCCATCAGCACGTCGACCTTGTCCTCCTCGACCAGCTTGCGCGCGTTGCGCCCGGCGGTGGTCGGATCGGAGCCGTCGTCCAGCACGATCAGCTGGATCTTGCGGCCGTTGACCTCGGGCTTGTAGGCCAGTGCGGCCTGCATGCCCTTGGCGTATGGCACGCCGAGCGAGGAGTTGGGGCCGGAGAGCGACACGCTCAGGCCGACCTTGAGGTCGGCGGCGATCGCCGTCGCCGTGAGGCCGACGCCCAGCGCGGCCGCCAGCGCGCTGCGGGTCAAGGTCTGCATCAAGCTCTTCATGTCGTGGGCTCCTGGTGGGTGGAAATGAAATGAGCGGATCGCTCAGATGAACAACTGGATGGCCGGCAGCGCCTGCCCGGCATTGAGAAGGTCGACCCGCTTCTGCCGGATCGCCCAGCCGGAGGCCGTGCGCACCAGCAGATGGCGATAGCTGCCGGCGAGCATCAGCTGCTGCTCGCCGCGGGCCTCGACATAGAGGAAGGGGGTGCGCAGCACCAGCTCGCCGCCTTCGGCGTCGTCGCTCTCGATGCGGGAACGCTGCAGCACGTGCTGGCACCGGCTCGCCGGATGCTGCGAATGGGCGCGCGGGTTCTTGAGACGCTCGATGCGCAGCTGCAGCAACAGCCGGTCCTCGTAGGCGATCGAGTTGTGGGAGTAGGGGTCGGCCTGCGCCGCGCCCTGCAGCGGCACCCAGTAGTGGCCGTCCTCGGTGAACAGGGCCAGCCAGTCGTCGAAATGGCCGGCGTCGAGCAAGGCGGCCTCGGCCGCCACGAAGTCTTCCGGCGTCGTCATGCGGCAGCCGCCATGTACCGGGCCCAGGCGCGGAACTGATTGCGCATCAGCAGTTCGTTGGTGCCGTTGGTCGTGATCGTCGACTGCTGCAGTTCCGAGGGATCGAAATCGCGGTGCAGGCTGACCCACTCGTTGCCATCGGCGCGCAGGCCCTGCTGCATGCTCTCGAACAGGTGCACGTCGTCGTGGGCCACCACCGACATCGGCGAGAAGACCAGCCGGTTGTAGTTCATTGCGCGCTCGAACAGCAGGTCGGGCGCGCCGGCGGCGCGGAAGCTCCAGGCCTCGATCAGCGTCCGGTTGGCGGCCAGCGGCCGGATCACGCGGATCGCCTGCGGCGAACCCTTGACCGACAGGCTGGGGAAGAACACCGAGTTCTGCGGCGAGCGCTGCAGGATCTCGACGGCGCGCTCGGCGCCGTGCGCATCGCGCATCGCCTGCTCGTAGTCGGGCAGCTGGGCGTAGTTGGAGTGGATGCTGAAGTTGACGCCCAGCACGCTGTGACCGTTGGCGAACACCCGTCCGCCCATCTTGTCGAAGAAGTCGTAGCCCGAGCCGAAGGGCAGGATCTGCTCCATCGCCATCGGCTTGGGCGTATCGGGCGCGCGGCCCTGCCACAGCGCATCGGCCGCCTGCGTGGCCGACTCGTGGGTCGACATCGGATGCACCGTGTCGTTGATGTTCTCGAGGTACATCTTCCAGTTGCAGTGGATGATGTTGCGCAGCACGCCGCCGCCGACAGCGAGCCGGCCCTCGGGCGAGCGGTCGACCATGTTGTCGATCGCGCCCACCACCTCGCCGAAGAATTCCTCGAAGCCCGGCCCCTCGTCGGACAGCCGCACGAAAACGAAGTCGCGGTACACAGCCGTGTGCTTCAGTTCGGTCAGGCCCTGCCCCGACTCGCACTCTTTCAGCCGCGTGCCTTCATAGCCGCTCTTGAGCGGGATCGCGAGCGGCGCGCCGTCGAGCTTGTAGGTCCAGGCGTGATAGGGGCAGCGAAAGAACTTGCCGGTGTTGCCGCACTCGTCGGTGACCAGCCGGCTGCCCTTGTGGGCGCAGCGGTTGTAGAACACGCGCACCGCGCCATCGGCCTGCCGCACCATCATCACGGGCCGGCCGGCCAGCTCCAGCGACCAGAAGTCGCCGCTGTTCGGCACCTGGCTCGCATGGCCCGCGTAGAGCCATGTGCGGGCAAAGAGGCGCTCCTGCTCGAGCGCGAACAGCTCCTCGCTCAGGTACAGGTCGCGATGCACGCGATCGTCCTGGACGAGCGCGGCAATCGCATCGGGCCGGTCGCGATAGTTCATCTATGGAACCAGCTTCCACTGGCCCTTCTCGCTGCGCACGATCACCACCGCGCGCTGGTCGGAGCCGTAGCGATTGTCGGGCTTGAAGTTGTAGATGCCGTGGGTGCCGGCAAGCTCCTTGGTGCTGACGATCGCATCGCGCAGGGCCGTGCGATAGGCCGGCGTGCCGGGCTCGCCCTTGGTGCGCGACGCCGCGTCGGCCAGCAGCAGGTAGGCGTCGTAGGTGTAGGACGAGAAGGCGTCGTTCGGCGCCGATCCATTGGCCTTCTGGTAGGCGCTGCGGAAGGCCATCGAGACCTTCTTGATCGGGTTGCTGTCGGGCAGTTGATCGGCCACCAGCACCGGGCCGCTCGGCACCTGGAGACCTTCGATGGAGGCGCCGCCGACGCGCACGAAGTCGGCGTTGATCAGGCCGTGCGTGCCGTAGATCTGTCCTTTGTAGCCGCGCTCGGCCAGCGCCAGGTAGGGCAGCGCGCCGGGCGTGCCGGAGTTGCCCGCGAACACCGCGTCGGGGCGGGTCGAGATGATCTTGAGCACCTGGCCGGCGACCGAGGAATCGCTGCGCGCATAGCGCTCGTTGGCCACCACCTTGATGCCGGCCGCCTCGGCGCTCTTCATGAGCGAGTCGTAGGCGAGGTCGCCGAGCGCGTCCGAAAAGCCGATGAAGGCGACCGTCTTCACGCCCGACTTCTTCATGCGATCGACCACCGCCGCGACCATCAGCGGGAAGGGCTGCGACACGGTCACGGTCCATGCGCCCTCGGGCCCGGGAATGGTGACCGGGGTCGGCGAGATCAGCGGCGTGTTGAGCTCGCGCGCCACCGCCGCGATCGCCATTGCGCCGGGCACGCCCGAGGTGCCGATCAGCACGTCGACCTTGTCCTCGACCACCAGCTTGCGCGCATTGCGCCCGGCGGTGGTCGGATCGGAGGCATCGTCGAGCACGATCAGCTCGACCTTGTGGCCGGCCAGCGCCGGGTGCTCGGCGATCGCGGCGCGGATGCCCTTCTCGTAGGGAATGCCGAGCGCCGACACCGGCCCCGAGAGCGAGCTGATGAAGCCGACCTTGAGGTCCGCGGCTGTGGCTTGAGCAGCAGCGAAGGCAACTGCCGTGGCGCTGAGAAATCGAAGGAAGGGACGCATGATCAATTTGTTCCGGTATGCAAAGCGGTCAACCGCCCGCACTCAATGCAAGGGACATTCCAGGAATACCGCGGAACCGGCTATGCCGGGCCGCTGGTATTGCCCCCGGTCGGGGGTGGGCGGCTACACGAAGTGAGCCAACCTGGGGGCGAGCTAAGGAACCAGCTTCCATTGGCCTTTTTCGAGCTTCACGATGACGCGGGAGCGCTCGTCCGAACCGTAGCGGTCGTCGGGCTTGAAGTTGTAGACGCTGTGGGTGCCGACCAGCTCCTTGGTGTTGACGATCGCGTCGCGCAGCGCCACCCGGTAGGCCGGCGTGCCGGGCTCGCCCTTGGCGCGCGCGGCGGCATCGAGGAACAGCAGCCAGGCATCGAACGAATAGGCCGAGAAGGCATCGGTCGGCGGCGCGCCGTTGGCCTTCTGGTAGGCCGTGCGGAAGTCCATCGAGACCTTGCGGATCGGGTTCGAGTCAGGCAGCTGCTCGGCCACGATCACCGGGCCGGTCGGGGCCAGCAGGCCTTCGACGGACGGGCCGCCGACGCGCACGAAGTCGGGGTTGATCAGGGCGTGCATGCCGTAGATCTGGCCCTTGTAGCCGCGCTCGGCGAGCGCCAGGTAGGGCAAGGCACCGGGTGTGCCCGAGGTGCCGGTGATCACCGCATCGGGCTTCAGCGCCACGATCTTCAGCACCTGGCCCGTGACCGAGGAATCGGCACGCGCATAGCGCTCGTTCGACACCACCTGGATGCCGGCCGGCTCGGCGCTCTTCTTGAGCGCGTCGTAGACCAGGTCGCCCCAGGCGTCGGAGAAGCCGATGTAGCCCACCGTCTTGACGCCCGACTTCTTCATGCGCTCGACCACCGCACTGACCATCAGCGGCGCGGGCTGCGGCAGCGTGACCATCCAGGCGCCGTCGTCGCCCGGCAGGTTGGCGTTGGCGATAGAGATCAACGGCGTCTTGGTCTCGCGCGCCACCGCGGCGATCGCGAGCGCTCCGGGCGAGCCGGCGGTGCCGATGATGACGTCGACCTTGTCCTCGTCGATCATCTTGCGCGCGTTGCGGGCAGCGGTCGACGGGTCCGAGGCATCGTCGAGCTGCACCAGCTGGATCTTGCGGCCGTTGAGCTCCGACTTGTAGGCCACCGCGGCCTTCATGCCCTTCTCGTAGGGGATGCCCAGCGAGGACACGGGCCCCGACAGCGAGGTGATGAAGCCGACCTTGAGGTCGGCGGCCAGTGCCGTGGCGTGGAAGGCGCCGAAGCCGGCCGCAAGGCCCGCCAGTGCGCAGAGTCGGGTCAAGACTTTCATGCAAACCTCCTCAGGTTGGAGACAAACGACGAAGCGGGGACTTCAAACAAGAACATGATTTATGAAATGTTTAAGTGTCAAGAATGCTAATGAAGCAATGCTGCGATGGCAAGCGAAAGAACCCCTGAGTTCGCGGTCGATCGGTGTCAGAGCGCGAGGCTGCCGACGCTCGTTCCGCCGCACACGTACAGCACCTGCCCCGTGACGAAACCGTTCACGGGATCGGCAAAGAAACGCACGGCCCGTGCCACGTCGGCGGACTCGCCAAGGCGCCGCACCGGCACCGATGCGGCGAGCGCGCGCTCGCGCTCGCTGCCGGCCTCGACGACGTCGTAGAACATGTCGGTGCGGATCGGCCCCGGCGCGACCACGTTGACCGTGATGCCTTCGGGCGCGAGCTCGAGTGCCCAGGTGCGCGCCATGCCCAGCATGCCGGCCTTGGTCGCCGAATAGCTGGTGCGCGTCTGCAGCCCCAGCGCCGCACGCGACGACAGCAGCACCACCCGCCCGAAGCGCTGCGCGCGCATCGCCGGCAGTGCCGCCTGCACCAGCTGGATGGCACAGCCCAGGTGCAGGTCGACCAGTGCGTCGAGGTCGTCGAGCTTGACGTCGGAAATCAGCGCCGGGCGGATGACGCCGGCGTTGTGCACCACGGTGGTCACTTCGAAGCGCCGCACCAGTTCGGCCGCGGCCTGCGCAGTGGCGGCGCGATCGGCCAGGTCGACCTCGATGCTGTGCAGCTTCGGGTGATTGATATCGCAATGCCGGCGTGCCAGCGAGACGACTTCGTACCCTTGCGCGAGCAGGTCTTCGCAAATGACCTTGCCGATGCCGGCGCTGCCGCCGGTGACGGCCGCGACCTTGTTGGCGGACACAGGCGTCATGCGGCAGCTCCCACCAGGGCGAGCACGCGCAGCGGACTGCCGCTGCCCTTCTCGATCTTGAGCGGCGGGCAGATCAGCACCGCGCCGGCGGGCGGCAGCAGGTCGAGGTTGCTCAAGCACTGCAGGCCATAGCGGCCGGCGCCGTGCATGTAGTAGTGGCACGGGTACGGCGGGCGCAGGTGGTAGCCCTGGCCGGCGTCGGTGCCGATCGCCTCGGAGCCGAAGCCGATCACGTCACGCTCCTCGACCAGGAAGCGCACCGCCTCGGTGCTCGGGCCCGGCGTGTGCTGGCCGGTTTCGTCGAAGTTCTGGTAGGCCTCGGGGTCCTGGCGCTTCGACCAGTCGGTGCGCATCAGCGCCCAGGCACCCTTCGGAATGCGGCCGTGCAGGCTCTCGTAGCGTTCGATGTCGGCGATGCTCAGCAGGTAGTCGTCGTCGCCCTTGACCTGTTCGGAGCAATCGATCACGCAGGCCGGTGCCACGAAGTGCTGTACCGGAATGGTGTCGACCGAATTGTTCGGCAGGTCGCGGCCCGAGATCCAGTGGATCGGCGCATCGAAGTGGGTGCCGGTGTGCTCGCCGCACGAGAAGTTGTTCCAGTACCAGCCGGGCCCGCGCTCGTCGTACTTCGACACCTCTTCGATGCGGAAGGGCCAGCACTGGCCCATCTCGGGCGGCAGCGCGATCTGCGGGAACTCGGGTGTCAGGGTCTGCGTGAGGTCGACCACGCGGATGCGGCCGCTGGCCATCGCGCTCACCAGCCCGCCGAGGATCTCGGCGGCGGAAATCAGTTGGGTTGTCGTCGTCATCGTGTGTTGCTCCTGCTTCTAGCCACCGGCCGCGAGTTCGCGTTCCAGGATCTTCGGGTTGTCGCGCCAGCGCTCCAGCCACTCCTGCGCCACGTCGCCGGGGTACACGTCCTCGACCCCGTCGCGCAGCGCCTTCACGATGGCGTTGGCCAGCGCGCTGCCGGCCAGCTTGGGAGGCGGCGTGTGCTGGTTCCATTCGTCGTCGATCGGCCCCGGGAACACGTTGATCACGCGGATGCCGGCCGGCCGCATCTCGGCACGCAGGCACTGGGCCAGCGAATGCGCCGCCGCCTTCGAGGCGCTGAAGGTGCCGTGCGGCGGGAAGTTGCTGAGCGCGTAGATCGACAACAGGTTGACCCAGGCGGTGGCGCCGGTCGCGCCGTCGGCCGAGCGGCCCTTGAGCGCCGGGCCGAACTCCTGCGCCAGGCGCAGCAGGCCGAAGTAGTTGATGTCCATCTCGGCCTTGGCCACATCGGTGCCGCGCCGCGACCCGATGCCGAAGCTGCGGTGCACCTCGGCGTTGTTGATCACGATGTCGACCTTGCCGCCGATCTCGCCGGCCAGCTCGCTCACCGAGCGGCCGTTGGTGAGGTCGAGCGGCACCAGCGTCACTTGCGGCAGCGCCGTGATGTCCTCGAGGCCGCCCGTCTTCTTCCACGGCTCGGCATGGCCGACCCAGACGATGTCGGCGCCGGCCTTGACCAGGGCACGCACGATCGCCTGGCCGACCTCGGTCTTGCCGTCGGTGACCAGCACCTTGCGGAACTTCGGATCGCTGGTCATTTCCCTCAGCATCTTGTCGTCGGCCATGTGGGCGCTCCCTTCGTTCGGAAATCCAATCAATACCGCCTGTCCGGCGCGGTCGAGCCGGGCGCCCACGCGCACGCGCGCCGGCGCCTCGCCGACCTCGCCATGCAGGTGGACCATCAAGGTCGGCCCGGCATCGAGCTGCACCAGGCCCAGCCGCCAGGGCAGCCGCTCGCGGAAGAAAAGGTCGTTGCTGTGGTGCAAGGTGGTGCTGCTGAGCAGTGCGCCTTCGCCGTTCTGCTCCTGCCAGTGCAGGCGGGGCGAGAGGCACTTGTGGCAGGCCTCGCGCGGCGGGTACTGCACGGTGCCGCAGTCCTCGCAGGTCTGGAGTTCGAAGCGGCCTTCGGCGGCGGCCGCGGTGATGCCCAGCGCCACGCGGCCACGGGCCCACGGCGGCAGGTTCATCTGCCGGGTGCGCAGCACCGGGTTCTTGCGCTTGGGGCGCATCAAGGGCATGGTCATGCGGCTCTCCCCAGAATCACCGCGCCGGTACAAAGGCAACGGTCGTAGGTCACCATGCCGAAGCCGGCGACCAGGCCCAGTTGCGCATCCGGCACGGTACGTGGGCCGGCGGTGTCCGTCAGCTGCCGGATGGTCTCGGTCATGCCGAGAAAGCCACCCGCCGCGCCGGCCTGCCCCGCCGACAGCTGGCCGCCGCTGGTGTTGTTCGGAAAGCTGCCGTCATGCGTCATCGTGTGCGACTGCACGAAGGCCGAGCCCTCGCCCTTCTCGCAGAAGCCGAGGTCTTCGAACTGCATCATCACGATCACCGGGTAGTCGTCGTAGGTCTGGACGAAGTCGATGTCGGCCGGCTGCACGCCGGCCTGGGCATAGAGGTCGTCGCGGTCGCGGCGCCAGCCGCCGCGCACCATCACCGGGTCTTCCGAGTAGGCGTTGTGGCGCTCGATCGCGCCGCGGATCACCGCATGCGCCAGGCCCAGGTCGCGCGCCCGCTCTTCGCTCATCACGAGGAAGGCTTCAGCCCCGGCGCAGGGCATCACGCAATCGAACAGATGGATCGGATCGGAAATCGGCCGCGCCGCGATGTATTCGTCGAGGGTCAGCGGCTTCTTGAACATCGCGTCCGGGTTCTTGAGCGCATTGCTGCGCTGGTCGACGCAGATGCGGCCGAAGTCCTCGCGCGTGGCGCCGAAGGTGCGCATGTAGTGCGACGTGATCATCGCGAAGATCGAGTTCGGGCCACCCGAGCCATACGGATAGGTGGCATCGCGTGCAAAGTTGCTGAAGCTGCCCAGCGTCTGGCGGAAGGAATCGACATGGTTGGTGTCGGCCGCCACGCAGGCCACCACGTCGGCATCGCCGGCCTGCACGGCGCGCGCCGCACGCCGCAGGCACATCACGCCAGAGGCGCCGCCGGTCGGCATGTGGTCGAGCCAGCGCGGCGACAGGCCCAGGTGCTGGGTCACGCCGACCGCGGTGTCGGGCGCCAGCGAGAAGCTGCTGACGCAGAGGCCGTCGATCTGCTCCTTCTTCAGACCGCTGGCCTTGACCAGCGCCTCCATCGCCTGGCCGAGGAACCAATGGGCGCCGAGCGTCGAATAGCGCTGGTAGGGCACGGTGACGGGCACCGCGACCGCCACGCCCTCGTAGGACATGCGCCTTGTCATGATTGCCTCTTCTTCATCGCACGCGTGTCGATGCAATGCGCCTGCCCCGGCAGCGCGTGCGCCAGTTCGCGCAGCTGCCCGCGCTGGATCTTCTGCGAGGCCGTGAGCGGCAGCGCATCGACGAAGGCGACGTAGCCCGGCGCCTTGTAGTAAGCCAGTTGGGCCAGTGCATGGTCGACGATGCTGGCGGCCAGTTGTTCAGGCGCGGAAGCACCGGCGTCCTCTCGCAGCACGATGCAGGCCAGCACTTCGTCGCCCCGCACCGCATCCGGCGTGGCTGCCACGGCGGAGGTCTTCACCGCCGGATGCTGGTTCAGCACGCTCTCGACTTCGACGGCGGAGATGTTCTCGCCGCTGCGCCGGATGACGTTCTTCTTGCGGTCGACGAAGAAAAAATTGCCCTCGGCGTCGCGGCGCACCAGGTCGCCGGTGTGGAACCAGCCATCGGTCCAGGCCTCGGCGGTGGCTTGCTCGTCCTTCAGGTAGCCCGAGAAAAAGCGGGCCCGCGGATCCGCGCCGGCTGAACGCACCAGCAGCTCGCCGGGCGCATCGGCTGCGACGTCGCGGCCCTCGTCGTCGACCAGCCGGACTTCCATGAAATCCGGTTGCCGTCCGAAGCAGCTGGTGCCGACCAGGCGCGGCTCGCGGTTCGCCATCACGCAGGCGGCGGCGCCGGTCTCGGTCATGGCCCAAGCCTCGACCAGCGGAAAGTCGAAGCGCTGCTCGAAAGGCGCATGGTTCTTGCGGTCGACGCCAGCGCCGAAGCCCCAGCGGATCGCGTGGTCGCGATCGGACGGCGACGGCGGCGCGGAGAGGAGCATCGCGGGCATCACGCCCAGGTAGTGCGCAATGGTCGCCCCCGACTCGCGCGCGCTCTGCAGCCAGCTCTTCGGATGGAAGCGATCGAGCTGCACCAGGCAGCCGCCCGCGACCAACACCACCATGGTCGAGAACGCCATCGCGTTCATGTGGTTCAGCGGCAGCGGCGTGATCACGCGCTCGGCATCGCGGCGGATGCCGCAGACGCCGTCGAGCGCCGCATACCAGTCGCCCGCGCACAGGAAGTAGGCGTTGGACAGAATGCAGCCCTTGGGCCGGCCGGTCGTGCCCGAGGTGTAGAGCAGAGCGCATTCGGTGTCGGCACCGATCGGCCGGCCGGCCTGCGGGGCCGCGCCTCGCGCCGGCGGGATCGCGTCGACCGCTTCGGCCTCCATGGTGTCGAAGGCGATGCCCGCCTCGGCCGCCGCCGCCCGCAGGTCTGCTGCCCGCTCGGGCAGCGTGACCGCGAGGCTGATCTCGCTGTGGCCGATCAGGTAGATCAGTTCGGCGGAACGCATCTCGGCATTGATCGGCACCACGCTGGCACCCAGCGCATTGAGGGCGAACCAGTGCAGCAGGAAGGCGGGCCGGTTCTCGAGCAGCAGCCCGACGCGGTGGCCGTGGCCGTAGCCCGCGGCGGCGTAGGCACTGCGCAAGCGCTCGACCGCCGCCGAGGCCTCGCCCCAGCGGATCGCGCCGGCCGGGATGCCGTAGGCCGCTGCGGTCACCGACTCGGTGAACAGGAACTCGGCCTCCGGGGTGCGACGGGCCGTGGCGGCGAAAACAGCGTGGACGGTGGCGTGCATGGCGTGTTTAGATGAACAGTTGCACCGCCGGCAGCGCGGCGTCGCAGTTGAGCAGGTTGACCCGCTTGAGCGTCATGCGCAGCGCCCCATCGACCAGGGTCAGGTGATGGAAGAAAGTGCCGACGTAGAACTGCAGCTCGTCGCCCTGCGACTCGGTGTAGTGGAACTCGGTGCGCACCACGAAGTGCCTGGCCTCGGCATCGAAGACCTCGACCGTCGGTGTCTGCAGCAGGTGATGGCAACGGCTGCGCGGCTGCTGCGAGAAGGCGCGCGGGCTCTTGAGCCGCTCGATGCGCAGCTCGCGCAGCAGCTTGTCCTCATAGAGGTGCGAGGTGTGGTTGAGGCCGTCCTCCTGGTCGGGCACCAGCGGCACCCAGTAGAAGGCATCGTCGGTAAAGAGCGCGTTCCACTCCTCGTAGCGCCTGGCATCGAGCAGGCGCGCTTCGTGGACCACGAAGTCGATCAGGTCCTGGCGGGTCGGTTCGGCCGGCATCACATCGTCTCCGTCATGAATTTCGCCCAGGTGCGGTATTGGTTCCGCATCGGCAGCTCGCTGGTGCCGACGGTGGTGATCTCGCCGCCCGCGGTCTCCGACGGATCGAAGTTGCGATGCAGGCTGACCCATTCGTTGCCGCTCGCATGCAGGCCGGCCTGCATGCCGCGATAGGCCTGAAGGTCGTCGTGGCCCACCACCGAGAAGGGGGAATTGATCAGGCGGTTGTACATGGTCGTGCGCTGCAAGAGCTCGGGCGGCGCGCCCTTCAGGCGGAAGGTCCAGCTCTCGATCAGGGTCTTGTCGACCGCGATCGGCCGCACCACGCGGATCGCCTGGATCGCGCCCTTGATCGTGAGGTTCGGGTAGTACACGGTGTTGTGCCGCGCCATGCCGAGGATCTGGGCGGTGCGCTCCTCGCCATACCGGGCCTTCATCGCATCGTCGTACGCCGGAATCGCCTTGTACTTGCTGTGGATGCTGAAGTTGACCCCGGTGAAACTGTGGCCGTTGTCGTAAGTGCGCACACCCATGTCCTCGAAGAACTTGTAGTCCGACATGAAAGGCACGAACTGCTCGATCGCCATCGGCTTGGGCTCGTCCTCGGGCTTTCCGGCCCACATGCTCTTGGCGGTGCCGGCGGACGATTCGTGCGCCACCATCGGGTGCATGGTGTCGTTGAGGTTCTCGACGAACATCTTCCAGTTGCACTGGTGCATGAAGCGCAGGCAGCCGCCGGCGATCTCGAGCTCGCCCTCGGGCGAGCGGTCGGCCATGTTGTCGATCGAGCTCAGCGAGTCGCCGAAGAACTCTTCGAAGTCGGGGCCGACGTCGTTGATCTTGACGAAGATGAAGCCGCGGTAGCTGCGCACGTTCTTCACCGTCGTCAGGCCCTTGGCCGATTCGCATTCGTGCAGCTGCGTACCCTCGTAGCCGTTCTTGAGCGGGATCGACAGCAGCGAACCGTCGGTCTTGAAGGTCCATGCGTGGTAGGGACAGCGGAAGAACTTGCCGGTGTTGCCGCAGGGCGCGCTGACCAGCCGCGAGCCCTTGTGCGCACACCTGTTCATCATCGCGCGCACCGAGCCGTCGGTGTGGCGCACGACGATCAGCGGCCGGCCGGCGATCTCGGTGTTGAGGTAGTCGCCGGCCTTGGGCAGCTGGCTCTCGTGGCCGACGTAGTTCCAGGTGTTGGCGAAGAAGTGCTCTTGTTCCAGCTCGAACAGCTCGGCGCTGGTGTACAGGTCGCGGTGCACCCGGTCGGGCTGCACCAGTGCGCGCACTGCTTCGGGGTTGCCTCGGTAGGAAGTCATGTGTGTGTGGCTCCTTCTAATCAGTTGAGGACAGAGCAAAAACTGCTGCGCAGTTTCTTGGTCTGTCCCGCAAAATCTCACATATCCAGCACCAGCCGCTGCCCCTTGGCGCGCGAGATGCAGATCTGCATGACGTTGCCCTCCGCCTTTTCGCGGGCGGTCAGCACATAGTCGCGATGGTCGATCTCGCCCTCCATGACCGGCGTCGCGCAAACGCCGCATTCGCCGCGCTTGCAGTCGAACATCGGGTCGCAGCCGTGCTCGATCAGGCAGTCGAGGATGCTCTGGTCGGCCGGCACCGTGAAGCGCTGGCCCGACTGCGCGAGCTCGACCTCGAAGGCATGGTCGCCCTCCTCGACCACCGGCGTGGTGAACAGCTCGAAGTGCACGCGGTCGTGGGTCCAGCCGCGGGCCTGGGTCTGGGCCAGCACGGCGTCGAGCATCAGCTTGGGGCCGCAGACATAGAGCCGGTCGCCGGCCGGGATGCCGTCGAGCATGGCGCCGATGTCGAAGGGGCCGCCCTGCTCGACGTCGGCATGCAGGCGCAGGTCGTCGCCCAGCAGTGCCTGGAGTTCGGGCACGAAGGCCATCAGTTCGCGGCTGCGGCCGGCATAGTGCATGCGCACCGGCAGCCCCTCGGCCCGGCGGCGGGTCGCCATGCTGGCCAAGGGCGTCACGCCGATGCCGCCAGCCAGCAGCACCGTGCCGCCCGGGCCGGTGTGCAGCGGGAAGTCGTTCTTGGGCACCTCGATCGTGACCGTGTCACCCTCGCGCAGCCGCTCGTGCATGAAGCGCGAGCCACCGCGGCCTTCGGCTTCCTTGCGCACCGCGATCACGTAGTCGGTCGGCGCCTCGGTGGCCTTCGCATCGGCCGAGAAATTGATCAGCGAGTAGTGGCGCCAGTCGGCCGAACCATCGGGCAGCTCGACCCGCACGCGGATGTGGGCGCCGGCGGCAAATCCGGGCAGCACGCCGCCATCGGCCGATCGAAGCCTGAAGGTCTTGATCAGCGGGTTCAGTTCGCGTGCTTCGGCGACGCGCAGTTGCAGGGTCATCGGCTGGGCGGTCATGACGGGCTCCGTGGTTCAGGCGAGCGCGTGCCGCAAGAGCGCGGCCTGCAGCTTGTGGCCGTGCTCGTCGGCCAGCGCCGCGTCGCGCAACTCGCGCAGGGTGGCGGGTGCAATGACGCCGCCGGCACGCTGCACGGCCGCCATCACGGTGTCGTAGTTGCGCAGGCCGCGTTCGTGGGTGTCGCTGTAGCCCTTGACCAGGCGCTGGCACTGCGCGACTTCGACCGCCAGCGCGGGATGGTGCGGCGCGGTCTCGGCAATGCGCGCGAGCCATTCCTCGATGCGACGGTTCTCCTCGGCATAGCGCAAGGTCGAGCGGCGCCAGCGCTTGCAGGCCGCCACTGTGCGCAGCATCAGGTAGCCGTGCAGCGAACTGGTCTGCACCACGCGGCCCTTCTGAGTGAAGTGCTCGACCACGCGGCGCGGCAGGCGCGAATCCATCAGCCATCGGCCGATGCCGGCCGGCAGCGTCTCGCAGATCTCCTGCAGCCGCGGATGCATGTACTCGTTGATGGCCAGCACCTGGCCATCCTGCACGCGGGCCTCGCCGCGCACGCGGTCGAAGCGCGACGACCGGGTCTTGAGCGCCGCGACCCGGGCCGTGTCCTCGTAGGACATCCACAGGGCCAGGTGGCGCGCGGTCTCGCGCAGCAGACGTGCTTCGTCGTCGCCGGGCAGCGCCGCGACGACGGCCATGCGATCGAGGTAGAGGCCGGCGTAGTCGAGGTCCTGGTAGTCGATCAGGCGACGCACGCCCTCGAGGAGGAAGTGCTGCACCGAGGCCGGGAAGTCGCGCTGCACGCGTTCGACCAGGGCCCGCACCGCGGGATGGCGCGGTTGCGGCGCGGGCGCCTCGGGCACCGCGGCGGCTTCGGGTTCGAGCGCGCCCTGGGCCCGCGCGAAGGCGGCGCCGAAGGCACGGAGGCTGGGCTTGACGCCGACCCCGCCGCGTTCGATCGTGGCCTCGAACTGGGCCCGGCCGAAGGGCAGCACGCCGGCACCCGCGAGCGCGCCGAACAGCACCGCGCTGATCACGCTGCCCGAGGCTTCGGCGGCCTGCGCCATGTCGAAGCGGATGAAGCGCTGGGCGGCGCGCTCGGCGTGCTTGAGCAATTCGCTGCTGTCGACCCGGCCGTCACCGAGAGCGCTCTTCTCGGCAATCGAGTAGACCCGATGGGTGGAGGCGATCAAGGTCGTGCGGTCGCGCGTGACCAGCCCGCGCTGCACCGCCCGGCCGGCTTCCATGAGTTCGGAGGCCAGCACCACGTCGACATCGCCTGGCAGCGGCATCAGCGCCAGCACCGGCCGGCCGCCGTCGGCCTCGGCCTGCGCCTCGGGGTACAGCTCGACGTAATAGATGGTGGCGCCGGTGCGCTGGGCCACGCCCGGCACCGAGGTGGTCTGCGCCAGGTAGCCGTTGGACTCGCCCATTTCGACGATCCAGTCGGCCAGCACGCCGCCGCCCTCGCCGCCCATGGCAAGGATCGCAATTTTTATCGGTTGTGCGCGCATCGTCGTCCGTTCAGAAGGCATAGGCCGCGCGGCGCTTGGCCTCGCCCTTTTGCAGCCAGCCGATGACCTTCGCGCGGAAGCTCTCGCGCACCAGGTCCCAGCGGCTCGGGTTGCTCACGATCTGCGCCTTGTAGAACGAGGGGCACAGCACGGCCGCATGCGAGACCTCGCCGCAGACGCCGCAGCCGACGCAGCTGTCCATGACGGTCGCCACCGGGTCGGTGCGCAGCGGATCGGGGTTCGGCTTGATCGACAGCGAGGGGCAGCCTGACAGCCGGATGCAGGAGTGGTCGCCGGTGCAGGTGTCGGAATCGACGCCGAACTTCTCGCGCACCATCCGCTTGCCGTCGGCGATCGCCTTGCGCACCAGCGGCTTCTCGCGCCGTTGGCGGTTCAGCATGCACTCCGACTGGGCGATCAGCACCTTCGGGCCTTTTTCCTTCGTGGTCAGCGCGTCCTTGAGGGCGTCGCGCATGCCGGCGACGTCGTAGGTGCGGCGCAAGGTCCGGACCCACTTCACGCCGACGCCGCGCACCGCGCGCTCGATCGCATGGCCGGTGCTGCGGGTCGCGTTGTTGGCGCTCGACGACAGGATGTCCTGGCCGCCGGTGGCCGAGGTGTAGTTGTTGTCGACCACGATGGTCAGGTTGTCGCTGCGGTTGAACACCGCGTTGGCGACGCCGCTGGTGAGGCCGTTGTGCCAGAAGCCGCCGTCGCCCATCACCGAGATCGCGCGCTTGCCGGCGGGCGCGTTGAGCGCGGCCGCGCCGGCGCCGCCCAGGCCGTAGCCCATGGTCGTGTTGCCGATGTTGAACGGCGGCAGGATCGAGAACAGGTGGCAGCCGATGTCGGCGCTCACGTGGTGGGCGCCGAGCTCGCGCTCGACCAGCTTCATGGCGCTGAAGATCGGCCGCTCGGGGCAGCCGGTGCAGAAGCCCGGCGGCCGTGCATGGACGCTGTCGCCCAGCGGCAAAGCGGGCTCGGGTGTCGCCAGTTCGGTGAGCGGGATCACCTTGCGCACCGGCGCCGGCAGCGGCTGCAGGCGGCCGTAGCGCTCGCCGAAGGCGCGTGCCCCCTTGAGCAGTTCGGCCGCGGTGTATTCGCCGGCCACCGGCAGGATGTCCTTGCCGTGCAGCACGGTGGTCGAGCCGGCCTGGCGCAGGATGGTCGCGAGGTTCTGCTCGACGAAGTTGGGCTGCCCTTCCTCGACGATCAGCACGGCGCGCTTGCCTTCGCAGAAGCGCAGCACCTCGCTCTCGATCACCGGGTAGGCCACGTTCATGACGTACAGCGGAATCTTCGAATTGCCGTACACGTCGGCCAGGTCGAGACGCTCGAGCGCTCGCACCAGCGTGTTGTAGCTGCCGCCCTGCACGATGATGCCGATGTCGTCGGCGCCCTCGGAAAAGAATTCGTTGAGCCCGCGCTCCTCGATGAACTTCACGGCCGCGGGCCAGCGCTCGCGCACCTTCTCCTGCTCGTGCACGAAGCTCGCGGGCGGCAGCACGATGCGGCCGACGTCGCGCTGCGGATTCTCGAGCGCATCCTGGAGCGTGAACTTGGCGCGCTTGTTGTCGCCGGCGACGAAGTGCCCGTGCACGTGGCAGGCGCGGATGCGCAGCTGCAGCATCACCGGCGTGTGGCTGGCTTCCGAGAGCTCGAAGCCCTGCTTCACGGCCTCGACGATCGACGGCAGGTTGGGCCGGGGATCGAGCAGCCAGATCTGCGACTTCATGGCGAAAGCGTGGCTGCGCTCCTGCATGATCGACGAGCCCTCGCCGTAGTCCTCGCCGACGATGATCAGCGCGCCGCCGGTGACGCCGCCCGAGGCCAGGTTGGCCAGTGCGTCCGAGGCGACGTTGGTGCCCACCGTCGCCTTGAAGGTCACGGCGCCGCGCAGCGGATAGTTGACCGAGGCCGCCAGGGTCGCCGCGGCCGTGGCCTCGCTGGCGCTGTTCTCGAAGCGGATGCCGTGCTCGCTCAGGATGTCCTGGGCGTCGGCCAGCACATCCATCAGGTGCGAGATCGGTGCACCCTGATAGCCCGCGACGTAGGACACACCGGACTCCAGCAAAGCCTTGGTGACTGCCAGAATGCCTTCACCGCGGAATACATCGCCACCGGAAAGCCGCAGCTTCTTCACCTCTTCGACGAACGAGCGCTCTGCCATCTTGTTCCTTCATTCGTGGGACCGCGGATCACTATCGGCACCGCGGTCTTTATAATATTGACAACTGAATGTATTCAAAATCATGGATAACCCTAGACGAGCAAGTAGCGTGCCCACCACGAGTCCGGGGCCGTTCAGGGAAGAGGCGGCGGCGCCGAGCCACCGTTTCGTCGACGACTACCTGCCCGCGCTGCTGGCGCAGGCGAGCCAGCTGATCTCGTCGGAGTTCCACCGGGTGGCGCGCCAGCACGGCTTCTCGGTCTCCGAATGGCGGGTGATGGCCTCGCTGGCCGGCGGCCAGGCGATCAGCATCGGCGCGCTGGCGCAGGTCACGGTGACCAAGCAGCCGACCGTGACCCGGCTGCTCGACCGTATGGAAGCGCGCGGCCAGATCGAGCGCCTGCCCCATGACAGTGATCGGCGCGTCACCCTGGTGCGCATCACGCCCCAAGGCGCGCAGGCGGTGGAGCACCTGATGGAACTGGCGCGCGAGCATGAGCTGCGGGTGCTCGAGCCCTTCGGCCTGGAGCGCGCCGAGGAACTCAAACGCACGCTGCGCCACATCATTGCGCTGCACGCGGACGCAGCGGGCGAAGCGGTCGAAGAAGACGAGTGAGGCCGGCCTCAGGGCCGGGCCACCAGCACCGCCCGGCCCCGATGGCCGCGCTGGGCGATCCAGTCCAGCGCCGCGGCGGCGTCCTCGAGAGCGAAGGGCTGGACGTCCAGGCGCAGTCTGCCGTCGGCCAGCCGCGCCAGCAGTTCCGGCGCCGCCGCCCGGCCGGCGGCGTCGCGGCGGAACATGTTGAGCGGCAGCAGCGCCACATCGCGCTGCAGGAAATGCGCAAGGTCCAGGGCCAGCCCGTTGCCCGCGGTGTAGCCCACCAGCACCGCGCGGCCGCCGGGTTCCACGCGCGCCAGGGCAGCGGCCAGTACCGGCCCGCCGACCGTGTCGACCAGCAGGTCGGCCGAGACCGAGGCCAGCGCTTCGGAAGGATCGTCGCCGAGCACCAGCACCTGCGCCGCGGGCGGCATCGCCGCCGCCTGCGCGGCCTGGCCCACCACCGCGATGACATGCGCCCCGCCGTCGAGCGCCAGCTGCACCGCCAGCGAGCCGACCGCACCGGTCGCGCCGGTCACCAGCACTCGCTCGCCGGCGCGCATCCGGGCGATGTCGTGCAACGCCACCCAGGCCGAGGTGCAAGGAGAGAAGAAGGCCGAGCCCAGCGTCGACGGCACCGCTTCGGGCAGCAAGCCCAGCGCCTCGTCGGGGGCATCGATCAGTTCGCACCAGGTGCCGTCGAACAGCGTGCCCAGGCCGCAGCCGCGCAGCCAGACGCGCTGGCCCACGGCATGGCGGGTGCTCGCTACCACCACGCCCGCGGCCTCGACGCCCGGCGTGTACGGGAATGGCGGATGCCTCAGAAACTTGCCGCCCCAGACGGTGCGGTCGATGTGGCCGACCGTGGCCGCCTCCATGCGGACGATCGTGCGGCCGGCGCGCAGCTGCGGCTCGGCCAGCTGCGCTGGCAAGGGCGGCGCGCCGAAGGCCGCCACGCGCATCGCCTTCATGGGAGCGTCTCCAGAAAGTCCAGCACCGCGGCCGCGAAGGCCTCGGGCATCTGGTCGGGCAGCGGCACCATGCCGCCGGGGATGTCGAGGGTGCGCGCCTGCGGCAGCGCGTGCTGCAGTTCGGCGGCATGCGGCGACGCGAAGGGGTCGTCGGTCGCGCGCAGGATCAGCACTGGCTGCCGCACGCGATGGATGCTGTCTTCCATCCGGTAGGCGGCGACCGCGCGATGCCCGTCCTCGGGGCTGCCGCTGGCCTTGAGCGCATCGCGCACGAAGGCTTCGAGCAGTTCGGGGCGCCCGGCCGGGTAGAAGCCCTCGCGGCGCTGCCACAGCGCGGCCAGATGGCTGCCGTCACCGCTCGGTGCCACCTCGTCGATCGGCGGCCGTTCGGCGCGCACGCGCCGAAAATCGGCGTCGGTGAAGGGCGTCGACGACAGCACCAGGCCGCGCACCCGCTCTGGCGCACTGGCCGCGATCTCGATCGCGATCACGCCGCCGGTGTGATGGCCGACGACATCGGCCCGCGCGATGCCCAGGGCGTCGAGCAGTTCGACCGCGATCCGGGCCCAGGCTTCGATGCTGGCAGGCCCGTCGATGGCGGCCGAGTCGCCGAAGCCGGCGGTGTCCATCGCGATCGCGCGATGTCGGGCACCGAGCAGCGGCAGCACCTCGCGGTATTCGGTCCAGCTGCGCGGCGACTGGTGCAGGAGCAGCACCGGCGGGGCCTGCGGCGCGCCGCACTCGGCATAGTGCACCTGGCCCACCGACAGGTCGGCGAAGGCGCGCCGGATCTTCATGGCTGGGTCTCTGCGGCCGGCGGCTGCCAGAGCCCGGCATGCCTCAGCATGCCCAGCGTGCGCGACAGCACGTCGCGGCGGTAGGCGCCGACGTCGCGCCCTTCGTAGTCGTAGAAGCCGCTGCCGCTCTTCAAGCCGAGCCGGCCTTCGTCGACCATGCGGTCGACGATCGCGGGCGCCGTGTAGCGCGCACGGTCGATCGAGGCCGACATCTCGCGGCTTGCGTGGTGCAGGATGTCGCAGCCGCCGAAGTCGATGAACTCGACCACGCCGAGCGCCGCGAAGCGCAGGCCCAGGCCGTAGCGCGTGGCCTTGTCGATCTCCTCGGCCGTGGCGGCGCCCTCCTCGATCATGCGGGCCGCCTCGTTCATCACCAGCGCCTGCAGCCGCGGCACGATGTAGCCGGGCGTCGCGCCGCAGACCACCGGCAGCTTGCCGATGCCCTCCATGATCGCCTTGGTGCGCGCCAGCACGGCCGGGTCGGTGCCGGCATGGCAGCTCAGCTCGACCACCGGGATCACGTAGGCCGGGTTGAGCCAGTGCATGTTGAGGAAGCGCTCGGGCCGGTGCACCAGCGCCGCCAGCTGCGTCACCAGGATGCTGCTGGTGGTCGAGGTGATGATCGCGTCGTCGCCGCAGTGCCGGCTGAGCCATTCGAAGGCCTCGCGCTTGGCGTCGAGCGTCTCGGGCACGCCCTCGAACAGCAGTTCGGCAGCGCCGAGCGCGGCCGGTGCGTCGGCGGCGTTCACGAACTCGACCCGCGCCGCGATCGCCGCCACCTGCGCGGCCTCGATCACGCCGAGCTGGGCCAACCCTGACAGGCTGCCTTCGATCTCGGCCCGTGCTTCGCTGCGCAGCTTCTGCCACGCCTCGTCGCTGCGCGGGCGCAGGTCGACCAGCGCGATGCGGTGGCCGGCGTAGGCAAAGGCGATCGCGATGCCGCGGCCCATGCGGCCCGCGCCGACGGCGGCAAAGCGCGGCAGGTGTGGCCCCCCCGCTCCGTCACTTCGTGTACTCGCTGCCCCCCACGGGGGCCGCAGGCCGCCTTGGGGCGGCCCGGCGTCGGCCTGATCATTCGCCATCGTGCAGTCTCTTCTTGAGTTGCGCCGCGCTCAGTTCGGAGAGGCCGAGCGTCTCCAATGTGCGGGGCCCCCGGCGCAGATCGCGCCCGAGGAAGCCGCCGACGATCGCCAGCAGCCCATGGGCGATCGGCGCATCGACGCCGACGAAGCGCGCGGTCGATGCCAGGAAGGCGAGTCCGAGCTCGGTGTCCTCGGTGATGTAGCGGTGCGTGTGGAGATCGATGTTCTCGCGCCAGTCGCCCGACTTCACCAGTTGCTTGTGGGCATCGCCGTACATCCACTGGTCGTTGTTGTAGTGGTCGGCCAGCGGATAGTGCGGCGCACCCTGCCCGAGCGCCTCGCGCACCGCGATGCGCTCCTGGTCGAGCCGGTCGGTGACGTCGCGCACCGCGCGCTGGGTCCCCTCGTTGTGGATGTCCCAGCGCTCGAAGTGCTGCAGCGGCGCGGCGTTCATGACCATCAGCGGCGGATGGATCACCGGGCCGGCATTCATCAGCGCGCCCGACAGCGCGTCGCCGCAGCCGTGCACCGCGGGATAGGCCCGGCGGATCACCTCGATCGCCTGCGCCTCCTTGCGCGCCGGATAGACGCCGGTGGGCAGGCGGATGGCGCGGATCGTCACGTTCACCTCGCGCTCGCCGTGCTTGCGCGCCAGGTAGGGCAGCGTGCCGGTCTCGGCCCAGGCGACATCGGCGCGGCTGCCGGACTCGGCCACCTGGCGCGCCATGACGTAGCTGCCGAAGGTGCCGGGCGGCAGAAACACCACCTGGCCGTCGACCAGGTGCGGCGCCATCGCGCGGGCGATGTCCTGCTGGGCGATCGCCGGGGTGGGAATCACGATCAGCTCGGCATCGCGCAGCGCGGCGCCGATGTCGGGCGTGGCCAGCGCGATCGCCACGTCGCGGCTGCCATCGGCATCCTTCAACGTGATGGATCCGGCTTGCACGACCGGTGCCAGCGCGGCGCCGTCGCGGCGCCAGAGGCGGACTTCGTGGCCGGCTTCGGACAGGTCGGCGGTGGCTGCATAGGCGCCGTGGCCGCCGCCGAGGATTGCGATTTTCATGGGTTGCAGTCGAAGTGGAACAGGAGGAGGCGTCAATACATTACTTTTCAACCTTTCATGTGTCAACTAAAAACGGGCCGTGTTCGCGTTTCCCCTGAGGCCATCGCCGCGCCCGATTCCTGGACCCTCCGGCCGCTTTCGGCTAGCATCGATGACAACGTTATCAACATGCAGAGCCCTCACCGATCCCTGCCGCGCAACCTGAGCATGGGAGTGGTCGACGCCCTGAGCCACCGGATCCGGATCGGCCCGTTGCGGGCCGGCGACAAGCTGCCGACCGAGGCCGAGATCATGAGCGAGTTCGGTGTCAGCCGGACCGTGGTCCGCGAAGCGCTGTCGAGGCTGCAGGCCGCCGGCATGGTGCGGTCGCGCCGGGGCGTCGGCACCTTCGTGGTCGGCGCCTCGCGCGCCAAGCCTTTCCTGGTCGACAGCAGCCCGGACGACAGCCTGCCGCAGGCGCTGGCGCTGATCGAATTGCGCATCGGCCTCGAATCCGAAGCCGCCGCCCTGGCGGCGCAGCGTCGCGACGGCGCCGACCTGGAAGCCATCGCCGGCGCGCTGAACGCCTTCCGCAGCGCCATGGCGCAAGGCATGGACACGGCGGTGCCCGACTTCCAGCTTCACCTCGAGATCTCGCGCGCGGCCCACAGCCCGCACTACGCCGCGGTGCTCGAAGCGCTGGGCCCGGCCTGCGTGCCGACCGCCTTCCTGGAAGCCGCGGCCGGCGAGGACCCCGGCATCGCCACGAGCGACCAGGTGCTGCTGGAGCATCGACGCATCGTCGACGCGATCGCGCAGCAGGATGCGGATGCGGCCCGTGCCGCCATGCGCACCCATCTCGTGAACGGCCGCGAGCGGCGCCGCGCGTCCGAGCTGCCGCAGCGCGCTCGTTAGCTCAAGTCGACTGCCGCTCGACGATCCGGAAGCCGACGTCGATCACCGGCTGGGCCACCGCTTCGCCGCGGCAGCGGGCGACGATCAGCTGCGCCGCCAGGCGGCCGATCTCGGCCCCGTCCACATGGATGGTGGAGATCGACGGCACCGTGTGGGCCCCGAAGTCGGCGTTGCCGAAGCCGCAGATCGCGAGGTCCTGCGGCACCCGCAGGCCGCGCGCCAGCGCCTCCACGATCACGCCATGCGCGAGCTGGTCAGAGCTGCAGCAGATCGCCTCCAGTTCCGGATCGGTCTCGAGCAGCTGCCCGAGCGCACGGCGGCCCAGTTCGAGGCTGCTGGGCGCGGGCACGAAGGCGGTCGGCAGCTCGCGCCCGATCGTGGTCTGGAAGCCGTCGCGGCGCATCCGCGCCCGATGGTCGTCGCCGGAGGCGATGCCGATCCGCTTCCATCCCTTGCCGAGGAAATAGCCCCCCAGCGCGCCGCCCACCTTCAGGTGCGAGAAGCCCACGACCATGTCGATCGGCCGGTCGCTGAGGTCCCAGGTCTCGACCACCGGAATGCCCGAGCGGCGCAGCCGGTCGCGGGCCCGCTGGGACTGCACCAGGCCGGTGATGACGATGCCGTCGGGCTGGCGGCCGATCATCGCGTTGAGCACCGATTCCTCGCGCTCGGCGTCGTATGCCGTCTGGCCCAGGATCAGCTGGTAGCCGGCCGCGGCGAGCTCGGTGGTCAGGGCCTGCACGGTCGGCAGGAACTGGGACACCGAGAGCGCCGGCACGATGCCGCCCACCATCAGGCTGCGCTTCGACTTCAGGCCGCCGGCGAGCAGGTTCGGGATGTAGCCGGTCGATTCGACCGCAGCCTGGACCTTCTCGATCGTCTTCGCCGACACCACGCCGGGATTGCCGAGCGCGCGCGAGGCGGTGATCAGCGAAACGCCCGCAGCCTTGGCCACGTCGTGGAGCGTGGCCGCCTTGAAGGGAGAAACGTCGTTCATTTCGGGGGTCTGGCGTTGTATCCCGGGAGCCTACCAAATCGCCGGGCCCTCGCGTTGACATCGTTAACAGCGCAGCCGTCGAGGCCTGTCGGCCGGCGCGAAACCGGGAAAACCCCGATCGCCGCCTGGGTTGACCGGGCAAAATGACAACGATATCATTTGTCTTGGCGCCTCGAATCCGATTTCGCTATATCGACAGAATCTTGATATCGCGCAACCACCCGTCGTCCGATTCGTTTACCAGGCCAAAAATGACAACGTTATCAATCCAAGGAGACATGACATGAAGAAGTACCTGGGCGCGATCGCGCTGAGCCTGGCGGCCCTGGCCGCCCATGGGCAGGGCTGGCCCGAGAAGACCGTCACGCTGGTGGTCCCGTTCCCGCCCGGCGGCTCGACCGACCAGGTGGCGCGCGCGATCGTGCCGCGGCTCAGCGAGAAGCTCAAGCAGTCCTTCCTGGTCGACAACAAGGCCGGGGCCACCGGCACCATCGGCGCCACCTTCGTCAAGCGGGCTCCGGCCGACGGCAGCACCTTCCTCGTGACCTCGCTCGGCCCGCTGGTGATCGTGCCGCACCTGGTGAAGGGCCTGCAGTACGACGCGCTGAAGGATTTCGACCTGATCACCGTGGCGGTGGCATCGCCCAACGTGCTGGTGGTGCCGGCGAGCTCGCCGTACAAGAACGTGGCCGACGTGATCGCCGGCCTGAAGGCCAACCCCGGCAAGATGACCTTCGCGTCGGCCGGCAACGGCTCGAGCGACCACCTCACGGCCGAGCTGTTCTGGCAGCAGACCGGCACCCAGGGCCTCCATGTCCCCTACAAGGGCGGCTCGCCGGCCCACACCGACCTCATGGGCGGCCAGGTCGATGCGTCGTTCCAGAACATCAACTCGGTGGCGCAATACATCAAGGGCGGCCGGATGCGCGCACTGGCGATCACCAGCCCGAAGCGCTCGCCGGTGCTGCCCGAGGTGCCGACGCTGGCCGAAGCGGGGGTCAAGAATGTCGAGGTGGCGTCGTGGCAGGCCATCGTCGCCCCCAAGGGCCTGGCCCCCGCGACGCGGGACAAGGCCCATGCCGCCTTCGTCGAAGCGCTCAACGACCCGAAGGTCAAGGAACAGTTCACCTCGATCGGCTTCGAGATGGTCGCCAACACGCCGGCCCAGTTCGCGGAATTCCAGCAGAAGGAATACGCGCGCTGGAAGACCGTGATCGAGACCGGCAAGATCACGATCGACTGAGCACGCCCCCACCACCCCGAAGCGCATGGACTCCGCCGTCATGACCCCCTCCTCCCCTTCGTTCGCGAGCGACAGCATCACCTGGGTTCGCATCTCGTCGTGCTACCTGCCGCTGGCCAACCCGATCAGCGATGCCAAAGTCCTGACCGGCCGGCAGAAGCCGATGACCGAGATCGCGATGCTGTTCGCCGAGATCGAGACCAAGGACGGCCATCGCGGCCTCGGCTTCAGCTACTCGAAGCGGGCCGGCGGGCCGGGCCAGTTCGCGCATGCGAAGGAAATCGCGCCGGCACTGATCGGCGAAGACCCGAGCGACATCTCCAGGCTCTGGACCAAGCTGTGCTGGGCCGGTGCCTCGGTCGGCCGCAGCGGCATGGCGGTGCAGGCGATCGGCGCCTTCGACGTCGCGCTGTACGACCTCAAGGCCCGGCGCGCCGGTCTCTCGCTGTCCAAGCTGCTCGGCTCGCAGCGCGACTCGGTGCAGTGCTACAACACCTCGGGCGGCTTCCTGCACACGCCGCTGGAGCAACTGCTCGTCAATGCGCAGGCCTCGCGCGAACGCGGCATCGGCGGCATCAAGCTGAAGGTCGGGCAACCCGACCGCGCGCTGGACGTCCGGCGCGTGGAAGCGGTGCGCAAGCACCTGGGCGACGACATGCCGCTGATGGTCGATGCCAACCAGCAGTGGGACCGGCCGACCGCGCAGCGCATGTGCCGCATCTTCGAGCAATTCAATCTGGTGTGGATCGAGGAGCCGCTCGATGCCTACGACTTCGAGGGCCACGCCGCGCTCGCGGCCCAGTTCGACACCCCGATCGCGACCGGCGAGATGCTGACCAGCGCGGCCGAGCACGGCGAACTCATCCGTCACCGCGCCGCCGACTACCTCATGCCCGATGCGCCTCGCGTGGGCGGGATCACGCCGTTCCTGAAAGTGGCCGGCCTCGCCGAGCAGGCCGGCCTCGGCCTCGGGCCGCACTTCGCGATGGAGCTGCATGTCCATCTGGGCGCGGTCTATCCCACCGAGCCCTGGGTCGAGCACTTCGACTGGCTCGAACCCCTGTTCAACGAGCGCCTCGAGATCCGCGACGGCCGCATGCGGGTGCCGAGCCGCCCGGGCCTCGGCCTGAGCCTGAGCGAGCAGGTCAAGGGCTGGACCCGCGAAGAGGCCGAGATCGGGCGGCGAGCCTGATCCGCGGGAACGCGAGACACCGAAGCACCCCCATGACTGAAACCCCCATGCCCAGGCCGCCGCTCACCATCCTCATGCACGCGCGCGACAACGTCGCGATCGTGGCCAACGACGGCGGCCTGGCGGCCGGCACCGTGTTCGCCTCGGGCCTCACGCTGCGCGA